>CAJTCR010000061.1 GCA_910574915.1 Eubacteriaceae bacterium
AATTTATCCCAAATTTAGTCAACATAGCCCGCTATGACTCCTAAATTTGGGATAAATTCACCACAAACTGTGAAGCACATCTCACAGAAAGCATTTTTCAAACACGCTCTAGGAGAGAGGATTGGTACGCTTTGGCTGCGTCAGTTCCAGAATATTAAGAAGCACTATGCATTCTGCTGGTACGTTGTGGCTGTGTCCGGTCGCGGCACCTTGTCCGCTTCCGGCTGACCGCCGGTAGCTATCGGTGCCGCTTGGCTGCGCCCCTGGTTGTTTTGCAGAATGCTAAGTGCTTCTAAATATTCTTCCAAAGCCGCAGCCAAAGCGTACCAATCTTCTCTCCTGGCTGTTTTTCATAAGTGTTGAGAAAACAAGTTTGATATTGTAATTTTTGACATAAAATAGCTGTGATTGTGTTATGGCTTATAGTTGGGTATGTTTGCTGTGATAATAATAAATGGATTTGGAAATAAGAGTGGGGAATGAGAATTTTGCAAGAAGAAAAGCAATGAATAGAAAAGAAGATAAGTATTTATATGAAAGGAAATTTGGTAATGTAATAATGAACGAAATGAAATAGGGCAAAATAGATAAAAGATAAGGTGATAAAATAGATTATTATGTTTTTTAGTCTATTTATTATTTTATTTATAAAATTCCTTGTATATATTATCATTAATTTGATTATTTGTAAATCGTATCTTTTATTTTTCTTATCTAAGTTTTATGATAGTTTACTTCAGTCTAATAGTGAAAACAGTAACTAGCGTCGTTTGCATTCGATTATGCAATGAATATAAGTAGAAGAAGTAATAGTATATATTTATAGGGATTGTTAAATATAGGTTGTTGATACATATGGACAAAAACTAAACTTTTACCTTCTATTGGTGTGAACCAGACTATTGTTTGATTTCTGATCGGATAGTAAAGTAGCAGAATACTTATAGAAGATAGCTTTTTATAAAAATGGTGGTAAATTAAGAATGATATGCGCTTTCTTTAGGAATCAATCACCTATAAATGATAGAATGCTGATAGAAAGTATTTTTGATATACTATCTTAGAATGAGAGGAATCAGTATCGTGGTAGAATCAATAAAAAGAAATAGTGTGAAAGAATATGCACATTCATATTGATGGTATATAAAACTTTAAATAGTAAAAATAATAAATAGATAAAGTGTTTAACAAGAAAAAAAGATAACAAAGATGATAAAGAAAAGATTCAATGGAAAGGACTGTAAATTGAAAAGGCAATAAATTGAAAACCAAAATAATAAAATTGAATTAGAGACAATATATTTGCATAAAGAAAACAAGTTGAGTTAAATAATAATAAGCAAATGAATTGTAGAAGTTATGGGTTTGTAATGATTAAAATATGCAAGTATAAATCAATTTTAATAAAATTATAAAACTAATATAGATTAAGGAATTTATAATATATAATAGAGAAATTAAGAGATAATGAATAGGATCATGAATAGAATATAAAATAAGATTTAGGATAATGAGTGAAGTATATAAAATAAACAATAAGAAATAGAGAAATGATAGGAAAGTAACAATAATAAAATAGTAGCGTTAATAAATGGAAATTATAGAGTGAATGTAGAAGAGGTGGAATAAATAATAGAAATAAAGACGATTAGTGATAGTGCTGAGATACAGTAAGTGAAGAGTAAAATAGAAAATTATTTAATAGATATAAATAATATGTTTTCTGCTAAGAAGAACATGATATTATCTTTAAAAATGTTTACGAAGGAGTTTGTTTTGTTAAACAATTTTTACGGCAGTTTTATATATTTTTACTTTTGAAGTTTTTAGCTGTCTTTCTATCTACTTATAATACGCATTTTAATCCCATGTACCAATATGTTGCAAAGAATAAAGTGAATCAAAGAAGAACAAAAGTTGAAATGATAATATATAAGTTATAATTTATGTCTGCTTTATTGGAGTTAAATGAATTTGGTAAAAATTAAGTAAGTATTTTTTTGTTATAATTATTTTTTTATGATATTCTTTGGATCAGAAAATGTTTCACGTGAAACATTTTAAAAAGAAAAAAGTAATATTTTCATAAATATAATTTTTTTTTACGTTCGTATCAAAAATAGTTCATCTACACACAATTTCCAGTATTAAAAATTTTAAATTGCGTGTTAATATAAAATAATAAGAAATAATATTTTTTTGAAGAGTCAAAACCTGTCTTAAAAAATATTACCATTCGTATTCCTATCTTTATGTAATATGTTTGATAACCTCATAGAGTATAGCCCATTATTCAACTAAATATTGACTCAAATTTCCCACAAATCATAAAATACATCTGTCAAAAATATTTAAAAAGGGATGCTAACTCCAAGAAACCATTAAAAATTTCTAATTAGGCATTGTTTATTGTGAACAATAGAAAATCAGCCAGGATGTTCCAATTTCCTCTCCTGGCGTCCCTCTATGTTAAAAAATTCACATAATCTAATTATTATCAAAGCCTTATAAACAAATTTGAGTAGTAATAAACAGTGAGAAATTAATCTATGAAAATGTTTCACGTGAAACATTTTTGTCAGTATCATACATTTATAACTTTACAAATTAAATTTATGGAAATTCAGATTATGTTTCACGTGAAACATTACATTTTAATTACACTCTGAAAAATAATACGACAACCACAAATTATATCAAAAACACTTAATTTGCTGTTTTTTATAGATAAAGAATACGAATAAAGCCAAACATAGTATAAAGTGCTAAAAGTAAGATTTTTTACAAAATCTATAGAAAATAAAATGCTATGGTGATATAATAGAAAATATTGAGAAGAAAGCGGCTGGAATATTTACAGATGGTAAATAATCTGCTAGTATTGCGATTCAGAAAGGAAAAGTAATGGGAAGAATCATTGCTATAGCAAATCAGAAGGGCGGAGTAGGCAAGACAACTACCGCAATTAATTTATCATCTTGTCTTGCAGAATTGGGTAAAAGGATATTGACCATTGACCTTGATCCACAGGGGAATACGACCAGTGGGATTGGTTTAGAGAAAAGTGAATTAGAGAATACGGTTTATGAATTGCTCCTGGATGAATGTTCAGTGAAGTCTAGTATTTATCCTACACAAGTGGATGGGCTGAAGATTATTCCGTCAAATGTGAATCTGTCAGGTGCAGAAATTGAACTGTTAGGTGTGAATGATAAAGAATATTTATTGAAAAATGCCATAGATTATATTAGAGATGATTTTGATTTTGTAATCATTGATTGCCCGCCTGCTTTGAATATGCTGACCGTAAATGCGATGACGACGGCTAATTCCATTCTTGTTCCGATTCAGTGTGAGTATTATGCATTGGAAGGACTGAGTCAGTTAATACATACAATCGACCTCGTGCAGCAGCGATTGAATCCGCGGTTGATTATTGAAGGGGTTGTATTCACGATGTATGATGCAAGAACGAATTTATCCATGCAGGTTGTGGAAAATGTAAAAGAAAATCTCAATACAACGATCTATAAGACGATCATTCCAAGAAATGTGAAATTAGCAGAGGCACCTAGTCATGGACTGCCGATCAATCTATATGATAAACGATCTGCCGGCGCTGAAAGTTATCGACTGCTGGCAAAGGAAATAATCAATAGAAAGGATTTGTAAAATGCCTGTAAAAAAGAGTGGTCTGGGAAAAGGGCTGGGAAAAGGATTAGATTCTTTGATCCCGGATAAAGTGGGAGTTACGGAAACAATCGAAGAAGAGAAAAAAGAAGAATTAATGGTGAACATCAATAAGGTGGAGCCAAATAAAGAACAGCCGAGAAAAAACTTTGATGAAGACGCACTTTTGGAATTATCTGAATCTATCAAACAATTTGGAGTATTACAGCCATTAATTGTACAGGATCGGGATACATATTATGAGATTATAGCGGGGGAACGCAGGTGGAGGGCAGCGAAACTGGCTGGTGTAAAAGAGATACCGGTGATTGTAAAAAAACTGACTCCTCAGGAAATGGTTGAAATCTCTTTGATTGAAAATATTCAGAGGGAAGATTTGAATCCGATTGAAGAAGCGATTGCATATAAGCGATTGCTGACAGAATTTCATTTAAAGCAGGATGAAGTAGCAGAGCGTGTTTCAAAATCCAGAACAACCGTAACAAATTCTATGCGCCTTTTAAAATTAAATGTAAAAGTACAGCAAATGATTATTGATGAAATGCTGACCACTGGACATGCAAGGGCGTTGCTGGCACTAGAAGACGAGGAAGTTCAGTTTATGGCAGCTCAAAAAATATTTGATGAAAAATTAAGTGTCAGAGAGACGGAAAAGCTTGTAAAGAAGATCCTAAAGGGTGAGCCGGACAGTCCAGAGAAACAAAAAGAAGACGATGAAGAATTGAAGCGATTGAAAGTCGTGTATCACGATATAGAGGAAAAAATGAAACAGGTTTTAGGAACAAAGGTGATTATAAATTATAAAGATAAAAATAAAGGGAAAATTGAGATAGAGTACTATGACGCGGAACAATTTGAACACTTGTTCGAAATGCTCCAATCATTAAAAAAGTAATAAAAGATCACTGTAGCGAAAGTATTGTATTTTGTATCTTATTGAGAATATTTATAGGAAAACCATTTATTAATATCTTATAGAGATTAATATGATTGACTATTTTCGTATGTTGTTTTAAAATAGAACGGGACAAAGAAAACAGGAGGGTAAAAAATGAGTATCAGTGACTACCTTGGCATAGATCTGGAATATATTGTCTTGGGGCTTGCAGGTGCCGTAGTTTTATTACTATTACTTCTTATTATCAACATGTGTATGATTGGTAAATTAAAGAAAAAATATAAAAAATTTATGGGTGATACCGATGCAAAATCTCTGGAAGAAAAAATCGTTGAGAGATTGGAACAGTTGGATGATTTAGTAGAATCTCATTATACAAACAAAAATAAGATTGAAAAGCTGGAAAGCCAGATGAATGTGACTTTTCAAAAGATCGGCTTGGTAAAATACGATGCTTTTAATGAAATGGGCGGAAAGCTGAGCTTTTCTCTTGCATTGCTGAATGAAAAAGACGATGGGTTTGTAATTAACGCAATGCACAGCAGAGAAGGCTGCTATACTTATATAAAAGAAATTATTGCGGGTAAGTCAATTATTGTATTGGCTTCGGAAGAAAAAGAAGCCTTAGATATGGCATTAAATTATAAGTAAAATATTGCAAAAAATCAAAAAGTATTATATAATAGAAGACAAGCGAAGAGGGGAGGAAATGTCAAGATGCATCGCTTTCTGAGGACTATTGGTTTTAGTGAACTCAAGACTAAAAAACAGTTGGATAAATTGATAAAAGAAATTATCGGGCATTCAGATGTAGAGAAAATTGCAATTGACTCAGATGGTAGCGAATTTGTAGAGATGACGAAAATGTTTCATGAAAGTTTTGGAATTACAGTTTGCGGACAGTATGAGGAAGATAACAAATTTTCAATGGAATATTACTATCCGATTTTTATAGGCAGGGATATTTCTACAAATGAGCAGATTGAAATTGAACGGCATGTTGGCAACGAATCTTATGCTGGGATTTGTGATGAAATGAGACTTGGAGTTACGCTTATATTTTATCTGCAAAATGTAGCTGACTACTTAAATCAGAAAGTAAACTGCGAGCCACATTTTCAAAACGTAACTACTTCTTTGTCTGCACTTGCTTTAAATGGTAAAATTATTTTGCCGATTGGTAAAAATGAAGAGCAGATTCGAAATACAGAAAAGAACAAAAGAAATCATAATTATTTAATGGCAGCCGCGCGTGATGGAGATGAAGAGGCGATTGAAAGCCTGACTTTGGAAGATATTGATTTATATTCTATGATATCAAAGCGTGTGGAAAAAGAAGATATTTTCAGTATTGTAGAGAGTTATTTTATGCCTTATGGTATTGAAAGCGATCAATATTCCATTATGGGAACAATCTTAGAAATAAAGGAGACACAGAATAAATTTACAGAAGAAAATGTTTTGTTAATGAAAGTTAATTCAAATGACTTAATATTTGACCTGTGTATCAATGCAAAAGATTTAGTTGGTGTGCCGAATGTTGGAAGAAGATTTAAAGGCAATATCTGGATGCAGGGGAAAATTAACTTTTTGGAATAATCGTTTGGATGCAATGAAAGGTTCACTTTCTTTATTTATATTTGTATCATATGCACCTATAGCTCAGCAGGATAGAGCGACCGCCTCCTAAGCGGTAGGCCGCTGGTTCGAATCCAGTTAGGTGCATTATTTTAATTGAGAGGGGTCCAGAGTCATGTCACAGGAAAATAAAGAGAAAATGAGAACGAAGAACAGCCAAATGATGAAAATCACACTTGTTTCTTTATTAGCAGTTTCGTTGTTTCTTATCGAGATATATGAGATTATCAATGATCCGGCGAATATGGTTGTGATTGGATCTTTGGGTGTTTTTTTACTTGCTTCAGTTTGTGCTGAAATGTTGCTGATCCGAAAACAGATGGAGGAAAATGCAAAGGGACAGGATGAAGCATTTGATAATGTTTATCGTTCAGAAAAAGCTGCTTATTTATTGATCAGAAAGTATTTTGACAAAATGGAACAGAAAATGGATAGTCTGAGTGAGCCGACAGATCTTCCTTACAAAGAATTGATCGCTGCACAAAAAGCATTAGCAAAAGCGCAGATTAACCGTGGAAAACAAAATACCAATGCATTGCTGATTTCAAATGACCGGCTGATGCAGAGAATCAACAGTATTCAAAATGATGTTGCTAAATTAAGCAATAATACGGGTCTAAGCGAACAGGATCAGGCAGTTTTTACAGAAGGCAACAGACAGGTTCTTGACAAACAGCAGGAAATTTTAGATGGATTAAAAGTACTGGAAACATCTCTTAGAAATGAAATTTTAGAATCAGCCGATAAAATGGCGTCGATGAAATCTCAACATATGTTTGTTCCGCAGCAACAGAGTCAAATACAGGATCATGAAGATATTCAACCATTAGACATTGATGAAGATTTTTCTTTGGATCACGATGTGAAACCAAATGCTTCTTTTGAAAATTCTTCTGAATCTGATTTAGACAAACTGTTAATGCAGATCGATAGTGAAGAGAGTTTTTCAGCGGAATTAGATGCCGCTGAACCATCTGAAGTGCCGCCGGAGATGGCGGATTTGGAAACAACGGACGAGATGGATTTGTCTTCGATAATGCCGGAATTAGGAGCGATTGAAGAACCGGAGCTGTCGTCAGTAATGCCAGAACGAGACGCAGTCGAACATCCAGAATTGTCACAAGCAATGCCGGAATTATCACCAATCATGCCAGAGTTTGGAGCAGTTGAAGAACCAGAATTATCACCAATCATGCCAGAACTTGGAGCAGTTGAAGAACCAGAATTATCACCAATCATGCCAGAACTTGGAGCAGTTGAAGAACCAGAATTATCACCAATCATGCCAGAGGTGGATGCTGCTGAACCATCTGAATTGCCTCCAGTAATGCCTGATTTAGGAACAGCAGACGAAATGGATTTGTCTTCGATGATGCCGGAATTAGGAGCGATCGAGGAGCCAGAGCTGTCGCCTGCAATTTCGGAGATTGAGACGATTGAACATCCAGATTCATCCTATACAAAGCCGGAACTGGGAGCAATCGATGAAGCAGTAAATTCGTTAGAAATGCCAGAGTTGGGAGAAACAGGCGAGCAGGAATTACCGCCGATAATGCCAGAGATGGGTACGATTGAAGAAGCAGAATTGTCCTCTGTCATGCCAGAGTTGGATGCGGTTGATGCAGAGACGTCTTCTGCTGCACCAGAAATAAGCGCGATGGACGAAGCAGGGATTTCGTCTTCCATGCCGGAATTAGGAGCGATCGAAGAACCAGATTTATCTTCCATAGTGCCGGAACTGGATGTTGCTGAACTGCCGCAAATGACGCAGGAGCCAGATCTAGCGTCGGTAGATAACGGTGCTGACAATATAGAGTCGGTTATGCCGCAGCAAACGATATCTAATGCAAAGCCAGCATCTTCCGAAGCTGAATTGCAGGCAATGATTGACCGCTTACAGACAAATACGCAGCCTGCCGCGCCTAAGAAAAAGCCAGATCAGGCGAAAAGTGTGCCGGAACCAGAAAAGGTGAAACCAGCAGCAGAACCGGAGACGAAAAATGACAGTCGTGAAATTACACCGGACAGGCTGGCAGCTATGATTGCGAATCTTGGGAATGAGCCAATTCTGGAAGAACCGGAAACTGTTGCAGAAGAATCTGAACCGTTGGAGGTATCGTCTCTTCAGCCAGATGCAAAGAGTTTTACAGAGCCTTCTTCCAGCCAAGCACAGGCAAGTGTGGAAGATGATGAATTAGAAAAGCTTATGATGGCTATGGATATCGATATGGATTTGGGACAATCTGTAGAAGATATGGATATTGATAAGATTTTGGAAGTACCTATCTCAGAGGAAAAGGCGCAGAGCAATAATCAAGTTATGAGCTCGGATGAAATTGCAGCTTTGATTGCAAATACAGAGTTGTTGTCAGATCCAGAACCTGTAAAAAATACAGATTTGCCTGATCTGTCAGATCCGAGCTATGTAATGAGCTCAGATGAGATTGCAGCATTGATCGCAAATATGTAGTAAAAAAAATAAAAAAAATTTAAAAAAGTACTTGCATTTTTTAGAATACTGTTATATAATAATTCTTGTGTTCAGGGGAACACAAGGAAATGCGCCACTAGCTCAGCTGGCAGAGCACCTGACTCTTAATCAGGGTGTCCAGGGTTCGAACCCCTGGTGGCGCACTAAAGTATCGGTTTCAAGTGGTAAGACTTGGGGTCGGTGCTTTTTTTATGTTATTTCAGATGTTTTTTTAAATCTAAAAAAGAAGACCGAAAGGTTGTGATTCTTTTAAAGATTGCCGGATGATGATAAGAAAAAAGAATAGCTTTTTTCTTAAATGAAAAAAAATTCATAATTACCTCCTTGATCTGTGAAATAATTTTGACTGATATACTGCCCAGACAGATAGGTAAAAAAACTCTGTACTGGACAGTTTGCTATAATAGTATATGCCAAAAGACAGTTTTGCTGCGTGTCCAAAAGCAAAGTATTTGGTTAGCTATGTGGCACAGAACGGGAGGCGATTAGTTTATAAATGGGATTTCCGAGAGAAGAAAATTTTTCCTCATATTCAGTCATAATATTGCCGTTATTTAAGATACTGTCATTATGCAGGTCGTAAGTGCAGGCATTTAGCGTCCAGTTTGCAGCAGGCAGCTCGTTCAGAGAAAATGCAAAGAGCTGCTGATTGTCGGTTTTAAACTCAATCGTACCATTTGGCGTCAGAATCTGGTCATAGCGCTGTAAAAATTGTTGAGACGTCAGCCTGCGCCTTGCATGGCGTTTTTTTGGCCACGGATCTGAAAAGTTCAGGTAGATTTTATTTACTTCGTTGGGTGCAAATACTTCGGAAAGCTGTTCGGCATCCATACAAATAAAGCGGAGATTGGAAGGAATCTCGTCTGCGGGAATGCGTTCAAGCTTTTGAACCGCACGTAGCAGGACGCTTGTATATCGTTCGATTCCGATATAATTAATGTCTGGGTTTGTTTGCGCGAGCTGTAGAATAAAACGCCCTTTGCCCATTCCAATTTCGATATGCAGCGGCTGGGTATTTTGAAAAACATGCTTCCATACTCCCCTGTGAGAAGCAGGATCTTGGATACAGTACGGATTTATGGCAATTTGTTGGTCAGCAGATGGAATATTTCTTAATCTCATAGTAATCTCCTTCGTTTATATTCTAATCAGATATTTTATTATAGCATTGATTAAAAGTATTGGCAAAATAAAAAAAAGTATTGCTTATCGCTTGTATCCACACTATAATAAGAATAGAATGGTTATTTTTCTATTATGGAAAGATTGTAAAATAACTGTACAAAAGTATAAATAAAGATAGGAAAAGTTAACATGAAAAAAAGAGTGAAAATGCACAGAATACTAACGATATTGATTTTTTTATCTGTTATGGTTCCTATGCTTGCCCCAATCACGATGGTGCAGGCAAAGAAAAGCAAAAGTAAAAATTACTGGCCAAAACTGTCAGAAGAGATTACGGCAGGGGCGGCAATCTTGATGGACGTAGATACAGGGGCGATATTGTACAAGAAAAATATCAATAAGGTTTATTATCCGGCAAGTATCACTAAGATCCTTACTACGCTTATTGCAGTGGAAAACAGTTCAATGGACGAAGTAGTGACCTTTTCGAGGGACGCTGTTTATAAAACAGGTGGTTCGGGCATTGCGCGTGATGTAGGCGAAGTCATGACTATGGAGCAATGTCTCTATGCAGTTATGCTTGAATCTGCGAACGAATGTGCTTATGCCGTGGCAGAACATATCAGCGGGTCTATGGAAGATTTTGTAAAATTAATGAATCAGAAAGCGAAATCTCTTGGCTGCGAATCTTCTCATTTTAAAAATCCGCATGGACTGCCGGATGAAAAGCACTACTTGACAGCGAAAGATATGGCTGTAATTGCCAAAGCTGCATATGAAAATGAGACCTTCCGCTTGATCTGCGGTACAAAGCGATATACGATTCCTCCTACCAATAAGCATAGCGATCCGACATATTTGGTAAATCATCATAAAATGCTGTACCCAAAGGATACGGCGGCATATCTGTATGATTACTGTACGGGAGGAAAAACCGGGTATACAAATGCTGCGGGCAATACGCTGGTTACGTATGCACAAAAGGACGGCATGACGCTCGTAGCCGTAATTTTAAACGGTGCTTCTCCGCAGTATTGGAAAGAGTCCAGAGCATTGCTAGATTTCGGATTTGAAAATTTTAATCTATGTAATGTATCGGACTGTTTTGAATCGGAAGACAATGACGAAGAACAAAAATATGATACGCTCAATACGAATGATCCATACGCGCAAATTGATCCGCAGGCACGGATTATACTGCCTAAAACAGTAAATTTCAGCAAAGCAAGTATGGAAATCAGTTATAAAAATCTGCCGGATCAGGTGTTGGCGCAATTAATATATACGTATGGAAAACGCCCGATTGGGACTGCAAATATTGTACGGACACGTACAACTGAGGCGCCAAAAGAGGATGTGCAGCAGAATTCGATTGCTGGGAAAGACAGCCTGGAAGAAAGTAATAAAGGAAAGACCGAATCGAAAGCAGATAATGACGAAACGAAAGTCAAAGAACAAGAAAATAGCGAAGAAAAAAAAGAAAATCCAAACACAGATAACAAACAAAAGAAGCCTGGGTTTTTTGAGAATATCAAAAACTTTGATATCAATGATGTGGTTTCAGGTATTACTAATTGGTTTGCAAATATAAAGGTGGAACTGTCACCACAAATCTTAATTATTGCAGGCGGTATTATTTTAGGAATTGTGCTGATTATAGTTTTTCGTGTTTTGTATGATAAGTCCTATTTGATCCGGCAAAAGATGGCGAATTACCGCAACAGAAAGCGTGCGCGCAGGCAGTATACAATTATCAGGGACACGAGAAGAACAAAGCGCGGAAAATGGAGAAAGCGGTAATTAAAAGAGTGATATTTAAAATGGTAAAAAGCTGTAAAAGACAGCAAAAGTACAGGATTTTAAGTCTGATATAATAAAAACGACAATAAATATATTTATTTATTGTCGTTTTTATTATTTAGGACATATGAAAATATAGATATAATTTTCTCATAATTCAACAAGTTATCAGAAAATAAATAATTATTTAATTATTCCAGAGAATGGTTTATTCTTTCGCTTTGATAAACTCAGAAAAAAAGGAAAGTAATTTTTCTGGATCTTTTGTATAAATTAAAATGCCGTTGTCCGTTTCTGTCATAGTTTCAAACAGTGGCTGAAATTGTGGCGTAGAATTCATAACATGCATAATATGTCTGCGCTTCCATATTTCAGCTTTTAATAAGATGGGCGTGCATAGCTGTAAATTAACAAGACAGGAATCAGAAAGCAGTTGAGAAAGCTCCTGCTCTGCTTTGTATTCCTCGACTGTTTTATTTATCATAAAATAGCCTTTTTCATCACGCGGCAGATTTAATGCACTGACAGCGCGCTGCACTTGTTTCGTCAAACCGGGAGATGACGGATGCAGAGATTCAAAATAAATCATAAAATCGGATGCTTGTTTAAAATGATGGTTTTCTCCGTATTCTTCAAATTCACGTGTCAGTATTCGTTTAATAGTCTGTTCGCAGGACTTCCGGGACGGATTTTTGTGCGACGAGCTTGGATATGAGGATGGCATAAGCGAAGTTTCCTTTCTTTTTCCAACAATCATATACACTATAGTATAATAACAGCTCTGATTGTGCAAGAGTTAGTTGGAAAAAAATAAATTTGACAGATAGAAAGAAATAGGAATATAATGTAACCAAATACTCAGATTATAATTATGGAGCGGAAAAAATAGGATGAGTGAGGAACATATAGACAGACAGAATCATTTAACCAGACAGAAAAGGCGGGAGAAACAGGCGGATGAAATACGTAGGCTGATGGAAGAAAACGGCGGCATTGTGAAAGCTTCGCAGTTGTATACGTTGGGCATGGATTATCGAAGAATACAGACGTTTGTGGACTGTGGCCTGATTGAAAGAGTGAAAAAAGGATATTATTCCATTAATTATCAGAAGAAAAGTGAGGAAGATATTATTGCCGCGATGTTTCCAGACGGTGTGCTGAGTATGGAAAGCGCGTTGTACTGTTATCGTTATTTAAAAAATAAGCCGTTTAAATGGTCGATTGCGATTGATAAAAACACTTCCAAGTCCCGTTTTCTTATGGATTATCCGCTGGTGCAGCCGTACTATACTGAACCAGAGGTATTAAAACTGGGTGTTGATAAAATTCCTTTTGGAAATTCTCAAATGCATATTTACAGTAAAGAGCGTCTGATTTGTGATGTTTTAAAATACGAAAATCGGATGGAACGTGAGGATCTGCAAAAAGCTCTGCGGGCGTTTCTTTCTGATAAAGAAAAAGATATTGCAAAATTGCTGGTTTTTGCAAAGGAACGAAGGGTATTGTCAAAAATTCGCAATCAAATAGGAGTGTGGTTATAATGGGAAACCAGCTTTTGAATGAGAATTTGATCAGACAGCGAAGCGCAGAGCTAGAGATCCGGTATGAAAATCTGCTTGCTGCGGCAATATTGGAAGAAATCGTGCAAAAAATTGCAGAATCAAAATGCAGATCTAATTTTTGGATCAAAGACAGTTTAAAACTGAATCTGGAAAGGTACAGAAAAAAGGTAGATTTGACGCTTTCTTTTTTTATACAGGACTCTAAAAGCTTTCATTATAAAAAAGAAGATGTTAGCCAGTTTTTTGCCGAACTGTTTCGTAATCTGAAAAAAAATGCAGTTCACTGGAATTATCAAGTGTGGATGGAGCAGGGATTTATTTTTATTGACGTGAAGGCAAAGCTGTCTTCGATCCAGGTGCCGGTTAAAATGAAATTGGAGCCGTTGGCAAGGGAAGATTTGCAGCCTTATATCAAAGAAATGCAGTTATTTACAAATAACTGCCGCAAGATAAAAATATGCTGTTATCCAAGTGAATATGTGGTAACGGAAAAGTTTTTGGAAATATTGGATAAACTGGAACTGCTGAATGAAATGTCCTGCTATCTGGATATTTATGAAATATTAAAAAGAGATATGCTCTCTGGCAGGAAGGTGTGGGAAAGCCTGTACGAGGGCTGTAAAGAACGAAACATTAAAATAGAAAAGCAAAGGTTTGACCTGGTTTTGTCTTATCGGGACTATCCGTATATGGAGAAAAAATGGAAGGCTTATCTGCGCCGCCAAAAGCGAAAGCTGCCAGGATGGGATGAAGTTATAGAAATCATCGAGCGTTTTTTCGGTGTAGTCTGGGAACATATGTGCATGAATGTTGTGTACCTGGGAGACTGGATGCCGGAGCTTTGCAGATGCATTGAATAGAAAGCAGGAAGAATATATGGGACTTCAAAAATTTCAATATGAAACGTATGGGGAATTGTACGAAAGACTGGATGCGTATGCCAGAACAGATTACTATCCCTTTCATATGCCAGGACATAAACGTGCGGATCTGAATTTCTGCAATCCTTATAAGATTGATCTGACAGAGATTGAGGGTTTTGATAACTTACATCATGCAGAAGAAATATTGCTAAAATCCCAAGAAAGATTAAAAAAGTTATATCACAGTTTAAAGTCATATTACTTAATAAACGGAAGTACATGCGGTATATTAAGTGCGATAGGAGCGCTTACAAAGCCGGGAGAACATATTATTATAGCAAGAAACTGCCATAAGTCAGTCTATCACGCGGTAAAATTATACGGGTTACAGACCGAATATGTTTATCCAAAGCTGCTGGAATGCGGTATCCAGGGGATGATTGATCCAGAGCAAGTAGAACATGCATTTCAAAACTGCCGGAATGCCAGGCTGATTGTTCTGACATCTCCTACGTATGACGGTATTGTATCTGATATTGCCAAAATTGCAGAAATTGCGCATAAGTATGGGGCGTATTGTATTGTAGATGAAGCGCATGGCGCACATTTTTCTCTAAGCAGTTTTTTCCCGGAATCAGCCGTCAGGCAACATGCAGACGTGGTGATACATAGTCTGCATAAGACACTTCCAAGCTTTACGCAGACAGCGGCTTTGCATATCGCAAGTGAGCGGGTAGACAGCAGAAAGATAGAGGAAATGCTTGGGATCTTTCAAAGCAGTTCTCCTTCTTACATATTGATGGCTGGCATTGACCGCTGCGTCGGTATGCTGGAGCGTTCGGGAAAGCAGCTATTTGAACAGTATGCAGACAGGCTGGATTCTTTTTATAAGATGTGTGAAAACCTAAAACATCTGCATGTGATTGCCGAAAAAGATTATGAAAAGTATAAGGTGCCTGCTGTGGATCGGTCTAAGATCTTGATTGTGACAGGGGATGCTCCGATCAATGGTGTGCAGCTTCATCAGTTGCTGTTGGACAAATATCATTTGCAGATGGAAATGTGTGCAGCATACTATGTATTGGCAATGACAAGTATAATGGATACACAAAAAGGTTTTGACCGGCTGGCACACGCGCTTTTGGAGATTGACCAGGAGTTAGGACAGAGTGTGTCCGAGTCCTGTGCGGTGGGTTTTTTAGAAAAAGCATATGCAAAAAGAGAAAAAGTAATGGAAATTTCTAAAGCTTCCTATTATAATATAGATGAAACTTTACTGTCTGACAGTATAGGGAAAGTATGTGCAGAATATATTTATCTGTATCCGCCTGGAATACCTATGATTGTTCCGGGGGAAAAGATTTTAAAAGAGCTGATCGAGGTATTGGAGCAATGCCAGCAGATGGGGCTGCATATACAGGGAATGAATGATAAGCAGCATCAGAAAATTGGTGTCGTAAAACAGTAACAGTGATGCGTAATAAAATGGAAATGATAAGGCGGAAAATATGGATATCAAAGTAAATCAGACAGCAGCAATGATGCCGGCGGAAGGCACAGCTCCTGTAGAAAATGCAGATAATGGATTTAAGTTTGCATTAACGAGCGCGATTGAGGATGTTGATCTTCAAAAACAGCTTGAAATGATGCTAAAGGATATTACAAAGCAGGGTGAACTGATCGCACGCCATATGGATATCCGGGATATGAAAAAATATCGCGGACAGATTAAAGATTTTCTAAATGAGATCGTGAATCGTTCCCATAAGTTTTCAAGGGAAAATTTTCTTGACCGCAGAGGCAGGCATCGCGTGTATGGAATTATCCGGCTGGTAGACAATAATCTGGATGAGCTGGCGCAGGAATTATGCGAGGAAGAAAAAGACCATATCAAAATTCTCAGTAAGATCGGTGAAATTACGGGCCTTCTATTGGATATCTTTACTTAATATAGAAGTATGAAAGGAATAAGCAGCATTCGATGATAAAAGACTTGGCAGAAAAGAAGGGGATGGAAGATGGCGGGATTTAAGGATATTATAGGTCATGAACAGATTATAGAACATTTTCAGAATGCAATACAACAAGATAAAGTATCACATGCGTATATTTTAAACGCACCGGATCTGGCTGGAAAGATGATGCTTGCGCAGGCGTTTGCGATTGCCTTACAGTGTGAAAAAAAGGGAATAGAAGGATGTATGGAGTGTCATTTCTGTAAACAGGCAATCAGCCATAATCAGCCGGATATTATTTATCTTACGCATGAAAAGCCTAATACGATATCGGTAGATGATATCAGAAAGCAGATCAATCAGGATATTTCGGTAAAGCCCTATGCAAGCCCATATAAAATCTATATTATAGATGAAGCGGAGAAGATGAATCCGCAGGCGCAGAATGCTTTACTTAAAACAATCGAAGAACCTCCGGTTTATGCTGTGATTTTGCTGCTGACGACAAATGCAGATCTGTTTTTGCCTACGATCCGGTCACGCTGCATATTGTTAAATTTACGTCCTGTTTCGAATGAAAAGGTACGTAATCATCTGATGCAGCATATGCACATACCGGATTACCAGGCGGAAGTCTGTACAGCTTTTGCACAGGGAAATGTGGGAAAAGCGATGCAGCTTGCAGGATCTGAGCATTTTAATGAACTAAAACATTCAGCCGTACAGTTGATGAAGCGAATCAGGGATATTGAAGTATACGAAATGGGAGAAGCAGTCAAGCAGATCAGCGAATACAAAATGTCAATGAACGACTATTTTGACATTATGATGGTATGGTACCGCGATGTGTTGATGTACAAGGCAACGATGGACATTAATGGCCTGATCTTTAAAGAAGAAGTCTATGACATTAAAAAGCAGGCAAGCAAAAGCTCTTATCATGGTATTCAGGAAATATTAGACGCACTGGATAAAGCGAAGATCCGGTTAAATGCAAATGTAAATTTTGACATTGTCATTGAATTACTATTGTTGAAAATGAAGGAGAATTTATCAGTATGACAAAAATCGTAGGAGTCAGATTCCGAAATGCAGGCAAGATCTATTATTTTGACCCGGCTGATAAGGACATGGAAAATGGAACGCACGTAATTGTAGAAACAGCGCGTGGTGTGGAATTTGGAGTAGTCATGATTCCTCCAAAGGAAGTAGAGGATGAAAAAGTTACGCAGCCGTTAAAACCAGTGATTCGGATTGCTACGGATGAGGATGAAAAACAGCAGCAGAAAAATAAAGAAAAGCAGGAAAATGCTTATAAAATATGCCTGGAAAAAATAGAAAAGCATGGACTGGAAATGAAGCTGGTGCAGGCTGAATATACATTTGATAATAATAAATTGTTATTTTATTTTACAGCCGATGGAAGAATTGATTTTCGTGAGCTGGTAAAGGATTTGGCGTCGGTATTTCGCACCAGGATTGAGCTGCGTCAGATTGGAGTGCGTGACGAGACAAAAATACTGGGCGGTATTGGAATCTGCGGAAGACAATTATGTTGTTCTTCCTATTTGTCAGAATTTGTCCCAGTATCGATAAAAATGGCAAAAGAACAGAATCTTTCACTGAATCCAACAAAGATATCGGGTGTCTGCGGAAGATTAATGTGTTGTTTAAAAAATGAGCAGGAAACGTATGAATATTTAAACAGCACCTTGCCTGAGATCAACGAGCATGTAACGACAAAGGACGGGCTAAGAGGAGAAGTACAAAGTGTCAGCGTTTTGCGGCAGTTAGTCAAAGTCAAGGTAGACGTCAATGGAGAAAAAGAACTGCGTGAATATAAAGTCAGCGAATTGAGATTTAAGCAGAAAAAGCACAGGGTAAAAGTATCGGCTGAAGAGATTAAGAAATTGTCGGTATTAGAAGATCGGGAAGGAAAATCAAAGTTAGATGATACAAAATAAGCTGCGTGAGGGCGAGCGTATAGACGAATTGCAAAGAAACGCATATGTCATTATCCAAGATCCGAAACGGTTTTGCTTTGGAATGGACGCCGTGTTGCTGTCAGGATTTGCACAGGTAAAACAAGGAGAAACCGTGCTTGACCTTGGAACCGGCACGGGGATTCTGCCGATTTTACTGGAAGCAAAGACAGAGGGGAAGCATTTTACCGGACTGGAGATTCAGCCGGAAAGTGCGGATATGGCGGACAGAAGTGTCCAGCTCAATCATTTGGAGTCAAAAATTAAGATCGTAACTGGAGATATCAAAGATGCTTCCAAAATATTTGGAGCATCTTCTTTTGATGTGATTACAACAAATCCGCCATACATGATTGGGCAGCATGGCTTGCAAAATACAGACGATGCAAAAACAATCGCACGCCATGAAGTGCTATGCACATTGGATGATATTTTAAGAGAAAGCGCAAAACTACTGCCGCCCAAAGGCAGATTTTATATGGTGCACCGCCCGTTTCGTCTGTCTGAAATTATGTGTAAAATGACAGCTTATGGAATAGAACCAAAGCGCATGAAGCTGGTGCATCCTTATATTGACCGGGAACCGAATATGGTTTTAATCGAAGGGCTGCGCGGAGGAAAACCGAGGCTGAAGGTAGAAAAGCCGCTTATCGTATACAAGGAAGAGGGAAAATATACGGATGAGATCTACGAAATATATGGATATTAGATGTAAATATGACATTATGAATATAAAAAAGACAGGATAGAAAGGGGCGGTTGATATGTATGGAAAACTGTATCTGTGCGCTACACCGATCGGCAATCTGGAAGATATTACACTGCGGGCACTGCGCACTCTGAGGGAAGTAGATCTGATTGCGGCTGAAGATACAAGAAACTCGATGAAATTATTAAATTATTTCGAGATTAAAGTTCCATTGACTAGCTATCATGAATTTAACAAAATTGAGAAAGCATATCAGCTTGTGAAGATACTGCGTGAGGGGAAAAATATCGCTCTGATTACAGACGCAGGCACACCTGGCATCTCTGATCCTGGAGAAGATCTGGTGCAGATTTGCTGCAAAGAAGGGATAGAAGTCGTATCTTTGCCTGGTGCCGCCGCTTGCATCACCGCATTAACCGTATCCGGGCTTTCTACACGGCGTTTTGCGTTTGAAGCATTTTTGCCGCGTGACAAAAAAGAGCGCGGAATAATAATGGATCAATTAAAAGAAGAAACAAGGACAATTATTCTGTATGAAGCACCACATCGGCTCGTTCATACGCTGGAAGAGCTGCGACAGGTATTTGGAGGCGAAAGGAAAATATCTGTGTGCAGGGAGCTTACAAAAATGCATGAGCAGGTGCTGCGGCATTCTGTGGAAGAGGTGATTGCATATTACCAAAAGCAGCAGCCGAGGGGCGAATACGTATTGGTAATAGAAGGGAAATCTCATGAGGATATTGTTAAGGAAAACAGGAAAGCATGGATGATGATGGATTTGGAAGAGCATATGGCGTATTATGAAGCTCAGGGAATTGGTAGAAAAGATGCGATGAAGATGGTGGCGAAAGACAGAGGGGTTTCGAAAAGGGATGTTTATAGAGAGCTGCTGGATTAGGAGTGTTGATTTACAGAGAGGATGGAATTGATTTTTGGGATGTTTACAGGGAGGGACGCTGGGAAAGCGGATGGGCATACCCTGGCGGTGTCAATTCTCTCTCTTGGCGTCCTTTCTTGTAAAAAGTATCATACAAGCTAAATTTAACAGAGCGATTTTAATTTGCTCTCTTGCGTACTACTAATGATTTCTTGATTATTAAAATATAACTTAATTAAACATGTATAAGGATGGAAATTGCGCTAATTAATTATGTATTAATTTGCCGCTCTATAGTACTTTACAAAGTATTTTTCTAACAAATAAAATGGCGCTGACCCCATATTGAGTATGGTTGTATGAAACATAAGCTCAGAATAGTCGTTACCATAGTATTTTTTTGCCTGTTCTTTAAGGGATAAAAATTCAAGGTAGCCAATATAGTATTTTAAGTAGTTAGCTGGGTTTTCTATTATTGTCTGGTATATTTTGGATATCACGGATGTAGTGGTGATGCCGTATGCTCCTAGGAAGTCGACAGTATCTGCCAGCGACCAGCCGTCATAGTGAACACCCATGTCTATGGTTGCGTATAGGCTTAAGGTAGCGTCCTGATTCAGCATTAAGGCTTCAGCCATGTTTTCGTCCAGTCCGGCATAATGATAGGAAAGGATTTCTACATATGTTGCCCAACCTTCTGTATATCCGCCATGATACAGGATATAGCGGATTGGTAAAAGGTCTTTGGAATAGGAATATACTGTCTGGTATAAATGTCCGGGATAGCCTTCATGTGCCAATGTTGTAAATAATTCAATTTCATTGTAATCATTTCCGGGATTGACATAAATGCAGTTTTCTGTAAAGCGATCCATAGGTGATGTCAGATAAAAAGCAGGAGCCATAAAATCCTGTAGTTTTTCATTTACATTTTTAACCGTGTAATTTGCCTGTGGTGCGGCAGGAAATGCAGCCTTGATTTTCTTTTTTAAATGTTCCAGCATATCTTCAGGTGCCTGATAAGGCAGTGTTTTTGACGAAGTGTTTTGTTCCAGCTTCGAAGCTGCCAATGTAAGAGCGGCAAGGTTTTTATCTCGTTGTTTTTCAACCATTTCCTGAAGATTGGGAATCGAACGGTCTGATCCAGTCGTGGATTTTACAAGCAGTTCATAGTATTTTTTTCCATCTTTAAAGTAACAAAGTCCCTGGTTGTTTTTGCCTTCTTTTTTTAATGCTTTTAATACTGCAATCATGTTATGATATGCTGGATACACATGTTCTTGCAGCAGTTCATGGTTCTGCTTGATATAAGCTTGTTTTTCTTTTTTACTTAATGTTTTTATCTGGTTAAGACGCTCCTGAAAGGTTGTTTCCCAAAAAGAGTTTTTCGAGTCTTCAGGAACAAAAGCACGGCATTGCTCGATCACATTATTTACTGCTGTTTCATTCATAAACAGCCCTTTTTTCGCCTTTTCTTTTTCAAATGTACAGATTTGTTCGAAAAAAGTATCATATTGTGACAGAAGCGTTAAATAATCTTCGATGTCCTTGACGGAATGGAAGGCATATTCAGCAAGTAAAATCGGATATTCGGACTGTACGCCGCCGGTTGAGCTAAGCAGCTCTTCGTAATAGCGAAATGGTGCCAGCTCTAAGCTTCGGGTAAGAGAATCATCCAAAACATCATAGGCAAGCTGTGCAGAAACCGACATGGAAGATGGATGAAAGGTATGTAGTTCGTTCTTCATATTTTCCAGAGCAGCTAACTGTTCCGATTCCTTTTTTGAAGAGATCTCCCCAAATGTAACAGGATAACTGGAGATATCTGCTGAAGAGGGATCTGCAAGTGTATAATGCAGATTTAATGTATTTGAAGTTACTTGTGTCTGAAAAAGATTGTTTAGATAAGCTTCAAAATCAGCTTCCTGCTGTTTGGGATCGGTTACCTGTACATTTTCATAAGAAACGGAACTGGCAGGTGCAGAAATATCATGCAGCCGATAAAATCCAATAACAAGCAGCAGTCCGCATAGCCCGTAAATTGGGAAAAGTAGCGAGGATGAAAATTTTCTTTTTACAGATTTAGGAAAGGATAAAAAATGCTTCATGATACCTCATTGCAAAAAATAACGGAGAGAGTTTGAAAAGTTATAGTTAATGTGCACAGCTTATGGAACATTGTTTATAACCTTTTGCAGAGAACGCATGGCTGTGGATAAATATGTTATCAAACTCTTTGGATAAATAAATTACTATGTTATATTTTGCATTTCGAATCAATTTGTATAAATATATGATATATTCTAAAAAATAGAACGATTAAAAGTTCCAGTCGATGTACCCACATCGCCGTCGAAACAGCCACAGCGTACCAGTAGGATACTTAGGGAAGACTAAATAAAGCATTACAATAAGAAATCCCAGCAGTTTTATGGAAAGAAAAATATGACCATAAACTGCCGGGAAATTTCTGCCATTATTTAATTGTGCAAAGCTGAAACCATTATATTTTATTCCTATTTTAATAAAACAAAAGCTTCATACGGTTTTAACTGAATATCAGTATCTTGATAGGAACGTTCTGTATTCGCAATCAGACATTTTGCATTTTTAAATTCTTCTGGAATTTGGAAGGAAACGGCTGTATCTGTAAAATTACATACAACAAGCAATTTTTCCTGTTCCAGTGTTCTAGTGTAAGCAAAGATCTGTTCACTTTCTTTTAAAAGAAGTTCGTAGCTGCCGTATACAATAATTGGATGCTGCTTGCGCAGTGTAATCAGTTTTTTATAATAATGAAATACGGAATTCTGGTCGGCAGTCTGTGCTTTTGCATTGATTTGTGTGTAATTTGGATTTACAGCAATCCAAGGAGTTGCAGCAGTAAATCCTGCGTGTTTTGAAGTATCCCACTGCATTGGCGTGCGGGCGTTGTCACGGCTTTTAAAGGTCAGGCAAGGCCAGAAAGTTTCGTGGGATAAATGTCCGCTTTTACACCATTCGTTATATGCGTTAAAGCTTTCGATATCTCTGAATTCTTTCATGTTTTGGAATGGATAGTTAGTCATGCCAAGCTCCTCTCCTTGATAAATGTATGGGGTACCCTGCATCATGTGCAGGCAGGTAGCGAGCATTTTGGCAGAAGTTTCACGGTACTGCGGGCTGTCATTGCCAAAGCGTGAAACTGCTCTTGGCTGGTCATGGTTATCCCAAAACAAGCTGTTCCATGCTTTGCCATATAATTCTGTCTGCCAGCGCGACATAATTTCTTTTAATGTAGTCAGAGGGAATTTTTCATCTGTCCATTTTCCGTATTTTCCGTCACTTTCCACATGTTCAAACTGGAATACCATATTTAACTCGTTGGTGTCTTCTCCAGCATATTTTTTTGCCTGGTCTGTGGTTACGCCTGCTGTTTCACCGACAGACATAATATCGTATTTGGATAATACCTGTTTGTTCATCTCCTGGAGATATTTGTGGACGTTTGGCCCGTGAATACAGTATGGTGCAAAATCTCCGTATAAGTCGTGCACTTCTCCATCCGGCATTTCTTTTGTCTTGGAAATCATACTGATTACGTCCATGCGGAAGCCGTCGATGCCTTTTTCACACCACCATGTCATCATGTCAAAGACTTCGTTTCGAACATTTGGGTTATCCCAGTTTAAATCCGGCTGTTTTTTTGAAAACAGATGAAGGTAGTACATCTTTGTTTCGCTGTCATATTCCCAGGCAGAGCCGCCAAAGCAGGCGCCCCAGTTGTTTGGCGGTGTGGAGGCGTCTTTTCCTTCTCTCCAGATATAATAATCGCGGTATTTGTTTTCTTTTGATTTGCGGCTTTCTACAAACCATTGATGTTCGTCGGACGTATGATTGACAACAAGATCCATAACGATGCGGATGTTTCTTGCATGAGCTTCTTTAAGCATTTCGTCAAAGTCATCCATCGTACCAAATTCGTCCATAATTTCCTGATAATCGCTGATATCGTAGCCATTGTCGTCATTCGGAGATTTGTATACAGGAGACAGCCAGATGACATCAATGCCAAGATATTTTAAATAGTCCAGCCTGCTGGTAATTCCTTTTAAATCTCCGATTCCGTCTGCGTTGCTGTCCATAAAGCTGCGCGGATAAATTTGATAAATGACCGCTTCTTTCCACCATGTTTTTTGCATATGTTTGCTTCCTTTCTTGATAAAATTGCTATAGTTCCAGTATTACAACCTGATAACCACTTAAGCAGAGATGCTGATCGTGCTGCTTTAAAATTGTATCATTATTTAATAATATCTTTTTATATGAGGAATCCAGATAAACTTCTTGTTCTTCGTTTTGGTAATTGCCGATGATAAGAAGTGTTTTTTCTCCTTTGCGGTAATATGCCATTAAGTTTTTCTGTTCTTCCCAGACTGGTTCGAGTGTTCCGTATACGATTGTTTCTTTATAGTCAGGATTTTTTCTAAGGGCAATTAATTGTTTGTAAAAACTTCTGACAGAGTGAGGATCGTTTATTTGATCTTCTGCGTTAATAGTAATATAATTAGGATTTAGCTTTAACCAAGGAGTTCCGCTCGTAAATGATGCATTCGGCTGTGCTGACCACTGCATTGGCGTGCGTGCATTGTCCCTGCTGTATTTTGCCACCGCGTGAAGCGCGTCTTCTGGAGAAAGTCCGGCATTGATTGCAGTTTTATATTCGTCTAGGGTAGAGATATCATCTACTTCATCAATGGAAGAAAATGGTACGTTTTCCATACCAAGTTCCTGTCCCTGGTAAATAAATGGGATACCGCGCAGCATAAAATTCAATGCCGCCAGCATTTTTTTGCTTTTTATCGTGCAGTCTCCTTCTGGGATATAATGGCTGACACCGCGCGGCTCGTCATGATTTTCTATAATATTGGACAAAAATCCGATTGTGCCGATTTTTGCCTGTGCTTCGAAACAGCATTTTTTATACTCTTCCGGCGTGATTTGTCTGGCATCGTACCAGCCTTTTTCACTGCCGCCACAGACCGTTTCATTAAAATCAAACATGCTGGAAAAATATCCATTTTCGCCGATAAAGTCGGGAATCTCTTCAGGTTTTTCGTTAAATACTTCACCGACGGTAAAGGCATCGTATTTTTGGAACGTACGATCACGCATTTCTCCTAAAAAGGTGCCGATTCCGGTGGCTTCTTTTAGCATATTGTGAATGCTGCTAAGTCCGTCGTCCCGGTCAGGCTCATAATTTCGAAATGGCAGCGCTTTTTTTATGTTGATGATTGCATCAATACGGAAACCGCTGATTCCTTTTTCCAGCCACCAGTTAATATTTTTATAAACTTCTTCTCGAAGTTCAGGGTTTTCCCAATTCAGATCCGGTTGTTTTTTGTGAAATACGTGCAGATATTGCTTATCTGTGCCAGGCAGGTCTTCCCATACGCTGCCGCCGAAATAGGAACGCCAGTTGGTAGGCAGTTCTTTGTCTTTTTTGTCGCGTAAGTAAAAGAAATTGCCGTATTTGCCTTCTGGATCTTCACAGGCTTTTTGAAACCATTCATGTTCGTCCGAGCAATGATTGACAACAAGATCCATCAGTATATACATGCCGCGTTTTTTTGATTCTGCAATTAACTGATCCATGTCATTCATTGTACCAAAGCGTGGATCAATATTATAATAATCGGAAACATCGTATCCTTCATCCGCAAGCGGAGAACAATAGCAAGGAGAAAGCCAGAGAATATCGACACCAAGCTCGTGCAGGTAGTCAAGCTTTTGGATAATGCCAGGAATATCGCCGATACCATCTCCGTTGGAATCATAAAAGCTTTTTGGATAAATCTGATATGCGACTTTATCATGCCACCATTTTTTAATCATAGTTACACCTCCATATGAAGTATTTTCTTCATTATAGTTATATTTTTAAAGATTGTCTTACGTTTCTATGATTAAAAACTACGATATTTTGACTTTTAAGAAAGAGTTAAGCCTGTATTTGCCCTGGATCAGGATTTTTACGATATTTAAGAGGTGTCGTGCTTGTATATTTACGAAATTCCTTTAAAAAGTTTCCAAGATTGTTGAAGCCGCATTCCAGACAGATTTCGGTGACTGGCAGGTCGGTTTCTTTTAATAAATGCATCGACTGTTTGATTCGGTATTCGTTCGTGTATTCCATCGGAGAATGACCGATTGCTTTTTTAAAAAAACGGCAGAAATACTGTTCATTCATATTCACCAAAGCAGCCAAATCGCGGATATATATTTTTTCTCTATAGTTCTCCATTATATAGGTAATAATTTTTTTCAGCTCATCCACCCGCTTGTCATAATTTTTTTCAGCAGGCACAAACAGACGGCTGGCGGACAGCAGCGCAAGGATACGAAGCAGGGAGGATTTTGTATAGAGCTGATAAGTCAGCGCGTCGTCTGTGCACATATTCATAAGCTCCACAAAAGTATCACGAATCGGTACAAAAGCCGGATGATCCGGTAGAATACAGCGCGGAAAAAGCAGCTTTCCGTTTTGGATCGGATGAATAAGCTGCATCTGCGTCGTGTCATAGGATTCAAAGCTCATCATATGCGGAGAAAATACAATCGCTTCTTCAAAACCGCTGGCAGTATCTGTAGAAATGCTGTGAAGTTCGCCTGGATTAATAAAATACAGGCATTCAGAATATATGATAAACGGCTCCATATTAATCTCCAGACGGAAATTACCTTCTGAAAAGTAGATCATCTCGATTTCGTCATGCCAATGATGCTTGACGATGGTTCCTTTTTGACAAAAGGGTGTTTTATAAGTAGCAAATGGAAACGTTTTTGTTCCATGAGGACGGAGTTCTTTTAAAGTAGGCGGTTGTGTGTGATGCATGTGGAGCCTCCTTTGTTGCGATCTAATAAGACGTTAACATGGTGGAATGGAAAAGTCAAGGCAGGAGATTATAATCATATAAAATTGACTGAACGACAGAGTTCTTACATATAATAATAGAAACAACAGGATGGTAAAAATATGAATTATTTATGGGGATTAATGATTGTATCGGGTATTGTGTATGCGGCTTTGACGGGGACACTTCCAGAAGTCACGCAAGCTGCGATTGATTCTTCAAAAGAAGCAGTGACTTTGTGCATAACAATGGTAGGAGTGATGTCGCTTTGGGTAGGGTTGATGCGGATTGCGGAGAAGGCTGGCATTATAGCAGGAGCAGTGCGGTGGTTAAAACCGTTTTTAAGATTTTTATTTCCAGGGATTCCGAAGGGGCACTTGGCAAATCAGTATATAGCGGAAAATTTTATCGCAAATGTGTTTGGCCTGGGGTGGGCGGCTACGCCAGCGGGGCTTTGAGTTATTATAATGACAGGTTGAAAAATCCATTGAGAAATCAAGGGTTTCCGCCGAATTTAGTCCTAATGAAAAAATGTAGTTTTGCATCAAAGCATTTCTGATTTTTCATTTGGACGGCGCCGATTCAAAAGAAAATAGGAAGAAATGTCAGTAATGTAACTCAAAGTGCCTGAAAGCAATGAGTTACTGGTTTTAGTATAGCATAAGGAGGGTAGAAGGTAAACAATTTCATATTGATGATTTAGATAGGACTAAATTAGTGAATGGCAGAAATGCTGTTAAAACTAGCTTAGTCCTATTTCTTTTTACAAATTCAAAATAATAGGAGGAATGAATTTATGAAGAACAATACAGCGTTAAGTGCAGAGAAAGCGATTATTTTTATCAGCGATGCACATGAAAAATTCTACTACGAAAAATTGAAAGAGGTCAGGTATCAGGACGTGTACCACAAAGCACTTGTATATTGTCTTGGTATCAGCGATGACACAAGAAGAAATATCAAAAGTATTTATGATTTTAAGACAGGCTGCGTGAAAACGGAGTGCCTGCATGAAGGCTGGCAGACCAGCGGGAGCGTGAGAGTGGTCAGGATGGCGTTTAACCTTTACTGCAACGGTACGCCGAGTGTCCTTGACTATGATGATGCGGAGGAACAGGTGGACGAGTGCAGACGGTACACAGTGGAAGAACTGTTCTGCTGTGCCTATGCGCCCTATTTTTGGCAGGCGGTACAGATTCGGTATCCGGAATATGCAACGTATAACCACAACTTGTACGCCATGCTTGGAGGACGGGATTGATGTTAAAAGTCAGGCTTATGGGAACGAAGAACGATATTAAGTGGTTCGGGAAGATTTTACAGCGTAACCCGAAAATCGAGGTGACAGAGTTTTCCGATATGTTCCCAAACAAAGGGACAAAGAAATATTACAGGACTTATGTGGAAGTCAGGAAAAGCAACGTAAAAGAAAATTAGTAGAAGCAAAGGAGAATTATCATGTGTAAAATAATCGCAATCGCAAACCAGAAAGGCGGTGTGGGCAAGACCACCACCACAAGCAATTTAGGCATAGGACTTGCAAAACAGGGAAAGAAAGTGCTTTTGATTGATGCGGACGCACAGGGCAGTCTGACCGCAAGTTTAGGCTTTACAGAGCCGGACAGTCTGGAAGTCACGCTTGCAACCATTATGGGGAACTTAATCAATGACGGGGAAGTAGAGCCGGGAGAAGGCATTCTCCACCATGAGGAAGGGATAGACCTTATGCCGGGGAACATTGAACTTTCCGGTCTGGAAGTTTCCCTTGTGAATGTTATGAGCCGGGAAACGGTACTCCGGTCATACATAGAGATTGTCCGGGAGAATTACGATTATATCTTGATTGATTGTATGCCTTCCCTCGGTATGATTACCATAAACGCCTTTGCCAGCGCCGACAGCATCTTGATACCCGTACAGGCGGCATATCTGCCCGTCAAAGGCTTGCAGCAGCTTATTAAGACGGTCGGCAAGGTAAAGCGGCAGATTAACCCGAAACTGGAGATTGAGGGGATTCTGCTTACAATGGTAGACAGCCGGACGAATTACGCAAAGGACATCAGCGCCATGCTGAAGGAGGCATACGGAAGCCGGGTGAGGATATTTGCCAATGTCATTCCCATTTCCGTCCGGGCGGCGGAGATTTCAGCGGAGGGTGTCAGCATCTACAAGCATGATCCAAAAGGGAAAGTAGCGTCAGCCTATGATTCTCTGACAAAGGAGGTAATCACCTCTGCTCGTCAGGGTGACTCGCACTTTGCTCCGCAAAGCAAGGAGGTGAGCGCAGATGGGCAGTAACGCAAAACCAAGAAGCGCATCAAAGGTTGCTCTGGAAAGTTTTGATGATCTGTTCGGCGGGAGTGCTGCACAGGAAAGCGGCGTTGAGCAGATTATCAATGCGCCGCTGGCAGAACTTTATACCTTCAAAGACCACCCTTTCCGGGTGGAGGACGATGAGAAGATGGAGGAAACAACGGAGAGTATCCGCCAGTACGGGGTGCTTGTGCCGGGGATTGCAAGACCGAGGGCAGGCGGCGGTTATGAAATCATAGCCGGACACCGCCGCAAACGTGGCTCGGAACTTGCCGGAAAGACGGAAATGCCTGTGCTTGTCCGCAACTACACCGATGATGAAGCTACGATTATCATGGTGGATTCCAATATCCAGCGGGAAGATATTTTACCGAGCGAAAAGGCGAGAGCCTACAAGATGAAATACGAAGCCATGAAGCATCAGGGGAAAAAGTCAGGCAGAAACACACTGGATGAGGTCGGGGAAGCTGCCGGGGAGAACGCTAAAAAGGTTCAGCGGTATATCTGGCTTTCCCGCCTGTCTGATGAACTCCTTGCTATGGTGGACGGTAAGAAGATCGGCTTCTCACAGGGCGTTGACATTTCCTTTCTGTCGGAGGAAGCGCAGCAGTGGGTACAGGCAGTCATAGAGGAAAAAGGCTGTAACGTCAGCATGGTGCAGTCGGCAAAAATAAAAGAGTATGGCAAGACCGGGGAGCTTACCCTTGCAATGGTGCGCCTGATACTGACGGAGGAAAAGCCAAAGGAACGGAAGGTAACACTGAAAGCGGACAAGATCAGCGAATATTTTGCGGAGGACTGCAGCAGTGAGGAAATAGAGGGCATCATCATTCAGCTATTGGATGAATGGAAGAAAAGACAATAGAGGGGAGGTGCATCAGCGTGGATGGCACAATAAAATTTGACTATTATTATGGCATCGAAGCGGAACAGTTTTCTTTTTACCGGGTTCCGAGGCTGCTGATAAAAGACGCAAGGTTTAAAGAGTTGTCCAGCGATGCAAAGCTCCTTTATGGTCTGATGCTTGACAGGCTGGCATTGTCAATCAAGAATGGCTGGCTTGACGAGGAAAACAGGGTGTATATCCATTACACCCTGGATAACATAATGGAGGATTTGGGATGCGCAAGGGAGAAATGCGCCAAAGTGATAGCAGAGCTTGACAGCAAAAAGGGCATCGGTCTGATTGAGAAGAAAAGACAGGGACTGGGCAAGCCGGACATCATCTATGTGAAGAATTTTGCGACACTGGATACCGGGAAAGAACCGGGCGGAGAGCTGGAAAACCCTGATAATGCTGACAATTCCGCAGAAGTTCGGAAACCGAACTTCAAGAGGTTCGATAATCAAACTTCAAGAAGTTCGGAAATCGAACTTCAAGAGATTCGGAAACCGAACTTGCAGGAGTTCGGAAATCAAACTTCAAGAGGTTCGGAAACCGAACTTGCGGAAGTTCGGGAATCGAACCCTAATTATAACAATACTAATTATACTGATCTGAGTTATACCAATCCTATCAATCAATCAAATAGAGAAACAGAAAAACAGGAACCGGGCAAGCTGGATAATGGTATGATTGATGTGATGGATAATGCCACTGCCTACATGGAAATTATTCGTGACAATATTGAATACGAGCATCACATGAAATATGGGGACTGGCAGGATAAGGGGCTGTATGAGGAACTGTATGAGGTTATCTGCGAGATTGTGTGCGTGAAGCGTAAGGCGGTAAAGGTCAACGGGGAAGATTACCCTTATGAGCTTGTAAAATCAAAGTTTTTAAAGCTGAACAGCTCC
>CAJTCR010000062.1 GCA_910574915.1 Eubacteriaceae bacterium
ATGCAAAAAGTCTGAATATTTATACATAAAAAAAGGAATCTTCCCGAAATCTGTCCCTATTTCTATATCTATTAAAAATCCGGTAATCTTTACTCTTTTTCACATCTAAAAGCGAAATCTCTGGCTGATGGGTCTCCTTGCCCTTAACAATAATTTTCCCTCTCGTTAGCTGGTCAAGTCCGCCAATTAAGTTCAGCAATGTAGATTTTCCAAAACCGGAAGTACCGATAATTGCCGTAAACTCTTCCTCGTGGATCTGAAAGCTGACATCTCTGACCGCCTTAACCGCATGATCATTTGCCCTGTAAGTCTTTTCTACATGCTCTAGTCTTAATACTTCCATAGTTACTCCTTCTTTCTTTTATTCTTAAACTTATTCGCTCTAGCTTTAGTATATCAGAAATTTTATTAACAGTGGCAGAACCAGTTATTAAGAATTGCATAAGAAATAATTAAATAGCATAACTGCAAATATTATTCATAAAAAATACAGGTCATAAAAACAATCTAAGTTTCAGAACTGTTTTCATAACCTGTATAAAATTACCTTTCAAAAATATCTATTCCTTTTCGCTATATAAAGTCTCTAAATCAAATAGTTTCCGCAATGTGGACAATAATGATGCTGATACCGTGTTCTGAGAAAGCCTCCGCAATGCGGGCATCTATAAAAAAGAATGATAAAAATAATATCTCCAACAGCAGTAATCAATGCTGCTATTAAAAAAACAACAGCCAGCATACCAGGAGCAAGGCCCCTGCTGGCAACCAGAAAAAGAATACTTAAAGCAGCAAGTATTTTTGATATTTTTGTTACGATGGAAAGCGGGATAGGTTTTTTCATATTGGTCATTCCCCCATAAAAAGTATAAATCTGTGAACAGCTTTCAATTACTTCGCCCTATGGCATCGTATAAATTCGTTTCCTACTTCATCTTCGATTTCTTTCATCTTTCCAAAAACTCGATACTTTTATTCTTTGTATGTACGATAATCTTATGTTCCTTTACAGAAGTTTCAAAAAACAGAATCTACTGATATTCCAGTGTAATCTTACGCCTGCTCCTTATAATCATAAGTGTTTTCCTGCTTCCGCGTGCAATTTTACTGTATTTTTGTACAACATGCTCCATACACTCACAGATCTGCTGCTGTAATTGCTGCGGATGGTCTTTGAGTATAAAATCAAGTGCTTCCACTTTGTATTTAAAGGGTAAAAAGGACATTTCAGCTCCATCTCATATTCCTCAATCAGAATTGCTGAGCGAATATACTGTACAATTACCTTTCTCTGTTCCTGATTATCTTCACAGATATACACATCTATCATCTGATTAATCCATCTTACTCCAAAAGACACTGCTATTTTGCTGCCAACATTGTACCTTTCGTATCAATATTGGCAGCGACATACAAGAAATCACTCGGAACGTAATAAATCGTCTGCCCACTCTGTTTCCTTAAATCCGGTAAGCACACTGTTCTCACCGACAATCAGCGGGCGCTTTACAAGCATCCCATCTGTAGCAAGCAGCTCTAGCTGCTCGTCTTCGCTCATCGCAGGCAGCTTATCCTTTAACTGCATCTGCCTGTACAGCATTCCACTTGTGTTAAAAAACTTTTTCAGCGGCAAACCGCTCTTTTCATACCACAGCTTTAATTCTTCATAAGAAGGGTGATCCTCCACGATATTGCGTTCTGTGTACGCAATTTGATGTTCATCCAGCCATTTTTTCGCCTTCTGGCAAGTAGAACACTTTGGATAATGTATAAACAGCATATGTCCTCTCCTTTCTTACAGCTTTGCAGCTTCAAACTGTTCAAAGCTGTCATAATTTTTAATATGCCCTCCATTTTGCGTTATAAACTGCACAAAATCTTCCTCTGTCCTGCGAACCGTTTCCGAAAGTCCGCAAAGGTCTTTATAATAAAATCCGCTTAACAGGTCATGCACAGGGCAGCCTGCTTGTCTTATTCCATCCAGTTCCTGTTGCAGGCATACCGCCGTAAGACATGACTTGCAGCAATGAAATCTCTGCTCCTATCGATCTGCACACATCCTCATACATACTGACTGCATATTTTACAACATCTTCTGCCGAGGCTGCTTCCACAACCTTTCCTGCATCCTGTGAAACCGCTCTATATCACTTTTGCTGTTGCTGTAGATGATCCGCACATCACCAACTAACGCTGCCAGGTTTTCCTGCAAATCAGCAATCCTCCCAACCCTTTCCCATGAGATCGGAAATATATCATATCTAACGCCATCAATCATAAATGCCTGACCTTTTTAATTTCCAAATTTGTTATAAACATTTGCTTCATTCAAACCCTCCGTCATCAAAGAAACTTAACCCCCTTCCTTATATTAACCATCTTTTAATCTCTCCACACTACAACCTCTTCAAGCTGTTTCCTCTGCCTGGCTTTTGGAAATTCATTTGGATAGCCAAATGCAACTGCTGCTAAAAGCTGTCCCTCACAGTTCAGCCATTCGCACAATTCTGCATACGCAAAGAAAATATCACAGATCCACAAACTGCCGATTCCTTTTTCTGTAGCCGCAAGAAGCATATTCTGTATCGCCGCACTGACAGATTGTACATTGCAGATCTCGGAAACGCGTTCCTCTGCTGTCAGTTCTGCTTCCATGCTTTTTCCTAATGTATTCATCACAAATACGATCACAGGGGCTTCCTCCATAATCGTAGCTGTATGTTTTGCCCCATCCAGATGCTGTCTGCTCTCCGGCAATAATGCGCATTCATTTTCTTCCCGGGAAATCCCCTGGCGAAACGCTTTGATCATTTCTTCTTTTTCCTTGCCCTGAACTACAATGAATCTCCAAGGCTGCCTGTTCTTGGAAGAAGGGGCTTTTATCCCATTTTGGATAATCTCTGTAATATCCTCTTTCGCAACCGGCTTGCCCAGAAATTTTCTTATACTTCGTCTGTCAAAAATTGCAGAAATCATATTCTCCTCACTTTCACATAACCTCTAGTACTCCATCATTCCAAAAAATCCCCTATTTTGCCAAGATTCTTCCCAAGCGAATGATACTGCCCAGAATAAATGACCGGATCAAACTTTGTCAAATCAATCTCAAACGTATCTCCGACTTCTATGCTCTCATCAATCTGAATATTACGTATTTTGCAAAAAAAGGTATCTGAAGCGCCTGTCTTTACTGACGAAACAACTTCACATTCATATACCCAACGGCTTACGTCTAACACCGGAGCATATACAAATTCACTTCTGTCACAGCAATACGTTCTTTTATAACTGTCTTTTTCAGGACTTCCAAAATAGTCAACAAGACCTAACATATCCGTACTTACTAAATTCACAGTAAGCGCCTTTTCTCTTATGACGTTTTGCTTCGTTTTTTTCGTACCAAACATGCTGACGACCAGCAAATACTCCTGCCCTTCACAAGTTGCGCTCACCCAGGTAATCGGCGCAAAATTGGGACTGCCATCCTCGTTATAAGTACCTACCAAAAACGTTGGTTGCACACACATTGAATAATTTGTTCCGATTGATTTCTTTTTCATAACAATCCCCTTTCCAGCCGTCAGATCAATTTTTGTACATAAATTTTTTCCACCGCACCCCATGCGGCAGCTTTACGGTCTATAACGTTAAATCCGTATTTTTCATATAAATTTTCATGGTCACTGACGATATATACCTGCTCAAAACCGATAGACTTTAAATAATCCATCGCATACTGAATAAGCTTTTGGCTCAGCCGCTTCCCTCTGTATTTTTCACCGACAAACAGATAGCCAATATAAGGAGTATAGCTTACATCCGGGATACAATCTGTCTTTGTAACCGTACAATACCCGCAGATCTTCTGCTGATCCAAAGCAGCCACAACCCGTTCCCATTCTGTAAACGTATCATGATCCATTGCATCAGCTAATGATTTTCCGGCACGCCACGAACAGTCTTTTGCGTAATCTCTTACTTTGCTCCACATCTTATCTGCGGAAGTAATCATTTTAAACTCCATATGTTCTCCATTCTATTACTGTGATTTCTAACATTACCTAGGCGTTCCGACCTCAATCAAATTCCCGTCCAAATCATAAAAACGAATGACTTTCTGTCCCCAACTATGTGTCATAAGACGATTGACATATCGAATCGAAGGATATAATTTTTCCAGTTTTTCCGCAAATGCTTCGATCTCACGTTCCTCAAAATACAGTTCGCAGGCGTTGTTTTCTGGAAGAATCTCCCGCCCCAAAAATTTCTTCCAGATCTTTTCGTCCTGTAGCACAAGTCCTTCTGTCAAAATCAGATTACCGTCATTGTCAAGCACCTGGTCAAGCCCGAACAAATCATGATAAAACTGTCTGGATTTTTCAATGTCTTTTACAACAATCAAAATATTCTTTAATTTCATTGCACATCTCTCCCATCCTTCTATAACGCTTTTTCGATCGTACACTGCAAATTGATCTCGCCAGCCCATCCAAAATTCAATCCCAAAGGTAGTGAAACCGCATTTCCGTCATTGATTCTGCCAAACAAATCCATTGCTGTACAACGATACAGCAGCTTATTTTTATCTCTTTGGGACGTTGCCTGAATAACACCTATTTTCATATTAAAATCCTCTCATTCGCTTCCAGCCTGCGCCTTAACAATTTGCGAAAAATAAAAAAGACCAGGACATAGTAACCTAACTGCTATCTCCTGTTATCATTTCTATACTTCTCATTTTGAGATCCATACGCCTGCAAAAACCGCAATCTTACTTGTCTCTTCCCACTGTAATAATATCATATAAACCGCTGAAATACAAGACTGTTTATGCACGCTGACGTATGCTAAACTAGAGCAGCATTACAACAAGGCATTGTCTTTTCTTTTTATGAAGGAGGTCATAATTATTATGGAACATAATCAGACAGAAAGAACATATGAAGAAAAAAGATTAAAACAAACCATATCTTTAGCTGAAGAACAATTAAAGCAGGCAAAAGAAACCGCTGAAAAAAAGAAAACCGAAATTGTTGAAGCAAAAAAAGAAATACGTGAAAACGCAGCACACAGCATTGCAAACCTGTATTCTTCGGACGGCTTTGAGGCACTCGTTGAGTTAAGCCAATATGTCAATCCTGTTACCGATAAAATAGTAGATTATGAAGAAGAAGAGCATAAAATCATTTTGCTCGAAAAAATGATAAAATCACCTTACTTTGCCCGGATCGATTTTAAATTTGAGGACGAGGAAGAATCTGAACAAATATATATCGGGCGTTCTTCTCTGCGAAACAACAATTATCAGCAGATGTACGTTTATGACTGGAGGTCACCGATTGCCAGTATTTTTTATCGCTTTATGAAAGGAAAAGCATACTATGACGCTCCATGCGGACGGATTGCAGGCGAACTTAGCCTAAAACGCCAGTATGAAATAAAGAATGGAACGCTGGAATACTTTTTTGACGCAGATGTACAGATTGTAGATGAATTTTTAAGGCAACTGTTGTCGCAAAATACGACCGCCAAAATGAAAGCGATTGTCGAAACGATACAGCAGGATCAGGACGTTGTAATCAGAGATATGGAAAATGACCTGCTAATGGTACAAGGAGTAGCAGGAAGCGGCAAAACATCCATTGCACTCCACAGAGCTGCCTATCTTATGTATCAGGGACTGCAAACAAAGCTGTCTTCAAACAATATTATGATTATCTCCCCAAATTCTATATTTGAACAATATATCTCTAATGTTCTGCCCGAATTAGGAGAAGACAATGTTGTTACGCTTGTATTTGAGGATATCCTCAGCACAATTTTAGCAGACAGAAAAATCCAGTCCAAAAACGAGTTTTTAGAAACTATGATGGCTCATTCACAGTCCAAAGAACTTTGCAAAAACAGTATCGAATTTAAAACGTCAAAACTTTTTTCCGAGCAATTAGACCGCTTTCTTTCTGATATACCAGAACAATGGATCGATTTTGAGGATGTTTATTACGAGGGAACTTGTGTCGTAAACAAGCAGACGCTAAAAGATAAAATCTTAGAACGTCCAGAAACCCCATTAGGCTTAAAGTTAGAACAATTAGAGGATTATATTCTGGAGCTGATATTTGGAACCGGAAGGGGACATTACGCAGAAAAAAATTCCGTCAAACAGGAAATACAGAAATTTATAAAAATTGACGTCGTTAAACTTTACAAACAATTATATACGAATGAAGCCTATTTTTACAGTTTATCGCAGCATAACCCGCCGTCAGAAAGCCTCAAAGAAATCTGGAAATATACAAAAGACAATCTGGATACAGACCGCATATATTATGATGACGCAATAGCAATCACGTATTTATATTTAAAAATTTATGGATCCAATAAATATAAAATCATCAAGCAGGTAGTCATAGATGAAGCGCAGGACTACTACCCGCTCCAATATGAACTGTTCCGCTTATTATTTCCAAACGCAAAGTTTACCATTTTAGGAGACATGAATCAGACCCTCGCAAAAAAAGAAGACTTGTCTCTATACGAAGAAATTCAAAGTATACTGAAAAAGAAAAAATCTTCTCTTATTACGTTAGACAAAAGCTTTCGCTGTACAAATGAGATTTTAAATTTCAGTTTAAAGTTCATCGATCAAAGCCCGCAGATCAAAAGTTTTAATCGCAGCGGAGATCACCCAGAAGTATTCATTGCCGGTAACACCGAAGATTTTACGCATAAGATTACTCAAGAAGTAACACTATGTCAGCAAAAAGGGCTGCGATCCATCGGCTTGATTTGTAAAACCGAACGCAATTCCATCCGCTTATTTGACAAGCTAAAACACAGGCTGAATGTTCAATTAATCAGCAGCGAAAATATTTCTAAGCTACAGGGCGTATTTATTATACCAGTATATATGTCCAAAGGATTAGAATTCGATGCCGTCTTAATCTGCGATGCGGACAGCCAGAACTACCACGACGAAGATGATAAAAATCTCTTATATGTCGCCTGTACCAGAGCGCTGCACAAGCTTATCATAATTTGTGAGAATGAGATAAGCCCGCTGGTATAGATTTTTTCTCAATATAACAAATATCAAAAACAAACGATTGCCAGAGAATTTTATAACCGCTATCTCTGGTAATCGTCTGTTTTTTGAAAATCCAGTGCTTTACAAAGCTTGCTCTTTTTTCCATTATCCATATAACAGATTAAATCATACATGGTAATCTTCTCATAATCCGAATCATTCTGATTGTCTTTATACATCTGATAACGCATCTTTGCCTGTTCAAGGGTGTCATGATAGAACTCATTTGTGGTTTTATCGGTGCAGGCGGCGGTATGATTATACTGTTTTTTTAGTTGGCGCAGGCGTGGCACGGGATCGGCTGCCTTTTGAATTTAGAACCCAGTTTTGAGGGGAACAGGATAACTTTATCCACCGCCTGCCGATCATGCGGAAACCGTTAATTTCCGTGGACTTTTACCACCCTAAATGCGTAGACGGATACAAATTATTTATGTGATATGGCCGTCTACCATATTGACAACTGTTTTTTCGTGTGTTATACTGTATTTGTAACAGTAATACAGTATAACACAGAAATGGTGGTGAAAATTTGGAAATAGTCGTAAGTAATAAAGCAAGCCGACCACTGTATGAGCAAATTTCTTCACAGATCAAAGCGGCTATTATGAATGGAGAACTGAAAGCTGGTGAAGCGATTCCGTCTGTGCGTTCATTGGCAAAATCGTTGCACATCAGCATTCTTACAGTACAAAAGGCTTATGCAACTTTGCAGGAAGATGGTTTTATTGAAACAACTGCTGGAAAAGGCTGCTATGTGTCGGCACAAAACCAAGACTTCTATCTTGAAGAACAACAAAAGAAGATAGAGGAAAAATTTGCAGAGGCAATCGAAATTGCCCGCACAAGCGGAATATCTCTCAACAAGTTGACCGATTTGCTAACCCTTATGTATCAGGAGGATGATGGAGAATGAATGATGCTTTAATTATTTCAGGTCTAACTAAGACATATAAAGATTTTATGTTGAATGGAGTTTCATTTTCTGTTCCATGTGGTTCTATTGTAGGACTGATTGGTGAAAATGGAGCCGGAAAAAGTACAACTATCAATGCAGTGCTGGGACTTATTCAGAAAGAGGCTGGCAGCATTTGCGTTTTAGGTAAAGAGCAACTAGATAACGAAATCAAGGAACAGATTGGTGTCGTATTTGACGGCAATCACTATCCTGAAATCTTTTCTACCCGAAAACTCAACCGGGTTATGAAAGACATTTATCATTCATGGGAAGAACACACATTCCTGAACCTTTTGAAAAAATTTTCTTTACCTGCTGATAAACCGATTAAGCAATTTTCAAAAGGAATGAAAATGAAATTGGCAATCGCAGTTGCTTTGTCCCATAATTCTAAACTACTGATTTTGGATGAAGCCACTAGTGGACTTGATCCCATCATACGAGATGATATATTAGACATCTTATTGGACTTTGCACAAGACGAAACTCATTCTATTTTGATTTCTTCGCACATCACTACTGACCTTGAAAAAATTGCTGACTACATTGTTTTTATTCACGAAGGGCAAGTAGTATTCTCAAAGCCGAAGGATGAGCTGACAGAGCAGTATGGTATCATTAAGTGTGGAGCCGCACAGTTCGAGGCATTGGATAAATTGGACATCATCGTATATCGCAGGATGGATTATGAATGGCAGGTATTGGTTGCTGATCGTGTCGCCATGAAGAAAAAATATCCCAAAGCACTGATTGATTCAGCTTCGATTGACGAAATTATGCTTCTTTATGTAAAAGGAGAAAGGGGAAAATAAAATGAAAGGCTTATTACTTAAAGATTATTATTTAATCAAATCTGTGTTATATATCATACTCGTAGTTTTTGCAGTGGTTGGAATAGGAATGTCTTTTTTGACTTCCACATGGGTTTTAACTGTAATTGCAACTGTTATGCTCGGAATGATCTCTGTAACGACGATAAATATGGACAGAAACTCTGGTTGGAAAAAAGTTTCGATTGTTTTACCTGTATCCAGAACGGCTGTTTTGGACTGTAAATATATCTTGTATTTACTACTTAGTGGGATCGGTTTGCTTTTAGGTGTCATTCTGGGTGTTGTGGCATCCATTATAAAAAGTCAAATTGACTATCAATCTATGATGCTATTTGTTGGTATCAGCGTTGCTATGGCATTGTTTTCTGGAAGCATGACAATACCACTCACATTCCTGCTTAGTGAAGAAAAAAATATGTTGGCTTTAATCATTGCGTACCCTCTCTCCGCTTTCGTATTTGTAGGAGCTGCGCTATTAATTGATAACAAGTTGCTCGCTTGTGGTCTTGTGACTATTGTAGGTGTATTACTTTATGCAATTTCGTGGCTGATTTCGAGAAAACAAATTATACATAAGGATATGACATAAAAAGGAGAATGAATATGGTAAACAAGGAAAAGCGTTTTGAAACGATTTATACACAAGGAACTTCATGGAACATTGTCGTGGATATTGAAACGGGATTAAATTGATACAGGAATTACTCCATTGCTAAATAATGAGGGAGATGTTGTCATTACTAAGGATAATAACGATGGGTTGAAGTAATATATGAACAGCACCGGTAGGAATGTGAATATCTTCTTCGGTGCTGCTTTTTAATAGAGCCATATTTTGCCGATCAATTTTCAAAAATCCGTCCGCTGTTACATTTCGCGGATATTTGGGGTTTATAATGGCCTTATCAAATATGGCGGTGATACATCTATGACATGGCCTTTTGCAAATGACACCAGCGCCATTACAAAGAAGCTGGCAAAGAAAAGTTTGATAAGCGAGAAGCGCCGGAATCTGATGGTGGTGATCGCTGTCGCACTGACGGCGTTCCTAATCTGTTTTACAGGAATTGTTTCTACTTGTCTGATACAAGTGCAGCGCAACCAGGGTGTCGATACTTATGAGGCGGTTTGGCTGGGCATAGAGGAAAACGCCATTGAAACCCTGAAAGGAGTGCCAGAGTTTGAGCGCGTAGGCGGCTACTATATGCTCGGTGAGGAACTTTCAGAATAGGGCTATCATGCGTCCTATGTGTATTGCGACGCACAAATGATGGAGCTTACCAAGGCGCAGATGGAGTTGTTAGCGGGCCGGGTTCCTGAAAAAGCAAATGAAGTTGTCGTAAGCGAATACTTTCTTTCCACCTATGGAAACAATGCTAGGATCGGGGACACTGTGGCCTTAGATACAGAGAGCTTTCATGGCGATTATATTGTTTGCGGCATTAATTTTAGCCAGTAAAGATTGCGGCAGTGGTTTCCCCGATAGAAGCCGTCCGTTTTAGCCCAGCACAAAAGAACATCCGCAGCCGGAAAAAAATATCAAGCTCGGTCCTGCTTCAATGGGAAGTTGACAGAACAAGAAGTTATGGAGGCAGGAAATCCACTAAATAGAGAACTAAAGCAGGTAATTTTGGCTATTGATGATGTTACTGATGTGATTACAAAAAGGCAAAGCCTTCATGCAAATTATCGTGCCAACCGAATTGAGAATGCTGGTTCAAGCACCCGTTCCGCCTGCTCTTTGATCTCAGGCTCCACACGCGCGAATACATTTGATAAAATATCGAGCAACGGAAAGCTGAAAACCCTCAATTTATTGGCATTCCAGAAAAGTTAGTGCAAATGGGGCATTTCCCTTGCATAACTGGCGCATAAATTCGGCTGCGGACAGACCGCAAGCGGCGGCGCACTGCTTTGATTTTTAGTGTTCTTCCACATTCAATCGGACGCTGTGGATTGGATTGCGGCTGACACAATCCGATGCTCGCTATCTCTATGGACAACGCCGCAAAGCATTTTTCTGTGTAACGGCATTCTCCCATACCTGTCTTACCTGCCGAAAAGAAAATCCTATGTCCTTACACCTCCGTTTTGGATTTGATTTTTCTTGACTTTTGGGATTTTGTGCAAGCTTTTTAGTATTCCCTATGGACGAGAATTTTATTCATTTAATTTTAACATAGTAACCATTGCGTTTCTCTCAATATTTTATCCTCGTATTTCGTCTATAATACTTTTCTTCAACAATTCTCTGCCCGACACTACTATTACAACTAGGCATACAATTATGTTTAACAAAGTCATTCCAATACAAGGAAGAAGTGGAATATTCTGATTCACGATAATAAAACGCAGTATATGCTGCATGATGTTTGCCAAAATAAATTTACTTATGAAAATAAGCACAAGCATACAAACACTAGTAGATACACCATACAAAAGTCCTTCGTTTATCAATATCTTACAAAATCCCAGCTCCGTAATTCCCATTGCCCGAAGTATTGCCAGCTCATACCGTCTGGATTGAATTTGATGATTCATACTGTTTGTTGTATGCAATAAACTGATGAAAAACAAAATAAGGGCAACTCCATAAAAGAAATATACTTTTTGCATGATGCTGTCATTCTTTTTCGCTATTTCGGCTGTATTGTCATGTATCACACATTTGTTAAGCCCGACAATGTAATTTTTAAGTTTATTACTAACCTCATCGCTTTTTGCATCTTCTTCAAGGTTTATATTTAAACTGTTATAATCTGCAATATCAAAATTAGATTCCATCATCTGCTGCGGCATAATCACACTTACTACATTTGTACCAGAGCCAATAAATTCATCTGTTTCTCCCGTACAGCGGCTTACAATGGCAGAAACTACAAAATCCTTCTCAATATAGTTTTCATCTGATGCTTGAAATTTCAATAATTCTGCATTATCTACTAAAGTATTCTTAGGTACTTTTAATGTAATATGATCTCCCACATGTATATCTATTCCATCGTAATATCCTGCTCCATCCATCAGCGTCTTTAATATCACCTGATTATTTTCAATCATTTTATCGTAAGAAATTGCGCCTTCAAGCAGATATTCGGAAAGAGCGGATAATTGTGGTTCCCCATACCCATATACATTTACTTTTAATTTATAATCCGATTCACTTTGTTTTGTTGCAATTCCATTATATTTTTCCATTATATTTTCATCTTGCTTTTCGTCAGAATGTTCATCTATTTCTGGATAAAACCTTGTCCATTTCAAAATTCCGTTATCCAAAGGAATTTCGCCTAAAGTATAAGATACTGGAAAGATTTCTTTTACACCACTTATATTTTCCTTCTTTATTTCACTCTCAATATTCCATGGAATTACATTGCCCAAATCATCATCTTCAATAGATATCCGTACATCCGTATAAAGGGATTCATCGGTCAGCATGGCATGTTCATTGTTCTGTTTCGCATTATCCGCAACATATGTTGCAGAAACAAATAAAACGCCGCCCAATGACAGGGAAATGATAATTCCTGCAAAAGCAGTCTTTTTCGTTAATATAAAACGTCTGCTGAGAGTTCCCATTATATGATGCTTTTTTAAGCAGATAACCTTACGGCTCTTTCTGTATGAAGAATCTTTCATCTTTTCTGTCTGCGTATATTTACGCATATTCCGAATAGCTCCTGCCGAACAAAGTAACAAAAATAAAAGGAATAACAAAAAACCCAAAGCAAAAATATCTATAGCTGCTTTAAATGTGCCCCGAAAAAGAAATCTTGCCACAACAATTCCCAGAATACCGCCAATAAAATATGCGGGGATAAACAAAATAACCAATTCCATCAACATTGCCGAAAACATATTTTTTTCATCTATCCCTAAAACTTCCAGCAATCCATACTGGCTTTTCCTTTTTTGTACAATTACCCGAAAAATACTGTTGATAATAAAAACTCCAAACAAAAAAATGACCGCAAAAATCATTTTCTGCAATAGATTATTATTGTTATCCAATCTGCCTAATAGGTAAATCAGCTTTCCAACCGCATTACATTCATCTAAATGTAATGCGGTAAGAATAATATCTATGATTGTTTCTTTTGGCTCTGCGCCTATATAAACTGAAATGCCGTCATTCATTTCAGGGTCTGGGCAACTGATTCGATTCTTTTGTAAGAAAGCAGAAAACTGTTCATAAGCACGTTTCGCATCTGAAAATTCCAAATAAAGAAACGATGCTTCATCCATATTCAAAACAGTTTCTTTATCTGTAAAAATTAAAATGGAATTGTCCGCCGTTTTTGCACCCTCTGAAACAATTCCTGTTAACGTGAATTTTTCCCCTCTCAGCTCTAATGTACTTCCCAAAGCATAATCCATCCCCAAGTTATGGAGTGCATAATAGTCAAGCGCAATTTCATTCTTATGTTCAGGATATGTCCCTTCCAATAATGTTCTATGGTTCATTTCAAGATACTGGCTATCCCCATAACAAAAAGTGATATCTTTGCCTACTGCTTCGCATGAAGCAGAATAGTACACCCCCATACGGTTCAATTTGTATTCACTGTCTGAACGGATGATTTTATTTTCGTCTGTCAAATTTTTCGGAATCGCATAATTCCAACTGCCATATTCCTCTTTTGCATTTTCATAACTTGCATTTTGATTGCTGTATACTAATGATGCAATTCCATTCATCAGCAAAACTGACATGCAAATTCCCAAAAACAAAATAGCGGCTTGTTTTCTATAATATTTTATATAAGAAATTGCTAATCTCATATTATTATGCATGAAGTCCACCGCCTTTCCCATTTTCGTAAAGAATACCATCTTCAATACAAATGATTCTATCGCAATTTTGCGCTATCACTTCATTATGCGTTACCATTAAAATGGTCTGGTCATATTGCTTTCCACTTGCTTTTAGCAGTCCAATCACATCATTTGTCGTTCTTGAATCCAAATTTCCCGTCGGCTCATCTGCAAGAATAAGTGCAGGCTTGTTCGCTAAAGCCCTCGCTATTGCGGCTCTTTGCTGTTGCCCGCCAGATAGTTCACTCGGATATTTCATCCTTTTATCCCAAATTTTCAAATCTTTTAGCAATCGTTCGATATATGCATGGTCAATATGCCTGCTCTTATCAAAAGAAACAGGCAGTGCTGCATTATCATATACGTTCAGTACAGGCATTAAACTATAATTTTGAAAAACGAAACCTATTTTCCGTCGGCGGAAAATTGCAAGTTCTTTACGGCTCAATTTTGCAATATTATATCCGTCAATCACAACCTCGCCCTCAGTAACAACATCCAAACCGCCAATCATATTAAGCAATGTGCTTTTTCCAGATCCAGAAGCGCCTAATAAAGCAACAAACTCTCCTTGATTGATTTCAAGATTCACGTGCTTTAATGCTTTTACTTCATTTTCACCTTTTCCATAATTTTTGCTCAGATTTCTTATATTCACAAGCGCCATATCGCTGCCTCCTTTGTTTGCCCAAAGATGCCGTTCTGTCATTCCTGCCAGCAGTAAGGAAAATAGCCATGCTTGCATGGATATTTGACGAATGCCGCAAGGGTTTGATACTCGTAGCTTGCTGTGTGGGAGGTATCTAACTTGGCAGTCTTAAGGGCTTCTGAAATCTTATTATAAAATGTGCTTCTTACAGAAACCCTACAGACACTCAAATAAATCTAACAATTTTGTAAGAAAACCGAAAAAACACTTCCCTTTCCAAGTTCCGATTTGACTGTCAGATATCCTTTTTCCTTTTCCAATATCATTTTGGATAAATATAACCCTATTCCAGAACCTTCCGTTTGTTCTGCATTTTTGCTACGGTAAAAACGCTCGAAAATATGAGGAATATCTTCTTTTGAGATTCCTATCCCATTATCTTTTATATGGACAATACTATATGTTTCCAACTGTTCGAATGATATTTCTATCCATCCAAAAGACATATATTTAATTGCATTTTCCAATAGATTTACAAATACTTCCAAAGTCCATTTTGGATTATGTAAAAGTACAACATCTTCAAATTCCATAACATGGATATCAATATTCTTTTCTTCTGCTTTTTCAAAAACCGCACTTACCGCATTCCGTATGGTTTTTTTGATTCCTTCCTTTTTTACATCGAATTCTATTACATTTTGTTCAAGCTTTGACATTTTAAAGAGTGACTCCAATAGCCAGTCTATTTTTTCTGTCTGCGTTTTTAATCTATGTAAAAAGTTCGATTGCTGCTCCTTTGTCAAATCATTGCTGCCGAGCAATTCTTCATACATCATTACATTTGCTAAAGGCGTCTTAAGCTGATGTGATATATTAGAAATAAGCTGCTTTATCTGCTCCTTTTCTAAATCTGCCCTTCCTATTTCAAAATCTAATTTATGTGATATCATTTTTATCTGATGATAAAATAATGACAACTCACTTTCATTAAACGGTATATCATCTATTTTCCTCCCCTCAATCAGTTGCTCTAAAATCCGATTGATTTTGCGGTAAATTATCCTATTCCTTATTACAAATAATAATAATAAAATTGACACTGTAACTGCCCAAATACAAACGAAAATCATTACAAAACCTCTTTCCATATATAGCCCATTCCATATACTGTTTTTATATGCTGTGGATTTTTGGCATCACTTTCAATTTTTATTCGTAACCGTCGGATATTCACCGATACAATATTATCATCAACAAACTCCCCGTCATTTTCCCATATTTTCATAAGAATCTGTTCCTTTGATAAAATCAATCCTGTATTCTTTATAAAATAAACCAGCAATTTTAACTCCGTCGCACTCAGCTCGATTTCTTCCTCATTTTTTGTCACTTTACCATTTGATAAATCCACACGGATATTGCCTGATTTTAAGATAGAATGCTCTGTGTTTTTTAATATTTTTTTCACCCTTGCCTTTAAAACAGCAACCGAAAAAGGTTTCGACATATAATCATCCGCCCCTAATTCCAATGCTTTAATTTCGTCTAATTCCGTATCTCTCGCTGTCAGCATCATAATAGGAATTTCTGATTCTTCACGAAGTTTTTTACAGAGTTCAAATCCATTCCCATCTGGGAGATTGCAATCCAATATAATTCCCTGAAAATCCATTTGCTGTAAACATTCTTTTGCTTTTTTTATTGTATTTGCACTAATCACTTCATATTTTTCAGAACGGAATGTAAATTCAAGCCCTTCCCGTAAATCGTTATCATCTTCAACAATGAGTAATTTTTTCATAACATCACCTTTCATAATTTATATCGCATATTTTGTCACATATATTTTCTTCTTTTCGCTTCATATCTTTTTAGATGGCATCAATGAAAGTTTTAAATTATGCTGTTTTTTATTTGCTTTCTTCTTGCATCGGCTGGTTTTTCTGCTGCATTAGGAATAAGCCACACCCGATTAATATTCAATACACCCTCAATCCGATTTTCTTTGCAAAGCCGTTGTACCCACCGAAGTGATACATGCCATTTTTCAGCGGCTTCCTGTGCAGTCATATATTCAAACATACCAAACCTCCAAATTTGTACTGTATCTATTATAGCCGCTTAAACGAACTATATCAACCATGCAAATATGCATTTTAATTATATAATACAAGAGATTTCATATTACTGTATAAAAACTGTGAAAAAAAGCAACAGAGATTTCTCTCTGCCGCCTTTGTCTGCTTATGCGAAAATAATTTCCTCGTTCACAATCTCCCTTGCACAAGCCCTTATGTTATTGAGCCGTCCTGTCCATTCTAAGGCGTTTTCTTCCTTTAAGCGTTTGTTTTACCCTGTGCCTGTTTCATGCCCTCTATAAGCCTTTCAAAGCGTTCCTGCGCCTGCCTGTCGATGTCGGCAAGATAGGCATTGAGCCTGCCACTTGCGAGAATCTTCTTTCTTTTTCCTGTCCAATCTTCATAATAGAATTGACAGTATCAGCTTCCACGCTCTGTGTCCTTATAAACAGGCATCTTTACTTCTCCTTCCGCTATACCGTTTCCATTGCTGTCCTGTTTCCATAAAATTTTGTTTCCCAAAAAGCCCTTGGAACTCTGCCAGAAATCACAATAAATCCAGCCTCTTTTAATTCCTGACTCAGTTCCTTAATGATTTTGTATGCATATCCTTTGGAGATTCCTAGCTCTCTTGAAATGTCCTCCGCATACATCATGTAATTGTTGTCTTTCACCCTGTCACCTCCTCTCTTGATTTTTCCGTTCGTATGCAGAAACTGTATCACAGTTTTTAACCAAAATAACAGTTCTCTTACAAGAACTGCTACATTTAAAATCTTCCTATCAACAGGCAAGGAAATATACCCTATCGTATTTATTGAACCATATACCGGCAATGCTTCCGTACCAATCACTATCTCGGCGGCATTATATCATTCATACTGTAAAATACTGAATAAGTCTGATTTTTATATGGACGCTTTTGATTTTCCAATTAATGAGGATTATCTAAAAAATATTTTTGATAATGATACCCCTGCATGGAGTTCTTACTTTGAATTATTTTCAAAAAAACTACTGGATACAGATACGCAGGACTATTATATAACATCCTTTGCGCAATTTCTTCATATTGGACTGTCTATTATGATGTCCGTTGAAATGATGACTAGGAATTGTAAATTATGTAATGGATATTTTCAGACAAAACATTCCTCTGATCAAATGTATTGTAGCCATATTTATAAAAATACCTCCGCAACCTGCAGCAAAGTTGGTGTAAGAAAAACTTATAAAGAAAAATTGTTCCAGCATCCAATCCATCAGGAGTTTACAAAGTCCTATAAGAAACTTTACGGACGCATCCGGCGCAGCAAGGTTCCAAATGATGCTCCTTTAATGGAACAGTTAAAGAAGCTGCATGATGAATATACCGAAAAATACGAGAACACACACAAGAAAGACCGAGAAGCGGTCTGGAAAGAATATATTCAGAAAAACAAAGTATTATTAGGATAATACATGCTCAAGTATAGAAGCATAATTCTAACATTTCAAAATTTCCAAATATTTTAGAAGCATTATAGAAGCACAAGCAACATACAACGTTGCTTTCCAAGTAAAAAGGCTTTCGGAGATTTCTCCGAAAACCTTGAATTTACTGAATAAATTATAATTACTCAATGATAGTAGACACACGTCCAGACCCTACTGTTCTACCACCCTCACGGTATTTGAATAGCGTTCTTTGTGGTATTTTCTATGCTTTTTATTGCGGAAAACAGCGTAAAATCGTTGTTTTTGTATGGCGTATTTTTATTTGCATGATTTCTTGGCACCGTTTTGGCACCAAAATGATTTTCTCCTTATCTACTCTTATTACATGGTGCTAGCACCATGTATAAATATCATTAACAAGGAAAATATCAATTCATTGTCCTCCACCACTCTAATCAACAAACTGGAATTTCATTGTTCTTTAAACATATTTGTATCATGATTCATATGGATAGTAGTGTTCTGCCTTCGACTGAAATTCACATAATTTTAATATCTTCATATCATTATCAAAGTCTGCTATTGTAACACCATCAAAGTCATCTACCCTGCCATCATAATTGCATTTAAAATACCATTCAACAATTAACGTTTGATTTAGTTCTAATATTCGCTTAATTGTCCATTCCAATACTTGTCCTTTATTATGCCAATCTTCAAACCACATTGCAATTTGTGATAAGCCATGATATTCCGGACCATAGCATTCACTATACAAAGCATTTTCAGAAAAAGTCTGCTTTACAATCTCAATATCCTTATCTATCCAAGACTGAAAATATTTCTTAATGACATCTGCTTTCATATTTTTTTCTCTCCTAAATCCCGATTGTGATTTGATGATTTTTAAGGAACTGATTCATTTTGATTATTCGGAAAGGCATTAAACCATGCTCGTTCCTCAAAAGTTCGCTTCTTAGGTAAAGTTGGTTCTGTCTCGGCAATACCAACAGGCAAAAAACACACCAACTCAAAGTTGTCGGGAACGTTTAAGATTTGAGCCATTTGATAACCAATTTTATCTTCATCAGTGATGTGTCCTTCATACCAACAGCTCTGATATCCGAGTTCAACTATAGCTAACAACATATTTTCGATTGCAGCGGAATAATCTTGAACCGCAAAGCACTTTTCCCTGTATGCAGGTAGTCTTTGTGTTAAAACGCATATTATAGCGGGAGCCGTTTCTCCAACTGGTGGGTTTATAACTTTATGTAGTTTTTTCAATACATCTTTATCATCAACTGCTATTAGACTTGTTGTTTGCTTATTGCAGCCTGACGGAGCGTTCAGTCCCGCTTTCATTATTGTTATTAAATCTTCTCTGGGAACAGTATCAGATTTATACTTACCTCTGTAACTATGCCTTTTGTTAATTGTTTTATATACATTCAATTATATTACCTCCGCATATCCCAATTTACACATACATGTTTCTTGGCAAATTTTGAATCCATATTTTGAATAAAAATCCTGCGCATCTTTTGTTGTAAGTAAACCATAGCCTTTTAAGTGTACATCATTAAGAATGTATTCAATAAATTTTTTACCTAAACCTTGGTTCCTATATCGTTCATCCACAATAACATCAGTCACATAATACATTGTTGCATAATCCGTTATGATTCTTGCAAACGCTATGATAATGTCCTTTTTTATATCAAGAATACCAAAACACAAAGAATGTTCTATTGATAAGCGTATGGTTTCTTCATCTCTTGTATCTGCCCAATAGGACTGTTTTAAAAGATTAACTACGTCTAAATAGCGGGTTCTTATAATACTTATATCATTAGTGTAGTAAAATTTATCTTTATATTGAATCATGATAATCAATCCTCCATATACCGATTTGTTCATTTAATTATATCACTTCTATTCCTCATTTACCACAAAAATATAGGGCGCAGCAACCACCGCACCCCACATTTATTATCGTTCTAACGATTTCTCTACTTTCCACTTCTGCCCTTTCAAGTCATTCTGTTTCTCATAAAGATTATTGCGCTCTTTGCACAATTCTTTCATGCACTCCAACTGCGCCCACACTCCCTCCCGGCAATCTGGCTCTATCTTCTTATATTCCCCGGTCAGATTGCGAATTGTATTATTGTTTTCCTTCATCTGCTCCGACAGACATACCCAGTCTATCAGATTTTGCACTTCCTTGTCCGTTTCGTAAAGGTCTGTTTCTGCCACGATTTTAGCACACAGCCGCACCATAACTTTCTTTTCCATATCCGTCTATCCTATCAATCTCCTTTCCTATCGGCTCATTTCAAAGGTATGTTTCGGGCGTTTCTTTGCCCTTTCTGCCTGTTCTAATGCCTTTGACCGTTCCACTATCGACTGTACCTGTTCCCTGCCTAAATGACGCTCCAAACTCCCCAAATCAGTCGCTTTTTCCTGCAATCGGTCTATAATGTTGCTCTGCTCCATGACCTTATCCGTCAAGCGGCTAATCTGTACTTGTTGTCCGTCCACTTTGGCGGTCAGCTTCCTGCCCTGCTCCGTAAGCTGTACGCACTTGATAGTCAGATTTTTTACCACTTCTTTCAATTTCTCCACAAGTGGAAGTGCCTTTTTATCCCGATAATTCTTTGCGCTCATCAATGCCCCCTGCTCTGCCAACTGCCATTTCGCATCTTCATCATAGGTGTGTATATTGCGCTCCATAACTTCCTTTGACTGTACCATTTTGTTAAGTTCCTGCCGGATTGCTTCGCCCTCTTTCCGTATCTGCTCCGTTTCCCGTCCTGCTTCTATCTGCCGATGAAGAATATCGGATAATTCCTCTTTACTGCCGAAGATTGTCTGTTCCAGTTCTGCAACCTCTTTCTGCCGTTCCTGCTTCTCAAAATCGAGTACGGACAAATGCTTGTTATGTGTACCTAACTGTTTCCACTGTACGCCATGCCGCCCCATGACTTTTGAAAGTTCCTGCTTCTCCGCTTCAATCCATTCGTTCCATTCCGTCATTCCCCTTGCGCCACCCTTAAAGCCCTGTTCCGACAATGCGCCTTTGAGGGAAACTCTCGTGTCAAGTCCACGCTTGCTGTTACGGATAAAGGGAACAAAATCAATGTGAATGTGCGGTGTCTGCTCGTCCATGTGCAAATGACTTGAAAACACAAACAAATTCGGATTTCTTTTCTGAAACTGTTCCATAAACTTACTTAAAATCTCTTTCGCCAACTGCCCCTCATTGCTCTGCACATTCATATCATCTTTATTGCCGATTTGGAAAATTACCTCATAAAATAATTTCTCCTGCTTTCCCCGGCGTATCTTCTCATAGTAATCGCTAATCTTTCGGTCACTCCGTTTCTGCTTTGCGTTGTAGCGTTCCAGTGCTTCATCAAATAGAGTATGATAGACCTCTTTTATATCCGAGTGGCAAAACTCCACGTTATCCCGGCTTCGTTCCTTATCTACATTCTTTGCGCTAAAGGCTCTCGCATTGTGATTGACTGAACCTTTCCCCATCATGCCGCTAATCGTTCTTTCCAATAGGCATATCCTCCACATTCTATATATTTGTGCCGCTAATTTTACTGCGCCGAAAGGCGCAAGGCTTTGTTACTTTCCCGAAAGTAACGCAAAGGCACTTTCGACAGGCTACGCTCTATCAAAAGTGCCTTTGCGCCCTGCCGGGGGCAAGCTGTCCGTTGGACAGCATACCGTCCTAACGGACGGTGGGCGGCTTTTCGCCGCCTTGATTCCGCCGCTTTCCGGCTTTCTCCCAACAGCGCAACATTGCAATGTCTATAATTTTTGCAACCTTGCAATCTTCAAGAACGCAATTCCAAGACTGCAAAATTCTAATACCCTGCATTGTTGCGCTGTTACCTTGCCGGTTCGTCACTGTTTGATTTTATCCAGTTCCCAATACCATGTATTGTTTATCCGCTTCGCCCGGACACCTAACTCTTTCTTCGCATTTTCCAGTGTTCGTTTTGATATGCCCTGTTCGTCCGCTAGATTGAAAATCTCATTACTCTGCATGGCATTGTCTGTTTCTGCCAGTTCCCGAAGTAACCTTTTCGCCTGCTCCATTTTATTTGCTTTGGGAGCAATACCTCCTAAGACTTCATCAGCCGTAATCTCATAATCCCCTAGCCACCTAAAACCGCCCTCCGACAGCGCAAACGCTTTCGGGTGTCCGAACGCCGCAAGGTTGTTTTTAATCTGCACCACAGCTCTTATATTTTCTTCCCCCTCAACCCTGCCGACTAAGAGAACGCTTCTTGCAACCGCAAAGAAATCAATCGAACCCATTCCCCGATATGCCGCCTTATTTCTTGCCGCCTTGTTCATATGCCCGACAAGGACAATCGCACACTGGTATTTCTCTGCCAATGCCGCTAATTTCTTTGTCATGTCCCTTGCTTCGTTTGCTCTGTTCATATCCATGCCTCCACCCAAATAGGCTTGTATCGGGTCTAAAATCAACAGCTTTGCGCCTGTCTTTATAACAGCTTCTTCCAAGCGTTCATCTATCATAGAAAGAGATTTTATCTTTTCATCAATGACCGAGATTTTCTCACAGTCTGCCCCCGCCTGTTCCAATCGGGGCTTTACCGTATCGGCAAGACCATCCTCCGCACTCTGATAGATTACATTCAAAGGCTCTGTAAGTTTCATTTCACCGTCTAAGTCCTCTCCTTTTGTCAGCTTCGCCGCTATATTCAGCACAAAGGTTGTCTTTCCGTCCCCCGGATCGCCTTGAACAATAGTCAGCTTGCCATAAGGGATAAAGGGAAACCACAGCCATGAAACTTCCTGCGACTGTATCTCCGACAATTTAATCAACTGTAATTCTGTTTTTGTTTCTTCCATAAATGCCCTCCATTTCTGAAAAATCGTTGCCACTGGAAGAAACCTCTGCTATACTAATCTTGTGAGGTTGATAACAGAGGTTTTCCAGTTATCACAGCCCTAACAGTTGCCGCTGTCGGGGCTATTTCCTTTTTCGTTGTCAAGTAAATCTGCCACTCTCCGTTGCTGATTAGGATATAAGTGTCCGTAGGTATTCAGCGTAATGCGAATATCCTTGTGTCCTACCCTTTCTTTTATCAAAAGCGGTTCTATACCCTTATTGATTAAGTACGCCACATGAGAATGTCTAAGGTCATGTACCCGGATATTCTTCACTCCGGCTTTCGCTATTTGGCGTTTCATTTTATGCTGAACCGCTTCCTGCACGATTGGGAAAAGTCTTTCATCGTCCGGCATACCATAGTGACCGTCAACAAAATCTTTAATTTCTTTTTTCAAAAACTCCGGGATTTCAACAGTTCTTACCGACTGCTTTGTTTTCGGTTCTGTAATAACGTCCTGTCTGCCAGTACGATAATACGTTTTGGTAATGCTGATTTGATTATTTTCAAAACTTATATCGCCCTTTGTCAAAGCTAATAATTCTGCTTTTGTCAAGTAAAATCTAAAAAAATGTTTTTTGATCAATCAAAAAGACACCGTAGTATTAGCCTCTATGGTGCCTTTCAATAATACTCTTTTTTATATAGCATCAATTTATTCTTTCTCACTTATTAACTGCCGCAGCTCTTCCTTACTTGGAAGCACCGTTTGATATTTGCTCGCAAATATCTGATTATTGTCTTCCGGTAAAGTCATTTCTACCACCGCGTCTTTCTTATCCTTACAAATAATGATTCCTATTGTTGGGTTTTCATCCTCTAGCTTTACTTTCCTGTCGTAATAGTTTACATACATCTGCATTTGCCCAATATCCTGATGCTTCAGCTGACCGACCTTCAAATCAAATAAGACAAAACATCTTAACAGACGGTTAAAAAATACCAGATCCACTCTATAATGTTCTTCTTCAAATGTAAACCGCACCTGTCGTCCCACAAAAGTAAAGCCTCTCCCCAATTCCAGCAAAAACATCTGCAAATTGTCTATCAGGCGCTTTTCCAAATCGGTTTCTGAATAAACAGGTTCTTCCGGCAATCCGGTAAATTCCAGAACATAAGGATCTTTAAAAATATCATCCGGCTTTTCAATCTGCTGTCCTTCCAAAGCAAGGCGCATTACCTCCTCTTTCTCCCTGCTTAATGCAAGCCTTTCATATAAGGAACTGCCATATTGCCGCCCAAGTTCATCCTTGCTCCATCCATTCCGGTATGCTTCTATTTCATAGAAATGACGTTCTTCTACATTGTTTATACGCATCAGTATAAGATAATGCGACCAGCTTAAGTAAAACCGCCTTCCCTCTACAGTCATTGGAAGCTGCTCCGAATTTGAAAAGGCTGAATCTGAAATTACATCTTTCGAATATACCATATAGAAACGGCGCATAAGTTTTAAATTTTCATAGGAAAAGCCCCTGCCAAACTCTTCTGTCAGTCGCACGGATAACTCCTGTAGAATATATTTCCCATAAGCTGCACGCTCGCTACCATTCTGCTCCTCATCTATAATCAAGCGCCCGGCCTCATAATAAGAATAAACCATAGCCATGTTCACTGCCATGCTCATCCTACGCTTTGCATCTCGAAATAACTGCACAACCTGGCTAATAAATTTATCACTGCTCTTCTTATCCTGCATTCTAAATTTCTCCTTTTCCAATTCGGTAACTGGCAATTACCGAATTTATAAAATTTTCTATACGACAGACGAAAATCCAACAGGAACGGATTATAATGTCTATTTAAAAATGCAATCCAAAACATCCAGTTCGCCGGCAATCCCATAATCATAATCTCTTTCATGATGGTCATATTCCGGCTCTGATGGCTCCAAACAACCTTCTATATACCCCTCGACATCTAATCTTTCTATATTTATATCATCCTTTGATATTCTAATTCTGTTTAAAATATCCTGTGGAAGTTTTCCGACCATTTCTGAAACTTCCCGTTCCACGTCCTCTTTTATAAAATCACATACAATATCCGTTACAGATTCTTTATCTAATTCCTCATAATAACCATTATATCTCATATTGTGTTTAAAAAGATCGTCCATATCATAATCTCCATAATAATCGTCTGCCTGAACATCTTCCATATATGCAAATATTGCAGCTTGTATTTCTTCAAAAAATATATGCTTATATTTCTTGTAGAAAAAATCAATACCATATGTATCTGCTGATTCAATCAGTGTTTGGAACTCCCCTAAATCTAAATTTCCGAAAAATTCAATTATAACGTCATCATCCAGACAATCATATGTATGATAAAATGCAGCAAATTTATCCGAAAGCAGTCTGATAAATAGTTCACATCTTCCCATCATTCCTTCAAAGGATCCATATGGCAATGCTTGAAAAAATTTTTCAACCACATGTTTGTAATTGTCATGGAATACTTCAAGCCTACAGATGTACGTCAATATGACATACTCTTCTTCATTCTGATTGGCATAATTGTATAAATTTGCTCTTCCCGCTTGGATTATGCTTTCCATGCTTTCAGAAAATCCGCGTTTTATCTGCTCATATTCCGTGACATTTTTCCAGATATTTTCTCTTTCTATATCATTTTTCTGTAGGTATTCTTTTAAAAAATCATTCACAGATGGATTAATTACCCCGATTTCTTTTTTCTTGTATTTTTCTATAATCTGTATAAATGCACCCTCCAACCGTTTCAGAACATCTTCCCATATATTCCTGCTTGTATCCACTATAGCACTATTACGTAATCTGTAGTCAAATGCCCTCTTAAGCCTATTTTCATCTATACTGGTATCTGTCAATGAATATAATGTTGTCAAAAAAATCCTGTCTTCTTGCTGTAATTTTTCTGAAAACTCATCCTGCCATATTTCTGTCGGGTTATCCAAACACTGGAGGACATATTCATAATAATGGTCGCCGGGTACTTTTTTAAAATTATATTCCCTCGTGACAAACTCCATTATACGCGGCGTATAATTATTATGCTTAACAATTTCCCGGTAACGAAATTCCTTTAATATATCCTGATAGTAGGCCACTGGCAAACCTTTGAAATAAATGTGATTGTGAAAAATTCTCCCCTTATCTAAAAGGGATAACTTCCCCATATCCAATATTGTAATTTTAAGCTGTTCGTCTTCTATAAAGTGCCTAAATTCAATCACACTCTCCTTAGCTTGCTGAAAAATAGTCACGCGGGAATTCATAATTAATTTCTTATTTTTATGGCAGGCAACATATTTGACCAGACTTAAAAGTTCGTTCCCTTGGGTTTCTTTCATTCTAAAATAATGTTGTCCCAAGCAATCGTCCAGCAATATGATTTCCGGCAGATCCTTTTGTGTCGAAATCGCATTTTTAATATCACTTATATCCCCATTCGTTGTGTAACGGATTGTATACCCCTTCGAAGCATAATATATAGCAAGCATCTTGGTAGTCACGGTCTTTCCTGTACCAGGCATTCCCAGCAAAAGCAGCATCCTTTCTCTTTCAAGTATGTCCAAACATTCATAATAGCAACTGGTCTCCACAAATCTCCGGCTATCCTCTTCTATATTATATAAAAGTGCTTCACAGTCAATAAAAATACTCTGGTTAAATACCTGGCTTAGGATATTTGTTGATTCAAGCCATAATTTATAGTGTTTCCTGACAATATCCATATTTTCAGGACATTCCAAAAAATCATCAATGTCAATAAGAGATACGATATCATTGGCACTTTCCATATAATCTGAAAACATATCATATATTTCCTGCTTATTCTTTGCTGTTAGCTTCACAGCACAACATATATAATATTTTTCGGGCTGCAATTCTTTAACCTTTTGAATTTCCTTTTTTAAAGTTCCAAGCAAATCGCTATATTTACTGTTAATATAATGCTTGACTTGTATAATTACTTTTTTGCTTTTAGGATCGTCCGTTATATCAATCCCTCCGTCCCTTCCTTTTTGGAACGTGTATAATGTAACGCCAAGCTTTTTCTGCATAATATCCTTGCACAATATTTCAAATTCAAAATCGCTTAAATTATTATAGTTGTACATTTTGTTTTATATCCTTTATCATCATTTTTATAATTGAAATAACTATATTCTTTGAATGCATTCTACCAACGGAGTATATTCATATACACGATACCGCTGTTTATTATTCACCTGTTTTACTAAATTTAACGCAACAAACAAATTGACCATTTTTGTTGCCGTACTGTGCGTTATATTGCAATCATTCATCAATCCTTCTATCCGAAAAAAGGGCTTCTGATGCATCATCATTAATTCATGCTTCATACGTTCTTTCATATGGACCGGTATATTCTCAGCTTTATCCAGTATATCCCGACTTTTTTCCAGACAACAGTGCTTCTCTTTTATAAAATTATACTCTGTACCGAACACTTTATCCAGCATACCTAAATAGAAAAGAAGCCACTGATTAATATTGCATGCCTGTCTGACCTCCGCCATGCGGTCATCACATTCATTTTTATTATCATGCATCAGTTTAGAAAGCGGAAGCGATAATTCCGGTAAAATCTTCAGTTCCTGCAGATATTTTGTCACAGTATAAGATGAATACAATATATTATTCATTTCATACGGCACAACTGTTAAAAACTGGTAATAAAGCAGGCCACTGAATAAAATCGGATCTAATGAGGCATTTTCCTTTTTTACATCACTTTTAAAACCTAACATGATACGAATCAAATCATCCAGACAGCCGCCTATCCGGTGTGGGGCTGTAGGATTCCATTCTTTTCTTAAAACCCATATCGTCTGCCTGCAGATAATAAATTTTTCCCTATGCTGTCCCCTCAGCATCTTCAAATCAGAGAACTCCTGAATTTTTTGCCTTTCTTTCCGAATAAGTTCATCATTACCTGCATAGCCAAAAAAGTTTTCAAAATCCGGCAGTCGGTTTCCACCAAACTGACAGTACATCAAATTATATCTGTCAACCATTTCGTCTATATTTTTTACTTCTTCTTCATCCAGCAATTCACAAATCCCTTCCAGTTTTCCAATCTTATGGTAAATTCGTAATAATAGGTTTTTCATTTCTGCATTTAAATGAATTCTGCCAAACCACTTGTCAATGCTCACCGGCGTATAGCAACTAAGATAAAATATCTCTTTCATACCTGTACGTTCATTATAATACCAGCCAGCCTGAAAATTCTTCTCCATATATATCCCCCAGAAATAAATTAAATATTGGTTCACAATTTTGCCACCAACTAATTCATCGCCTTTTTAATTCTATTTTCTATATAGATTTTATCATTAAATCTTTTAGACTGCAAGCTACAAAATCTCTCCCTCTCTGCACCCCGTCCAAAAAAGAATTTCAAATATCACATAATATTTGCTTTCCCGGTCAACGCCGCTGATGAAACAATCGTATTCGTCTTTCGTCCAAAAGTTCAGCTTGTCAGCGTCAGACTTTCCCATTTTCTTAACCTTTTTACATGGGTTATTGTTGAGATTGTAAATATTACTTGCATGAGTAAACAATGCTGTAATCTGATTTTGCACCATACGCAAATAAGTCTGCGAATACCCTTTTGCTCTAATAGCGTTCTGCCACTGGATAATATCAGAGGGGCTTATTTCGTTCATTTGCTTATTCTCGAAATACGGTAATACATGGGCTTCTATCATGTACCGCTTGTTTTTTATCGTGCGTTCCTTTAGTTCTCCTGCCTTATCCCGGAAATACACATCAACAAATGCGCCTAACATCATATCCATATTGGCAGATGTACTTTTCAGAAATTCTCTTTCCCACTCCAACGCTTCTTTTTTCGTGGCAAAACCACGCTTCTTTTTGTGCTTCTTCTCCCCTTTCCAGTTTTCGTAATAGCATTGAGCAGTCCATTTCCCTGTCTTTTCATCTCTTGAAGCAGACATTTCTTATCCCCCTCGTATAATAAGTTTATAGCCAGTCAGAACAGGCTATAGACTTATTCTTTTTTGATATAGATGTAGGATGATTTCTAAGAGGACTCCCTCTCCATCTTTTTCCATCTATACAGTTAATAGTTACC
>CAJTCR010000063.1 GCA_910574915.1 Eubacteriaceae bacterium
CATGCATAAAAGATGGGATATAGAAGAAAACGGCTTCCATCAGCTCAAAACGTATTACCACCTGAAACACTGTTATTGCCATAAAGCTGTAGAGACCGTATTTTATCTGATCATCATAGCATTTAATATGAAAGAACTCTATCTTTACCGGAGGACAAAGGATTTTAGGGCAGAAAGATAACTCTTATAAGTGTAAGCCGGATGTTTCAGGATGAACTACATATGAAAAATATGAAGAACGTTTTATATGAATCTGAAAAAGGAGGATAACCAGAAAAAACTACATACGAAAGAATAACATCAAGCAGAGGGAGAATCTGCTGTTTTTTTGATTCTATGATACAGAAAATATATTTTTTGTACGATTGACTCAAAAGGCATTCTTCTTTTTATCCCCATTCTTTAAAAATCTATAATTGAATAAATATAAATACTAAAAGCGAAATCTCTGACAGGAAATAATATTTATTGACAAAAGAGTAAAAATTTCATAAAATGAGTTGTAATTAATCAGAAATAGTGTATACTAAATATAGTAGGTGATGCACAGCCTTATAAATGAGCAAGTTATGAGCGGGTGATGCACAGCCCTTAAGTGAGCGAGTTAACAGATGGCAGGGACTGCTTAGGTCTCTGCCTTTTCTGTCAACAAAGGAGTATTATGAAAAACAATATTAAAATATATGGAGTAAAAGATACCTATATAAAATACTTGAGCCAATATCAGGAACATTTATTTTTTCATGAAGGCGGATCGTTCGGGCGAAAATACATAGGTACTGTTTTGGGGATTAACGGATTTTTTTATTTTGCACCATTGTCTTCGTTTAAGTCCAAACACAAGAAAATGAAAGAAAGCGTAGATTTTATCAAAATTAAAGACTATGCGGTTATCAACATAAACAATATGATTCCAGTTCCAAAAGAACAATTGATTGAACTAGATATCAATGCAGAAAAAGATCCGCACTATAAATTTCTTTTGCAGGCTGAAAGCCGTGAAATCAACAGGCAAAAAAATCGGATAAGGAAAAGTGCAGAGATTGTATATAATCATAAAAGGCGAAATAAGGACGCAACACCATTGGCAAAAAGAACAAATGATTTTATATTATTGGAAAAGAAGTGTAGAGAATACTAAAGCAAATTGATTTCATCTGTTACATTTCATCTGTTACATTTCATAATAAAACATTGTTTTTGCACTTGTAGTTGTGCATCTTGGAAATGTTGTGGCTTTTTCTATGTGGCTGATGTTACTGGTATTTACGCCGACAACTTCTCACAGTTGTTCTTGTGTGAGGTGCTTTTTCAGACGCTGCTCCTTTATGCGTTTTCCAAGTTTGCTGTAATCAAGCCCAATATTTACAGGTATCCCCCTTCCATTTATTATATTGTTATTGTATGTCACATTGTGATCTGTTATAATAGCGTAGTTGTCATAATATGATATGGAATCAGACATTGAAAGAGGGCGCGGTCAATTCCGCAAAAAGAATGTTGGCAGATGGAATTTTGAAACTCGAAAAAATTTCAGAATATGCAGGACTTCCGCTTGATGAGGTAAAAAACTGAAAGAGCCAAGAACGTTTAACGTTTGGCTCTTGTTGCTAAGCTTCTTTACGCATATAAGTATTACAATCGCAGTAGAAATAAGTAGTCCTGCAAAAAATACGGAAGGATTCGATACCTGATCCCAAAAATGAAAATGTCCAATAAAATAAAAAGCGAAAAACAGCAGATAAACGGCAAGACCGTACAGAGAACATCCGATCATCTGTTGTTGTTTTTGCTGACGGAAAAGTATTCTTTGCTGCTGCTTTTCCAGTAATTCGGTTTTTACCGACAGATCGTCAATTTCGGATGATTTTAACAGGTCATCTGTAGATACGTTGAAAACAGCGCTCAGCGCTATGATCTTATCCAATTCGGGTGTTGCCTGTCCGCTTTCCCATTTTGAAACAGACTGCCTAGAGACATCCAGCTTTTCGGCGAGCTGTTCCTGGGTTAGGTTATTTGCTTTTCGCAGGGTGAATAGTTTTTCTGAAAAATTCATATATGATTTCCTCCTTGCTTTGATACCTGAATGATAGCAAAATTGCTGGTTGCATTCTATATGGCGGACGATACATTTGTGCAGCCAGTGGTAGAAATATGCATTCAGAATCATCTGCTGCAAGGCAGGAACTTCTGTCTTGTCTACAAATTCAGCAATTCCGCAAGATCCGAAAAATCTATCAGCAAATCTTCATAAATATGCACCTTAATGGTAGAATCAAAAGAATACTGGATATTGAGCATATTTTTTTCAAAATAATTGACCGTTACGATTTTGCGGCGGGGGTCTACGATCCAGTACTCGCGGACGCCGGCGTTTTTGTAGTAGTACAGCTTGCGGATATAATCGTCTGCCGGATTGCCGGGGGATATAATTTCTATAATAAAGTCCGGGGCGCCGTTGCAGCGGTTTGTGTCCAGCTTGCCCGGATCGCATACGATCATAAGGTCGGGCTGGACGATCGTAAGCGGAGAATCATTTATTTTCACATCGAATGGAGCATGGAAGACTCTGCAAGAGCCATGCTTTTTCTTGATATACGTATGGAACAGGGTGGAAAGCTCCATAGAAATCAACTGGTGGTCTCTGGATGGGCTTGCCATATAAGTAATCTGTCCGTCAAAGACCTCGGCTCTGACATTTTCCGGAAGAGCTTCGTACTGTTCCAGGGTAATTGTTTCGGGTTGTGGCTGGAATGCTGACATAGTAACACTTCCTTTCCTTTTTGTAATCTGATTATAACGCATATTTCCATTTAATACAATATCAAATGCACAACGGTAATACATGCGAAAGGATGAAGATACAGGAATATAAGATAATAAACAGCAGATACTATCGCTACAGCAAAAAACGCATGTGAAAACTTGACGAATATATATAAATAGGAAGGAAAACGGTTATGGATAACAGACAGGCAGCCAAGGACATATTGGAAGGTGTTGGCGGAAAAGAAAATGTAGCGGATGTCACACATTGTTTTACAAGGCTTCGTTTTGTGTTAAAGGATCATGCGAAAGCGGATAAACACAAGGTGGAACAGACAGAGGGCGTGATCCAGGTAGTAGTTTCGGGCGGCGAGTTTCAGGTTGTCCTTGGCTCTAAAGTGGGAAAGGTGTATGAGGCGATGCTGCCGATGCTGGATCGGGATGGGAAGCGAAACGGTGAAGGACGTGCGGCGGGAGGGAATGTGCTGGATACGGTGTTGCAGACAGTTTCCAAAGTGTTTACGCCGCTGATTCCTGCGATTGCGGCGTCCGGCTTGATCAAGGGGCTTTTGACGGCGGCAAGGCTTTTGGCGGAGCGCAGCGGCGTGGATCTGACCGAAAATGATACGTATGTGCTGTTTTTTGCAGCCAGCCAGGTAATTTTTTATTTTATGCCGGTCTTTCTTGGCTATACAGCGGCAAAAGCGTTTCGATGCAATGAAATCGTGGCAATGGTGATCGGAGGGTTTTTGTGTGATCCCAAAGTAGATGTGATTATTCAGGATATTGGAACGGCAACGAATATTTTTGGGATACCGGTTGTAAAAGGGGCATGGACAACAGGGGATTCTACGAAAGTGTTCAGTTATACAGAATCGGTCATTCCGATTTTGCTGGCGGTAGCTGTGCTGGCGTATTTGGAAAGGGCTTTGGAACGTGTGATTCCCCAGATTGTGCAGATCATTCTGGTGCCGGGGCTTTCGGTCGTTTTTCTGGTTCCGCTGACGCTCAGCCTTTTGGGGCCGGTCGGCATCTGGGCAGGAAATGGCATACAGGCGGCATATCAACTGCTGATGAATTTTAATACTGCCATTGGCGGTGCGGTTGTGGGCGGTTTATGGTGCGTGTTTGTTATTTTTGGCGCGCACCGGGCGCTGCTTCCGGTGGGGCTGAATGATATCGCTGTCAGCGGAAAGCAGAACCTGCTGGCGTTTGCAGGCGCGGCGAATTTCTCACAGGGTGGTGCGGCGCTTGGCGTAATGCTGAAATCGCAAAACCAGGAACGAAAAAGTGTGGCGGCATCCGCTGCCGTTTCAGCAGCGCTTGTAGGAATTACCGAACCAGCTATTTACGGGTGTAACCTGCGCCTGAAAAAGCCAATGGCATGTGCGATTGCCTGTGGCGCCATTGGCGGCGGAGTGATGGGGCTGGGCGGCGTTTATGGAGACGCGTTTGCGAATAATGGCGTGCTGACGATTTTTTCCTACGCGGCGTTTGGCAGGCAGCCGTTTTTGTTTTATCTGGCGGGATGTGCGGTCGCATTTTTTGGCAGCGCTGCGCTGACGTATCTGGTTGGATTTGAAGATGCGCCGGGCAAGACGCAGGCAAAGAAACATACAGGCGAAAATACAAAGGTAAGCTGGGAAATTACCTCTCCGGTAGAAGGAGAAGTTCTGGCATTAAGCAGGGTAAACGATCCGGTGTTTTCGTCTGAGACGCTAGGCAAAGGGATTGCGGTTCTCCCGTCAAAGGGTGAGGTTGTGGCTCCAGAGGATGGTATGGTCACCCTGATTTATCCGACACTGCACGCAGTAGGGCTGACACTGGATCATGGTGTGGAGCTTCTTGTTCATGTCGGGATTAATACGGCGAGGCTGAATGGGAACTATTTTCAAAAGCATGTGACAGAGGGGACGTATGTAAAAAAAGGTACAGTGATTGTTTCTTTTGATGTCGAAAAGATCAAACAAGCCGGATATGATACAGCCGTTTTGGTTATTGTAGGCAATACGCAAGATTATGCACAGGTGGACGGCATGAAGGAAAACGGACAGGCAGATGCGGATACCGCAGTGATTAAGGTGATACCAAAATAAAAACAGTGTAAACAGCAAAGGTGGTGTAACGGAAATGAACAGCAGATTTCCAAAAAATTTTTTGTGGGGAGCGTCTTCTTCCGCGTTTCAGATCGAAGGGGCATGGGACGAAGACGCAAAGGGCATGACGGTAGCAGATTACAATTCATTTCAGCGTTCAGCTATACAGGCGGACAGCAAGGTTGCCAGTGACTTTTATCATCACTGGAAAGAGGACATTGCGTTGATGAAGGAGCTTGGAATGCAGATTTACCGTTTTTCACTGTCATGGGCAAGGATGATTCCCGACGGGGACGGCGCGGTGAATCCGGCTGGGATTGCGTTTTACAGACAGGTGATTGACGAACTTTTGGACAATGGGATTGAGCCTGTTGTGACGTTGTATCATTTTGACCTGCCCTATGCACTTGTGGAAAAATACAATGGCTGGGAAGACAGGCGCTGTGTCCGTGCGTTTGAGCGGTATGCAAGGCTGTGCTTTGAGACGTTTGGCGACAAGGTAAAATACTGGCAGGCGATCAATGAGCAAAATCTGATGATCCGTGTCAACGAGCGTATGAATATCAGGGAAACGGATGCATGGAAGGCAGACAAGATCCGGGCACAGATGGATTACCATATGTTTCTGGCACATGCCCTGGCGGTAAGTGCCTGCCACGAAATGGTAAAAGGCGGAAAAATCGGCCCGGCGGTCTCTGCTTCCTGCACCTATCCTCTGACGAACAAGCCGCAGGATATATGGGCGGCGAGGATGAATGACTGCATGAAGGCGGTATATTGCCTGGATATGCATTATTATGGGGAATATCCGGGCTATTATATGCGCTATTTAAAAGAACGCGGAATTGTGCCAGCGATGCGGGAAGCAGATCAGGAGATATTAAAAGCCGGCAGGATGGACTATATTGCACTCAATTATTACCGTACGCTTTGTGCCAGCTTTTTACCCGCAGATCCGGGGCATCCGGCTGGAATGCGTGTATTTCGCACAAATGAAGTCGATTTTGACCAATATGGCTGCTGCCGGGACGAAAAGAATGAAAACCTTAAGGCAAGCGAATATGGCGCGCAGATTGATCCGATGGGGCTTCGGCTTGTTTTGAATGATTATTACAGCAGATACCGTCTGCCAATGATGATTACGGAAAACGGGCTTGGGTCGCCGGATGTACTGACCGGGGACGGCAAGGTGCATGATTCGTACCGGATTGATTATCTTAGGGAGCATTTAAACGCCTGTGCAGAAGCGTTGGAAGACGGTGTGGAGCTGATCGGTTATTCGCCGTGGTCGTTTCTGGACTTGTTAAGCTCGCACCAGGGATTTCGCAAGCGATACGGGCTGGTCTATGTAAATCGGGAAGATATGGATTTAAAAGATATGAAAAGAATAAAAAAAGACAGCTTTTACTGGTATCAAAAGGTCATACGCACCAATGGGGAGGACTGGTAGGTAGTTGTCATAAGTCTGATCTTCTGCTATAATTGCTAAAAAAGGCGGATAAAGGAATGAATGACTTTCAGAAAATCAAAAACCTAAAATTGGAACATCTTAAACATGCCCTGGCGGATCTTGGCAGCGTGGCAGTCGCGTTTTCCGGCGGCGTAGATTCTGCTTTTTTATTAAAAACTGCCCACGATGTATTAGGAAGCCGTGCGGCAGCAGTCACAGTCCATGCCGCAGTATTTCCCGACAGGGAGTTGGACGAAGCGGCAGATTTTTGCAAAAGGTACGGCATCCGACAGATCACCCGTTTGATAGACCCGTTTAAAATCGAAGGATTTGCCGCAAATCCCAAAAACCGCTGCTATTTGTGCAAGCGGCAGTTGATGCAGGGTGTCCTTGCGGCAGCTTGGGAGCAAAAGCTTGCTTATGCAGCAGAAGGATCGAATACAGACGACACAGGCGATTACCGTCCCGGAGAGCAGGCGGTGAAAGAGCTTGGCATTTTAAGCCCGCTCAGGGAAGCGGGGCTTTCCAAGGCAGAGATTAGGGAACTGTCCAGGCAGATGGGGCTGCCGACCTGGGATAAGCAGTCGTATGCGTGCCTGGCGTCGCGCTTTGTCTATGGCGAGCAGATTACGCCGGAAAAGCTTGCAATGGTAGACCGTGCCGAACAGCTTTTACTAGACCTTGGCTTTCACCAGATGCGCGTGCGGATGCATGGACAGATGGCGCGGATCGAAGTGCTGCCGCAGGAGTTTGGCAGGCTGTTATTAAATGAAGAGGTGCGCAGGCAGGTAACAGAACGCTTGTTGGCGTATGGATTTACTTATGTAACGATGGATTTAATAGGGTATCGGACAGGAAGCATGAATGAAGGAATTGGCAAAAGCCTGGCATAAGAAAAGCGATTGAAATTTACATTGATTTTTATGGGCGTTGGTGTATAATGAAAGAAAAATCAGGGGTACTAGAGCGAACAAGTTTGAGTTACTTTGGTAAATTTTTACAAGAAGGGACGCCAGGAGAAAGGATGGGTACACTCTGGCGGCGTCCGTTCCAGAATGTTAAGAATTGCTAGGCATCCTGCTGCTACGTTGTGGCTGTGTCCGGTCGCGCCACCTTGTCCGCTTCCGGCTGTCCGCCGAAAGCTATCGGTGCCGCTTGGCTGCGCCCCTAGTTGTTTTGCAGAATACCAAGCAATTCTAAACATTCTTCCAAAGCCGCCGCCAGAGTGTGCCCATCCTCTCTCCCGGCTGTTCTTCGCAAGTGCTGCCAAACGAGCCTGATATGGTTTGTTCGCTGTAGTACTAGTAGAATGCTTAGGATTATTATTTAATTATCATTTTAAGATAAAAATAGAAAAGGAGAAGAAAACATGTCAGATTTTTATTATGGGAAGGTCAAAGACCCGGAGTATTTTGCGCAGGGAAGGCTTGCGGCACATTCCGACCATGTCTGCTATGCGGACAGGAAAGAGGCGGATGCAAAGCAGACAAGCCTTAGAATGTCATTGGACGGGGTGTGGAAATTCCATTATGCGAGAAACTACGAGCAGACGATTCCGGGGTTTGAGCGGGAAGACTATGACTGCCGCCCGTGGGCGGATATCCGTGTGCCGGCGCATATCCAGATGGAAGGCTATGATATTCCGCAGTATGCAAATGTACAGTATCCTTGGGACGGCAGGGAAGAGATCTGGACGGACGAGATTCCGACACAATTTAACCCGACGGCAAGCTATGTAAAATATTTTACGCTGCCTGAGGAATTTGTAGGAAACCCGGTCTATATTTCGTTTCAGGGGGCAGAAAGCGGCATGGCGCTGTGGTTAAACGGCGCGTTTGTCGGCTACAGTGAGGACAGCTTTACGCCGGCAGATTTTGAGCTGACGCCGTACATAAAAGAAGGAGTAAACAAGCTTGCGGTGCAGGTGTTTAAGTGGACGTCCGGGAGCTGGTGCGAGGATCAGGACTTTTACCGGTTTTCCGGCATTTACCGCAGTGTCTTTTTATATACGATCCCAAAGGCGCATATATGGGATCTGAAAACAGAGCCGGTCGTGGCGCAGGATCTTGTACATGCGGATTTGAAGCTGACGCTGAAAACGGAAGGCGCGGGCAGCGTGCATGTAAAGGTATCGGATGCAGGGCAGGTGCTGCTTGAAGAAACAACCGCATTTGCGGCTGAGGGCGAAACGCAGCTTTCGTATCCGATAGAACAACCGAAGCTTTGGAGTGCGGAAGAGCCGTATTTGTACGATATGGTACTGGAAGTGTATCAGGAAGATGGCAGCCTTGCCGAAGTGATTCCGCAAAAAATCGGGTTCCGCCGTTTTGAGATGAAAGACGGGCTGATGTTGTTAAACGGCAGGCGGATTGTGTTTAAAGGGGTAAACCGCCACGAATTTTCTTCCAAAACCGGGCGCGCCGTCTCAGATGAAGAGATTTTGACGGATATTATTACGATGAAGCGCAACAACATCAACGCGATTCGTACGTGCCATTACCCGGATGATTCCAGAATCTATCACCTGTGTGATGTATACGGGCTGTATTTAATCGCAGAAAACAATTTGGAGTCGCACGGTTCTTGGGACAGCGTTGACCGCGGGCTGGACGAGCCTGGCACAGCGGTGCCGGAAAACCATGACGAATGGATGGGCGCGATGCTAGACCGTGTCAATTCGTGCTACCAGCGGGATAAAAACCATCCTTCGATTTTAATTTGGTCATGCGGAAATGAGTCCTACGGCGGAAAGGTCATCTATGAGATGTCGCAGCTTTTCCGCAGGTTAGACCCGTACCGTTTGGTACATTACGAAGGCGTGTTCCATGACCGCCGCTATAATGAAACAAGCGATATGGAAAGCCAGATGTATCCGTCCGTGGAAGCGATTGAGCACTTCCTTAAGGAGCATCCTGACAAGCCGTTTATCTGCTGTGAATATGCACATGCTATGGGCAATTCGTGCGGCGGGATGCAGAAATATACAGACCTTTCCGATACACAGCCGCGCTACCAGGGCGGATTTATCTGGGACTATATCGATCAGTCGATCGCAAAAAAAGACCGTTACGGCGTTACGTTCCAGGCGTACGGCGGGGATTTCGGCGAGCGCCCGACCGACTATAATTTCAGCGGCAACGGGATTGTCTACGGCGGCGAACGGGACGAATCTCCGAAAATGCAGGATGTAAAATTCAATTATCAAAATATTGCTGTAACATTTGAACAGGATACATTTACCGTAAACAACAAAAACCTGTTTGTAAATACAGACCGTTACCAATGTGTGGCAGTGCTGCAAAAAGACGGTGCTGTGATTGCGCAAAAGCCTCTGGACGTATCGGTTGCGCCGTTATCCAGCGCATCGTTTGCAATGCCGTTTGCAGACCATGAGGACGGGGAATATGCAGTAACGATTTCGTTTCGGCTGAAACAGGATACACTGTGGGCGGCTGCCGGGCACGAGGTAGCGTTTGGACAGAAGGTGTATCAAAAACCATTTATATGGAAGAAAAGCCAAAAGCCGCTGCGTGTGATTCGCGGCAAGCTGAATATCGGAGTAAAAGGCGAGGATTTTGACGTGCTGTTTTCGGTATTAAACGGCGGGCTTGTGTCTTATCGGTATGCGGGGGTTGAGATGATCGAAAAGATCCCGATGCCGAACTTCTGGCGGGCGCCTGTGGACAACGATATGGGAAGCCTTGCCACGGCACGCTATGCACAGTGGAAGATCGCCAGCCTGTATATTACCCATAAGCAGGTGGATGCTGCCAAGACTACACAGTACCATACGGTATTTGCCGACAATCCGATCAAAGTGACAACACAGGATCATGCAGTAACGGTTGCGTTTGTGTACCATATGCCGACAACGCCGCACAGTACGTGCGAGGTAGCTTATACGGTCTATGGCGACGGCGCAGTGGAGACAAAGCTGTCTTATGATCCGGTCAGAGAGCTTGGCGACATGCCGGAGTTTGGCATGATGTTCCACTTAAATGCCGATTATGACCATGTGACATGGTACGGGCTTGGCGCACAGGAAACTTACGCAGACCGCAAAGAGGGAGCAAAGCTTGGGATCTATCACAATAAAGTAAGCGATAATCTGGCAAAATACCTGGTTCCGCAGGAATGCGGCAACAAAATGGGCGTGCGCTGGGCAAAAGTGACCGACGCAAGAGGCAGAGGCATGATGTTTGCAGGGGATGCGATCAACTTTTCTGCGCTGCCATATACGCCGCATGAAATAGAAGGCGCGCTGCATGAGTTTGAGCTGCCAAACGTACACTATACCGTGGTGCGGGCAGCGCTTGGACAGATGGGCGTGGCGGGAGACGATAGCTGGGGTGCCAGAGTCCATCCTGAGTACCGTCTGGATGCGCAAAATCGGATGGAGTTTGCATTCGTATTCAAAGGGATCTGATGGCCTGCGCTTTGGCGGCAGGGTTTGCGAATTTTGTGAATTTCGCTACTTGCCAGAAGCGTCAAGTTACGGTAAACTGTTTATAGAACAATTTAAAAATAGAAGATGTTAAAAATAGGAGATGTCAGGAGGAGTTATGAAGGACTTGCAAAAAAACAGCGTGAACAATAAGGGAAAAAGCAAAAGTATGAAATCTGTTTTTTGTCTGCTGCTTTGTCTTGCCTTTAGCTTTTCCATGACATCACACGCAGTTCCTGCAAGGGCAGCGCAGACAGTGCTGCCCGAAAGCGAAGCTTTTGTTACGTTTGCACAGCTCAATGCCTGCGAAGTATTTTTGAAGCAGTCGCAGTCACGCGTCTGTACGCTGACCGCAAGCACCATGATGATCCGCAGGGCAGCGATGCTTTCCGGCAATCCTGCCTGGAGGCAGATTACAGAACAGTCTGTCCGCAAAGACGCATGGGCGGAAAAGACCGGGTTAAAATGGAATTTTACCTCGGCGGGCATTACCGTCGCACAAAAGCCGCTGTCGTCAAAAGGCGAGCTGATCCAGATGCTTGGCAGCCATCCTGAAGGAATCGTGATTTACAATGCTAAAAAGCCGCACGCAATACTGGTGACCGATTATACAAACGGCGTCTTATACTGCTCAGACCCTTCCAACGATCAGCCAGGCGGCAGGTATCCGATTGCGCAGGCATCGATTACCGTTGAGTCTGCGGGACGGTGCTGGTATGTAAAAAGTCCGGCAAATCTAAAGGTAAACAATGCCGATATTGACGATACACTTGGTACAGGCTGCGAACCGGATGCTTCCGGGACAGGTTTTGATGCAGGGGTGTCTGGTGCAGGCTCCGATACGCAAACTGATGATTTAAATGCAGGCAAGCCGTCAGATCCGGCAGAACCTGGTTCAGGCGGGGATTCTGATCCTTTAGATGGAAAAGAACCAGATGTTTCCGCAGATGAAAACGAAAAAGAACCGGATGTTTCCGCAGATGCAGATGCAAAAGAACTGCCTGCATTAGATTCCACAGATGCAGATAAAGATGAAAAAGCGGACGCCTGGAATCAGGATCAAAAAGAAACGAACCAAAAGTCTGGAAACCTGATGTACCAGGTTTTGGACAGGAAAGCAAAGACCGCGGTCTGTACCGGACGGGCGATAAATGCTGCTGTAATTACAATACCGCAGACCGTGCAACTGGCGGGTGTCCGATATAAAGTAACGCAGGTCGCACCAGGTGCGTTTGCAAAGTCTTACGACCTTAAGGAAATAAAAATCGGAGCAAATGTGACGCACATAGGGGAAAAAGCATTTTACCAGTGCAAAAAGCTGCAAAAAGTAACGCTGTATGCGGAAAAACTGCAAACCATCGGTAAAGATGCTTTTGCAAAGATCCATAAAAAGGTAAAGCTGTGGATGATAGGAGAGCAGGTGGAGAAATTTGCAAAGCTTTTGACAGGGACGTCAGTTCCGGTTACAGCTACCGTAAAGGTACAGGCAGACAGCAGTGCAAAGGCAGAGGCAAAACGGATATCAAAGAAAGGATAAATGCGATCAATATGAATGTAAATTCCGTAATAAATGCGGACGGTGTTTTTTTGCCGGCCGGAGCAGACAGCAGTACAAATACGGTAAACAATTATTTTTCTGATTATATCAACCAGCAAAACAGCGGAAGCTATCTGGAGCAGATCTTCCAGAAAGCTTCGGATACCTATCAGGTGTCTAAGGATTTGCTGAAAGCGATGGCAAAAGCAGAGTCAAATTTCCGCGCAGATGCAACGTCGCATTGCGGCGCTATGGGTATTATGCAGTTAATGCCTGCGACAGCGGCTTCTCTTGGTGTCTTGGATGCTTACAATCCAGAGCAGAACATTATGGGCGGGGCAAAATATATCAGCCAGCTTTTGGAAAAATACAATGGCAACCTTGCCTTTGCAGTCGCGGCATACAATGCGGGCAGCGGCAATGTAGATAAATACGGCGGCATTCCGCCGTTTAAAGAAACGCAGGGCTATGTTGCGAAAGTGCTTGGATATTTACAAGAAGGCGTAATGATCCCAGACAGCGCTTCCCAGGCAGCAGGCTCAGCTTCCTCTGCCGGGCAGTCCCAAAATACCTATGCAGGAGGCTTGCCGTCTGCACAGGCAGGTGCAACAGGCAATGTGTTGCAGAATATTTTAAACCAATATTTTGACTATGACGATTATCTGGAATTTTTACAGTTGTTTACCAAGGTGATATACGAAAAACTCACGGGGGAAGAACTGGATAAAGATGACGGAGGTCAAAACCAGGCAAATGCTTCTGTCAGCGGACAGCAGAGTACCGGGCAGGCTGGTGCGCAGCAGCCGTCACAAGTGCAGTCCGAGCCACAGGCAGAACCGGCAAAAATACTGACGCTGAAGGTCAAAGATGCGCAGGGACGCACAAGTACCTACCAGCAGGGCGATGCCGCGGCTGGAGATGCGTATCAGGCATTTCAGTATATGACGGCTGGCGGACAGAGTCGGATGTCTGTATTTTTAAATAAGACGGTGTAATGGTTGGGTGTGTTAAATTTTCATATGGGTTGCTTTTTTACGGGTAGGGACGCTGGGAGAGAGGAAGGGCATCTCCTGGCTGCGCCCCTTGGTTGTCCAGCAAAATAAAAAAAGATATTTCAAAGAACACTTTCTTTGAAATATCTTTTTTTATTTTGCTTAGAGCTGCTAACCGGAATCGAACCGGTGACCTCAACACTACCAATGTTGCGCACTACCGACTGTGCTATAGCAGCCTGTTTTATTTTACGGCTCGTATGGAAATACCAGTACCGAACCGACTTCATTAATATACTATAAGTTTCCTAATCTGTCAATATATTTTTTCTTTTTTGCAGATGATTTTTCCGGGAAGAGCAGCTATATATTGAAAAATCTTTTGATTTGGAGTAAGATAGCAGCAGAACGAGTTTGAAAGAGAAAGAGGACAGGAATATATCGCCGGGGCACATCCGCGGATTTTACAGCGTTTGGCTGAGACAAATATGGAATGTCATTCTGGATATGGGGCTGATGCTTATTGTGAAAGCGCCAGAGAGAAAATAAAAAAAGCGTGTGGGTGCCCGGACGCGAAAGTGGAATTTTTAACAGGAGGAACGCAGACCAATGCGCTTGTTAATTCATGGAGGGAATCATTCATGGAAACAAAAGATGAGCTGACTCTATGTCTGGTAAAAGAATTGTGAATCGTATCACAACCTACGTCAGTTTGTTTATGACTATACAAATTTTGCGATACTATTCACAAAATAAGACATTACCTTCTTCTTTATTTTTTACTATAATCTAATCCAGAAGCTTCTAAAAAATAAATTTCGAGGTGATGAGATATGGATCAAACTATCTTTTGTGAAAACTTAAAAAAATATCGTTTGTCAAAAAATTATACACAGGAACAGGTAGCCAACCATCTGAACGTAAATGTACAGACTGTTTCGAGATGGGAATGCGGAACAACTTTGCCGGACGTTTTGACTCTTCCTGTTTTAGCAAGGCTCTACGGGGTAATAGTAGATGATTTTTACAAAAAGAACTCCGTTGCATACAATAACTATGCACAACGTTTGGCCGCTGTTTATGAAAAGACACGGAAACCGGAAGATTTTATACATTGTCTTCTGGAGTATAAAAAGCTTATGCATGACAGTGTACTTTCCATGGAAGATAAATGGAATTATGCGGCCATTCATCAGTGGATGTTTGAATATTGTAAAAATACAGCGATGGAGTGGTATGATACGGTTTTAAATGAAGGACCCGGTTTGGATACAAATTCATACTACACAGCCTGTATCTGCCGTATCTCCTTCCTTTTTGCAGTGGGGAAAGGGGAGGAAGCTGTACGCCAGCAAAAAGCAAGGGCGGAATCAGATCCTGAGAATTCGAACGAAATGGATTTATTGATCGTATCGTATATTTATGCGGATAAAATAGAGGAAGCCTACGAATGTTTTTTAAAAGCCGTAGAAAAGTTCCCGGATGCCTGGGTGTTATATATTCATGGCGGAGAAGCCTGTGTAAAACTCAAAAAATATGATGAAGCGATCCAATATTTTGATAAAGCCGGTGCAATAGGAACACCTTTTTGTGATGAATTATATTGTAAGGCGATGTTATATGAAAAAATAGGGAATTACAAGGATGCATACAGGCTGTATCAGGAAATTGCCGAGAAACTCCGCAAAAATGGCTATGATATTCAAGCTGACATGGCTGAAGAAAGTGCAAAAAGGCTGGATATGAAGAAAGGCTAAAACATTGGCAAATTCTTGGGAGCAAGTAGACAATCAAAAAATAAAAATTTTTTCTACCCGGCGTTATGCCGGGTATTTTTTTATTTTCCTTAATGGGCATACCAGTGTCTTTCAGGCGTTTAATGTAATCCATGTGAGGTCTTTATCGTAATAACAGCGGCGGTTGCTGGAATTGCGCTCCGGGGCAATCAGCCTTTCCTGTAGAGGCAATATGCTTACACGGCGGTTTGCGTTTGCGCCGCCTTGTGGAGAATTGCTGCGTTTGCTAAATGTTTTTTAGGGGAGTGGCGATATATAACATAAATCTATGGAAGTGCAAAGAGGGGGTTCGAATATTTGTATCAAAGAGAGACAAGATTATAACAATGAAAATTAGCAAAGCAGACGGGATGGAAAGAAATATAGGAATGGGATTGCAGTATAGGAAAGGTAGTAAAAATTAGTGTACATATTAGAAAGGAAGCGGGGAAAAATGATTGAGATATATTATGTGGAAGACGATGTAGACATATCCTGTGCGGTGAAAGAATTTCTTGGACAGCAGGGCTATAAAGTTTCGGTTTTTTCTACGGTTGCCAGTGCAAAAGAAGCCTTAGCCAGTATGTGTCCAACGCTTGTTCTGGTTGACTGGAATATGCCGGATGGGAGCGGGAACCTGCTGGTGCAGTGGATTCGTTTGAAATGGAAGGAGCTGCCTGTGATTTTTCTTACGGTTCGCGGTGATTCCTGTGACATTGTTTCAGGATTTGAGAATGGTGCGGATGACTATATAGTAAAACCTTTTGAACTGGAGGTGTTACTTTCGCACATAAAGGCTTTGCTGCGAAGAATAGGAGATGCCTCCAGACAATACTTATCCTGTGGCTCGCTATCCATTGACTTGAAAAAAATGTCAGTTTATAACGGTACGGAAGAAATCGGTTTAAGCCCGTCAGAATATCAGCTGCTTTTGTATCTGCTGCAAAACAAAGGAAAAACCGTCACACGGAGGAAGTTATTGGAAGAAATCTGGGATAGCTGCGGGAACTATGTGAATGACAATACACTTACTGTTACCATGAAACGCCTGCGTGAAAAGCTGCATCAGCCAGTCTGTCTGAAAACGGTCAGGAGCGTAGGCTACCGAATGGAGGAGCCGGAATGAGTGGAAAAAAAGGTTTGATTGTTTTGGCAGGGTTTGTCTTTTCTGTAAGTCTGATCGCGGTTTCAGCCACTTCCCTGTTTTTGGCAGATTATTATAGTCATGCTCATATACAGGCATTAGGCGGGATCTGCCAGAAAATTATAGAAAAGCAGCCGGAGGCAGAGCAGACAGTGCTGGAGGCTATTAAAGAATATAAATATGGGTCGTCTGTTTTGCCGGAAGCAAATATTATTTTAATATATGGATACAGACCGTCAGAACTTTGGAACCCATCTGGAATGCAGCGTACATTTTTTCTTGTTGTGGGCTTTCTTGCAGGGGTATTGTTATTTTTTAGTACATGTCTGTTCTGGCGGCAAAAAGAGATTGTACGCATAAAAATGCTGACGGAATATCTGGAAAAGGTAAACATGGGATATTGCGGCACTCTTCTTCAGACGGGCGAAGACGACTTTTCTAAATTGCAGGATGAAATCTATAAGACAGTGACTGAATTGCACCAGACGAGGGATGCGGCAGTTCAGGCTAAAAATAATTTTGCGGATAATCTTTATAATATCGCCCATCAGATCAAAACACCCGTTACTTCTATTTCCCTGTCTGTGCAGATGATGCAGGACAATCCATCTCCAATCTATTTGGAACAGATACGTAGGCAGATTTCCCATATGACACATTTTGAAGATGCATTATTACTGCTATCACGTATTGATGCTGGAACTTTGTCCCTAAAGAGGGAAGATGTTGATGTCTTCACAATTCTCATGCTTGCGGCCGACAATCTGCAGGAAATGTTTTTAAGGGCAGATGTCTTTGCCGATATACCGGAGTCGGGTGAAATGCTGATTCGTGCGGACATGGAGTGGACAATGGAGGCAATCATGAATATTCTGAAAGACTGCATGGAACATACGCCGCCGGGAGGAACTGTCCACTGTTCCTATGAACAGAATCCGCTTTATACACAGATCAGGATTTGGGATACAGGAGCCGGATTTGCAAAAGAGGACATTCCACACCTTTTTGAACGGTTTTATCGGGGGCGGAAGATGAAAGGGGATGGCATAGGGATTGGCCTGGCACTTTCCAAAGCGATCATAGAGGAGCAGAATGGAACCATTACAGCACGGAACCTTATAAATGCCGGGGCGTGTTTTGAAATCCGTTTTTACAGTCACTGAGTTGTCACTTAACTTTGCTATAATAAAATTATAAACAATGTACAATTCATGACAGGAGGAAAGGAAGGCATGGAGATTTTAAGATGCGAAGGGATTAAAAAGGTATACGGCACGGGAAACAACAGGGTTGCGGCTCTGCAAAAAGTAGATCTGTCAGTGGAAAAAGGGGAGTTTGTAGCAATTGTAGGGGCTTCAGGATCTGGAAAATCCACATTGCTGCACATTCTTGGTTCTGTGGATAAGCCTACTGAGGGAAAGGTCATCATTGAAGGAACCGATATTTCTACTCTGAATCAAACCGGGGCAGCTATTTTCAGGCGTAGGAAGGTGGGGCTGGTTTATCAGTTTTATAATCTGATACCTACACTTACGATTCGGAAAAATATCCTTATGCCGCTGTTATTGGATAAGAAAAAACCGAACCAGGAATATTTTGAACAGGTAGTCAGCTCTTTGGGCATTGCTGATAAACTGGAATCGCTCCCCAACCAGTTATCAGGAGGCCAGCAGCAGCGGGCTGCGATTGCCCGGTCTTTGATATACCGTCCAGCTCTTCTCCTGGCAGATGAACCTACCGGAAATCTAGATCAGAAAAATTCAAGAGAGATCATTGATATGCTGAAATTATCGAACCGTAATCTGAAGCAGACCATTTTGCTGATCACTCATGACGAAAAGGTTGCGCTGGAGGCAGACCGTATTGTAACCATAGAAGATGGGCAGATTATCAGCGATGAGAAGAAGGGAGGTAAATCGTTGTCATAAAAGCATGACAATGATTGGCAGTATGTGGAAAAATTATTCAGTTGATTATATAAAAAATAACCGGGCATCCGGTATAGCTATTATAACAGCATCTTTTATTGCCGCTTTGTTTCTCTCTTTTCTCTGTTGTCTGTTTTATAATTTCTGGCTGGACAGCATTGAAGGGACAAAATTGGAGGATGGCAGTTGGCATGGCCGTATTACTGGGGAAATCGGCGGAGACGAACTGGCAGTTATCAATAATTTTGCCAATGTGGAAAAAGTGGTAGTCAATGCGGAACTGTCCGGGGAACAGGGAACTGTGGCAGATGTGTATTTTTATAACAAAAGGACAGTCTATCAGGATATGTGTGCCCTCGTAGATATTCTGGGACTGCCAGAAGATGCGGCTGATTATAATTATCAGCTTTTATCCTTGTATTTTGTCCGTATTCCAGGTGACAATATGCCGAGACTCCTGATGCCGGCGTATCTGGCGATAGTGATGATTGTGTGTATTTCTTTGATACTGGTAATCCATAATTCATTTGCTACATCTATGAACAGCAGGGTTCATCAGTTCGGGATTTTTTCAAGCATCGGGGCTACGCCGGGGCAGATCCGTACATGTCTGGTACAGGAGGCACTCTTTCTGTCTATTGTACCGGTTATGGCAGGGATCTTGTTAGGAATTATTTTCAGCTTTGGCACGGTTTGGGGAATGAACGCTTTCGCGGCGAATTTTGTGGGAGGAAGGCAGGCATCCTTTAGCTGCCATCCTGTTATTCTGCTCCTTGTCCTTTTTTTATCTATTCTTACAGTGCTTGCTTCTGCATGGATTCCGGCGAGAAAGCTGAGCAGGCTGACTCCGCTTGAATCAATCCGTGGAACGGATGAATTGCAGCTAAAAAAGAAAAAGCGTTCTCCCATTTTGTCTGTGCTGTTTGGAATAGAGGGGGAAATGGCAGGAAATGCATTAAAGGCTCAGAAAAAGGCTCTGCGTACCACATCTTTGTCGTTGATACTCGCCTTTTTGGGTTTTATGATAATGCAGTGCTTTTGGACACTTTCCGGTATCAGCACAAACCATACCTATTTTGAAAAATATCAGGATGTATGGGATGTCATGGTAACTGTGAAGGATACCCATATAGAGGATTTTGGGCTGATAAATGAACTTCGGGGAATGCCTAAAGCGGACAGCAGTGTTGTTTACCAAAAGGCAGAGGCAGTATGTATATTGCCGCAGGATGCACAAAGCAAGGAACTGCTGGCATTGGGTGGTTTGGAAGTGTTTTTGAAAGATGCAGCATTTTATGGCAAGGGCTTGTTTCAGATAAAGGCTCCCATCTTTATATTGGATGATGAGAGTTTTGGTGAATTCTGCGGACAGATAGGAATAGCTTCCCGGATGGATGGGACAATCGTCTTAAATCGGTTTTGGGACAGCGTTAACAGTAATTTTCGTTATCCTGAATACATTCCTTATGTAAAAGAAGATATGGAAGCAGTTGCTTTGAATAACGCTGCTGAAAAGAGAGACGAAAACATGGTAGAGATCCCGGTGCTGGCCTGTACAAAGGAATATCCGCTCCTGCGGGAAGAATACGGGAAATCCGACTGCCCTCTGGTACAATTTATGCCTTTGTCCTTGTGGAAAGAAATCGGAGGGCAGATAGGCGGGGCGGAGCAGGATACTTATGTCCGGGTGTTGGCAAATGACAGGACAGAAGTGGATATATTGAATGCGCTGGAAAATGAAATAACGCAGATAATCGGATCGGAATATGAAATAGAGAGTGAGAATCGTATTCAGGAAAGAGAAGACAACGATAAAATGATAGAGGGGTATGAACTGATATTAGGTGCGTTTTGCGTCCTGCTTGCAATCATTGGGATTGCCCATGTGTTTTCTCATACCCTTGGTTTCCTGCGTCAAAGGAAACGGGAATTTGCCCGGTATATGTCTGTTGGGCTTACACCAAAAGGGATACGGAAGATGTTCTGCATAGAGGCTTTGATGGTTGTCGGACGTCCGTTGCTTGTCACATCGGCGCTGACAATAGTGGCTGTGGCATTCATGATAAGGGCAAGCTACTTAGATCCTATGGAATTTATTAAAGTGGTTCCGATAGCGCCGATTCTGGCGTTTGTTTCAGCCGTCTTTGCATTTGTGGCATTGGCATATTACCTCGGTGGGAAAAAGATACTAAAAGTCAGCTTGGCGGAGGCTTTACGTGATGATACTATGATGTAAAATGAAAAACTCCAATGACTGCATATCCCAATAAGCCACGGGGGATAACATAGGGCAGGTATGTCTAGCGTTCCCAATCGAACAGGAGGATTGAATATAATATAACAGGAATAGCAAAAAGCCATTAGGTGGGCATCCCAAAGACGGGAAAGGCGTCATCCGGGAAGGAATGGAAACTGTCTGATTCCCTCCGGGAGAAGATAACAGGATGCGGCACCGGACGTCTATACTTGAAACTATTAAAGAAATGGTTGTTGGCCGCTGCAATCTGCCCGATGGTTTTGATGTGAATGATTATGTGTTTTTTCAAGGTGTGCCGACAAAACAGAGAACGGTTAAACCATTGCCACACATCACGCTTCATGTGTTTCGTCATACATTTTGTACCAACATGGCAAATGCAGGTATGGACATTAATGCCTTGCAGTATGTAATGGGTCATTCCGATGTAGGTGTTACGCTGAATGTCTATACGCATGCCAGCTATGAACGTGCGGCGGAACAGATGGCAAAAATTTGGAACTTCAAAGCTGATGCACAAGGAAAGAAATGAGAAAAGAAAAAGTGAACCCCCGTGTCCATTTGCACCCTTCCTTATATCTTCAGCACTATGTCCACAAAAAATTCCGTATCGCTGTTGGAGGCTTTTGCCGAGCCTCCATATTTTTCAGCAGCCGCGGTAATAGCCGAAAGCCCGATCCCGTTCCCATTGTCTTTTGTGGAGAGGTATCCTTCCTTCCCTTTACGGACTTTCCCGTCAAAGCTGTTGGTGGAAACGACATACAGCCTGCCGTGGCGGATCTGTGTGGTCAGGCAGAAATACCGGGAGACTTCTGGTACGGTCAGGCATCCGGCGATGGCGTTGTCCATCAGGTTTCCGAACAGCCCCGTCATGTCAAGCTCTAAAAAGGGGAACGGCTCTGGAAGTTCGATGCTCCAGTCTGTGCGGATGCCCGATGCTGTGGCTGTCTCATGGTAATGGCCGAAAAGGGCGTTCAGTGCCGCGTTCTTACAGTAATTTGCAATGGCGTGCCGGTCAAGTATGGTTTCATATTCCGCTACGTGCGCCCGGATGCTGCCGTTATCGCCCTGCTCGGCAAGGGAGGCAATCAGACGCAGGGAATGGCGGAAATCATGGCGGAGCTTCGCAGTCTGCCGGACGTGTTCTAACAGCGCATGGTACTGGCGGGACTGCATCTCAAGCAACTGGGAGCGTTCCTTTAATTCTGCCTGTTCCAGTATGAGCGCCGCACCGCGGTAGAACAGGATATAGAACCCTGTAAGGACTGCGAGCGCGCCTGCCTCAGCAACAGGGAAGATCCAGTACATGCGTCCGGTGTGGAGGGTGGCATAGGACTGGGGGATGGCAATCACGTTCATGATCAGTGAAACAGCGGAAATCGCAACCGTGGAATACCAGATCTTTGGGAAGCCAATCCGGTCCACCGTCCATGTGAAATGCCGTGTGGCCGGCCGGAAGAAAGCGGCAAGCAGCAGGAGGGAGAGCATGAGCTGGAAAAGCGCGGCTTCCGGGGAAAGGTCTGCCGCGCCCGATGCAGGATGGAGAAAAGCATCGAAGGAACAGGCAAACTGTGCCGGGAAGGATTCTATGGCGCAGACACCCACATAAATAGCGAGGGAGCGGGGCAGGTCCAGGTCTACCGTGCGGCGGTACAGGAAAAAGAACAGCGCCAGGGATGGGAACAGCATCCAGTTCATGCCGATGGAAAACAGTGCGTAAAGCAGGGCTGTGGCAGCAGCGCAGGGCAGGAGGACAGCGGCACACAGCGCGGCGGTCTTTGGCGGCGTAAACCGCATCCGTCCTTTTGCCGGAAGGTAACAGGACACCGCGCCCGGGATGAGAACCAGCAGCTGCAGGAGCGCTGACAGAAGCCTGTGCATATCCATGTTCATTCCCCCTTCCTGTGCCGCTGTCTGCTGCGTATTTTTTCAAAATGGTAATCGCTTGCCATCTGCTCTACTCTAGCACTGTCACGCACACGGACCGGGAACCTGGCTCCGCTTTCCATGACGCAGCATCTGTTTTTAAATTCAAGGATGAATTCGGCATTCACGGCAATACCTCTATTGATAGGGATGAAGCGGGCGTCGCCGCCTGTTTTTTCCATGAATTCCGGCATGGTCATGCGGCACCGCAGCTCCCTGCCGTCTGCAAGTGTGACCATTATGTAATGTGCGTCCGTGGCTGCGGAAGCAATGTCGCTCAGGAACACGCGCACGGTTTTCCTGTCCGCGGCAAGTTCTATGTATTTCTGTTCCTGCGGCAGCACATTCACGGCGTCCGCCAGTACGTCAAAGATGCGCTTTTCAGAAAAAGGCTTGGTGACATATTCAAAGGCGTGGCAGGAGAAGGCGTCCGGCATGAAATCCGTGCTGGAGGTCAGGAACACAAGGAGGCAGCCGCTGTCAGACTTACGCATTTCCAGTGCGGCGGCGACCCCGTCCATGCCTTCCATATAGATATCCATGAACACAAGGTCAAAGCTGCCGCCGCTAAACGCCTCAAGAAAATCCCCTGCGCTGCAGAAGGGGACTGTTTCCACAGTGTATCCGGCGCTTCTGCCGAAACTGCTGCAGAGCTTTCCCATACCGTCCAGGTATTCCTGTTCATCATCCACTAAAGCTATCTTTAAAATAGGTTTCACCTCAATTCGTATAAAAATCCAATCTAAGTATAGCACAAAAAAAATAAGTTTCAAATCTGCCAGCCTCCAATTTAAAAAATTCCCTGACATTCTTGCCAGAAGCCTTGTTTTTTACCGGAATTCCGCTATCTCAAAAATAAGAATTTTCTGCGGAAGGAGGTTGACAGGGCATGGCACAGCGGGAGATAATTAACGACAGACAGGATAATACTGTCCTTTTGCCGTGTCTTTTTACAGATAGTTCCATCAGAACCAGGACCGCCGGGGGCGGGCATTTCCTGCAGGCTGATTATGCCGTGCAGGATGCCACGCTCCCCGGCGGTCTTTTTGCGTTTTCACAGGAGGGAAAAGGAGGGCTGTGCGAACACCACGCCGCGCATATGGACGATTGCGGCTATACGGAAGAAGCGCCGGAAACACCATGCACCTATATTTCATATTCCAGTTGTCGAAGATGGTGGCTGTCTTCGCAGCACCATCCCCTTTCACTTCGTATCCTTTTTTTAGCCGCGCCTCACTGATCCGGGATTTTACCAATTCCTTAATCAGTTCATCCTTTGTCATGGATTCATATTCAGACAGACCCGGTTCAGAAGAGTGCATACTGATTTGTACAGTGCTTTCTTCTTTTTGTATTCTGTTTTTTGGCGGAAGGCCGTTTACGTCCCTGTACAGCCGCATATAATCCCTGGCTGTTCCCACGCTGATACTGTATTTTATGGCTGCGTCAGTTTTACTTATTTCATTGTTGTAAATCTGTTTTCCAATGTCCAGCCGTTTTTCTCTTGTGTAACTCATACCTCCGTATAGCGGTATCAAAAGTTGAGACTTAACTTTTAATACCCATGATAGAAATATAGTCTATTGTCACACATTTTGCCGCCATAGTAGAGGTACGCACTATCTACCGTTTACTAGTAAACACCTACCCCGTCGCCCTGTTTTGGGCTTTTATTAGAGGGATAAACTGAAAGTAGTCACCTCATGTCGAAAATACAGTGCCGAGAGCCATAATAGCCGCATTGTAGAAAGCATGCAAAATGATATTGCTCCACAGGTTTTTATTGGATTTATAGTAGAGAAAGCCATAAGCGCAGCCAGTAAGAACATGTTCCGTCATAACCATTTTGAGTGAATTTATAATGCTCCCTGCCGTATTGCCCCATAGATAATATGCAAACGGAAAATGGTACAATCCAAACAGAATGCCCGTAAGCAGTATGACCAGATATGGCTTTTTTAGTGAATCCATCATAGTTCTTTGCAGAATGCCCCTGAAGAAAAATTCTTCCGTAAATGCTGCTGTAAGTATCATCAGGCAAAAAAATACTGGAAGTTTTACTAATATGTGGAGAATATTCGTTATATTAAAACAAAATCCCCCTAAACCAAAGACAAGGATAATAACACCTTGGTATGCAGCACAAATCAATAGTATCCTTAATACGGTTTTTCTGTCAAAATGTCTTAAGCCTGATTCTTTCAAGGCTTGTATTATTTTCTCTTTTCTGAAAACAGCGATAATCAGGAGGGGAAAGAGAACCAAAAACAACCAGTTTGATAATTCATTTATGATATCGACCTGAAAAGCACAGCTTATGTAAGACAGCATAAAATAGAATACATACCACGCTAAGCCGAGAATGAGTTCCTTTTTATTTTTAGACAAATATTCTATTTCATCAGATTTCTGTTGTCCTGTTTTGTCCATTTTCCGTTTTCTGAATACAATGGCAATCAACAAGATTAATATTATTGAAAAAAACATAAAAATCTCCATTCCGCCGCCTTTCAGTTGGCGGCACAAATAGTAATGAAAGTGTTTCAACCCTCCACGTTATGCGGTAAAATAGTTTGCAAGAAGCTACACTACAAAGCACGGTGAGGTGCGTTGTAAAACTTTCTTCGTTTTAGACAGCATAAAAATCAGTGTAAGTTCTGCCTTTTCAAGCACAAATGAGTGGTACTTCGAGTCCGTACACTAAGAATTGTTTTAACGCCTTAGTTTAATTGTGTGGCAGTTCAGTCAATGGCTTCTTATTTTTTACGAAAGGATACCTGATGACTGATGCCCCAAAATACCGTATGCGCCTTGTCCGCGCACATATGGATTATATCACAGCCGAAATCAAAGATATAGACTCTGAGATAGAAAAAATGATTTCTTCCAATCCTGATTATGAAAATGCTGTCCGGTTCCTTTGTACCATTCCGGGTGTCAAACGTGATAGTGCCATCACTATCATCTCCGAAATTGGTACGGACATGACTCAGTTCTGTAGTGCAAAGCGTTTATGCTGCTGGGCTGGTCTAACGCCAGGCTGCAACGAAACCGGGGGTAAGAAGAAATCTGTCCGGATTATGCGTGCCGGTGTCTACCTCAAACCTGCATTAGTACAGTGTGCCCATGCAGCCGTAAAATCCAGCCGGCCTGCTTACTACAAAAAGAAATACGAATCTCTCGTAAAACGCCGTGGCAAGAAAAGAGCCATTATTGCTATTGCCCGTATGATTCTCACTGCTGTTTACCAAATGCTGTCTACCGGTGAAGCATGGAATCCAAGCGATTTATACAAAATCGATATGCCTGCACCTCTTGTTGAAAAACAAAAGGCTAAGGCTATCAAACAGGCTAAGAAACTTTTACTGCGTGAAGGAATTATCTCCGAATCGCAATTAATTTCTTAAATTCCCAAAACAAAATATACGTTCTTTCCGGAGGCTGTCCTGGGATAGCTTGTTTCAGTGCGCCATTTATTGGCTATCCTCTAGTTTCTTTCACACTATTCCCTCCGAAAATTTGTATCAGGAACGTGTATAAATCCCGAGTGTCTGTCTGTACCGAGAAAATTATACCACTTCCAATCATGAAAAGCAATCTGCACTTTACTCCGTTCCGACTATCCAGATGGTCAAGGGACGAGTCGTATTTAGGTTTTGCGGTGGCTCTGCCCCGCGCCCCGACCTCTCCCAAAGAACAGGATGGAATGTTACGCAATAGGGCTTGAAAAGGCTTGATTTTTAAGGTATTGCAGACGCGGAAATCCACAGGGTAAGGGTTTTATACTACCTGCCCACGAAAACGGCTTCTAACCGTCCACGGGCGCGTTTTGCGCCCCCTTTTCCTGTCCGTTTCCCGCCGCGCTGAAAAGTTTTGCGTCAATAACTCAAAAAGCACTTGACAAAACGCTTCATGGGGGACAGCCGACGACATAAAACCGTACACAGACCCGGTATTTGAGGACAATATCCCGCTTACACAGACGGAACGGCTCACCATGAACAGCCGCCCGAAGCAGCCAAAATACGCCCGCAACAAAAACATTCTTGTAATCGGCGGTTCCGGCAGTGGAGGAAACATGGAGAACGGTACAGAAGATACGGGAAACCGTGCGCCGCGCCCCGAAACGGCAGAACGCCCCTAACCGCTTGACCGGGCTTCTCTACTGCGCCGACTGCGGCTCAAAGTTGACACACCGCTACAACCTTGTGCAAGGGAAATGGATTGAAGACGCTTTTGTCTGCTCCGGCTACCGCCAGCTTACCCATGACTGCACAATGCACTATATCCCTACGGCGAAGATAGAAGCCGCCATTCTTGCCGTTATCCAGCGTGTGAGCTGGTATGTGCGGCACAATGAAAAGGAGTTTACAGAGCGCGTCCGGGAAGCGTCCGACCTGAACCAAGAAAAGACCGTCAAAGAGTGCAAGCAGAAAATCAGCAAGGCACAAAAGCGGCACAAGGAGCTTGACGGGCTTGTGAAAAAGCTGTATGAGGGCAACGCCACGGGCAAGATACCCGACAAACATTTTACCCGGCTGTTAAATGAATATGACGAGGAACAGACCGGGCTGGAAACGTCCATAGCCGAATGGCAAAGGCAGATAGAGAGCTGGAACGCCGACAGGCTGAAAACAGACCAGTTTATCCAGCTTGTGAAACGCTACACTGATTTCTCCGAATTGACAACGCCCATGCTCAACGAGTTTATCGAGAAAGTGGTTGTTCATGAGGGCGAGGGGCGGGGAAATGACCGCCGCCAGCGGATAGACATTTATCTGAACTTTATCGGGGCTTTTGAAGTGCCGGAATATATCGTCACCCCGGCAGAGGTAGAGGAACAACGCCGCCAGCGTGAGGAACAGGCGGCAAAGGAAGCCCGGTCAAAGGAGCTTGCAAAGGCGCGGTATGAGAAGCGCAAGGCAGAGAAAAGGGAATTTACCGCAAGGAAGAAAGCGGGGCTTCTCACCCCGGAGGAACTGGAAGCGGAAGAAAAGCGGCTTGCACACAACCGGGAGTGGCAAAAGGAATGGCGGGAGAAACGAAAAGCCAGCGAGCCGGAGAAGCCGCCCAAGCAGAAATCCATAAAAGAGCTTATGGCGATTGAAAAGACCGGGGCAGACCTCACGCCGGAGGAAACGGAACGGCTTGCGGCATACCGCCGGAAAAAAGCCGACCAGCAGAGGGCAAGGCGGGAGAAACAGAAAGCCGATCAGCCGGAAGAAAAAGTCAGTTAGCAAGGGAAGCCCTACTGGGGAGGAACAAAAGAAGCATTGTGGAAAAATCTAAACTTTTGGATTTTTCCACAAATCCAAACTTTCTTTTGTAACTCCTTTATTCAAGGCATTTTCTGATAGAAAAGTTTGGGTTTTGTTTTGCCCTTCTCTTGTCAAAAATGAAAATAAATTGATTGAAACAGAGCTAAATAGCAATATTTTACTCATTTTGTCATAATTAGAGTATTGCGCTTTGTGAAATGAAATCCAAACTTTTTCCGGCAAGAATCCCCTGTTATTAAGCCGTTTTCAGAAAAGTTTGGATTTTATATAAGTTTGGATTTGTGGAAATGTGCATAACAGGCTATGGAATCATGGATAACTCTATTCACAGCACATGGAAAAGCGAAAGAGCAGTTTTCCCACGTCCTGCAAACAGAGTTACCCACAATTCCATAAGACAGCCAGTTATACACATTACCAGCAATGCCGACTACTACGGAATCCCCCTCATTCCTACCTAGAAGATATTCAAACTTGATTTGAGATAAAAAAGATATGCTATAATTTTTCTGCAAAACAAAAAATTTTATTTTTTTTACAACCAAAATGACAAAATCCGTACTTAGTATAGTGGAGGCTGTTTATCTACAAAATGTGTAGTCTCGGAAAGTCCATGAAGAAACAGAAAAGAATTATGTTATATGAATGGGAGTGACGGGGAGGAATAAAAAATGCTTATTTCTGAGTGGTTTTCAGACAGTGGTTAGAAAAAAGGACATGACAATTAAGCCCGCAAAAAAGAGTTTTTTACAGA
>CAJTCR010000064.1 GCA_910574915.1 Eubacteriaceae bacterium
CTGTTTTTTGAAAAAATAAGAATTATTTTTAGAGAGCAGGAAGTTATATAAAAGCGGAAATGTTACAAAATGAAGGTAAAAAATAGAGGTGAAAATGAGATTTCGGAAATTTCTGAATCCTTATAGAACAAGGGGTTCGAGTTTCCGAGAGTACACATATTTTATCGGAGGTGCCAGAATGGATACATTTGAATTGTTTAACAATGGAAAATTAGTCTTGCCGGAAAAAGAGGCTGGCTTTGCGGAGATTGGATGGTCGAAGCATCCGACTTTTAAGGGTGTTGAGCTGAAACACATCATTACGGCAAAGGACACAGAAGGGAAATTCAGCTACCATTTGGTGCGGATTGCTCCCGATTGCAGCATTGGGAACCACACCCATGAAACCCAGTTAGAAACGCATGAAGTGATAAAGGGCAGCGGAAAATGTGTAAATGCAGGCAGCACTATTCCGTATGAACCCGGCACAATATCCATCATGCAGGCTGGTGTGCCGCATGAAGTCGATGCGGGTTCAGAGGGGTTATATCTGTTTGCCAAGTTTATGCCTGCATTATGCTGAATTAAATAAAAGGATAGTATGACCGCCGTATCATGGCCCACAGCCATATGCGGCGGTCTACTATTTTTGAAGGCAGTTTATCTGGAACTTGATTTCCGGTATATGGCGTATAGGAGAAGAAAGGCATGAGGAATGGAATCTGCTATGTAGTAGGTGCGGGGGAAAATTATGGACTTGATTTCCAGCCAGCAACGGGGGATTTGGTGATAGCTGCCGATGCGGGGCTGTGTTATCTGGAAGAGCAGGGTATCAGAACTGACCTTGTGATTGGTGATTTTGATACCCTAAAATGTGTCCCGGAACACCCGAATACCATAGGGCTAAGTGACAAAAAGGATGATACAGATACGCTTGCGGCGGTCCGTGAGGGCATCAGGGCAGGGTATACCTGCTTCCACATATATTGCGGGACGGGCGGGCGCATAGACCATACAATGGCGAATTTACAAGTGCTTGCTTATTTATCCGCCAACAATATGCGTGGATTCTTATTCGATAACGGCACCGTCATTACGGCAGTCACCAATAGCAGGCTTTGTTTTGAGAAAATCCAATGTGGGTATGTATCAGTATTTTCCTGTTCTGCAAAAGCGGAGGGAGTAACCCTATGCGGTTTGAAATATGAGCTACATAACGCGGTATTGACCAATACATTCCCTATTGGGGTAAGCAACGAATTTATTGGCAGGGAGAGCAGCATATCAGTAAGCGATGGAATCCTGCTCATTGTTTTCCCAAAAGACGCAAAGGAAAGGATTATACAATGAAAAAAGTATTGAGCATTGCAGGCTCTGACTGCAGCGGCGGCGCGGGCATACAGGCAGACCTAAAGACATTTTCCGCGCATGGTGTATATGGCATGAGCGTCATTGTGTCAGTTGTGGCAGAAAACACAGGCAGGGTGATCGGCATTCAGGATGTCAGCCCGGATATGATCGGCAAACAGATTGATGCGGTTTTTGAAGATATAGAGGTCGATGCGGTAAAGGTCGGTATGCTTTCCACACCGGAGTGTATGGATGAGGTTGCCGCGAAACTGAAATATTACCGTCCGGCCAATGTTGTAATTGATCCTGTCATGTATGCAAAGAACGGATGTCCGCTTATGGAGCCTGCGGCGATTAAAACGCTGATCGGAACGGTCATCCCCCTTGCTGATGTACTGACACCGAATATCCCGGAAGCGGAAAAAATAACGGGGAGCAGGATCAGCTCAGTGGCGGACATGGAAGAAGCTGCAAAAGCAATCCATACAATGGGATGCAGGGCGGTTGTTGTCAAAGGTGGACACGCATCAGGGAATGCAATGGATGTCCTGTTTGACGGCAAAGAGGTCTGGCATTTTGACACTGCCCGGATTGATACGAAGAATACGCATGGGACAGGCTGCACGTTTTCCTCTGCCGTTGCTTCACAGCTTGCAAGGGGCATGGGTTTACGGGAGGCAGTACAAAATGCAAAGGATTATGTGACGATGGCAATCAGCCATTCCCTTGACATCGGGAAGGGCTGCGGCCCGACGCACCATTTCTGGAATCTCTACCAATATGGACTGCAGGAAGAAAGGGATGGTGGGAAATGAGGCCTGACTATTCTTTATACCTTGTAACAGACCGTATGCGTATGAGTACCGGGACTTTGAGCGAAGCAGTGGAGCAGGCAGCCGTCGGCGGATGCACGTTGGTACAGCTCCGTGAAAAAGAGATTCCGGCATTGGATTTTTATATGCTGGCATTGGAAATGAAGAATATTACCGACAGATACGGCATACCGCTCATCATAAATGACCGTATCGACATTGCTATGGCAGTGGGCGTAGCCGGGGTACATATCGGGCAGAAGGATATTCCGGCGGATATTGCCCGGAAGGTAATCGGTAAAGATATGCTGCTTGGCGTTTCTGCCGCTTCCGTAGCAGAAGCTGTGGATGCGGTGGAAGCCGGAGCTGATTATCTGGGAGTGGGCGCTATGTACCCAACAGGGACAAAGCCGGATGCGGAATATGTATCTATGGAGGAACTTGGAAAAATCCGCAGGGCAGTTGATATACCGATTGTTGTGATCGGGGGCATCAGCAGGGAAAATGCAATGCTTTTCAGGCCTATGGGGATTGACGGTCTGGCTGTTGTTTCTGCCGTGATTGCCCAGACTGATATCAAAAAGTCCGCAGCCGATTTGAAATCACTGTTTTTGGGAAAGGAAGCTATGAATGGACTTTGAAGCAGGGATTTTTGATGCATTCTTGCCAGACAGAGGGAAATAGATATGCTGGAAATGTGGGATTTGTATAATGGCAAAAGAGAAAAAACAGGGAAGGTTCTGCCGCGCGGCATACCTGTTCCGAAAGGCTTATATCATCTTACTGTCAGTGCATGGATTGTAAACAGCCAGGGGCAGTATCTACTTTCACAGCGTCACCCTCAAAAAGCATACCCGCTTTGTTGGGAGTGTACAGGCGGCTGCGTCCTTGCAGGGGAGGACAGCCTGAGTGGAGCAGTGCGGGAAGTCAGAGAAGAATTAGGGATAATCCTAAATCAATCCAATGCTAAAAAGATCTATCAGGCTAAGAGAGAGGAAACTCAGGATTTCTATGATGTGTGGTTATTTCATGCTGATATAGATATATCCGAAATAGATGTGCAGGAGACCGAGGTTGTCGGTGTTCAGTGGGTAAACAGGGATGTTCTATTTGATATGCTGCATAGCGGAAAGTTACATCCAATGATTGATTATATTGAAGAAATATTTTAGGACTTCATCCGCCATATGCGGCAGTCTGCCTTTTCCGCAGGCAGGCCGGGCGGCCTGATAAGGGAAATTAGTTGGAAAGCGGGGGAATCAGAGGTAATATGCTTACACGGCGGTTAGCGTTTCCCCTATATCGGACAAATGGCGAAAAACTTTAGCCATTTCGGTGATATTTTGGATTTGATTTATAGTCGTTTCGTGCAATTTATGGGAGTTTCGTGCAATGGCGTTTGATAGGATGCCCTTTAATCCGATATAATTTATGACGGAAAAGTGAGGAAATGCGTATGAAGATAGCGGTCTGCGATGACAGCAGGGAGGACAGGGATGCGCTTAAGGCGCTGCTGGAAGCCTGCGGGCATGATTTTGAAATAAAGGAATACGGTTCCGGCGAAGAACTTTATGCGGATATGGGGTATGTGCGGGAATGCGGCATCGTGTTCCTTGACATCAACATGGAGGGCATGGACGGGCTGGAGGCGGCGGGGAGGATAAAGGCGGAATGCCCGAAGGTACATATCGTGCTGGTGACGGCCTATGTGAACTATGCGTTGGACGGGTACAAGGTGAAGGCCAGCCGGTTCCTCTTAAAAGATGACCTGGAGCAGACGCTGCCGGAGTGCCTGAATGACATCCTGCGGGAGGAGCGGGTGGTGGAGTTCGGCTTCGTGGAGGGGAACGTGCGCCTGCGGGTGGATGACATCATTTATATTGAGACGAGCAAACACAAGAACGTATTCTACACGGCGGGGGAGGCGTACAGCATCTATAAGAAGATGGATGAGCTGGAGACGGAACTGGCGGGGATGGGCTTTGTGCGGATACACCAGAGTTTCCTTATCAACATGAGGTACATCGGGAAACTCAGCGGCTATGTCATGGTACTGACCACGGGGAAGGAGATATCCGTGCCGAAGTCCAGGTACCCGGAGGTGAAGCGGCAGTACACATTGTTTAAGGGGGCGGAGTGATCATGGGGATGTGGATACTTTCTTTCTGCCTTATGGCGGTAGAGGTGTGGGGGAGCATATATTTTTTTGATACTTTCACGGAACGGAAAAGGACGGGATGGCTGGATAAGTGCAGGTATATTGTTTTATATTTTTTCTGTGTGCCTATTGGATTCCTTGGAGGGTACCTTAATTCAATGGGAATCAAGGTGCTGATGATAGTTTTAGTCTACATGGTATTTTGTGTGGTTTTCTATAGGGCGGACTGGAAGCAGTGTATTTTCTTTTCTGTGCTGAATTATTCCCTGTTGTTTTTGACGGATATTTTTTCACTGTTGGTTGAGAACATACTGGCTTCAAGGGAAGAGCTTCTTGCCTTAGAGCATATTCTTTTATACCTTCCCATGAAAATAGGCTGGATTCTCCTGTTTTTTGTATTGCGTAAAATATGGAAAGGAAAGAAAAACTATAAGGGGCTTTCCCGTAAGGAGTGGCTGAAATTTTCCATGCTCCCGCTGCTCACCGTGGCCTCCATGTTGCTCGTGCATTTTTGTTACAGCGGGGAGAGAAAGGTGCAGATGGCATACCTTTTTCTGTCAGTGGGGTTGATATTCATCAACATCCTTGTCATAGAGCTGATGCAGGGAATCCTTGAAAAAGAAGAATTGTTCCGGGAAAGCGCGCTGGCAGGCCAGAAGAAGGAAAGCCAGCTTGCCCATTACCGGGATATGCAGGCGGTCTATGAGCGGCAGGGGAGGAAGATGCATGACTACAAGAACCAGATAAGGACAATGCAGGTGTTGTTGAAGAAAGGCGACACGCAGGCTGCCGCCGCGCTTGCGGAACGGCTGACGGAGAGCATATCGGTGGAGATGGCGGCGGTCAACACGAACCATTCGGTAGTGGACGCAGTCCTGAACCAGAAATTCCACGCCGCAAGGGAGCAGGGCGTGTCCATGACGTTCCGGGTGGGCGATATGGGCGGGCTGCGGCTTAATGAGGAGGAAACGGTGATCCTACTCTCCAACCTGCTGGACAATGCCATCCATGAGTGCGTGAAGGTGGCGCGGCAGGGAAGGAAGGCCGTCATCCATGTCAAGCTGGTGCAGGAGGGAGGGAAGCTGATCTTTTCCGTAAGGAACCCCGTGGTGGAAAAGGTGCAGGTCACGGAAGGCACCGGCCTGTCGAATGTGAAGGCGGTGGCAGATAAATATGGGGGCGATTTTGCCATCTCCTGTGATGAAGAAAAGTTCCAGGCGGTGGTGATGTTATAAACTTTATGGTCATTTGGTGCAATTTTTAGTCACCTGGTGCAATCGTGGTTTGAAATGCGGGTGAATCCGCCGATGGATTTTATGAAACGGCAGCAGGCCAGGGTTGGCACAAAAATATTAAGTCAAGGAGGATGATAGTATGTCAATGAATGTGAATGGAAGCACACAGCAGACGGGAAGCGAATGGTTCCGGAACATGAAGATGCAAAAGTCTGACAGGAATGCTCCGGAGGCGCAGCCGCCGCAGGCTGACAGGGCGGTGAATGTCACAATCTCAAGGGAGGGACTTGAAAGCCTGCAAAACGGCGGCAAGGCGAGAACCTATGAGGGCGTGGTGAAACAGAAAGAATCCATTATGCAGGCGTCAAAGTCCTTAGGGGCAGGTTACGGATACCGCCTGTCCGAGGAAGCCGGGAAACTGAAAGGGCAGAGGGAAAGCGGTGGCGCATACAGTCTTTCGGACAGGGCTGCGGACTACGTAAGGGCGTATGGCAATCTTTACGATGAGATTGTACAGGGGTATAAGGACGGCACGGCGGAGCGTTATGTGGAGGATGGAAGTTCCGAGACGGGGTTCCGTAAAATGACGCTGGAGGAAGAACTGGCTGACCTGGATAGAGCATTCGGGAGGATGGCTGACGGTGCAGGCGTTAAGGAAATGATCTCAGGCGAGTTCAAGAGGCTGTCATCCAAAGCCGGAAGCAGGCAGACAGCTTTTGCGGATACAAATAAAAAGCCGCAGGGGACAGATGTACCGCAGAAGTTGGTGACGCTGGCTCAGGCTTGGAAGGATGCCTATAAGGTTTCCGGTTCTAAAGAGGGTGGCATGGAGAAAGTATTATCCATGCTGGACGGTATGTTCGGCATAAAAAATGAAGCGTAGGAGGTAAAGGATATGCTTATGATCAGGGATTTCAGTAACAGGTTCCAGCAGATATCGGGAATGCCCATAAACAGCAAGGGCGGTAAGGATATGCTGAAAAGGGCTGGCATTGACACGAACAGCAAACAGTATCAGGCAGTAATGAAAAGTATGTCGGCGGCGTGCTCTGGTGTTGGGTACACAAATGTTCAGGCAATCAAAAACAGGATGAGCCGCTATGATAAGGATGGCGACTACATCAGTCCTGTTACGGGATTGGCGGGTCTGGTTGTAACGGAGAAAAACCGTGCTGAAAAGAATAGGATCATTGATATACCGGAGAGCAGCAGGGATGAGATGTTTGAACTGACCAAGAAAGAGTTTCTGTAGGAAAACGGTGTAGGCAATGGAGACACTACAAGGCGTTCAGATGTATATTTGAATCTGTATCGGAAAATGGATAAGAATGACAGACTGGCAGCAGGGAATACATTAAGGCAGTATGAAAGGGCATATACGCAGGCATTTGTTGATGCGGTGAAGGCTGTTGATCCAAAATGGGAGCCGGGCAAGCCGATCCCGTCCGGGGCTTTGGACGGAATCACAAGGGAGTCCATTGACAATTCGCTTGTGAAGTCAGGCGGCTCTCTTGTGAAAAAAACGTCTTCGGGCAGCACATTGGATATACAGGTATAATCTTTATACCCTATTCCGCGGAGGCGCATAATGCTTTGCCTCTGCGGACTGCCCGGAGGCGAGGGGGAGTGTATTTATAGGGTAATGAACCGCTCGGACTTATTGCAAGGGAGCGAATGCGGCTCTGACCGACAGAGGAGCTGCTATAAAAAAGAAATGGAGGACTGAAATGGGCATTAACGGAATAGGAACAGCGGGATATCCGCTGACAGGATACACTGCAAGAAAGACAGGAAGAAGCGCGGAATCCGGGGCTGTGGGATTCATGGAAACGGTGGAAGAAAAGGCGGCGCAGGGAAAGGCAGACGACCAGGATGAGAAAGCCTTTGAGATGGTTGGCCCGAACGCCCCACAGGAAGTGAAGGATGCGTGGATGGAGGCGGCGAAAGAAGCAAATGCGAATGGCATGGGGATCCGGGGCAACGGAATGATGAGCCACATATCGCAGATGATGGTGCAGCGGCTTAATAAACAGCTTAAAGGTGAAACGGAGAATTTCGACATCCTTGGAAGCACGGTGGAATCTGCAATCCAGGCAACGAAAGAGGCGTTGTACGATCTGGAGCATCCAAGGGTATATACGCCCAGGAGCATAGAGGTTCAGCAGGCCCGCATCAAAGAAGGAGAATTTTACAGGGCGTTTTTGGAGAAGCTGGAGAAATTATAGGAAGGTATAAGCCTGGCAAGGCAGGCATCCCCGGTTTTAGGTAAATTGGGGAATCGGGGGGGGGGCAGAGAAAGGATATATCTATGAAAGAACGTATAAAGAACCGGGTACATGAACTGTACTGGAATGATGATATAAACTGTGCGAGGACAGCAATCATCTGTTTGAGTGAATTATTTGAAACTGCTGTTGAACTGCAAACAATCTGGTCTGCTGTTGGATTACATGGCGCCGGAGGATACAGAGCGCAGTGTGGAATAGTTGAAGGTACACTTATGTTCATGGGGATTTACCTTCATGAGCTGGGAAAAACAGAAAATGAAATAGTATCTGCCTGTTATAGTTTTGCATCTGCTTTTGAAAAAGAATTTGGTTCATTAAGATGTTTTGAATTACGCCCTACAGGTTTTTCAGAGAATGATCCACCACATATGTGTGAAAATCTGACTTGTGATGGGATTGAATTTGCATATCAATATATTTTGCAGGTTACAAAGCAATATTTCCAATAAACCACAGCCTAACAAGGCAGGGCTGGCATCCTCGGCGTTCCGGCAGATTTGGGAATCGGGGAGTAGGGAGAGTGAACTGCTCGGACTTATTGCAAGGGAGCGGGGTGACTCTGACCGACAGAAGAACCGCAGATAAGAAAATAAATTGTGAGGTGGACTCATGGGAATTTCGGCTTTAAGTACAGTAAATTCTATTAATACAAAACAGCGTATGTCATTGAGCGGCAGAGGGCCTGACTGGTCTATCATTCCAAGTTCCGGGAAAAGCAGTAAATCAAAGGTGGAGCTTACTGACGAGATCAAGGAACTGGCACGGAAGGCTGCGAATACTACAAGCAAGGCAGAATTGGAATATATCCATAGGCGGCGGACGGAACTATGTGCAGAGTATATGTCTGACGTGTCGCCCGACAGGAAGGCGCTGTACCGGCAGGCTGAAAATGCGCTGAAAGAGCAGGGCGGCAATCCGAAATGCAAGGGGAGCGGGGAACTGACGCTGCTTTACTTTCTGGAGGCGGCGGACGGGAGGATGGATGATCTTGCGGAAAAGAAGTTTACGCTGGCCGGGGGCGGAATGCTGACCTGCCCGATTCTGACAAGCGGGGGACATGGCGTAGATATTTATTACCAGGGTACAAAGGTGCTGACATATCTCGGTTCGGGATATGGGTGGGCTTGCGAGAGGACTCCGGCTGAACGGGAAAAGGAAAGGGAGTTTTATGGAATCTATTTTAATGAGTACCGCTCCCTAAAGAATGGTCAAGGGGAGGAACTGGAAGCACTGCCGGATTATCTGGATGAGAAGCCGTCTTTTGACAGGAAAGCATAAATAGGGGGATTTGAATAACCAATAAGATTTCAAAAATTCCGTGAGCGCATATCCTCAATAAGCTACAGCCTGACAGGGCTGGCATCCCCGGCGTTCCGGCAGATTGGGGAATCGTGAGCAGGATTTATTTTTAGAATGGGAGATGTAGATATGGGAAAGGGCGAAGGCAGTGTATCCATTATAGGCGGTGCAGATGGACCTACAAGTATTTTTATCGCCGGAAAAGGTGGTAAGGTGAAGCTGACAACACGCATCCAAAATTATTTCCGCAAATTAAAAAGGAATAGAGTAAAAAAGCGGATAACCGCCAATCCCCATACGCTGGAGGAAGTCGTGGAACTGATGAAAAGGGAATACGGTGCTGAGGAGGTTTCGCAGCAGTCCCATAATTACCTTGAGCAGAGAAAGTGCTTAAAGGCATCCCTTGTAATGCACCACCGCCCGGATTTGCTTGGGGAACTGATGGACTTGGAGCCGCCCGAAGGTGAGGATGTGGAAACCTTGAAAGCATTTTGGGAGCAGCTACAGGAGCGGGAGAAGATGGCAGCGGAAATTACAGATGATATCTTCCCCGTAGATTTCCATATATATGCAATTAAGTGTCCTGAAAACTGCATGATGCAGATAGGGGTGGAAACTGTCTGGCAGGTGATAGATGGCTCATCTAGCGGGGATAAGAAAACCATGAAGCAGTTAAGGAAACTGTTTAAAAAGATATATCTGTATTATGGTGTCACTGCCGAAGATATAAAAAATGAAACGGAAAGGTATAAGTCACTTTTAGGGGTATTGTGTTCATAGATGCCAGTTTTCCGAGCCCTACGGAAAAGCAATATCCCCAATAAGCCACAGCCTGACAGGGTAGGCATCCCCAGTTTTCCGGCAGATTGGGGAATATAATTGTGATAAGAGAGGTATTTGGGATGTTAAAAAAGCTGAACCAAATTACAAATATAACAATCGGTTCTTTTGTAGGAGTTTTCATTGGATGTGGAATATATGTATTTTGGGATTATAAAAAACACCCTGATTTATATGCTATGCAATCAGCACCGTGGTACACAAGTATTTTTGTTTATGGCATAGTTATGCTTATTTTTGTGACGGTGGCGGTTATTGCGAAGCTGATCATCCGAAAAAAGATGAATAAGAAATAAATTCCATCGGCTGAATATCCCAGATAAGCCACAGAAGGCAGGCATCCCCGGCGTTCCGGCAGATTTGGGAATCGGGGAGCAGGGAAAGGATGATTGAAATGGATATTACAGGAATAGCAAAAAGCCATCATACGAAAAGCACCGCAACGGGAAAGCCATCATCTAAGAAGGAATGGAAACTGTCGGATTCCCTCCGTGATAAGATTACAGAATATGCCAAAGAGGATGCGGCGCAGAATGTCTATATGGGAAATAAGTTCCTTGCCCTGCGGAAAAGCGAGGTCGCCAAAGTCGCGCCGGACAGGTCTGCGTTGATGGGGAAACTCAATCAGAATATGAAGGAAATAAGGGAGGCGGATGAGCGGTGGCTGCGCCTTCTGTTCGGGGAGCCGTATGAGGCTAAGTTCCAGTCGGAAGGTACGGGTTCCGCCGTCCATGTGTATGACAGGAACGGTGACGAGATATTGACCTACACGACGGGCGTGGGCTGGCATGAGAAGGAGTCAAAGGCGGAGACGCAGGTACACGGGGCTTTGAAGGCTGCCTACTATGATGCGTACCATGCGGCAAGGCAGGAGATAAATTCCGGGATGGAAGTGCAGGGCGGATTTGATGCGAGGGCATAAGTGATACATAAAGACTAGCGGGTATTGTTCCGGCAGACCGGGGAGCAGGGAAAGGTGAAGATTATGAAAAAGATAAGGGTTTTGGGAATTATCATTTTGACAGCAGTTGTGCTTTGTGCCTGTGGCGGTGGGCAGGAACTGGCAGACATAAGCACCGCAGAGGGTGACGGATATATGGCAATCATATGGGAGGAAAGGACGTATGTGCCGTTCTGCGCAGTTTCCAAGAATGACTGCGGGACGCTGATCGGCTATGTCAACGGGGATACGGGCGACAGGGTGTGTGAATACAAGGATTATCCGTCAAATGAATGGATTGCAAATTACCTTACCGTGGACGGCGGTGCGCTTCTGTATAAAGAGGTAAATGTTACTAATATTCCAGATGGCCTGCAGTCAGAGTATGAGTGGAATGATTAAGAACTATGAGGACACCAATGAGAAATAGAAGCAGTGCGGCATGAAGGGAGAGGCGTTTATTGGGAGATACCAATATGCGCCTCCGCATTTTTAGGAGAGGAGGTGGTAGGTATCCGGAGGATGAGATGCTCGAACAGTTTATGTAAGAAACGTGTCTGCGACATTTGGGAGAACCGTTTCGGGGTGATTGTGATAGAGCTGAAATGCCCGCACTGCGGCGAGGTAGTACGGGTGTACTGGAAACCGAGGCTGAAAGGTAAATATACATAGATGAAAAGAACGGCGGGAGGATTCCTGCTGTTTTTGCTTTTACAGATTAAAGCGTTCCTTTTATGGGCATACTTATGCTATCAATGGAAAAATATGGAAATTTCCATTGTACGCAAAACTGAATAAAAAGTACCGAGCGAGTGGGACCGCATTGCGTCGAGTCACGAATGGCCGGAGTAAAGCTAGTGGGTTTTAATGTGTGTAGTTTTTAGATAGCTTTCCCTGGCCATTCTCTGCCATTTTTTCAAAGCCAGTCCCACATCTAAATTTAAAGCGTTCCTAACTTTACGAAGCCGTAAAGGAAGGAACGCTTTATGTCTTTTAGGAAGATCACAGTCAAGTCAGGAAACGAAGAATTCACACTGGAAGTTACGGAAGAAGAATATCTGAAATATTACCGCCCGTGGTGGCAGCAGAAAAAGCATGAGCAGAGGAACCGGGAGGCGATGGAGCAGAACGGTTATACGGAAGAATCCTACGAGGCGTGGCGGGATAATGCCTCGGAGGGAGCGGGCATCCCGGACATGGAGCTGCCGGGGGTGGATGAGCTGGTGGTGAAAAAGCTGCTGCTCGGTGTGCTTGCGGACGCGATGGATTCCCTCCTGCCGGAAGAACGGGAGCTTGCCATGAAGGTGTTCGGGGAGCAGATTCCGGTCACTGAACTTTCACAGCAGATTGGAGGGAGCAGGAGGACACTGGCTTTCCGCAAGGATAAGGTGTTAGAAAAACTGCGTCATTTTTTCCGGGAACATGGATTTGACGTGTGATTCTCCCCATATTCGACAGGAAAGGATACGTTTGTCGAACGGTTTTCAAAAAAGTTCCATTTTTCATTGCCAGATTTTCAAAAAGTGTCATTACGAAAGGTAGGAGGGTAAATTTCAGGTGCCTTCCAAAACGGCAGGGAAGGAGGGAACGGAGTCTATGGAAAAATCACAGGAGCTTATCGGCATCCTGCAGGCAATCAGCATCGTGGCGAAAAGCCTCGCCGCCAAGCTGGTGCAGATCGAGAAGGAAGTGGAAGCCTACGAAGCCGCGAAAGCGGCGCATGACAGGAAAATGAAGAAAGGATGGAGGCGCTGATGCGTAAGAAGGTTTTTATCTGCAGCCCTTTCCGTGGTGACATGGAAGGGAATGCAAGAAAAGCGGCGGCCTACAGCCGCATGGCGTGTGAGGAAGGGTATCTCCCCATCGCGCCGCACCTCTTATTCCCTCAATTTTTAAATGAGGGCATCGAGGAAGAGAGGCGGCTCGGCATCGCTATGGGGATGGAGCTGCTCACCCTCTGTGATGAGGTGTGGGTGTTCGGGGAAGCCACCGAAGGGATGGCGGCGGAGATCGCATCTGCCACAGAGCAGGGAAAAGAGATCATTTTTAAGGAAACGGAGGGAATGTAAATGGGAAGTGAATTATTGACGATTGCGGAAGGTTTCTCCATCGTGGCGGAAGGCCTGCGGGGCCTTGCCAAAGCGGAGGGAGGAAGCACGAAAGATAAATCCGTGAAAGCACAGCCGTCAGCTACGGAAAAAGCACAGAAACAGGATGCAGCACAGGAACAGCCTGCCACGCTGGAGGGCATCCGGGCGCTGATGGCGCAGAAAACACAGGAGGGCAAATCGAAGGAGATCAAGGAACTTTTGCAGAAGTACGGCGCGGCGAAGCTCTCGGCGGTGAAGCCGGAGGACTACCCGGCGCTGATGCAGGAAGCGCAGGTGCTGTGATGGGGAAACACGCGCTTCTTTCCGCATCTTCCTCCAAGCGGTGGCTCTCCTGCACGCCCTCCGCAAGGCTGGAGGAGCAGTTCAGGGAGGAGTCCGGCGGCAGCGTCTATGCCGAGGAAGGCACCGCCGCCCACGCCCTTGCGGAGCATAAGCTGAAAAAGGCACTGAAGCGAAGGTCAAAGCGCCCGGTGTCTGATTACCACTGTGACGAGATGGAGGAATGCACGGACGGGTATGTGGCCTATGCGATGGAGCAGGTGGAGCTCGCAAGGCAGGAGTGCAGTGACCCTGTCGTCCTGATCGAGCAGCGGCTGGACTACTCCGCCTATGTGCCGGAGGGGTTCGGCACCGGGGATTTGCTGATTGTCGCTGACAAGGTGCTGACCGTCATTGATTTAAAGTACGGGAAAGGCGTGGCGGTGGATGCGGAATGGAACCCGCAGATGATGTTATACGGGCTTGGCGCACTGGAATTATTTGATGCCCTCTATGACATTGAAATGATCCGTATGACAATCTACCAGCCGAGGCTCGAATCCGTCAGCACATGGGAGATTTCCGTAAAGGACCTGATGGAATGGGTGGAGATGGAGTTAAAGCCAAAGGCCGTGCTTGCCATCAAGGGAGAGGGCGAGTACCGCTCCGGCGACTGGTGCCGTTTCTGTAAGGCGAAGAACACCTGCAGGGCGAGGGCGGAGGAATATTTAAGGCTGGCGCAGATGGAATTTAAGGCTCCGCCGCTACTATCGGATGAGGAGATAGCGGAAGTGTTGAAAGTGGCGGACGAGCTTGCCAAATGGTCAGCGGACGTCTACGCCTATGCACAGGACGAGGCGGTCACGAAGGGGAAGAAGTGGGCCGGATTTAAGTTAGTCGAGGGCAGGAGCAACAGGAAATACACGGATGAGGAGGAAGTGGCGCAGGCGGCAGTAGCAGCCGGGTACACGGATATCTACAAAAAGACGCTCATCGGCATTACGGAGATGGAGCGGCTGCTTGGGAAGAAGAAATTTGCAGAGGTGCTTGGGAAGCTGGTCTACAAGCCACAGGGCAAGGTGACCTTAGTGCCGGAATCGGATAAAAGGCAGGAGATTGCCGCAGCAACCGCGGAGGCGGATTTTAAGGAGGAATGAATACCATGAGCAATGAAAATGCAAACCTTACAAAAGTGATCGTACCGTGCAGGTTTTCCTACCTGCACTGCTGGGAGCCCAATGCCGTGAGCGATGGCGACCCCAAGTATTCCGTATCGGCCATCATACCGAAATCGGACACGGAGACTATAGAGAAAATAAAGAAAGCCATTGAGCAGGCGAAGAAAGATTCCGTCTCCAAGTGGGGCGGCAAGGTCCCGGCGAACCTGAAACTGCCCTTAAGGGACGGCGACATTGACCGCCCGGAGGATGAGGCGTATGCGGACAGCTACTTCTTCAACGCCAACAGCAAGCAGGCACCGCAGGTGGTTGATAAAAACGTACAGCCCATCCTTGACCAGTCGGAGGTATATTCCGGGTGCTATGGCAGGATCAGCGTGAACTTCTACGGATTTTCCACCAACGGCAATAAGGGCATTGCCGCAGGTCTTGGCAATATACAGAAACTCCGTGACGGGGAGTCGCTGGGAGGCAGGACGAATGCGGAGGATGACTTCGATGCGGTGGAAGTGGATGACGAGGAAGATTTTCTTGGATAGGCATATCGGGGCGGCGGGTGACTGCCGCCCGTCATACAAAGTACGGAAGGAGGGAGCCGGGAAATGGGACGAATCTTGGCAGCCGACATAGAGTCGTTTTCAGATGTGGATTTGATCAAATGCGGGGTATACGCCTATGCGGACAGCCCTGCTTTTGAGATTCTGCTGTTTGCCTATTCCTTTGACGGAGGGGAAACACAGATCATAGACCTTGCGCAGGGGGAGAAGCTCCCGGCAGAGGTGGAGGATGCCATCTTTGATGTGTCAGTGACCAAGACCGCATACAACGCCAACTTTGAGCGCACCTGTTTATCAAAGCATTTCGGGAGATACATTCCCCCGGAGTCCTGGCATTGCAGCGCGGTACAGGCGGCCATGCTCGCCCTGCCACGGTCTTTAGAGGATGTGGGCAGGGTGCTTGGACTGGACGAGCAGAAAATGAAGGAGGGCAAGGAACTGATCCGGTATTTCTGCGTCCCCTGCAAGCCAACGAAAACAAACGGCGGAAGGACAAGGAACCTCCCCTGCCATGCGCCGGAGAAATGGGAGCTTTTCAAGACTTACTGTAAAAGGGATGTGGACGTGGAGAAGTCCATCCGCAGGAAACTGCATAATTTCCCCATCCCGGAAAGCGAGATGGAGCTGTACCGATTAGACCAGCGCATCAATGACCGGGGCGTATTGGTGGATATGGAGTTGGTAAGGAATGCGGTTTCCTGTGAGCGGCTCCATAAGGAAGTGGTGACAAAACGCGCCTATGAACTGACGGGACTGGAGAACCCCAATTCCGTGGTACAGCTTAAAGGCTGGCTTGGGGACATGGGGATGGAGGCGGAGAGCCTTTCCAAAAAAGCGGTGGCGGAGATGATAGCGGAGACGGACGGGGAAGTGGAGGAACTGCTCAGACTCCGGCTTATGCTGGCAAAGACTTCTGTGAAAAAGTATGAAGCCATAGAGCGGTCTGCCTGTTCGGACGGGCGGGTACACGGGATGCTGATGTTTTATGGCGCAAATCGGTCAGGCCGATGGAGCGGCAAGAACGTGCAATTGCACAATCTACCGAAAAACTATCTCCCCGATCTGGAACTGGCAAGAAACCTTGTAAAGCAGGGCAGATTTGAGGATATCGAACTTTTGTATGATTCCACACCGAATGTTTTATCAGAATTAATCCGCACAGCCTTTATTCCGAAGCCGGGGTGCCGCTTTGTGGTGGCTGACTTCTCTGCTATTGAAGCCCGTGTCATGGGGTGGCTCTCCGGCGAAGAATGGGTGCTGGACGTTTTCCGTGGTGACGGGAAACTGTATGAGATGACGGCATCAAGGATGTTCGGCATCCCGATGGAGGAGATAGGTAAAGGCAGCCCGGAGCGGGCGAAAGGTAAGGTAGCAAGTTTATCTTGCCAATATGGGGGCTCCAAAAATGGGCTCATCTCAATGGGGGCTTTGGATATGGGGCTGACAGAAGAGGAACTTCCCCCGCTCGTAGCTGCGTGGCGGAAAGCCAATCCGCACATGGTGCAGTTTTGGTGGGACGTGGATGCGGCGGCAATAAAGGCAGTCACCGAGAAGCAGAAAACCAAAGTTGGAAAAATCATTTTTGAATATAAGAGCGGCATCTTATTTATCACGCTCCCGTCTGGGCGGAAGCTGTCCTATGTGAAGCCGAGGATGGCTGTGAACCGATTCGGCAGGGACGGACTGACTTATGAAGGTATCAGCGAAAACAAGAAATGGAGCCGGATAGAGACCTACGGCCCCAAGCTGGTGGAGAACATCGTGCAGGGGACGGCGAGGGATTTACTGGCGGAGGCGATGCTCCGGGTGGAGAAGAAGGGATACCCCATCGTGATGCACTGCCATGATGAGATCATAGCGGAAGTGCCGGAGGGCAGCGGCTCCGTGGATGAGATGTGTGAGATCATGGCGGTGCAGCCCAAGTGGGCGGAGGGACTGCCGCTCCGGGCGGATGGCTTTGAATGCAGATTTTACAAAAAGTGAGGGAGAAAGATATGGAGAGAAGGAATGCGGAAGGATACCATGACCCGACTGCCTACGGCGGGATGCGCATGGCGGAGCAGAAAGCGGAAAAGGAAACGGTGAAGATGGTTTATAAGAACGGGAGGATGGAGCTTTATATCCATGAGTTCTTTCCATGCACAGCGGCGGTGGCAAAGAAGGTGTTCCCGCTGATCCGGCGCTTTGCGAAAGAGGATGACAGGGAGAAACTGAAACAGTTTTTACGGATAAAGGCACGGGAGCATTCCGGGAAAGCACAGGCATTTTCGGAAAAGGCGGAGTCCCTCAGAGCGAATACAGAAGAATGGCATTTCTACAGAAGGAAAGCCAGGGAAGAGCAGATCATTTATAACCAGTGCGTGAAAAATCTGAAATTATTGGAGAACGGGGGAAAGAGGGAATGAAACTGTATATTTCAACAGGCAATTCAAGGATGGAGAAACGCTGGAACAACGTGGAGATGGAGCTGGATGAATTCATAGAGCGCATTTCCCACACCATCCGCACGGCGGAGACCGTGGAGCAGTATATGAAAATGACGAAAGCCAAGCAGGACGCCATTAAGGACGTGGGCGGCTTTGTGGGCGGCAGGCTGAAAGGCGGAAGGAGGAAAAAAGACTGTGTGGAATACCGCACCATCATAACGCTGGATATCGACCATGCAGTTCCGGGAGTGATTGAGCAGATAGAGATGCTGTATAATTACCGCTGTTTCATTTATTCCACCCACAAGCACACGCCGGAGAATCCGAGGCTGCGCCTTGTGATCATCTTATCCCGCCCGGTGTCGCCGGATGAATATGTGGCGGTGGCAAGGAAGGTGGCGGAGGACATCGGGATTGAGATGTTCGATGACACCACCTACGAGCCGAGCCGCCTTATGTACTGGCCGTCCACCTCCGCTGACGGGGAGTTCCTTTTCCGGGATATCGAGGGAGAGCCGCTTAACCCGGACGAGGTGCTTTCACGGTATCAGGACTGGCGGGATTCCTCCGAGTGGCCGGTGAGCAGCCGCCAGCAGAACATCGTACAGAGGGAGATGCGGAAACAGGCAGACCCGCTTTCCAAAGACGGCGTCATCGGCGCATTCTGCCGGACGTATTCCATCGAGGAGGCAATTTCAAACTTCCTCCCGGACGTCTACCAGCCAAGCGCCATGCCGGGGCGGTATGACTATATCCCGGCTGACTCACAGGCGGGCGTGGTCATTTATGAAGGGAAGTTCGCTTACTCCCACCATGCCACCGACCCCGCCTGCGGAAAGCTGATGAACGCCTTTGACATGGTGCGGATACACAGGTATGGAGATTTGGATGAAAAGATATCCGAGGACACGGAGCCTGCCAAGATGCCGTCCTTTACCGCCATGAGCGAGTTTGCGGTCAGCGATGAGAACGTGAAAGCCACGCTTGCACAGGAGCGGCAGAAAGCGGCGGGGGAGGAATTCGCCCCGTCCGATGACTGGCAGAAGTCCTTGGAGCTTGACAGGCAGGGCGCAGTGAAGCCCACGCTGGATAACCTTGTGCTGGTCATGCGAAGCGATGAGCGCCTGCGTTCCATCGCATTCAACCTCCACCGGGACGGGATAGACGCCGGGGAGGGTTTGCCGTGGAAACAGATCAAGCCGGGATGGAATGATGCCGACTTCGCATCCCTGAAAGTATATCTGAGCAATGTGTACGGCGTGTACTCCCCGACCAGGACGAAGGACGCGGTGCTTGCGGTGGCGGCGAAGCGGGCATACCACCCGGTGCGTGAATATCTGGAGAGCCTGCCGGAATGGGACGGCACGGGAAGGGTGGCAACTCTGCTGGTGGATTACTTCGCCGCGGAGGATACCAGCTACACGCGGGCGGTCACCCGTAAGACGATGGCGGCGGCCGTGGCGCGGATATACCAGCCGGGGATCAAGTTCGACTCCGTCCTCATCCTGAACGGGCCGCAGGGCATCGGCAAGTCCACGCTCTTTGCAAAGCTGGGCGGCGCGTGGTTCTCCGACAGCCTGACCCTCACCGATATGCGCGACAAGTCCGGCCCGGAGAAACTGCAGGGCTACTGGATACTGGAGCTGGGCGAGCTTGCCGGGATGCGCAAGACGGACGTGGAGACCGTGAAGTCCTTCCTCTCCCGCGTGGATGACAAGTACCGTGCCAGCTACGGCATGAACGTGGAGAGCCACCCGCGCCAGTGCATCATCGTGGGCAGCACCAACTCAGAGAACGGCTTCCTGCGGGATGTGACGGGCAACCGCCGCTTCTGGCCTGTCCGGGTGGGCAGGGAGAGCCGGAAGAAGCCGTGGGAGATCACCGGGGAAGAGATATGGCAGATATGGGCGGAGGCGGTGTCGCTGTACCGTTCCGGGGAGAAGCTCTACCTCGAAGGGGAGGAGGCACAGATCGCCATTGCGGAGCAGGCGGAGGCGATGGAGACGGATGACCGGGAGGGCCTGGTGCGGACGTACCTTGACACGCTGCTCCCGGAGGATTGGGATGAAATGGGTTTATATGACCGCAGGAACTTCTTAAACGGCAGTGAATTCGGGGAACAGCAGCGGAAGGGGGCCATGCGCCGGACGCTTGTCTGCAACATGGAGATATGGTGCGAGTGCTTCGGGCGGGAGTCCTCGGCGCTCAAAAAGATAGATTCCTATGAGATCAATGCCATCATGCGCAAGATCGAAGGGTGGGAGAAGTATGCCGGGACGAGGACGGGGATGTATGTTTTCCCCGTTTACGGGAAGCAGAGGGCGTACTGCAGGGAACAAACGGAACAAGGCGTATGACTGTTCCGGCAGATTGTTCTTTGAAAAAAGCCAGCAACTATGGGCGTTAGCGGATTTATGGGAACAACGGAACAACCTTTACTATATGAGAAATATAAATTAAAAGAGAAAGAGGATGTGTGTGTATGCCATACACGCGTATAGCAATATAGGGATTTTTTTGTTCGTTCGTTCCGTTGTTCCTGAGACTGGAGGCAGCTATGTTTTTGGAGGATATCCTGAAAGACGGATTTATGGATTACAAAAAGGTGTATGAACTGGCAGAGGAAAACGGCATAAAAAAGACAGAGGTGAAGCGGCAGAAGGCTCTGCTGGGCGTAAAGTCAGTCCATGTGGACGGAGAGGAAGGTGGGACGTTATGGCTGTGGTTCATTCCGAAAAACGTGTGGAAAAGATATTCACAGACGCAGTGAAAAAGATGGGAGGCATGGCGGTGAAGTTCGTTTCCCCCGGATTGGATGGGGTGCCGGACAGGATTGTATTGCTGCCTGGGAGGAAGATTGCATTCGTGGAGCTTAAGGCTCCGGGGAAAAAGCCGAGGCCACTGCAGGAGAAAAGAATGAGGCAGTTGGAATGTTTAGGATTTCCTGTTTTTGTGATTGATGGCGTGGAGCAGATAGGAGGTGTGCTGGATGAGATATGTGCCACATGAATACCAGGAGTATGCAAAGGAGTTTATCATAAGCCACAAGGTGAGCGCGTTGTTTTTGGATTGCGGCCTTGGCAAAACGGTGATCACGCTCACCGCCATATGGGAATTATTGTTTGATTATTTTGACATCCGAAAAATACTGGTAATTGGTCCACTCCGGGTATCAAGGGATACATGGCCTGCCGAACTGGAGAAATGGGAGCATCTTTCCGGGATTGGGATGTCGGCAGTGCTTGGTTCGGAAAAAGAACGCATAGCCGCACTTGGCAGGAGGGCGCAGGTGTATGTCATCAACAGGGAAAACGTGGAATGGCTTGTGAACGAGAGCGGCATCCCCTTTGATTTTGACATGGTGGTGATCGATGAGCTTTCGTCCTTCAAGTCCCATAAGGCGAAGCGGTTCAAGGCTTTAAAGAAGGTGCGCCCGATGGTGCGGCGCATCGTGGGGCTGACCGGGACGCCCGCACCCAACGGCCTGATCGACCTTTGGGCGGAAATCGGCATCCTCGACATGGGGCAGCGGCTTGGGCGGTTCATCGGCGGCTACCGGGAGCGGTTCTTCGTGCCGGACAAGCGCAGCCGGGAGATGGTGTTTTCCTATAAGCCCAGGGAGGGTGCGGAGGATATGATTTATAATTTAATCTCCGACATCTGCATCAGCATGAAGGCAGTGGATTATTTGGAAATGCCGGAATGCATTTACAACCGGGTGGAGGTTATTTTGACCGAAAAGGAAATGGCATTGTATGAGCAGCTAGAGCGGGATATGCTCCTTCCCTTTTCGGACGGCGATATTGACGCGGTGAACGCGGCGGCATTATCCAACAAACTTTTACAGATGGCGGACGGCGCGGTCTACGATGAGAACGGGAACGTAAAGCACATCCATGACCGTAAGCTGGAAGCCTTGGAGGATTTGATCGAGGCGGCGAATGGCAAGCCTGTGCTGATCGCCTATTGGTACAAGCATGATCTGGAGAGGCTGAAAAAGCACACCGGGGCGGTGGAATTGGACACGGCGGAGGATATGCAAAAGTGGAATGCCGGGGAAATCCCGGTAGCGGCGATCCATCCGGCATCAGCCGGACACGGGCTGAACCTGCAGGCGGGCGGCTCCACGCTGGTGTGGTTCGGGCTGACATGGTCATTGGAACTGTACCAGCAGATGAACGCAAGGCTGTGGCGGCAGGGACAGGAGGAGACGGTGGTGATCCACCATTTAATCGCCAAAGGCACACTGGATGAGCGGGTAATTGCGGCTCTGGAGAAAAAGGACTGCGGGCAGTCAGCGTTAGTGGATGCGGTAAAAGCGAGGATTGGAGGCGGCGGGAAATGAGGGCAGAAGAAATGTTTAAAAATTATACGAAGATGAAGCAGGAAATGACGGTGCTGGAATTTAAGATACGGGATTTTGAGGGGATCAGGAAAGAAGATGTCATCGAAAGCATGAATTTTTCCAAGCCGCAGGGGGAACGGGTGCAGGAGGGCATGGTTTCCGATAAGACCGGGAGGGCGGCGGCATATTACAGGCGGGTGGCGGACAGGCTGGACGATGAGTATTTTGACGAACTTTTCAGGCGGTACCTCTACCTGAAAGATGAAATAGATTTCTTCGGGTTCCTGACAACACAGTTGAGCGGCAGGCTGCCGGAATTCGTAAGGGACATGGTCATGGAGCAGATGGACTGGAACGGCCTTATGGAGAAATACAGCATCAGCTACAGCACCGTGGGGCGGTACCGGAAAAAGGCGGCAAGGGAGATGGACCAGATGTATGAATTCAGGGATGATGTGGAAATGAAATATATTTTGAGTTAGGTGATACTAACATGAGACTAAGTGTAGACTATATCGGAATTGTTTTTTCAAAATTTTTATGGTAGTATCAAACTGCGAAGAAGTGTAGGGAGCCCTGCTGGAGAATCCACGGGGCTTTTTTCACGCCTCCGTACAGGGCAGCGGGCTTTATCCTTTCACCGCTGTCCTTTTCTTTTGCGGAAAGGGTGGAAAGGAGCTATCGATGGATTGTTTTGCAAAGAATGAAAATGGGAACTGCAACATTCTGCGCTGTGGGAAGTGCCAGGGCGGGACCTGCCACTTCCATAAGACAAGGGAGGAACAGGCGCAGTCGCTTGAAAAAGTGAGTGAGAGATTACGGAGTCTGCCGGAGTACCAGCAGGAGGCCATCGCAGATAAATATTACGGCGGCGTGAAGAAGTGGTGACGTTTTCCTTCACTGCCGCCCGTCCGCTTTACCCGCCGTTCACAAAGCGGCAGACGGTAAAGCCGTCCTTAAGCCCCTCGCGGTAATAAAGCTCGTTTTCGCGGGCAGCCCTGCGGAACGCCTCCGTCTGCATCTCCTTTAACAGTTCCCGGTCATCTTCCGGGAGGCTGTCAAGGATGCGCCGGAACTGTGCGTCCCGCTCCTGCCGCTCTGCCTTTTCTTCCTCTGACGGCTCTTTGTTATTCCGCCGGAAGATAAGGTCCATCCGCTCTATGATGGTCTGGGTGAGGAATTCCCCGTCCGTCATGGCGCGCCACCTCCTTTCGGGAGACAGTTTAAAACAGGAGGGGCGGGGGAGCCAATACCAGATAGTGACAAAGAAAACGGCGGTTTTATAAGCACTCTGACACTTAGGGAGATAATCGGGAAACCACCTTGCCATAAACGGGATTCAGAGTTAAAATGCCCACACCAAAGGAAGAAGGGAGGTTTTAGCATGATGCCGGAAGGCTGGGAGGAAGCGCTGGAGGTGGCAGAGCGGTACCGGGATTATTTCTCGGAGCGGGATGCGGACATCGCGCTTGGCAGGAGCGGCACACATTTCTTTTATGTGTACGATAAGGAACACGGGTACTTCGAGGTGTTCCACACATTCCGTACGGCGGCGGAGCTGGAGGAACTGATCTTAGGGACGCTGGCGGAGGACCTGGAGTGCATGAACGCGGTGATGGCGGAGAACCTGCATGAGCGGTTCGATCTGACGGACATCAACGAGACGCTGGACAATTACGCGCCGCGGTTCCATATGCACACGCTGGCGGAGCAGCTAAAGGCTGTGGCCGGTGAGCAGGAGAGGTGGGGCAGGATGATGGCGCAGACCTACAGGGCGCTGTGCGGCAGGCTGCCGCAGGAGTAAACAGGAAGGAGGCGTACAGCCATGCCGAGGAGACCGATGAAACCATGCAGGCATCCGGGATGCCCGAAGCTGACGGACGGGATGTACTGTGAAGAACACGCAGGGCTGCACGCCTCTGACCGTGCCAGCGCATCCGTCCGTGGATACGATGGCAGATGGGAGAAAGCACGGACACGTTTCCTGAAAGCACATCCCCTCTGCGTCAGGTGCATGGAGCAGGGGAGAGTGGTGCGGGCGAACGTTGTTGACCATATCATCCCACACAGAGGGGATGCAGAGCTGTTCTGGGATGAGAGCAACTGGCAGAGCCTTTGCAAGAGCTGCCACGACCATAAAACCATGACGGAGGACCGCTATCAGGAGTACAGATACTGACGGTTTCCGTGATGGTTCTTTTTCTTTCATATTCCGACAAGGCACAACATTTCCCGTGGAAATCTGACCGGGGAGGGGCGACATCAATCTCCAAAACCTGACGAAATTCTGACCGCCGCCCCCTCAGACGCGCGTTTTCGCAAATTCGCACAGGGGGGATAGGAAATCGCCCCAAAATCTTACATAAACATTGATTTTTCAAGGCTTTCAGGCACTTTAGTTTTGCGTGAAAGTACCGAAAAACCCATGTTTTTGGGCTTAAAAACCATCAAAAAACGCTGGTTTTTGGCCTTTTTTTGATGGAGGTGGAGGGAAAATGACCGATTTACAGGCGGCGCAGGTGAAGGAAATGCGCTTAAAGGGCATGGGCTACCGTGCCATAGCGGAGGCGCTGGGGCTTTCCCGCGACATCGTCCGCAACCACTGCAAGGCAAAAGGGATGGGCGGCTATATGGCGGCAACCGTGAAGAACCTTAAGGAGCGGGAGGTGCAGAACGGCATCTGTATCTGCTGCGGGAAGGAAACCGAACAGGCGGGGACGGGCAGGCCGAGGAAGTTCTGCTCAGAGAGATGCCGGAGGCAGTGGTGGAAAGCACATCCGCAGGAGGGGAACAGGAAAGCCATTGTCACAAAGAAATGTGAATGCTGCGGCAGGGAGTTTTCCTTTTACCGGAGCAGGAAACCGAAGTATTGCAGTTATGACTGCTACATCAAGGCAAGGTTCTGGAGGGATTAGAGAATGGAGTTTAAGAAGATCAGGATTGCCGACCTTATCCCGGCATCCTACAATCCGAGGAAAAAGCTGAAAAAGGGTGACAGGGAATATGAGAAGATCAGAAACTCCATCACGGAGTTCGGCTATGTGGAGCCGGTGATCGTCAACTCAGACATGACCATCGTGGCGGGACACCAACGCGCCACAGTCCTCACGGATTTGGGCTATGAGGAAATTGACTGCATCGTCATTGACATTGACAAGTGGAAGGAGAAGGCGCTGAACATCGCCCTCAATAAGATCACTGGCGAATGGAATAAGGAACTGCTGGCTGACCTTATCGCAGACCTGCAGGATTCGGATTTTGATGTGACCTTCACCGGCTTTGAGCCGCCGGAGATCGAGCAGCTTTTCAATTCCGTCCATGACAAGAAAGTGACGGAGGATGATTTCGACATTGATGCGGAACTGGAAAAGCCTGCGTTGGCGAAAATGGGGGATGTGTGGACGCTTGGGCGGCACAGGCTGGTGGTTGGTGATTCCACCCTGCCGGAGACATACGATGTGCTGATGGCAGGGGCGAAGGCAAACCTTGTGGTGACGGACCCTCCGTACAATGCAAATTATGAGGGGAGCGCCGGGAAGATCATGAATGACAATATGCCGGACAAGGAATTTTATCAGTTCCTTTTTGCCGCATTCGTAAATATGGAGCAGCACATGGAGAGCGATGCCTCTATCTATGTGTTCCACGCTGACACGGAAGGGCTGAATTTCCGCAGCGCATTCAAGGCGGCGGGCTTTTACCTTTCCGGGTGCTGCATCTGGAAGAAGCAGAGCCTTGTGCTTGGCAGGAGCCCCTACCAGTGGCAGCATGAACCCTGCCTGTTTGGATGGAAGAAGGGCGGGAAGCACAACTGGTATTCCGACAGGAAGCAGACCACCATATGGGAGTTTGACCGCCCGAAGAAAAGTGAGAGTCATCCGACCTCAAAGCCAGTAGGATTAATTGCATATCCCATCAAGAATACGAGCATGAGCAACTGCATTGTACTGGACCCCTTCGGCGGCTCCGGCTCCACGCTGGTCGCCTGTGAGCAGACGAACCGCATCTGCTACACCATAGAGCTGGATGAGAAGTTTGCGGATGTTATTGTGAATCGCTATATCGAACAGGCCGGCTCTGCGGAGAATGTGTCCGTGGAGAGGGATGGGAAGCGGATTGCTTTCTCTGCACTGGCGGGGGAGGTGGCTTCGGATGGATGAGAATGGAAAACTGACGCTGGGCAGCCTGTTCTCCGGCTCCGGCGCTTTTGAACTTGGCGGGATGCTTGCCGGAATCCGCCCGGTGTTTGCAAGTGAAGTGGAGCCTTTTCCTATCCGGGTGACCACAAAGCGGCTGCCTTTCGTGAAACATTACGGTGACGTGAACAGCATCCGCGGGGATGAGGTGGAGCCCGTGGACATCATAACATTTGGAAGCCCGTGCTTTCCTGCGGGTACGCTGGTCCTTACCGACAAGGGCTATACCGAAATAGAGCGGATAGAAGTCGGGATGCGTGTGCTTACGCATAAAGGCAGATGGAGGAAGGTAACGGCTGCCGGTTCCAGACAGGCTGAAACCATAGTCCTGAAGGGGAACTATTACGGGCTTGAATGTACTAAAAACCACCCTATTTATTGCAGCAGTGAATCGAAAATTGAAAATAAGATAAGGATCGAGGAAGAAAAATCATGGATACCAGCGGCGGATATGAAAGGCCGGCTGTGGGGCGTTCCAAGAAAGATTGAGAAAACACAGATGATAAGTCCGCATTATTCGGGGAGCAGGAAGCAGAAGCCGATGCCCCTGATGGATGGGGACTTTTTTTATTTTGTGGGAAGATGGCTCGGTGACGGATGGGTCCGCGATGGGCAGAGGCCCGGCAGGCCGGAGGGGCAGTGCAGCGGGCAGATTTTCCTCTGCGATTCCTACGATAAGGAAGATGAGCTACGCTCCATAGTGGAAAAGGTCACATCCTCGTACAGCGTGGAAAGGTGCAGGACTGCAATCAAGTTCAGGTTCTGCGGGCAGGTGCTCTGCAACTGGCTCACGGACAATTTCGGGAAGTATGCCGGCGGAAAATATATAATGCCGTGGGTGTATACGCTGCCGGAAGAATACAGGCAGGCAATACTGGACGGACTGTTTGACAGCGATGGGTACAGGCCGAAGGAGAATGAATGGAGGGTGACGACCATCAGCAAAAAGCTGGCGGAAGGGCTGCGGATACTTGGGGAAGTCCAGGGGTATTCGACTACTGTGTTCAGGACTGTGCCGTGTGAATACAGGATGATTGAGGGGCGGAAGGTCACACAGAAGCCCTGCTATATGGTGGCGTTTTCCAGGAATGCCAGCAGGCCGCACCTGACAGACGCAGCCCACGCATGGTACAGGGTGAGGAGCGCCGAACCGACAGGGGAAGTTAAGACGGTCTATAATCTGACTGTTGAGGAAGATAACAGCTATGTGGCTGACGGAATCGTAGTCCATAACTGCCAGAATTTATCAATTGCCGGAAAACGGGCGGGGCTTGACGGGAAGCAGTCCAGTTTATTTTATCAGGCAATACGGATCATAAAGGAAATGAGGTGTGCGACAGATGGGAGATACCCAAGATTCATCGTATGGGAGAACGTGCCGGGGGCCTTCTCCTCAAATGGCGGGGAGGATTTCAGGGCAGTCCTTAACGCGGTCTGCTCCGTCAAAGACGGGGGCATTCCTGTACCTCGACCTCCAAAGGGAAAATGGGCGAATGCCGGATGCATCATGGCAGACGGGTTTTCCCTCGCGTGGCGGGTATTCGATGCCTGCCTGTGGGGCGTCCCCCATATGCACTAACTTTGTTGCTGCAAATTCATAAAATTCATGGTATAATCAAAAAGGGTGATTTTATGGATACAAATGATTTAGTAAAGCTGCTGCCGTCAGGTTATGAACAGGCATGCTTTGATAAAAAAGCGATTACCAGAAAGCGGACAATTAAAAATCCTCTTGACCTGCTGCGGCTCATCTTATTTTATTTATCTGGCAATAAATCTTTCATTGATGTAAGCCAGTTCGCTTTGATCAGCGGCATTGGCAAAATCAGTGATGTCGGCTTTATGAAAAGGTTTATTAAATGTAAGGAATGGATTATCTGGCTTACACAGCATATCCTGCCAAATCCAGTGATTCAGTATCAAAAGCCTGGATGGCTGGAGCCTTTCCAGGTTCTTGGTGTGCCCGGTGGGCACACGTTCTAACGGGTGAAAGTCCCCAATCCGCCCGGCAGTGGGAAGGATACAGCCGAAGCCAAGGGTGTCCATCGTGAGGTGGAATCTGAAGAAAGGATTAGGC
>CAJTCR010000065.1 GCA_910574915.1 Eubacteriaceae bacterium
TGAAAAATATCGAAAACAGCATAAAATCCAAAACAATAATGAATGCCTTAAAACAGTTAATTCGGCAGCAAGGGTATCATCTATAAAAGTTGTAAAGTCGTGATTAGTAAGAATATTCCAGATTAAAATCTTAGAAAACAAGTATTGCACAGAGGAAATTTTTGATTTTATGAAGCAATTTAAAGTAGCAAAACTTTCAGAAAAAAAATACATAAACCTCACAAAAAATACATCATTTATAAAAGCATTTTCTGCATTCACAAACCTTCCGTTAACGTCATATTTTTTAACAGATTCACAACTAAAAAATATGCTAAGCTATAGGTTTTAACCTATGGCTTAGCACCATATTTTACATATCAACTCCCAAAGACAGGTAACATAGATTGTAAGGTTTGCGAAGCTGTAAATTGCAAAAGTTTAAGATTACAGTAAACATTTTTGTAGATCAAAAAGAGAAAATAATATGCGTGTTTATATATCGGTTAGAATGTTCTTTTAAATGGAACAACTACGATACATAAAAAATGCTGAATTTATAAGGATTTTCGGGCAAATGTATTTTGGGTATTATTTATGTAAATTGTTTATCAGCAATTTTTGTCGTGATTTTGTTTATTGCTTAAACTTATCAATATTTTTATGGTACTCGACTGAACGTGCAGGCTGTAAAACATCTTGACAAATTCAGTTTATAGATATAAACTAGAATCTGAAAGGTTTATATCTATAAACTGTATAATAACAGGAGGAAAAGCTGTGGAGTATCATATTAGTGAAAGCGAATACCGTTTCATGGAAATCTTATGGGAAGAGGAACCGGTAAGTTCTATGGATATGGTCCGGTTTTGCAGTGAACGGCTGAACTGGAAAAAATCAACAACCTATACGGTAATACGCAAATTAAGTGAAAAAAAGATTGTAAACAGCAAAAATACGATTGTGCGTTCACTGGTATCAAAGGACTGCATACAAAGGCAGGAAAGCGCCTGTTTCCTGAAACGGAAATTTGGAGGGAGCCTGCCGTCTTTTATTACCGCTTATCTGCAGGATCGGAAACTGACAAAGGAAGAAGCGGAACGTCTGCAGAAACTGATTCAGGATGCCACAGAAGACTGATGGAATGGGGAGGAGGGGAATTTTATGGCAGTGGAAATGCTTCATTCAATATTTTATGGAATAGTGCTGCAAAACAGCACAATAGGTGCAGTATTTGTGTTATTCATCTTGTTATTCCGAAAAATGACAGAGCGTTTGTCCAAAGGTTTTGTCCGGATTTTATGGATATTGCTTCTGGCGGAGCTGCTCACACCGCCGTTGCTGCATGGTTCGCTGTATACTTTGCGGAATCTGGCTATGAATGTGCAGATAATAGAAACTGATAAAACGACGCTGGGAGTGGAAGCAGCAGGGAAATCAGATGCATTGGAACTTCAGGATCATGTCCTGCAGAAGGAAGGCGGCATCGAAGATAAAGGTTTAGAAGAAAAGGGACGGCAGTTACAGCCTGCCGGAGAAATTTCTTTTATGAAAGGCCTGGTTCAGGGAGCCAGGGCAGTTATTCCGGCTATATGGCTTGCAGGCGCTTTTTGCCTTTGCGTTGTTTATTTGTGCAGGTTTTTGGAACTTCAAAAAAAGACTGCCGATGCCGTTTTTTCATCCAGGGATGGATGCTGGGTGGTGGGACAGGTGGATATGCCATTTGTCATGCCGTATATCCGGCCGCGGATCTACTTGCCGGAAAGCCTTGCGGATTCTGTGCGGACAGATGTCCTGTCACATGAAAGGCAGCATATCAAAAATCTTGACCCGCTGATAAAATGCCTTGCTGCGTTTGCGGTGGCAGTCCACTGGTTCAACCCGCTTGTATGGATTGCATATGTGTTTATGGGAAAAGACCTGGAAATGTACTGTGATGAGCGTGTCATGCATGGAAAAAGCATAGAGGAACGTAAGCGTTATTCTAATACACTGTTGGAATTTGCATCAAGATCAAGCGGCCTGACGGTTATCATGCATTTTGGAGAGAGCAATACGGAGCATAGGATACGGCACATCTTATATGCAAAAAAGCCCCGCTTTGCCGTCGCTTTCCTACTGGCTGTCATTGTGGGTGTGAGTGGCATAGTTTTCCTGACTGCTAAAAAAGTGGAAGGGAGAGGGAATGCTGATACCTTGGGACAGGAAACAGAAGCATTGCTGGCTGAGAAGATCCAGGAACGTTCCAGCGGCCCGTTGATCAAAAAATGTTTTGCGGATTTTGATGGGGACGGGACAGGAGAAATGTTTGCAGTGACAGGGGAGACGGCAGAATACGGGATAAACCAGATCTGGTATGCCAGTCCGGAGGAGGTAATGTGCCTGATGGATGATAGCGAAGGCTATACGGCGTTCTGGCAGGATGAGGAATGCATATATACGGTCAATGGCAGCCAGAAACTGTTCGCTGTGCCATGCGGCACGGGTGGGAGCGACATTGTTTCGAAATGCTATTATGTAATGTCCGGGACAGCATATGAGGTGCATATCGGAGCATATCTGGAACCGCTGGATGGAGAAGATTTTGCCGTCTATCTGGATGCATATGACAATGTGTATATGGACGGCAGCTGGAGCGGGCACACACGCAAAGCATATTATCTGAAATGGACAGGAAGCGGTTTTGAAGAATACACAGCAAAAGAGATTTCAATAGATGAACTGGGAAAATATGATGACTCGGAAAATGTATTAAAACAGATCAAAGGATCGGGTTATGAGATCAGTTCCGTCTATTTAAGAAGTAACGGTATCATAAATATCAATGTAACCCAAGATTTTGATCAGGGCAGAGGTTATGAAAATGTTACATTGAAAATAGAAGACGGTGAAGTGTACGTTGTCAGTGCAGGTTGCAGGAGAATGTGCCATAAAAAATAATGGAGAAAAACCAGAAGGCTACGACTTTAGCGATATGCTGTATATGGTAAAAAACTGGGATTACGGGACACTGGGATACCTGATAAAAGATATTGACGGAAACGGGACAGATGAACTGATCTTCGGTGGAAATGCAGAGGCATCGACTACATGGTACGATGGCATTATCTATGATATTTACACAATTTCTGACGGGGAACTGGTCCATGTGTTGGACGGTTGGGAGCGGAACAGATATTTTTTATGTGAAAATGGGGTCATTGCGAACGAAGGTTCAGGAAGCGCTTTTGACGGCACGAATTCTTATTTTACGTTAAAAGGGGCAGAACTTCAATTAACTGAATCTGTCATATGGCATCAGGACCAGTGGGGAAATGATATTTATTATTATACAACAGAGTCTGAATATGATACTGAAAATGCTGAAATTATCAGTAAGGAACAGTCAGATGCAATTAAAGGAGAGTATGTCTATGAGCATACTACATTTATCCCATTTGAAAAAAATAATCAGGATAACAGGTTTTAGGCTAAATCCATGAAGTAGGAATCTGACACGGAACCTGCATATTTTGTTCAGAAAATAAGTATCAGGCCAGATTGCTTATTTTTAGTAAAAGAATTTATAATACACATTGATTTGTATTTAGCATAGCCATGGGGCTTTTGACACCGGTGCTGGCGAAAGGAAAAAATACCTACTGGTTAATGGGGACATCAAAATCATCAAAGGAAACAGGTGGGCAATTGCGGATGTATTATCAAAAAAAGATTCTATTTTATTAAAAGGAAAGGCAAAAAAATCGGCATCCGGAAATCAGATAGATGCTGCAAAGCAAAAAAAATAAAGGCAAAAACAGGCTTTAAATCTTTTTACGACTATTTTTAATAGGAGCCAACTTGCATATTTGGAAAATATGCAGGAACCGAGGGCATGGGGGGGGGGGGCGCTGGATGTCTGGTGGACATCCGTTTAGCGCAGACCGAAGCAGAGCTTAGACGGAATCCCCATCAAGTTTGCCGGGTAGGCAAAATCCACGAAGTGGGTTTTGAGTAACTCAGGCGCTTAGAAAAATGGTGATGAAGTGACAGAAAGAGGTCTATATACTGAATTTTATTAAAAGCGTCCAGCTATTAGATCCTCTAAAGTTATATTATAAAAAAAATCATGTATAAGGGCGTTGTATTTCTTCCACAATGGTAAAGTAATGCATTCCTCATTCCTGGGACAGGTTTCTGCATCCGGCATTAAACAGGCAACCGGGGAAAGGGGGCCTTCTGTCAGTTCTATGATTTCTCCTACGGTATATTCTTTTGGCATACGGGTAAGCCGGTATCCGCCGCCCTTTCCGCGGAGTCCTTTTACGATTTTGCCTTTCACTAATATTTTCAGAATGATTTCCAGGTACTTTTCAGAAATTTTCTGACGTTTTGCTATTTCTTTTAACGGAACGTAAGTTTCTTCCTGGTGCTGTGCAAGATCGACCATCACTCTGAGGGAATAGCGTGCCTTTGTTGAAATCATAGAAATGAACCTCCATATTGCTTCTTTACTATATCCCATTATATCCTTTGTGGAAAATAATTTCAATAAAATTATATAAACCTATTGACATAGTAGGTAAATAGTAGTAATATACATTCTACGAAAAGGAAAGGAGAAAAGTCATGGCAAATAACTGTTGCAGGAATTTATGCTGTTGTCGGATGTTGGTTTACCGGATATGTTGTGTGATACGGTGTAGCAGCAGACTTTGTTATGCTTAAGTTCCATGTAAAAAGGCACGGCATATATCCGGGTACTGGAAGATAACAGTACTCCTTTTTTATGCCTGTAATTATGAAGAAAGAAGGAAATGAAAATGGCAAAATATTATAAAGGCACATTGGGGCTGATTGGGAATACTCCGCTGGTAGAAATCGTGAATATTGAAAAGGAACTTGGACTTTTGGCAACCTTGTTGGTGAAGTTGGAGTATTTTAATCCGGCTGGCAGCGTAAAGGACAGGATTGCCAAAGCGATGTTAGAAGACGCCGAGGAAAAAGGCTTACTGAAAGAAGGCTCTGTGATCATTGAACCTACATCGGGAAATACGGGGATCGGACTGGCGGCAATCGCGGCGGCAAAGGGATACCGGATTATTCTGACGATGCCGGAGACTATGAGCGTGGAGCGGAGGAATATTTTAAAGGCATATGGAGCGGAACTTGTACTGACCGAAGGTGCAAAAGGAATGAAGGGCGCCATTGAAAAAGCGGATGAATTAGCGGAGGAAATTCCAGACAGGTTCATCCGCTGAAAACGGCAGTATGCAGCTAAATGAAATTGCTGGCAGGAACAGCATCTCTGTTAAGTACCTGGAGCAGATATTCGCAGCGCTCAGAAAAGCTGGAATTATCAAGAGCATTAAAGGCCCACAGGGACGCTATCTCCTGGCAAGGCATTCGAAGGATATCAGGGCGGCAGATATTATTGCGGCGTTAGATGGAAGCTATTTCCTGGACAGCGAAGAAGTACAGGGAGATGGGAAAGGAAAAACGAACGCATCTGTAGTCCAGTGGGAAATTATTGAACCTGTAAATGAATGGGTAGAACACTTTTTAGATATCCAGACATTAGAAAAACTCGCGGAATGTGCAAAAGAGCAGGAAGAAGCCTTGCAGAATATGTATTATATCTAAAAAGCAGTAAATGTGCTGGCTGATAAGTAATTATACTCACGAGCATACTTATTTGGCTCACGGGTATATAAACAGCAATGTATTAGGAGATGACACGATGAGTCTCGAATTTATAACAAAATATTTGCCTTTGTATGAGAAAGCGGCATGGCTTACTGTAAGGATTGGATTTGCCGGAGTTCTGCTTTCCATTGTGATCGGTTTACTGTGCGCGGCCATCCTGTATTACAGGATTCCTGTTTTAACAGGATTAACGGCAGTATATATAGAACTTAGCCGCAATACGCCGTTGCTTGTCCAGTTGTTTTTTCTGTATTATGGACTGCCAAAGATCGGAGTCAGGACAGATGCGCAAGCTTGCGGTATGGCCGGGCTGGCATTTCTCGGAGGCAGCTACATGGCGGAAGCCTTCCGCAGCGGATTGGAGGCGGTGGAGAAGATACAGATGGAGAGCGCCCAAAGCCTGGGGATGAACCGTTATCAGACTATGCGGTATGTTATTCTGCCACAGGCATTTTCCATCAGTGTACCTGCTTTTGTTGCAAATGTGATCTTTCTTTTGAAGGAAACCAGCGTATTTAGCGCCATAAGCCTGATGGATTTGATGTTTACAGCGAAAGATTTGATTGGACTGTATTATAAGACGACAGAAAGCCTGTTTCTGCTGGTGGTGTTCTATCTGATTATCCTGCTTCCGGTATCCATACTGGGGGCGGCGTTGGAGAGGAGGGTGCGTTATGCCAGATTTGGGGCTTGAGGTGCTGCTAAAAGGCCAGAACATGGCGAGGCTCTTTACCGGACTTCTGGCAGCGTTAAAGATCAGCCTGGTATCTGTGGCGATCAGCCTTCTATTAGGAATCCTGCTTGGAACCCTCATGACATGGAAAAATCCGTTCATAAAAGCAGCGCTCCGGGTTTATCTGGAAATCATCCGCATTATGCCTCAGATGGTGCTGTTGTTCCTTGTGTTTTTTGGGACGACACGGGCGTTTGGATGGGATTTGTCAGGGGAAAGCGCTTCGGTTATCGTATTTTCCCTCTGGGGAACTGCAGAGATGAGCGATTTGGTAAGAGGGGCGCTCATCAGCATACCGGTCCATCAGTATGAGAGCGGAGAGGCATTAGGGCTTAGTAAGGTACAGATTTATCGGTATATTGTGGTTCCACAGACATTAAGAAGATTAATTCCGCTGTCCATCAATCTGATTACAAGAATGATCAAAACAACTAGCCTTGTGCTGATGATCGGAGTGGTTGAAATCCTCAAAGTCGCACAGCAGATCATAGAGGCAAACCGGACGGCAAGCCCCAATGCGGCATTTGGAATTTACCTCGTCGTATTTTTATTATATTTTTTCGCCTGCTGGCCCATCAGTATGGCAGCAAGATATCTGGAACAAAGATGGAGGTGATCTTTTATGGCAGGATCATTATTGCAGGATATGCCGGGGCAGGACACAGCCTGCGGCCAGGCGCTGCTTACCATGGAACATGTAACCAAGCAGTTTGAAGAAAGTCTGATCCTTGACGATATCAGCCTGACGATCAAAAAGGGCGAAGTGATCGTGCTGGTAGGTTCAAGCGGATGCGGGAAAAGTACGATGCTTCGGTGTATCAATGCTTTAGAACCGATTCAGGGTGGAATCATCCGGTTAGGGGAGGAACAGATTGATCCGAAGAGCCGGGGGCTGACCAGTATCCGGCAGAAGATTGGCATGGTATTTCAGAGCTACGAGTTGTTCCCTCATATGACAGTGCTTGATAATATCCTGCTTGCACCGATGAAGGTGCAAAAGAGGAAAAAAGCGGATATTACAGAGGAAGCTGTAATCCTTCTTGAGCGGGTAGGCTTAAAAGAGAAAACCGGATGTTTTCCCAGACAGTTGTCAGGGGGGCAGAAGCAGCGGGTGGCGATTGTCAGGGCTTTGTGCATGCATCCGGAGCTTATGCTGTTTGATGAGGTGACGGCGGCATTGGATCCGGAGATGGTCAGGGAGGTACTGGATGTTATATTAGCGCTGGCAGCCCAGGGAAGGACCATGCTGATCGTTACCCATGAGATGCAGTTTGCCCGTGCGGTCGCAGACAGAGTTCTATTCCTGGATAAAGGGAAAATCATAGAGAACGCGCCGCCGGAAGAATTTTTTGAAAATCCGAAAACAGAAAGGGCAAAACAATTTTTAAATACATTTTCTTTTGAAACGGTAAAGGGTAAAGATAAACAGGGAAAATGAAAGAAAATAAAAAGAATAAAAAGAGAAGAAAAGGAGATATATTATCATGAAAAATTCAGTTTTAAAAAAATTTATATCCATAGCGGCTGCAGTATCTGCCATTCTGGCACTGACAGCATGCGGGAGTCAGGGAACGGAAAGCGACAGCCAGAAAGAGGAGGATCAGAAGGAGGAACTGACAGCAGGCGCAGATACAGTATACCGTACTCTGGATGAAATCAAGAAAGACGGAACCATCCATATCGGGGTATTTTCCGATAAGAATCCTTTCGGTTACGTAGATGAGAACGGAGAATACCAGGGATATGATGTTTATTTTGCCAATAAGATTGGAGAGGATCTGGGAGTGAAGGTTGATTTCGTTTCCACGGAGGCCGCGAACCGTATTGAATACCTCCAGACTGGTAAAGTAGATATTATTTTAGCGAATTTTACCGTAACAGAGGAAAGGGCAGAAGAAGTGGATTTTGCCCTGCCATATATGAATGTGGCGCTTGGGGTAGTATCGCCGGACGATAAAGTAGTGGAAAGCCTGGACGACTGGAACAGTGACGACCAGATCATTGTGATCTCCGGCACAACGGCCGAGACCTACTTGACAGAAAATTATCCAGATATCACGCTGCAGAAATATGATTCTTATGCGACAGCGAAAAACGCCCTTGAAAATCGAAATGGCGTTGCGTGGGCGAATGATAATACAGAAGTCATCGCATATGCGCTGCAGAATAAAGGATATACGGTAGGCATTCCAGAACTGGGAAGCAAAGATACTATTGCGCCGGCCGTATCAAAAGGGAATGAAACACTCCTTCAGTGGATCAATGATGAGATAAAAGCGTTAGCAGATGAACAGTTTTTCCATGCTGATTATGACGCTACGCTGGTAGATACTTACGGGGAAGAATACAAGGAAGAACTGGTGGTAGAAGGCGGAGTGACGGAATAGGAGAAATAGTACTTACGTCTGTCTGAACGGTTTCTTAGGAAAGATTCTAACCTGGATGATGACGGAGATTCTCGTCCTGGATTGCAGGCAGTGGCTGCTTTGGAATAAAAAGTCCGTTAAGAAACAGTGGGATGTCGAAAGCAGATATACGCATATTGTCGAAGACTATGGGGCTTGCAACATGGAATAAGCAGTCCTTTGCCTGCCTTTCGTCCAGATTTGCATATGGAGAAACGATAAGCAGAGAAAAATGATCCATGGTGGATCATGCGGAACAGTTGCTTTTGGATCTTGGATTTCATCAAGTGCGTGTACGAATTCATGATAAGATAGCAAGGATAGAAGTGATGCCAGATGAATTTGAAAAATTGCTGCGCAGCAGGGGGACGTTGTAAATAAACTAAAAGAAGAGGGATTTACTTATATTACGATGGATCTGCAGGGATACCAGACAGGCAGTATGAATGAGATTCTGTGAACTGTCAGCGTTATGGATTTAGAAAATATATGAGGGAAAAAAGATGACATTAATTCAATTGCATTATCTGATTGTGATTGCAGAAACAAACTCTTTGAATAAAGCAGCAGAACAGTTATATGTGTCACAGCCGTCCCTAACCAGTGCAATCAAAGAGCTGGAAAAAGAACTGGGAGTTACCCTGCTTTACAGGAGTGGAAGGGGAGTTACGCTGACCAATGACGGAGTGGAGTTTCTGCTTTATGCAAAACAGCTCTACAGTCAGTATGAGGCGGTTTTGGAAAAATATGGAATGGGCGGCGCCCATAAGAAGAAATTTGGAGTGTCCACACAGCATTATTCTTTTGCAGTAAAAGCATTTGTAGATATGGCAAAGGAATTTGATATGTCAAGATATGAATTTGCTGTCAGGGAAACCAGGACGGCGGAGGTAATCCGTGACGTCAGTACCATGAAAAGTGAGATTGGCATCCTCTATCTTTGTGATTTTAACCGGAAATCTATGGAAAAGCTTTTAAAATCAGCGAGCCTGGCATTTCATCATCTCATAGAATGTCAGGCGTATGTCTATATTTGGAAGAAGCATCCGCTGGCAAAGGAAAAGACGATCCAATTCGAGCAGTTGAACGGATATCCCTGTCTGTCTTTTGAACAGGGAGAAAACAGTTCCTTTTATTTTGCAGAAGAAATCCTCTCAACGAATGAGTACTCACAGGTTATTAAGACAAATGACCGTGCGACGATGTTGAACCTGATGGTTGGCCTGAACGGCTATACCCTTTGTTCTGGGATTATCTGTGAGGAGCTGAATGGAAGTGATTATATTGCGGTTCCCTTTCAGGAAGATGAGCACAATCCCAACAGTGTGATGGAGATTGGATATGTTGTAAGAAAAAATACAATCTTAAGTAAAATGGGGGAATCGTATGTTGATAAACTGAAAAAGTATCTGCATATTTCCTGAGAAAAAAACAAACAGATAAATGGCATGGTTAAATAATACAGAATTGGATGTTTTGATAATGCCAGTATTGCGTTAATATTTATATGAACTTGCAGGAATGATTAAGGAGGAATCAGACATGGATATGGAAAGATATGGATTGAACAAACAGTTGGCACAGATGTTAAAGGGCGGTGTGATCATGGATGTGACTACGCCTAAGCAGGCTGAAATAGCAGAAAAGGCAGGCGCATGTGCGGTTATGGCATTGGAGCGGATTCCCGCGGATATCCGTGCGGCAGGCGGTGTATCGAGAATGAGCGATCCGAAGATGATCAAAGGGATTCAGGAGGCAGTGACAATCCCGGTTATGGCGAAATGCAGGATTGGACATTTTGTGGAGGCACAGATTTTAGAGGCCATAGAGATTGATTATATTGATGAAAGTGAGGTGCTTTCTCCGGCGGATGATGTATATCATATTGATAAGCGGAAATTCAAGGTTCCATTTGTGTGCGGAGCAAGAGATCTTGGAGAGGCGCTCCGAAGAATTAACGAAGGGGCGTCAATGATCCGAACAAAGGGAGAACCGGGAACCGGCGATGTGATCCAGGCTGTCCGGCACATGCGGATGATGAATCAGGAAATTGCAAAAATTGTTTCTATGCGTGAGGATGAACTGTTTGAGGAGGCAAAGAATTTAAAAGTACCTTATGAGCTGGTAGCGTATGTACATAAAAATGGCCGCCTTCCGGTTGTGAATTTTGCGGCTGGGGGAGTTGCCACACCGGCAGATGCAGCCCTGATGATGCAGCTTGGCGCGGAGGGGGTTTTTGTGGGATCGGGTATCTTTAAATCCGGAGATCCCCAGAAGCGTGCGGCGGCAATCGTGAAAGCAGTTACGAATTATGAGGACAGCAGGCTGTTAGCAGAACTTTCTGAGGATCTTGGAGAGGCGATGGTGGGAATCAATGAGCAGGAAATAGAACTCCTGATGGCAGAGAGGGGCAGATAGGATGAAAGTTGCGGTGCTTGCGGTTCAGGGAGCTTTTATTGAGCATCAAAAGAAACTGAAAGATCTGGGGGTATCCTGTATAGAGCTTCGTAAAAAAGATGATTTGGAGAAGGACTTTAACGGTCTGATCTTGCCGGGAGGCGAGAGTACTGTCCAGGGGAAATTGTTGAAAGAATTAGGGATGTATTCTCTGTTGAAGGAAAAGATTGCATGTGGGATGCCGGTGCTTGCAACCTGTGCGGGACTGATTCTTCTGGCAGAAAAATTGACCAATGATCAACATGTCTATTTTGGAACACTTCCGGTAAAGGTGAAACGAAATGCTTATGGCAGGCAGTTGGGAAGCTTTCATACGGAACAGGAAATGAAAGGGATTGGAAAAGTTCCTATGACATTTATACGGGCGCCTTATATTGAGGAAACCGGAAATGGAGTGGAAATTCTTTCATCAGTGGAAGGTAAAATTGTGGCAGTGAAATATGGAATGCAGTATGGTATGGCATTTCATCCAGAATTAGACAGGGACAACAGAATACATGAAATGTTTCTGGATGCGGTCAGGAATAGCGTTTAACGGATATCTGGTTATAAATTGAATTTATAGCCAGATATTTTTTTCATGTATTAGACAAAACAAACCTATCATGCTAGTATGTTTATAGAATTTAAAGCAGGAGGAATTTAAAATGGCAAATATAAATGATTCAAAAAACTGGGGTTTTGAGACAAGACAGATACACATCGGGCAGGAACAGGCAGATCCGGTTACGGATGCAAGAGCAGTTCCGATTTATGCGACTACTTCTTATGTGTTCCATGATTCACAGCATGCGGCAGACCGTTTCGGACTTCGGGATGCGGGAAATATTTATGGAAGGCTGACGAACCCGACACAGGATATTTTTGAACAGCGGATCGCGTCTTTAGAGGGCGGTGTGGCAGCGTTGGCTGTGGCGTCCGGCGCGGCGGCAATTACTTATACCTTCCAGGCGTTGGCGAAGGCCGGAGAACATATTGTGGCATCCAAGACAATCTACGGAGGGACATACAATCTGCTGGCTCATACACTGCCATTGACAAATAATGTTACGACAACTTTTGTAGACCCGGAGGCAGAAGGTTCCTTTGAGGCGGCGATCCGGGATAACACGAAAGCAATCTTTGTGGAAACTCTGGGCAATCCGAATTCCAATCTGGCTGACTTAGAAGAACTTGCGAAGATCGCCCATAAGCATCAGATCCCACTGGTAGTGGATTCTACATTTGCAACGCCGTATCTGATCCGCCCGATTGAATATGGAGCCGATATTGTGGTCCATTCCGCAACAAAATTTATCGGCGGGCATGGAACAGCAATTGGCGGTGTGATTGTTGACAGCGGCAATTTTGACTGGAAAGCCTCCGGAAGATATCCGTGGATTTCTGAAGCGAATCCAAGCTACCATGGAGTATCTTTTGCAGACGCGGTGGGGGCGGCGGCTTTCGTGACCTATATCCGTGCGGTCATCCTGCGTGATACGGGTGCAACGCTTTCCCCATTCCATGCGTTTCTTTTCCTGCAGGGGCTTGAGACGTTATCGCTCCGGGTGGAGCGCCATGTAAGCAATGCGCTGAAGATCGTCCGGTATCTTGCGGATCATCCGCAGGTAGAGGCAGTACATCATCCGTCCCTTGAGGGCGAGCCCAGCCATGAACTGTATCAGAAATATCTTCCAGAAGGCGGCGGTTCCATTTTTACATTTGAGATTAAGGGAGACGCGAAGACGGCGCAGACATTTATCGATCATCTTGCGATTTTCTCACTGCTGGCAAATGTGGCGGATGTGAAATCGTTAGTGATCCATCCTGCGACTACCACCCACAGCCAAAGCACGGAGGAAGAACTTCTGGAGCAGGGAATCAAACCGAATACAATCCGTCTTTCTATTGGTATCGAGAAAGTGGAAGATTTGATCGCTGCGCTGGATGAAGCATTTGAAGCAATGAAATAGGAAGAACATGAAGTGTTTGCAGAAGCCGTTTATACGATTATAAGAAGTTAGTAACGGTATAAGAAGAAGCAATCTATCAGAATACATATCCCGGCGAAAAATTATACAGTCAGTTTTTTGCCGGGATTGGGAAAGGGATGAGATATCAGGTGCCGGAAGACAGAAAAAATGATGAATACATGAAACTGCTAAGACAGATAGTGGAAGAATTAAAATTTGGCTCTGTTACTCTGACAGTACAGGACGGCAGAATTGTCCAGATACAAAAAGAAGAGAAAATAAGGATATAAACTGACTGGAAAACCAGAGGTTTTATTGATATAAGTTATGGAAGCTATGTCTTTAAAGTCTCTTTTTTATTGTGCTGCGGAAAGGATGAGAAATATGAGCGGTAAAAGTATGATAAGACTGGATCATATATATAAGAAATTTTACGGAAAAAAGGAAGAATTTCTTGCTGTCAGGGATGTCAATATGGAAATAGAAAAAGGTGAAATATTTGGCATCATAGGGTTTTCCGGAGCCGGAAAATCAACGTTGGTCAGATGTATCAATCTGTTGGAGCATCCAACAGAAGGCGCTGTATATTTTGGCGATACAAATCTGATGGCGGTGGGATCAGGAGAACTTAGAAAGATACGCCAAAGAATGGGAATGATTTTCCAACAGTTTAATTTATTGGAGCAAAGGAATGTAATTGAAAATATCTGTTATCCTCTGGAACTTGCCAGGGTAAAAAAGAAAGATAGATTAAAGAGGGCAAAAGAACTGCTGGAGCTGGTTGATCTGACTGAAAAGGAGAAGGTATATCCGTCGCAGTTATCTGGAGGCCAAAAGCAGAGAGTGGCTATTGCCAGGGCATTGGCAACAAATCCAGAAGTACTGCTGTGCGACGAGGCAACCAGTGCGTTAGATCCAATTACTACCAGATCTATTTTGGAGCTGCTAAAGAAGATTAACAAATCATACGGGGTGACTATGATTGTCATTACCCATGAGATGAAGGTTGCAGAGCAGATCTGTGATAGAATTGCGGTCATGAGTGAGGGGGAAATTGTAGAATCCGGAATGGTAAAGGAGATTTTCCTGAATCCCAGGTCGGAAACGGCAAGAAAGCTGATCCTGCCTGATCATCAGCAGGATGAAATGGGGAAAGATAGAAAGATATTGAGGATTGCATTTGACGGACAATCTTCTTTTGATCCGATTGTTTCTGAATTAGCAGTGTACTGTAATGAATTGATTAATATCCTCGGAGCGAATACGCAGAACATTGGAGGTAAGGCATATGGGCAGATTCTAATTGAACAGCCTGAAAATGAAAAGACATGCTGGAAGATCAGGCAATTTTTGAAAGAAAAAAAGATATACTTTGAGGAAGGAGGAAATTATGAGCCAGGAAATGATAGAGCTGCTTTTTAAGGGAACCGGAGAAACATTATACATGGTGTTGGTTTCCTCGGCATTTGCTTATTTGATAGGAATTCCACTGGGAGTGCTGGTATATGTGACTGATACGAACAGCATCTGTAGAAACAGGGGGATTAATCTGGCAGTGGGAGGAATCATTAATTTGGTTCGTTCAATTCCATTTTTGATTCTGCTGGTGGCAATCCTTCCATTTACAAGGCGGGTAGTGGGAACCAGTATTGGTTCCACGGCAACCATTGTCCCGTTAGTGGCAGCGGCAGCGCCTTATGTGGCCCGCATGGTGGAATCTTCTCTAAAGGAAGTAAACGCGGGGGTAATTGAAGCGGCACAGGCAATGGGGTCATCCGTACTTCAGATTATCTGTAAAGTGCTTCTCCCGGAAGCCATGCCTTCCTTGGTTGTCGGGGCTACAATTTCATTGGCAACAATACTTGGCTATTCTGCAATGGCAGGATTTGTCGGTGGAGGCGGGTTAGGAGCGATTGCAACTAACTATGGATATTATCGGTATGACAGTGAAACCATGCTGATTACTGTGGTTTTGCTGGTAGTAATTGTACAGTTGTTTCAGGAGGGGGGCCTATGGTTAGTAAATCGGATTGATAAGCGGATGAAATAATAGTAAAAAACAGGAGGAGATTTTATGGATATTAGTATTTTATCAATAGCTTCTGTGACTGTTAATTCCTTTCATTGTTTTTACAATTGTTGTGGGAGTTGCACTTGTATATTTGCAGGGACAGAACAATGAAGAAGCAGCACCATTTAAAAATTTTATAGATTCAGCAAACAAACTGATGTTTATAATTGTAGAATTTGTAATTGATCTAACACCTTTTGCAGTGCTTTCGCTTATTGCAAATGCTGTAAGTGCTTATGGTGTTGCAGAACTGGTTCCATTATTGGGTATTCTTGCATTAGCTTATATCTTATGCGCGATTCAAATGTTTATCATTGATGGGGCATTAATTCAAATTGTTGGAGGGTTAAATGCGCTAAAATTTTTTCGGGGATTTTTACAGCAGCGGGACTGCCGGTGGAGATTATAGTGCTTTTGGTTCCAATTTCAAGTATTGTTGATATGATGCGTACAGCAACAAACGTGACGGGAGCCGCAACAGCAGCGATACTCGTTGCAAAATTGGAGCAGTTTCTTGATTGTGAAATATATAATCATAGAGGTGGTTCAGAAAAATTAGGAGATGCAGTTACACAGCATTAATGAATTCATAGAAAAAGGAGAATAATTATAATGAAAAACAGAATAATAGGATTGATAATAATTACGGCATTAACAGCAGGAGTTTTAACGGGCTGCGGTCAATCATCAGGGACGGTTTCTAAGGATAAGGATTCGGAGCAACATTCTGAAATTAAAAAAGAACTGGAACCAATCAAAGTTGGTGCAGGTGTAACTCCTCATGCAGAGATATTAAGAGAAATTCAAGATGATCTGGAGAAAAAAGGATACGCCCTTGAAGTGGTGGAATACAATGATTATGTGCTTCCCAATACAGCATTAGAGGATGGTGATTTAGACGCAAACTATTTTCAGCATAAACCATATCTGGATGACTTTAACGCAGAAAACGGAACGCATATTGTAGGTGTGGCAAATGTTCATTTTGAACCGCTTGGGATTTATGCAGGCAAGACAAAAAGTCTGGCTGATCTAAAGGATGGGGCTGGAGTGGCGGTTCCAAACGACACGACGAATGAAGCAAGGGCTCTTCTTCTGTTAGAGCAGGAGGGGTTGATTAAACTGAAAGAGAAGGCTGGCCTGCAGGCAACAATATTGGATATTCAAGAAAACCCCCTGAACCTTAAGATTAAAGAGTTAGAAGCTGCTCAGGTGGCAAGAGCGGTCAGCGATGTAGATATTGCCTGCATTAATGGAAATTATGCGATTGAGGCAGGATTAGAAGAGGCAATTGCGTTGGAATCTGCAGAATCTGAAGCGGCTGAAACCTATGCGAATCTGATCGCTGTAAAAGAAGGAAACGAAGATACAGAAAAAACGCAGGCACTTGTAGAAGCTGTTCTGTCAAATAAAGTGAAAGATTTCATTACAGCTAATTACGAAGGGGCAGTTGTTCCGGTTTTTTGAAATCATGTTTGTTTTTCAGTAATTGTTCTGCCAAAAAATCTAAGGTATTAAGTAAGATTTCTTGCTTGCAGCACGAATACGATTCCCTAAATAAGTTAATTTGTCTATCGGCATATTAGCTCACCTCGAATATATTCTATCGTACTGGTTAGTAAATTTACATTCCATAAGAGTATGTATTAAAAAGATACTAATATGCCGATTTGAATTTGAATATACAAACTCTGTTGAATAAAAAACATCTTTTTGCAGTAGGGTTTATCTGTATAACCATCTGTGAATTGCTGTGGGAGTAACTCATGGATGGTTTTATCTTTTGGAAACAACATTATAATAAGTGTTGGTCAAAAAATTCCAATTCCCCAATGGGATAAGTATACTCTTAAATATGTATTAATATACTTATTACAAGAGAATTTATATACCGTTATAGTTTGGAAAATAAGAAACACCAGGAAGCATGTTAAGCATCTTGGTGTTTTATTTTTTATCGACATTCTTCGACATTTGGGTCAATGCCGTTCTCCTCCTATCTATAAAAAAATAGATAGGAGGGAGCGGTAAAATACGCAAGAAAAAAATTAAAATATTTTTTGGATTTTCGATTATTTCCGTAAAACCAGTTCTCCTAGGTATGAAAGGGCGAATCAGGCACTTTTTACTATGGCTTTCAAGCAGAGGGGAGGTGATCCCTTTGGAACTGACCAGACAGGAAAAGGCTATTGTACGGAGAAAATTCTGTAATACTGCATTAAGGTTATGGAAGGCGAAGCTCTGTATTATCTGCGGCAGATGGAGAAACAGCAGGAACGTGAAGTTTGTTTTTCAGATTTGACAGCGGAGCAACAAAATGAGTTAAGCGTATATGATGATTTGCTGGAAATCAATTACTTTCAGGTAATGGATAAGGATGTGCCTGTCCGGGATGAAGATATCAGTGACGCTCTGAAAAACTTCCAGAGCGGAAACGAATGATTATACGCATGGCGTTTTTTTAGATATGACAGAACAGGAAATCGCAGACTATTACCATCTGGTGCAGAGTACCGTACATTACCATAAAGCAGAATCTTTGCGGATATTAAAAGGTATTTTGGGGTAGTACATATGGGACAGAAGAAATATAGAGAGCCGGTTGAGTTTGATGTGATTCAGGCGGCGATACAGGGTGACGCTGATTCTATCAACCAGATTATTGCGTATTTTCAGCCATATATCAATGCTAGATGCAAGAGAAAATTCAAGGATGAATTTGGGCATGAGCGGTATGTGACAGATGAATATATGAAACGTCGGCTGGAAACAAAACTTATAACAAAAATTCTGGATTTTAAAATCCAGGTCTGAGTATTCTCCAGGCTTGCCCTTTCGGCCTGCCAGAAACGAAACAGACAAGCGTATCTTGACAAGTTCATATTGGGAATCCTGCAGGATGTATGGAGCAGTGGAGCTATTTAATGAATACGCCATGACTATCTGTATCCGTCACTTTGCGACACGATGTCGCGAAGTGGCGGGTATTGAAAACGAAGGAATGTTGATTCGGACATTGAAGTAAAGATACGAGCGATAGATATTTGATTATGGGCAAAGGGACAGGGACTTTGCGGCGATCATGCTGTATTTGAAGAATAGGACATACAATGTATAAAATATAATGTAATGCTGGAGGGATAGATATGTATTTGTCTAAGGAAGAATTACATAGGATGGAGCAGGCAGATATAGGAATGCCGTTCCAGATGACTTTCCTTGTGCGGGTTGGAGAGTATGTAATGAAAATCGGCTATTCTCCTGATCGTGAGGAAACATTGAATGACAGGATGAAGCAGTATATCCGAAAAGTTGCTGAAATAAAGTATTAGCAAAAACCTTTACAGGGGACAGAAGTTATGTTAATCTATAAACAGGATTAAACAGCGGAATCCTAGCTTTATGAAACAGATACAAACCTCGTAGGACAGGTTTTGCTAACTTAAGGCACAGCATTGGATGTGTGGATAAGAGAATGAAGTTAGGAGCCGAATAGAATGAAAAAATATATTTATTTTGTTGCTGTCTATCTTCGCCTGTCCAGGGATGATGAGGATATTGATGGTAGCACAAAATCAGAGAGCAACAGCATAAGCTCGCAGAGAGAATTGATTCGTTCTTATGTCAGGGAACATGAAGATATGGAATTGTTTGATATCTATGTGGATGACGGTTATTCCGGAACCAATTTTGTTGAGGTAAGATAACGATACCTTTTTTGCAGAGGGTGTTATCTTACCTCTTTTTGATGTATGTTAGATAGCATAACTCTTTACGTCGGCTCCTATCTGTCTGAAATAGGAGATACTTTCAGTAGGCTTGTCGCCTGTATCAACTCTGCCGACAAAGCTATAAAAGATTTCGATTTTGCGGGTGTTCGTTTCCTTATCCAGTTCGTGAATAAGAATACGGTCAATAAATTCATGGACGTTTTCGTAGGTCAGTTCTTCAATCGCTGTGTATCTGCGTACCAGTGCGACAAACCTTTTTACGTCCGCGCTGCGCTCGGTGGCGTTGTCGATTTCCTGTGACAGCTCCGCAATCCTCCGGGTCAGCGTCTTTTTTTCTTCATCATAGCCGGAAGTCAGAAAAGCAAATTGTTCATCTGAAAGTTTCCCTAAAGCGTTGTCCTCGTAGAGCTTGCGGAATAAGATGTTCAGCTCGTTCATACGGTTCTGTGCCTTGTCAAGCTCTTTCCGCTGCTGTGTCAGCGTTTTTTGTACTGCCTTTGCGCTGCACTCGTTGGCGGTTTCGATAAACTCCTGTTCATGCTCTTTCACATAAGACGTTACGCGCTGCAAGTCTGCAAGGACAAGTTCTTTTAATACGCTTTTGCGGATATAATGCGTAGTGCAGAGCATATCATTTCTTGCCCGGTTACGGTAGTTGCCGCAAGTGTAGGCGTGTTTCCGTTCAAGCGTCCCGGCTCCGCGTACTGCATACATTTTGTAGCCGCAGTCCCCACAAAAGAGCAGCCCGGAAAACAGGTCAATTTCATCAACCTTTGTCGGGCGTTGCCGGGTGGCAATCCGCTTCTGTGCAAGTTCAAAGGTTTCTTCATCAATCAAAGGTTCGTGAGTGTTGGGGAAGAAATACCTTTTTTCCTCCGGGTTCTTTTTCGTCTTTTTCGACTTATAAGATACCTTGTAGGTTTTCCCGGTTATGGTATGCCCTAAATACTCTTTCCTTGTCAGAATGTCGTACAGTGTCTTATCCGGCCAGTTGTACCATGCGTTGAGCTGTGGGCGGGGGTGGCGTTTGCTCCCTGTCCTGCGGTAGCGCAGTTCCCCGACGGTCAATATCTCATTGTCCCGCAGCCAGTTCTGGATTTCACACATACGGTCGCCCCGTACATACATTGCAAAAATCTGTTTTACGACGTGTGCCGTTTCCGGGTCGGGTATCAGATGATTGCGGTTATCCGGGTCGATAAGGTAGCCGTAAGGAGCTTCGCCGTTGACGCGCTCCCCTTTCTGCGCCTTTGCCTGTTTGACAGCCCGGATTTTCTTTGAGGTGTCGCGGGCGTAAAATTCGTTGAACCAGTTCCGCAGAGGGGTAAACTCGTTATCTTCCCTCGCTGTGTCTACACCGTCGTTAATGGCAATGTAGCGCACTTCGTATTCGGGGAAAACAATCTCTATCAGTTCGCCGGTTTTCAGATAATTACGTCCCAGACGGGAAAGGTCTTTTGTAATGACGGTTGCCACGTTCCCGGCTTCGACTTCATGCAGCATGGCTTGAAGCCCCTCACGCTCAAAGCTCACGCCAGAAAATCCGTCGTCTACGAAAAAGCGCGTGTTGAAAAAGTGGTGTTCGTCAGCGTACTTTTGTAAAATCAGCTTTTGGTTCTGTATGCTTTCGCTTTCCCCGGCTTGCATATCTTCCTGGCTCAATCTGCAATATAAAGCGGTAATCTTGTCTGTCTGTAACATTTTGTCCTCCTTTCCGACGACAGACAAGCATGGTATTTGTACTGTCTATATTATACCACATACCGCTGCCTGTGTCATGTATAAAATGTGAAGAAACGCCCTATTTCCGGGCGTTTGCGGGGTTCAGCTCCATGTCTTTGCGTATGAGCTTCTTTATCTTTTTATCCAGTGTGTCCGTCGCACGTTCACTTGCGGACGAACATACAAGGTAAGTAACTTTTCCGATTTTATGCTCCGTTGTGGTAACGGGCATTTGGTTTTGCGTCAAAGAAAATCCCCCTTTCTTTCGCAAACATATAATACAGTCTATGAATAGCAGCAAGTCCACTATTCAATAAAACAAAGGCTTTAATCGGACGGTTATTAGCATAACCTCATGGGAATTTCACCCCGGCATGGTTCTCATGCAGCCCTACCCATTGCCTGCGACGCTCTTAACGCTCGGACTGTGGCTGTAAGGAAGTATCATTGTATATTCTGCGCTATCGTCGCCCGCAAGCCGCTACACTTGCTTTCCGGCGCGGTGTTGGTCGCTCGTCTGTCCGGGCGGGAATACTCCCGCCGGATAGCGTCATGGCGCACCCGCCGTATGGCTCGGCGCAAAAGGAACGTATCCGATTTGCCCTATGCTGCGCCGCCGTTATCTTGCGCCGCTTTCTTTTTCAAGGTTCAAAATGGCTGTGCTGCCCGCGTCAGCAACGGAACGGAAAAGGGGGTGAGAGAAAGCGTCCCGCCGCTGCGGTTATTCCTCTGTCCTAAAGGTGAGGACAGCCATCATCAGTTTTGCTTGCAGCCGTTCCCGAATGTCGTGGTCTACGCCGAAATAGACGTTCCCGCGCTCGTCGTACAGCTTCCGCATGGAAAGGCGGGCTATGTAGCCGCTGAAATGCTGCAAGACAATCTTCATGGCGTCCGGGTCGCCCTTTGTCGCTGCCACAATGACAGGATAAGGAACAAGGGCATTTTCCGGGTAGCCGGGTTCGTTACCATTCGTCCCATTCATCAGCATTTTCCTCCAGATATTTTCTTAATTTCTCAAAAGAGCTTGTCCGCCTGTACTGTATCGTGCTTCTCGACGTATTGAACAGCTCCGCAATCTCGGTATCGTTCATTCCCTCGAAGTAATACAGCAATACGGCTTTGCGCTTTTCTTCCGGCAAAGTACGGATTGCTTCAAGAAGCAGCTTTGGCGTGATTTTCTTCCCGGCTTTCTCAAAGACGGTTTCGACAGTTTCCCGTTTGAAATATTCATCAAACGTATGAAGCTGTCGCGCTTCGTCTAAGGTCATGTCAGAAAAGGTCACTTCCTTTGCCTTGTGTCTGCGAAGCTCTCTATGAGTGTCGCACGCTTCATTGTGCAGTACCGTATTACAAAACTTCTGAAAAGCACACTGTTTGTAAAACTCCCTGCTATTAGGTTCCACATTCTCACCTCCTTTCTCGTTGGAAAGTTGGTGGTGCTTCCCCCTTTTCGCGGGGCAATACGGCGTTTTTCAAAAACGCCGAAGATTTTTTGAAATTTCTTCAAAAAATTTTTTGAGCAGCAAAATGCGCCTGTCCGAAAAGCCCGGACAGGCGCAAGGGTACTGAAAAAAGTATTTAGATGATTAGACAGTTCATATTTATAGACGTAGTTTTTCCCGGCGGTGGTCGGGCTTTTTTTGATAGGTCAATGACCGTCGGATTTTGTCGATACGGTATGTGCTTCATGGCGGCTACCTCCTTTAGCCGCCACTTTCAACAGTGATACCGCGTCATTTCAATAGAAGCCAAAAAGAAACGGCGGCTTTGATTTCTCAAAAAGCCGCCGTTTGATGATAGGCGTGTAAAAATACCTCTGCTGTACGACGGCTTTTTTTCTTTTGCCGTCGTGCGGCAGATAACAAGATATATATTCACTTATCACTTCAACATAGGTAAATTATCTGTTAATCTATATATGCCCTTTCGTCCATACATTCAAATTGCACTTGTTCCTCATTGGTTGTAATTGTTATATACTTAGTGCTGTATTTTTCGGCTATTTTTTTTAGCTCTTGTACTATATCGCTTTCACTCATTTTCAATACGTTCTCAATATCTGCATTGTTCCAAAATACGTGTATAGCATTTATCATATCCTCAATTTGTCGGTCACGCTCATTGACAGTAATTGCTTCTACGTCTGAGATATTGTAAGAAAACTGATAATACAAGCTACACCACGCTACTCCGTTTTCATTTGTAATCTTTTGTGGAAGGTATTCTTCATAATAGGGGCTAAGAGATTGTCCGGCGTAATCACTTTGAATTGCCTTTCCGTTTTCCATGCCAGACAGAAATACTGTCAGTTTCACAAAAGAAAGTTCTTCATCAGTTAAAGCAACTTTAAAATCATTCCAGCCGCTATCTTCACTAATCCTTTCCATTCTTTCGGGATTTTCATTTGTCCATTCCAATAAGGCATTGTTAAAATCCATGAGCGACAGATTTTTATAGTCGGGCGTTTTCAAGGAAAACAAGGTAAGATAATCTTCTTCTGTTCCGTTTGGGTATCTGCGCTGTTCCACATTATCATCAAAATACACATTCGCATGATTATCATTTTCGGCGGATAAGGGAAAATATGTGTAATCAATAGAAACGCTGATTTTTTCTGTTTGTAGTTGATTAGTAAGGTCGTCTATATCCTTTTGAAGAGCGTCCATCATGGAGCTTTTATTTACAAACTGCAATTCGTCTTTTGTTTTAGATTTAATTATATTCTGCATACCGTTTATCACACTCAAACGCGCTGCGGTGTATTCTCCAACCGTGAGTGTGTCAGCGTCCAAAATAGTCAAAGTGAAAGTATATTCTACTACAGCGTTATCTTTCGGATACGGAAATTCAGAAGTTACACTGCCGCTATAATTTCTTGATTGCCACTTTTCCGCAGTAAGCGGTTCCAACACATAGTATAGAAAACAGGCTGTTTCGTTGGTATCTCTCAACCCATACAGGACTTCACTCTTTGAAACACGTTCCAACAAATCGCTGTACTCCTCCGTGTCTGTTAGTTCCCAAACACGATTTTGATAATCTGAAACAGTCATATCCTCATAGCCATCTAATTGCAGAGTCAACAATTTTTCGTATTCTTCCTTACTAAAGGAATTGTCCGGCATTTCCCCCGGTTCGGAAGTAGCAATAGGGGAATTGGCGATTGATATGTTGCTTTGTTCTGGCGAATTACTTCGCTCGGCACACCCTGTAAACACACTCATGGTTAAAAGGGTGGCAAGAATAATTGGTAAATATTTCTTCATAGTAAAAGCTCCTTTCTGTTACCTTTTCCGGGTACAGTTAAAGAATACCTTTCTAACTTGAATTGATTTTGAATTGAATATGTTTTTTATGTGGAGATAGAAAAAGCGGCAAGCTAACTGCTCGCCGCCTTTGAAATATAAGTGCTAAAACTGTACGGAAACGATAACACCTTGAATCGTATTTGCAATTTCAATTTTCGCACCATGCAAATCAAGAATCGTTTTTACAATATACAATCCTAAACCTGTGCCGCCTGTTTGCCTGTTTCTTGACTGGTCTACCCTATAAAATGGTTCAAACAGTTTGGGAATAGCTTCGTCGGGGATATGTGCGCCTGTATTCTCAATCGTAAGGGTGGTTGTTTCTGTTTCGTTCCATAACTTTATCAATACTTGATTTCCGGCTCCCGAATACGCCGCCGCATTTCCTAAAAGATTATCCAGTGCTTTTTGAAGTAGCTGCATATCGCCTAAAATACAAACCTCCGGGTATATGGATTGTTCAACCGTCAAACCCTTTTGCATGAATAAATCTTCAAACGCTGTAACACGGTCAATTATGAGATTGCTAAGATTAAGACTGCTTTTTTTGCAGATATAACCCGGAGTATCTAAGCGGGATATTGTTAAAAGCTCTTGTACCATTTTTCCCAAAGTGTCCGTAATTTCCAAAGACTGTGCAAGATATGTTTCCCGGTCTTTATATCGTCCCACTTGATAGAGCATACCTTGAAGTTGCCCTTTAATAATAGTGATAGGCGTTTTCAATTCATGGGAAGCTGCCGCAAAAAATTCTACCCGTTGTTTTTCAAGCCGCCTTTCCATATCAATATCAGCTTGCAGCTTTTGATTAGCTTCCTGCAATTCTGAAAGAGCTGCCACAAGTTTTTTTGACAAATCATTTAAGCTATCAGAAAGCACTCCTATTTCATCTGTACGGGTAGTAGAGCATAAGCCGCTGAAATCCATATTGGACATTTGTTTTGATAACTGGCTGATTTTTATAATTGGTTTTGTCAGATACCATGTATAGAAAAATGCTGCAATTACTGATACCGCAAAAATAATAATACTTAAAATAGGAAAAGACTTTTGGAGTGCTTCGATGATTTGACTTTCCTTGTTAGTGTTTTTCGTTAAGAATAATATATATTCGTTTGTATTGTCTGCAAATATCAGGCTTTGTTCCTGTGTCCTTTCCATCTTTTTGTAGTCTGAAAAAACTTTACCTGTGAAGGTATCGAAATTAGGTAAGGCTACTTCTTCGCCAGAGCTTTGGAAAACATGGATTATAAATTCATTATCATATTCTTTAGAGAGAATTTCATTAAAAGTTGAAATGATATATGGCACTTCCTCAATTTGTCTATCAGATAATTCAACAGACAATATATCGGTTATTTCCTCCACTTCGGATAGTTCATGTGTATAGATGTATGGCGCAAAACGGGCTATACACAAATATGTTATTGAGCAACAAATCACCAGAAGTAACGCTGTGATGAAAAACACCTTTATAGATAACTTACTTTTAATCTTCCTTATCAATTCTATATCCCACCCCTCTAATCGTTTCTATATAGTCAGCAGCACCAAGTTTTTTCCGTAAGTTCTTTATGTGTGTGTCAACAATCCGTTCTTCTCCGAAAAACTCATACTTCCAAAGTGTTTGTAACAGGTTTTGCCGCGTTAAAATTCTGCCCTTGTGTATCAGCAGCTCTCGCAGTATTTCAAACTCGCGGGGCGTTAAATCAATGCTTTCTTCCTTTGTATAAACCTTGTACCCCTCTAAATCCAGTGTTAAATCCTTATAGCTCATGGTCTGCGGAATATCATTCTGCTTTGATGAACGGCGTAGGACAGCGGCGATTTTCCGCAACAGTACAGGCATGGAAAAAGGCTTTGTAATATAATCGTCAGCTTGCAAGTCCAAGCCTTTAAGCTGGTTTCCCTCGTCGTCCAATGCCGTAAGCATGATGATAGGCACATCTGATTTTTGCCGGATAACTTCGCAAACACCAAAACCGTCAATTTTGGGAAGCATAATATCAAGCAGTATCAAATCAAAGCTCTGTTCGGAATACTTCGCAAGGGCTTCCACACCGTCAGCCGCCAGTACAACACTATATCCGGCTTCCTGTATAAAGTCATGCAGCAAAGCCTGTATAGATAAATCGTCCTCAACAATTAATATTTTACTCATAGCGCACCTCCTAACCGTAATTGTAACAGGGTAATTTGAATCTATTGTGTAGATTTGAAATTTTTTCGTCTTTTATCGGTCGGTTTCTCCGCGTCCTTTGGTATCAGCCACATACGGCTGAATTTTGCCACGCCAGGTATGCGGCTTTCCTCACATAGCTTTTGTACCCGTCTTTCAGAAATGCCCCATTTCTTCGCTGCTTCCGGGGCAGAAATATACTCTAACATTTTCATTCACCCTCGTATAATAAGTTTATAGCCAGTCAGAACAGGCTATAGACTTATTCTTTTTTGATATAGATGTAGGATGATTTCTAAGAGGACTCCCTCTCCATCTTTTTCCATCTATACAGTTAATAGTTACC
>CAJTCR010000066.1 GCA_910574915.1 Eubacteriaceae bacterium
ATGCAAAAAGTCTGAATATTTATACATAAAAAAAGGAATCTTCCCGAAATCTGTCCCTATTTCTATATCTATTAAAAATCCGGTAATCTTTACTCTTTTTCACATCTAAAAGCGAAATCTCTGTCTTATTACTTATACCCGAAAAAACTTCTATTATCCAAGTAAAATATGGTAAACAGGTTTTTTATAAGGGAGGCTATCTCTTTTTGCAGTCTGTTTACTACGGCCTAAAACTGGACCATGCCTGCCGCAAGATCCGGTCACGGCATAAGTTTGAGTATGGCATCAACGCCATCCTTTCATGCCTGGTTTATACAAGAATATTGGAACCTTCCAGCAAACGCTCCTCTTTTCAGGCGGCCAGCCAGTACCTGGAGCCTCCTTCTTATGCACTCCACGATAGTTACCGTGCAATGTCCGCCCTAGCCGAAGAATGCGACTTTATACAGTCCGAGGTATGCATCACTGAAGCCTTTGGAAAAGAAGATCCTGCAGGAATTTGGACATGATAAGTTTATTTTCTGCAGTGACGCTGGGCTTGGCTCAGAAGCAAACAGGGAATTCAACCATATGGGACAGCGCGCGTTTATTGTCACACAGCCAATCAAAAAGCTCCCTGCAGAAGAAAGGAAGCGGGCTTTGGAACAGACCGGTTTGAAACGTGTTTCGGATGAAAGCATTGCAGGCATAACCAGCCTGGACCAGAAAGACAAAGGGAGCCTTTTTTATAAAGATGCGCCTTATACAACAAAGAAACTGCACCAACGGCTGGCCATCACGTACTCCCCGAAATATGCTGCATATCAGAAAACGATACGTGGAAAACAGATTGAGCGGGCAGAAAAAATGGTATCGGATGGAAATATCCTGCGGGTAAGTGAAGCAAGATACTGCTTACTGTCCATTCTGAAACAGCAAGCACTGCTTGTGTCATGACACAGAGCGTAATAGCAAGCACTGCCTATGGACGTCCATAGACAGTTTTTTACAGATTTTCCATAAATGGAAATTTGTAAAAATTGCTCATAAGTGGAAAATATTTCTGGTCTTTCTCAAAAACATTATTCTTTTCCATAATGATCACCAGTCTTTTCAAACTCACGCATAAAGTCAACCAAATGCTGCACACCCTCTATTGGCATAGCATTATATAAACTTGCCCTCATCCCGCCAATTGCCCGATGTCCTTTTATACTGATAATTTCATGTTTTTCAGCCTGCTTTATAAACTCCGCATCAATCGCATCCGACTTTGTACGGAAAGTCACATTCATAAGCGACCTGCTGTCTGTATTTGCCAGACCATAAAACAATGAACTGGAATCCAGATAATCATATAGGATTGATGCCTTTCTTTTGTTGATTTCCTTCATTTTTTCTAAACCACCCAATGACTGAATCCATTTAAGCACTTTCCCTACCATATAGATATTGTAAGTCGGCGGTGTATTGTAAAGTGACTTTTTATCTGCATGGATTTTGTATTGCAGCATAGTTGGTGTATTAGGCAGAACCGTATCGGAAATCAGGTCTTTATGCATAATCGCAATAACCAGTCCGGCAGGTGCCAGATTTTTCTGCACGCCGCCAAAAAGCATACCATAATCAGAAACATTCATCGGTTCTGATAAAAAGCTGGAAGATATATCATTCACAAGTATTTTTCCATGACTGTTCGGACAGCAATGAAACTTTGTTCCATAAATTGTATTATTTTCACACATATATACATAGTCCGAATCCTGAGATATTTCCAAATCACTGCAATCTGGAATATAAGAAAAATTATCCCCTTCCGAAGATGTCGCAATGTTAATCTGACCGTATCTTTTCGCTTCCTCATATGCTTTCTTCGCCCAATATCCGGTCAAAATATAATCTGCTTTTCCATTCCGCATAAAATTCATTGGTATCATGGAAAATTGCAGGGAAGTCTTTTCAAAATCTTTTTTGACTTCCTCATAAGCCTCACAGTGATAGTTTCTTGCCCCAGCAGGACACACTTTTATGCAGGCACCACAGGCAATACACAATTCATTATTTGTCTTTCTAAAATCTCCCTCATAGGAAAACCCATCATACCCTTGTGTTCCCGGCAAGCTGATATCTTTATAATTTTTCAAACTACGAATACTCAAGAGCTGACAGCACTTTGCTGCAAACGCTTTCATCGCTGCTTTATCTTTGTCATCTGGGCATCCTGATGCCACGGACGGAAAAACAGAGTGTTCCGCTATAAATCCCCCTGCCTCTATTACATAAAATCCCTGCTCTGTTAAAATATCTTTCATCTGCAATAAAGCATCATCATAATGCCGATTTCCATATACTGCGGCAATAATAGCCGGAGTATTGCTGCCTTTCAAATTCCTTGCCATTTTAGCACATGGCTGCGGAATAAATCCCCCATACACAGGCATACTGAACAGCAATACATCTTCGCCAGAAATTTCCAACAACTCATTGACCTTTGTGATAGCTCCAAGTGCACAAAGCCGAAATGTGTTCTGCGCCGATATCTTTCCGGGATATATCGTAAATCCACGCTTATAGCAATAATCATGTACCTTTTCAAAACTCCAGTTTTCATCATCTTGGTATTTTACTGTAACACCAAGACCTGCCTGTAATCCCTCCTGATAATGTCCTTGAAGCCGAGTTTATCAAGTCCTGCGTGTATCGCCTCAAACACCTCTGAATGTCTTTTCCATTTTGATTCTTCGCCTTCCCTAAAATATTCATCAAGTGCCTGACGGGCAGCATAAATCTTCTGAACAGGCGGCGTAAAGTGCATTTGTCCCGTTGTTTCAAAAAAATGATACTGCATATACAGATTGCAGTAGTATTGTTGCGGGACCGGGATTTAAAAGAACATTTCTCTTTATCTGCATTTTGTAACACCCCTTTCGCTATTTCAACATGCTATACACACACTCTGATAACGTTAATGCAAGAATAATGTTAATTACCCTGTAATATTTTTGGTATGCTCTCTGTATCAGGACACCCATACCAATCCAAGTAAGAGTTGCAATCGTTCCAATCGTGGCTATGATAATCTCAAATAAGAGCAAAACCCATAAAGAGCCACTATATTCCGTGATATATCCTGTTAATGCAGTAATTCCGAATAAATAAATTTTCACATTGACAAACTGCAGCAAAAATCCTTTTAGAAATGATGCTGGCTTTTCCACAGTGCTTGTAGTTGGTTTGCTTAACGCAATATGGACTGCCAGCCACAAAATATAAGCAGCGCCTATGTATTTCATAATACCAAGCACATCCGGTAAAAAAGTGCTTACTCCAAACACGAAAATAGCACATATTACCTGCACAACATAATATCCTGCAAATATCCCCCAATAGAGCGGTCTCCCTTTTTTGTATCCATAGTTCGTTACCGTATTTAACGCCAGTATATTTCCCGGTCCCGGCGTAAAAGCATTGATAACAGAATAAATAAAAAAATTACCTAATACATAACCTGGCATTTTTATGCCTCCTTTCCGCTTCTATATCTTAACACGGAATGCCATGTAATAGGTAATATCTGTTTTATATGCTGTTACATAGGTTGATCCTATGTTTCATTTATGTCTGGTATTGTTTCAAAGCCTCAACATAAATCTCCCCTAACTCTGATAATTCTTTATCCTTGTTCAGTATGTATCCAATATGCATCACCTCATCTTCCTCCAAAGGAATCGAAATGATAGAATCCCCTTGCAGGTATTTAGGGAAAATACCACTTGAAATCGTATAACCATCCAACCCAATCATTAGATTTACAATAGCCGCACGGTCACTCACCTTAATACTTTTCTCGGCAGGTTCATTGCTGAAAAGCTCTTCCGAAAAATTGGAAGATTCATACGTTCCCTGCACAAAACTAAGACGGGGATATGGTTTCAGATCATCCAGCCTGACAGATTTGCATTTTGCCAACGGGTGGTCTTTGCCTATAAAAATATGGGGCGTTGCAATAAACAACTCAAAAAAATTCAGATTGTATTCTTTAAACAACTTTCTCAGCACATTTTCATTGCTGTTACAAAGATACAGGATTCCTAAGTCACTGAACCTGTTCCGCACATCTTCCACAATCTGATGTGTCTGCGTTTCATTCAGTATAAACTCAAATCTTTCCTGTCCAAAACGCTGTATCAATTCCACAAACGCATTTGTGGTAAAGGTGTAGTGTTGCGTGGAAACACAAAATCTCTGTTTTGCAGGTTTTTTATCAATATATTTTGATTCAAGAAGTTCCATCTGCTGAACTACCTGCCTTGCATATCCTAAAAATTCCATGCCTTCCTTTGTCAGTGCCACTCCCGCTCTGCATCGGCTGAAAATTGTGATTCCAGCTTCCTTTTCTACCTCTTTGACAGCACCAGAAAGACTCGGCTGAGAAATATATAACTCTTTTGCCGCCTCTGTAATAGAGCCTCTTTCCGCAACGATTATCATATATTTTAATTGTTGTAATGTCATACTTCCTCCAAACTAAGTAACCTGATAATATTTTGATTGTAAATCGCTTCACATTAGACAATATTATATCCAGCAAAAGCTAATACCTTCAAAGCTCTGTCAAAATTTTCCTCTTTTACAAGAATATAATCTGTATTGAAAGTTGATACAGAAAAAATGCCAATATTATTATCAGCAAGAATACCAGATATTTCAGATAAAATTCCAATCAATGAAAAATTTAACACTCCTTGTATTCTGAAACCTTTCCACCCATCTTCTCTCTCAATTGTGTTTATAGGCGTGTCCTCCGTAATACATACTAGTACAGCATTGCAGAAATAACAGTGCATACAGCACCCGCTATTTCCGCCATCACTGCGTTGTCGTCAGTCAACGATGCACCCGGAATACATTTGCAACCGCAATCAGAGAAATCATGATGCCACATCCTCATCACTTCCTCCAGCCTCAAACCTATCTAATACATGAATCACATTATGTCTATATTTTTCTAAAATGCTAATCGATTTTTGAGTAATATTTTCATCTAATAGTACCTTCATTGCTAACCTTCCTGATATGGAACATCTAAAACTTCTATTACATATTCCATTGCTTCTTCTATATCATTTTCTGTTAGTCTATATTCTTCGCAAATTTCTTGAATTGTCATTTCATCCTTTAAGCAAGCAACAATCAAACTAACTGGTATCCTTGTGTTTTTTATTACTGGCATACCACCCAACTTCTTATTGTCACTCTGAATTTTTTGAAATTTTTCTGCCAATTTTTTAAAATACTGCTCTATTTCTTGATAGTTTATATCTTTTTCTTTTAAGAATATAATATCTTTACCCATATTCTTATTATACACATTATGTTTTCTACTTATACCAGTATCATATTTTTCTTTTAAATTATATGTATATTGTAGCGTTCTAGGATAATTAGCTTCATAATTTTCCACTAAAGTAACTGCCATATTCTTCCTCCTTTATATACTATCCATTTTATCTTTTAATTCTATTAGATTGTCTATAATTTCATCTAAATCTCTACGAGAAATTTCAAATGCTTCTGATATATCATCATCATCTTTTTCCAACATCAATTTTATAATAGCGGAATTGGCTTCTATTACTTTAGGATTTTTATCATTTCTGTAACTTATAATTTGTGTTTCTAATAATCTAAAACACTTTATTTTACTATTTTTTTTAATATACAGATGATTCTTCAAGTCCTTTTCATGATTATAAATCTCTCTTGCAATTTTCAGCTTATCTTCAGAAATATCACTACTCTCTTTACCTTCCGCCATATGTGCTACTATTTTAATAATTGAAAATACATATTCTATAAATTTCTTTTCCTTTAATTCAGGAAGCATATCCTTTTTTGTGGATCAATTCCGAGTGAAAACCCCGATGTATTCCAAACTATTTTAAGTAAACCACTGTTATAAGCATTAAGTAGAACATTTCCATATTTATTCTTATCCATAAATCTTCCACCTTTCCTCAACTTACCATTGTTTTTTAATTATAGCATAGTTAATTAAGCTCTGCAAATATCACTTTTATTTCTTTTCTATCCATCAGCCATATCACTTCAAGATTTGTTTTACATGCTGCTTCCAACTTTCTTGATGAACTAATCTGAACACTTCACCATTCTTTGTTTTTGTATAATAAAATCTTTCCATTTTTCTGCACTTACTGTTCTAAGGCAATTATCATCATATTAACCATAATATAATAAAACCCGCAGGCACTTACCCACGGGTTCTAACATTTTTCCTATATAATTCGCCCCAAAGTTCACTAACGCATCTGTTTTGCGAAGTTTGAAAAACAGGTTATATATTTTTATCTAAAATCCCTATTTTTCAAGCACTATCTGCATTTGAATCACTGCACACGCACTGATTCATACTAAAATTACTCAATTTTCTTGAGTAGAGAATCTTCCTATATAATACCTACCAAACTCTCATACTCAACCGTTTCCTTATTGTTATTATTCTGCAGGAAATCCCCTACACGCAAGGCTTCTTTTGCTTTTATGTCATCCAACACATGGGTATATGAAACCGTTGTATTATAATTTGCGTGTCCCATAATTTCCTGTACCGTTCTTGGTGTCATTCCCTTTTCAAAACATCTGGTTGCAAAAGTGTGACGTAAAGCATGTGGGTGTATACGCTCAAAAGTTTTTTGTACAGCAGATCCATACAGTGCCTCCATACGGTACATATCATTTATCTGGCTTGTAATATACCTCATATCACTCTCTACGCTGTAACGCCCAATCGGTGAACCCATAGATGTCAGGAATACCAGATTTCCAAATTCCTCCGGTTGACGCCATCGCTCACCCAAATCCTCTCGTTTCCTTTTAATTTTTTCCATCTGTCTTTCAAGAATACTTTTTGTTTCTCCAAAGAACGGAATTTTTCTGACAGAATTTTCTGTCTTTGGTGAAGTCATTCTCATTGTCTTTTTCCCATCTGCATAGTCATAAGACAATGTTCTTTTTACATAGATAAACTTTCCGGCAAAATCAATATCCTCCCAGCGAAGACCACCGATCTCACCTACCCGCATACCCGTTAGAAGCATGAATTTATACATTTCCTCATACCAACTTTTCGTTCGTTCAAGGTACTCTAAGAAAATCTCCTGTTCCTCTACAGAAAGTACCCTGCGCTCGACTTTCTCACACTTAGGTATTATCACACCAACTACTGGATTTAATCTCATCAATCCGTTTGCGATAGCAGCTTCAATACAATTCTGCAAAATTCCTGTTGCTTCTCTGACGGACTTAGTTGAGCGCCCTGCTTCCAGCATATCCGCAATCGCAGTCTGAACATGGAGTTGTCTAATATCCGCCAAAGGTTTTGTACCAATACGCACTCCATAGTAATTCAAAAATTTTCGCTTGTAGGAAGGTGAACCACCATTTTTCAAAGTTGGTGCCTTGTATTTAGAATACCATTCTTCAAACCATTCACTTAAAGTAACCTTTTTGCCATCCATATCCGGCATCAAATTACTCCGTTTGGCTTCATCAATGGCTATTGCAAGATTCTTTTTTAATTCTTTTATCTTCCAATCATATAATACAATTGACTTTCCTTCCACCTGCGCTCTACCCATATATCTTCCGTCTGGTCTTTGGGACAGCCCTCTACCTAACTCTTTGCCCTTTAAGTCTTTACCCATAATTCTCATCCTCTCGCAATCGTTCATTCACAATCTCGAAAAGCTCAAATTATCAGCAATCCTTAAAACTCCAAAGAATTTCGATGCCTGTTATTTATTTTGCAAATCAGAGTATTTTCCTTTACGAAACTTAACATCTGAATAAAAATCACTCATACCTGAGTTTTTCTCAAACGTTTCCAGACTCATGATTACCATATCACCATAACCATTTTTGGTTATAAAAATAGGTTCTTCTGTGCTGTGACATAACTCAGACATTGTTGTTGTATCTCTTAATTCCCTGATTGGTATTATTTTAGGCATCTTCTCATCTCCTTCGTTTTAAGTGTAGCATAATAATGACGCAATTTCAAGAGGAATTTTTCAAATCACATAATTAGTTGAAATTTTGCACTTTTTCTCAGTTCTTCATCAAATAATTCTTTATGTACAAATACCCTTCGACCAATACGAACCACATATTTGCAACAGGGATTAGCAAGCATTTCTCTTGCCTTAGTTTTCCCTATGCCAACATATACACAAAATTCACTGACTGACAATAATGTTTTCTCACATCCCATCTTTTCCTCCTTCCCCGGTAATTATATATCTACCAATAAAAATACGCTTCCTCCATTTATTAGCAGATAAAAACTGCAATACAGGTGATGGCTCATTACACCGCCCACATCGGTCTTGCACCGTCATTTCATTGACCGGATTGCGGTTTCCCCGCAACCCGGAAGTATCATTATCACAGATATGCTTCATCGCCCCATGTAACTGCTACATATTTTGCCCGATCTCACTCGCTCCTTACCTTTGCTTCAATGTCCTGTTCCAACATTTCCTCACGTTTCACCCCGTTAAAAGACAGGGCAGGTACGTCATGGCGCATCTGCTTAGTGGCTCTGCATATCCTCACGTCCTGTATGCAATACAGTATTCAATTTTCAAGGTACACCGCTGTAAATCTGTCAGCTATGGAAAAGGACAGCTAGCCGCCCTTTATACCGCTTCAAACGCCAGTATCTTTGTGATTAGCTTTGTTTCAAGCCTTCGACGCAGTGTTTCATCGACACAATAATGAAGCCGCCCTCCCTCGTCATACATCTTCCGGGTGGACAGGGTAATTATGTATCCCTCATAATGCTTCAGGACTGTGTTGATTGCCAGTACATCGCCTTCTGATGCTGCCTTAATGATATGGAAAGGCAACAAATTCTTTTCTTCTCTGTTCTTACATCTCTGTTTCATCTGCTTTTCCCTCCATAATCTTCCTTAAAATCTCAAGCGAGCGTGTCCGGTGTTCATGGACTGTGCTGCGGACAAGGTTCATCTCCCTTGCTATATCCGCATCGCTCATTTCCAGAAAATACGAAAGCAGTATTACATTCCGCTTCCTCTCCGAAAGTGCCTGCAACGCTTCCGCAATCAGGGTGTCTTTCACCTCAATGTCATATCCATGCACTGTAAAATGGCTGTTTTCCACTCCGTATTCATCCATAACAAACAACTGGTTCAGCTCCTTTTCAGACAGTTCAGAAAACATGGCTTCATGTTCCCTGCGGTAATCCATGTGCCTGTAATAATTGATTGCTTCGCCTTTCAGCGACATCTGGCACAGGCGGTCAAAACGATGCCTGATCGTCATTTCATCATGGTGAGAAGGTTTCTTCATGCGAGTTCACCTCCTCCCCCGTTGTGACGTGACAAAGGCATACGCCTTTTCCCTTTCCGTTGTATCTGCCAAATGGAGATAGGCTGATGTTCGGGTAAGGGCAAAAAATGTTGAAAAAAATATTTTTATATAAAAAACGCCCGGACAGGCAAAATGCCCGCTGGACGTTATTCATATCTGCTATTCTGTTTTTTCCACACGCTACGGGAGCGTATAATTCACTTATCAGGGTGTATCCTGTCTTACTGCCTGTAAAACACCTTATAAAAGAGCCTTTCCACGCCAGAAGCCGGACAGGTTCATAAAGTCAAAAAAATATCCCTCAGACCGTTCAGAACACATAAATTTCCCTAAACGTACCCAAAGGATAAAAGCCACGCAAAAAACCTCTGGATACTGCTTTTTTTTATATGCAATATCCAAAGTCTTTTTATTCTTATGTGTGCATTATGCCCCTCTGATAAAGTGATTTATTAGTGCATTTTCAAAGCAAAATGTGCAATATACACTATACATGGAGGTGCATATATGGCAAGAAAAAAGAAAATTGACAAGGAAATGGGATTCCGTCTGAAGAAGGCTAGAACCGACCAGAAGCTGACCTATGAAGAACTGGCTGAAAAATCCGGCGTTTCCTCCCGCTATATCAAGGAAATAGAAAATCATGGAAATGTGCCAAGCATCGAAAAGCTAGGGCAGCTCATACGAGCCTTACATATTTCCGCCGATCCGTTTTTCTATCCAGATGCCCCGGCAGATAATCTTGACTACAAGCGTCTGCTGGTCTATCTGTCACAATGTACGGAAGAACAGATTACAACAATCCTTGCTATTGTGGAAGCCTATATTCGGACATACAAACATCCCAAAGAATAGAATATCCCCAACATCTGAATTTTTTCGTGAGTATTTCTGGATTTTTCTGAACCATGCAAAAAAGGTGGCTCGCTTTCTGTCCTGCCAGCCACCTCTTTATCTATCTGCTGAATTTTTTAAGAAACTCCTTTATCCACATACGCTTTTTTATAATGCCAAGTCCGTCAAGAACCTGTACGCTGTCCACAAATCCCTGATAATATGCCCTCTGTTCCTCCTTGTAATGGGCATGATCCACCGCATCCATATATTCCTCCAGAAACTCCCTGTCCTCTTTCGGCAGCTTGGAAAGATATGCTTCAAATGCCTTCTGTTTCTTTTTCAGTTCCCGGCTGGCTGCTTTTGCTTCCTCCGTCTGGACGGAATACTCCCTGTCCTCCGATTCGCTGCGCAGCTCCTCAAAGACATCCGACAATGTTTCAAAAACTTCATTCATGCTTGTTTCCACCTTTCTCTGTTAAAAATATTATTGTATTTTACAGGCAGTATTATCAATCCCTAATTCTCTTTCTACAAGATAATTCCCTTACACTTCATCTTTAGAAGTATATTATCAACAATATTTCGTAAAATCAATGGTAAGGGACTTCATCTTTAGAAAGTTGGTGGTAGGATATTAAAATCTATTGGAATAAGGAAAACAACTCCAAAAACCTAATCGGTCAAAGGGTTATGGAACTGCGGACGGAAAGGAAGTTGTCACAGAAAGCCCTTGCCGAGCAGCTCCAGCTTGCCGGATATGAGTTTAGCGACCTGACTGTTTTACGGATTGAAAAAGGGACAAGGTTTGTCCCGGATTATGAAGTGGTGGCTCTGGCAGAGTTCTTCCATGTATCCTGCGAATACCTCTTAGGCGTACAGGACAAAAAATAGGCAGCAATCTGTTTTCACATCACAGACTGCTGCTTAAATTTTTGTTGAACCGATAGCCAATGCCCCATACGGTCTGTATGTAAAGCGGCTTGCCCGGATTGTCCTCTATTTTCTCCCTTATGTGGCGGATATGGCTCATGACAATATTGTAATCGCCGGAATACGGTTCCTGCCAGACAATATCATAGATCTGCTCTTTGCTGAATATCCTGCCGGGACTCTGCGCTAACAAATACAGTATTTCAAACTCCCTATTGGTAAGCATAACCTCCGCACCATGTATGACCACATTTTTCTCTGCTATGTTCAGCTTCATTTCTCCGATACTAAGGTGTTTTTCCACTTGAAGCACATTACAGCCTTCAAAGCGGGGGCTTTCGCTTATAATCTGCAACATTCTCTGGCAGACTTCTTCCTCATCCTCCGAAAAAGACAGTATCATCACCTTACCCATTATAACCACCTGCCTAACACTGATAAACCAACTTGTCTTATCTTCATTCTGACCTCCAAAACGACCTCCCTTCCCATTATGCTATGCTGCTTCTCATTCCAGTTTATTCACTGGCATTTTGTTTGCGGTATTCTGCAGGTGTTATCTTCAATATATCCCGAAAAGCTGTTGAAAATTTGCTCTGGTTCTCATATCCCACCTGATTTGCGATCTCCGCTATTGTGCTTTTCGTCTGCCGAAGAAGCACAGCCGCCTGTTTCATGCGGTATTCTTTCATGTAAGTTCCGATAGGCTGTCCATAAATCCCTTTAAATGTGGCTTTTAAAGTAGCTGTATTGATAAGGTATTCTTTGGAAAGCTCCTCAATCGTAAAACGCTCCTGCAAGTTGGAAATTAACTTTTTATGGATTTCCTTGACAATCTCCACCTGCGGCGAAGTATACATTTCCCGCTGTTTCTCTTTTGTTACGTCCACCATACAGAGGAAAAGAAGAAGTTCCTGCACCTTTAGCTTAAAATATGGCTTTTGCAGACAGTCCGGCACAGAATAAAGCTCCGAAAAGATATGCTCGATTTCATCCTTCGCCCGCATAATAAAGCAGTTTCCATCTGCACAAAACTTTTCCTTAAATTCCAATATATCAATTCCGCTTTCTGCCAAAGTCTGCGGCGGATATTCTGATACCAGCTCCAAATTGATAACAACGGAAATTCCCCGGTAATGCTTTAATGGAAACGCCATTTCGGAAGCACAGTTATCCATAGTATGAATGGACATATCACCCTCCCCAAGATACAGACAGGAACCGCTTAACAATTTGCTTCCCTCACGCCCTTCTCTGCAATGGTTGATTTCCAATATATTCTTCCCAAGCGTACCTTCCCATTCACAGCCTGTTGCTTCAAAATCATTGTAAATAAGCTGTATGCCCGGATAAACCTGATAAACTGTCATCAGTCCTAAACCATCGGCACAATCCATTTTATAGACCGTACAATATCCGTCATTATCCTTTGGAATAACCGCAGACAGCCCTTTTGTGTTTTTCACTAAGTTTTCCTGCATGGCAGTCCTCTCTATTCCTTCTATACTGTTAATCTGTTCCGCCAGATGTTTTCTGGCATCCTCTATTATATATCTTTTCTTCATAATATACTGCTCCAATCGGTAGGATTTACACTCCAATTAGAATTATATTCTATCTCCACCGATTGTGCAAACAAAGAAAAGAGCCAATACCTTATCAAACAAAGTATCGGCTCAATATACATTTCCTCACTCTATTTTGTTTCCGGCATCTTGCGAAACTCTGAAAGCATCATCAAAACCGTAATCACAACCAGAACCGCATCGGTCAGGGCAATCGCAAGCCAGACACCACGAATCCCCATGCCGCCAATCATCGGCAAAACCACACAAAGCGGGATAAACAAAATAATCTGCCGGAACAATACCAGCCAAGTAGCCTTATTTGCCTTTCCTAACGACTGGAACAGCGTTACCGCAATCAGGAAACTACCCTGTAAAATATAGGTACTGAACATGATCCGGAAATTCGTTGCCCCCGAAGCCGCCACGCCCGGTGTTGTAATAAACATAGAAAGCACCTTATCCGGGAATAATTCAACCGGAATGTAGAACAGTAAGGACAACACTGTTGCCGCCGTAATGAATACACCTGTCAGTTTCTTTACCCGGTCATAATCTTTCGCACCGTAGTTTGTCCCTGCGGCTGGCTGAAATCCCTGACTGATACCCCAAAGAGGAACAAACGAGAAGTTCCAGAAACGCAGTGCAGCTCCTAACAATATCTGCGAGTTTTCTCCGCCATACACAGATGCCACACGATAAATCACCGTCTGCTGTACCAGTGTCAAAACCTGCATCAGCAAAGCGGAAACCCCAACCGCCAGAACCTGCGGCAGTAATTCTCCGTCAATATGTATCCGTCCGATTTTTACATTTACGCTTTTCTTCTTGAAATACCATAGTGTAATCACCGCCTGAATAAATTGTGAAAAAATTGTTGCGTAAGCAGCCGCTTCCACTCCCAACCCGTAAGGCTTTAAAACCGTAATAAAAATCGGATCGAGGATAATGTTCAGGATTGCCCCGCTTGCTATAATAGCCATTGCCTTTTTAAGCTGCCCTTCCCCACGAATGACCATATTCGCACTCTGGAAGAAGTTCACAAACAGGCTTCCCGCAAACACAATACGCAGATACTTTTCCGCATAGTTCAGGATATTGTCGCTTGCGCCTGCCAGAGATAAAAGCTGGCGGGTAAATACCATACCTATCACAGTGTAAATAACAGACAGCAGAAGCACCATTGCAATCAGATTTCCCATAATCTTTTTTATGGTGTCCTGATCCTTCTTTCCAATCGCACGAGATAGCACCGAAGCAGAGCCTACCCCCAACATCGCCGCCGAACCCGCATTGATGAGCGTAAACGGATAAGATACGGATACCGCCCCCATTTGCGCTGCGCCTACCATCTGCCCTACAAAAATGGAATCCATCATGTTATAAAGTCCTACAACCACCATGCCAAGAACCGCAGGTATACTAAGCTCCAGCATGAGGGGAAACGGACTTTTCGTCAATAATTTTGTCCTTGTGTCAAGTGACTGTTTCATCATGTTTCCTCCTTATATCTATATCTCGCATAAGCAACGAGCCAAGAACAAGCTTGCTTGTTTTTGGCGACTGCCTGCGGTCACATATACTCTGTATATGTGATAGCCATGCCTAACCATATAGAGTATATTAAAAGTCAATCCCTTTTGTCTGCTCTTATCCGAAGGACTTTTGCTCCAATCGGAAATATCTGCTCTATTGCACCATTTTTTCCAATAGCTGCAACGCTTCCTCCAGTTTCGGGTTTTCCGCATCGGTCTGTAACGCTTCCCGGACACAGTTACGGATATGTGCCTGTAAAATCTGTTGGTTAGCACTCTTTAATAATGCCTGTGTCGCTAAAAGCTGATTTGATATATCCACGCAGTAACGATCTTCCTCTATCATTTGCAGGATACCGTCTAACTGACCTTTCGCAATTTTCAGTTTATGGGTGACATTTCCTTTTTTTGCTTTCATAGGCAACCCGGCTATTGAACACTTATGAGCTGATAACCAGCATCTTCAACCGCTGTTTTCAGCCTGTCCTCTGATACCGCATGGCGCATCTGTACCAATGCTGTTTTTGTTTCCAGTTGCACATTGACATCCGAAACACCCTCAATCTCCATTAACGCCTTAGAAACGTGTTTTACACAGTTCCCGCAAACCATTCCTTCAATCTTCAATAATTTTTCCATGTTCTTTTCTCCTTCACCTTTTTTTGATAAAATTATCTGACTGCTGTTATATGTTTCTTCCTGTTCCGGTCTTGCAAGATGCTTTGCTTTGAACCAGCGAAGCCGCAAGGCATTTGACACCACAAAGACAGAGCTGAAACTCATTGCAAAGGCTCCGATCATTGGGTTTAACTTCAAGCCGAAGGACAGGTAAAATACCCCCGCCGCAACCGGAATACCAATGATATTATAGATAAACGCCCAAAACAGGTTTTGCTTGATGTTGCGGATAACCGCCTTGCTTAACTGGACAGCGGTGGACACGTCCAAAAGGTCACTTTTCATCAATACAATATCCGCTGATTCAATCGCCACATCCGTACCTGCCCCGATAGCAATTCCTACATCTGCCCTTGCAAGCGCAGGCGCATCATTGATGCCATCCCCAACCATAGCTACCTTCCTGCCCTTTTCCTGTAAACGCCGGATTTCCTTTTCCTTATCCTGCGGGAACACTTCGGCAACCACCCGGTCTACGCCCACCTGCTTTCTGATTGCTTCCGCAGTCTTGGCATTGTCCCCGGTAAGCATGACAACCTCCATTCCTAAGCCGGATAATTCCTGTATTGCCTGCTTACTGGTAGGCTTTACCACATCTGCCACAGCCACCACACCGATAAGCTGTCCACCCCTTGCAAAGAATAATGGTGTTTTTCCGTCCACAGCCATTGCTTCCCCAAGCTGGAGCAGCGCACCTCCCTCTATGCCCTGTGCAGACATCAGGCGGCGGTTTCCGGCAAGGCAGATAACATTTTGGATTTCTCCCATAATCCCCTGTCCCGGAATCTGCTTAAAGTTATTTACAGGCAGAAAACCTAAAGCATTCTTTTCTGCTTCCTCCACAATCGCATCCGCAAGTGGGTGTTCCGACATTTTTTCCAGAGAAGCGGCAACCTGCAGGAGTTCATTTTGTGAAATCCCCTCTTTTACAAGCACATTCGTTACCACAGGCGTTCCCTGTGTGATTGTCCCGGTCTTATCCAAAACGACCGTATCAATGTTATGCGCTACCTCCAGAGCTTCCGCCGACTTAATCAAAATGCCATTTGATGCCCCCTTCCCTGTGCCTACCATGATTGCGGTAGGTGTTGCCAATCCAAGTGCGCAAGGACAGGATATAACGAGAATAGAGATACCAATAGAAAGGGCAAATTCAAATCCATACCCCGCAAGTAGCCATACTATAACCGCAATTAAGGCAATGCTGATAACCACCGGAACGAATACCCCGCTGACCTTATCCGCCATCTTTGCGATAGGCGCTTTGGAACTGGTTGCTTCATCCACAAGCCGCACGATCTGTGCCAGTGTGGTATCATCCCCTACTTTTGTAGCCTGCATTTTAAAATAACCGGATTTATTGATTGTTGCACCGATTACTTTATCCCCGGTCTGCTTTTCCACAGGTATGCTCTCCCCGGTCAGGGCTGATTCATCCACAGAAGAAACGCCTTCCACGATAACCCCGTCTACCGGAATGGACTCCCCCGCTTTTACAACTAAAATTTCTCCTGCCTGTACTTCCTCTACCGGAACCTGTATTTCCATTCCGTCCCTCTCCACTGTGGCGGTCTTGGGCGCAAGGTTCATCAGTTTTGTAATGGCATCGGAGGTCTTTCCTTTTGCACGAGCTTCTAATGTCTTACCCAATGTTATAAGTGTCAGAATCATACCAGCGGATTCAAAATACAAATCCATCATAAAGCTGTGTACGGTTTCCATATCGCCATGCCCGAACCCTATGCCGATTTTATAAATGGCATAGATGCCATAGACGATTGCCGCCCCGGAGCCAATGGCAATCAGGGAATCCATATTCGGTGAACCATGAAACAGCGTCTTAAAACCCATACGGTAATATTTAAAGTTGATAAATACTACCGGAATCAACAATAGAAACTGTGTAAATGCAAAACTCATCGCATTTTCCATGCCGAGCAGCCCTTCCGGAAGTATCCACCCCATCATATGCCCCATAGATATGTAGAACAATGGAATGGTAAACAGTGCGGACAAAAGCAGCCGCTTTTTCATCTGTCCATATTCTTTCTGCGCTGTGTTTGCTTCCGGCTGTGCTGTTTTCGCAGAAGTGTTTACTCTCTGCTCCTTATTCTGAACCGATTTAGGAAATGCCCCGTACCCGGCTTTTTCAACTGCCTGAACAATTCCCACCGTATCCAAAACAGACTCATCATAAGAAGCAACCATGCTGTTTTTCAGCAGGTTTACGGATACCTCCTTTATTCCCGGCAGCTTCGCTACGCTTTTCTCAATTCTTGCAGAGCAGGCGGAACAGGTCATACCCGTAATGTCAAATTGCTCCTTTTGCAAAATTATCCCTTCTTTCTTTTCTAAATTTGTAACAGTATATTACCCCTCCCCCGTAGGGGAGTGGAGCTGTTACCGTTTTTCATTATAAACACCCGTTTTTCTTTTTGTCTGCTCTGAAAAGGAGCTTTTTTTATCCGAAAAGCAATTTCTTTTTTTACAAAAATCCAATCAGGAGGTTTTATGCTCCAAAGAGGAATACCGACTTCAAACCCATTGACTTATAACCGATTGGTGACTATACTTTGCGCAGAACGATTAAACATCTCTTTAATTGTTCAGCCATGCCAAACCAACAAAAACATTTTTAGAAAGGTGGATTATTCCCATGAAAAAAACAATCAAACTTATCGACTTGGATTGCGGTCACTGTGCAGATAAGATTCAGAACGCAGTACAGAAAATTGACGGTGTAACCAGTGTATCCGTCAACTTCCTCGGTCAAAAAATGGTGCTGGAAGCACCTGATGACAGGTTTGATGCCATATTGAATGAAGCAAAGGCACTGATTAAAAAAATCGAGCCGGACGTAACGGTAAAAGCATAAAAACTCAGGCATAACCGTTAGGTGGCATCTGTCAAAAGTATCGTGTTCTTTTGCGGGCATGATGTGGCACAAACCGGACACCGGCTGTCATTTCTGGCATCCGGTGTTTTTTCAAAATGAAAATGCCTGAATTATGAAAGGAGTATTCTAATGACACGAAAACAAAAACATTTATTGATCCGCATTATTGCGGCGGCAGTCCTGTTTCTTGCAGGCAGTCTGCTCCATCTTCCGGAGCTGGCGGAAATGGGCATATTCTTAGCCTGTTATGTGGTAATCGGTTGGGATATTGTCTGGAAAGCCATTACAAACATATTAAGCGGTCAGGTATTTGACGAAAACTTCCTAATGACGATTGCAACGATTGGCGCACTGATTTTAGGGGAACATTCAGAAGGCGTGGCAGTTATGCTGTTTTATCAGGTAGGGGAATGGTTTCAGTCCTATGCGGTTTCCAAATCCCGTAAATCCATTGCAAGCCTAATGGACATCCGCCCGGATTACGCAAATGTGGAACGGGACGGGAAACTGGTACAGGTTGATCCGGAAGAGGTTTCTATTGGAGATACCATTGTTGTAAAACCCGGCGAGCGAATCCCTCTGGACGGTATCATTATAAATGGTGTTTCTGCTTTGGATACCTCCGCACTGACCGGAGAATCCATGCCTCGTGAAGTTGCTCCGGGTGCGGAAGTTATAAGCGGCTGCATTAACCAGACAGGCATTTTATCTATCCGCACAACAAAGGAGTTCGGGGAATCCACCGTAGCAAAAATCCTTGATTTAGTAGAAAATGCAAGTGATAAAAAAGGCAGGACAGAGAATTTTATCACTCGTTTTGCACGTTACTACACTCCGGCAGTGGTATTTGCTGCCCTAGCTCTTGCCATATTGCCGCCTGTTATCACTGGGCAGTCCTTTAGTATATGGATTTATCGTGCTTTGACATTCCTTGTAATCTCCTGCCCTTGTGCGCTGGTAATTTCTATCCCGTTAAGTTTCTTTGGCGGCATCGGCGGCGCATCGAAAATCGGTGTCCTTGTAAAAGGCAGTAATTATCTGGAATCCTTAGCTCATGCTGAAATGGTGGTATTTGATAAGACAGGCACACTCACAAAAGGCTCTTTTGCAGTCAGTGAAATCCATCCTGTGGGCATGGACGAATCACAGCTTTTAGAGCTTGCCGCATACGCAGAGGATTATTCCAACCACCCTATTTCTGCTTCTATCAAAAAAGCCTATGGCAAAAAAATAGTCCCGAACCGCATATCTGATGTTCAGGAGATTGCAGGTCATGGTGTGCAGGCAGTCATAGACGGAAAGAAAGTCCTTGCGGGAAACGCAAAACTCATGGAACGGGAACATATCCGCTACCAGCCTTCCGGCGCTGTTGGAACAGTGATTTATCTCGCCTGTGACGGAACATATTCCGGTTCCATTGTCATAGAAGATGAAATCAAGCAGGACGCTCCGTCCGCAATCCGCCAGCTCAAATCCTCCGGCATACGGAAAACGGTTATGCTGACCGGAGATGCTGACGCAGTAGGGCAGAAAGTTTCAGGGCGTCTTGGACTGGATCAGGCTTATACTGAACTGCTCCCCGCCGACAAAGTTGACCGGGTGGAAGCACTGTTAAGGGAAAAAACAGAAAAAGGCAAACTTATCTTTGTCGGGGACGGAATCAATGATGCCCCCGTACTGGCAAGGGCAGATGTCGGTATCGCTATGGGTAGTCTTGGCTCTGATGCCGCTATCGAAGCCGCAGATGTGGTCTTAATGACAGATGAGCCGTCAAAAATTGCCGCAGTTATGAAGATTGCCCGAAAAACAATCCGTATCGCTAACCAGAACATTGTATTTGCTTTGGGAATTAAATTTTTAGTGCTGATATTGGGAGCTTTGGGATATGCCAATATGTGGGCGGCGGTATTTGCCGATGTAGGCGTTTCCGTTATCGCAATCCTGAACGCAATCCGGGCAATGCGGGTAAAGGTGTCAACCGTTTCTGAATAAAGTCAATTTAAAAAGAACAACGAGAAATGCGCTACACCCCACAAGGTAGCGCATTTTCTTAAATATCGGTTGGACAGGAGATTTCAAACAAGGCATCTATAGAACGGTGCAGCAATTTCGCCTGTGGCGTTTTAGACAGAGAATAGTATACTTCTTTTCCTTCCCTCCGGCTTGATATAATCCCGCTTTTCTTTAAAGCCCGAAGGTGGTGCGACACAGCAGGTGCGCTCATACCAACAGCCGCCGCTATATTGCAGACACATTCCTCACAATGGCATAACAGCCACAAAATCCGTAACCTTGTAGGATCGTCTAATTGCTGGAACAAAAACGCTATATCTTTGAACCGTTCTGCAGGTGGAATCTTATCTAGGACTTTCTCAATATTCTGTCCATGATTGTGAGGTAAGTTATAGTGTGGCATTTAACCACCCCCTTCCAGATAAAATTATGATACTCATATACCTATGGTCTGTCAAACAGTTTATACCTTGTCGTGCAACGCCCACTCCGAAGGAGTATGGATTACGGAATCCCCGAAAGGGTATACATAAGATTGGAGCAACACTATGAATCAAACAAACAAAACAATTTTTTCTGTCCCCAATTCTTCCGAACTGGAACAATTAACAGAACTGCACAAAGCAATGGGCGATTACACCCGAATGAAAATACTCTGGCATTTGATGAAGCAGGAATATTGTGTGAGCGAACTTGCAAGGAAAATCGAAGTCACTGAATCTGCTATATCCCATCAACTACATGAACTTCGCATTGCAAGGTTAGTCCGTTCCCGCAAGGAAGGCAAAAAGGTCTTTTACAGTATTCAGGACGAACACATTCAATGGATTTTGGAAGAAACATATGCGCATATTTCTGAACGGTATCCATAAAACACAACGGACAGTACGCTGTGCGCACTGCCCATTATGTTCAAATATTTGCAATCGCTCCCATTACAGATTTTCGTATGATACCAACTGGTTTATCGGAATACGCATCTCCGAATGGCGTTCCGGATCAGCGGCTTCTTCAGCCGAATAACCAACCGCAAGGATATTGACGGGTTCCAGATTTTCAGGAAGTCCAAATTCCCTGCGGATAACATCCGGCTTGAAATAGCAAATCCATACAGAGCCAAGTCCCAACTCCGTAGCCTGAAGCATCATGTGGTCTGTCAGAATGGAGGTATCAATATCACCTGTCTGCTTCTTATCAAACGGGCGCACCCATGCCTTTTCATGGTCAGCGCAGACGATGATTGCCAGCGGCGCACCGTAAAGATTTGCCCCCTGTCCTATTTTTTCAAGTCCCTCTTTGCTTTGCACCACAATCAGATGCACAGGCTGGAGGTTAGCGGCGGTTGGAGCTACATGGGCAGCTTCCAGAATCTTATCCAGTTTTTCCTTTTCCACCGCCTGATCTGTGTAGCTGCGTACAGAGAAACGCTGTTTTGCAATGTTTAAAAAATCCATAGTATCAAGTCCTTTCTTATGTTATATTTAGTATGCCAAACCAACTGACAACTCTATTGTAACGCTGAAATATAATTCCGCAAGATTGCACTTTTTTGATAGATACTTTCAAAAAAGATAGCGCCCTTGCAGTTAGGAGAAGCAAAATGAAAATTGAACAAAAGCAATTTAACTGTCCCGTAGAAGCTACCCTGTCCCTGATTGGCGGGAAGTATAAACCTCTGGTATTGTGGCATTTAAGGTCACAGCCATTGCACTATATGGAACTGCAACGCCTTATCCCAAAAGCAACTCCCAAAATGCTCTCCGGTCAGCTCCATGATTTAGAAGATTGCGGCATGATAAACAGAGAAGTGATTCCTGAAAAACCGCCTAAAACAATCTACTCTCTTACTGCCTTTGGAAAAAGCATCATACCTGTACTGAACGCCATGTGTGATTGGGGAACATCCTATTTGGACGGATTGGACATACAGCCTGTATGCTGCCCTTCCCAAAGCAAAAAATAATTATTTTTATCGACTATCCTTATGGCAAAAAAGAACCTGCACAGCAAAAACTTGAAACAGCTATGCGGGTTCTCTTATTGTTCTAAATCTGTGACTGCCTAACATAATTACAAAGTCTGGTAAAATCAACCTGCGGATTTTTCTGCAAAATCTTCTCCATACATTCCTGTGCTTTTTGATACTGTTTAGGCTTTTTCAAATCATCCAGCATAAAGAAAATGTTAAGCCGCCTGCCTACAATGAATAGAAGTTTTTCATCTTCTGGCAATCCTAAAAATTTATTTATTGCAAACAGCATTTCTAATTTATCTGTCCGCAAATTCCCTCTAACCTCCAGCAACAGGTTGATGATATGTTCATTCACATAATAGCTGTCCATTTCAAGCAGTTTCTCCAAGAATAATTTTTGCTCTATCATAATTTCTTCCTCTGACTGTAATGTAAAAGAACCTTCCTGAACAAACTCCCACATTTTGGACTCTGGCTTTATTCCGGTTGCATGGACACGAATAAAATCTGGCTGAATCATGTTCAGCGCATCCGCTGTCTGGATTGCATTTTCCTCTGAATGTTCCTTTCCACCAATCCCAAGCAATATAAACTCTGATAATATCATGCCTGCGTCTTTTGCCATACACCCGCTTTTCACAACTGTATCTGCATGAAAGCCTTTATTGATAAGCTGTAATATCTTATCCGATCCGGTTTCCATTCCACAGTACAAATGGTTCAGTCCGGCTTGCCGAAGCTCCTGTAATTCTGCCGGGCTTTTTCGTGTGATACTGTCTGCACGAGCATAAGAAGTTATATATTCCAAATCAGGAAAATATTTATTTAACGCTTCCAAAATACGGAGCAGATAATCTGTTTTTAATACCAGAGCATCCCCATCCTGCAAAAAACAGGATTTGAATTTTCTCCCTTGATATAATGCTGCCTGTTCCTTAATATCCTGTATGGTATCTTCTATCGGACGCATGGAGAAATTCATAGATTTGTATAGTCCGCAAAAATAACACTTATTCCAATGGCATCCTCTCGTTACCCGGACAAGCAGACTTTCACTTTCTGACGGCGGACGGATTGAACCGATTTCTATATTTTTCATCATACCATATCCTTTCCCATTATTTGAGATAAAAATAGCATTTCATCACAGATAGGACAAGTACGCACTTTTCAGGTATATACTTACCAAAAAGGTAGCTATAATTCATAAACTATCTTCCAACCAACAAACAGCAGTCTGCAATATTTACATTACAAACCACTGTTTAGATTTTTATTGAACCGATAGCCTACGCCCCAAACCGTCTGTATGTAAATCGGTTTGCTTGGATTATCCTCTATCTTTTCTCTTATATTATGGATATGACTCATAACGATATTGTAATCACCAGCATATGCTTCATTCCAAACAATATCATATATCTGCTCTTTTCTAAACACCCTGCCGGGATTGCCAGCTAATAGATATAAAATTTCAAATTCAATATAGGTAAGTTCAATTTCAATGTTATTAACACAAACATTTCTTTGCATATAATCTATCCATAATTTTCCAGCTTGAATTAGTTTTATATTCTGAAAAGCACTGCATTGTTCAAAATTTTTACTGCCATTTATGATTTGCAATATCCGCTTATAAATATCTTCCTCATCATCTGTAAAAGATAAAATCATTACTTTGCCCATCACAAACACCAGCTTTCCTTAATTTCATTCACTCAATAATTGCAATATATTATTTCCCAATACCATATTGGCAACCTCCTGTGAAGGACTAACAAATTCTATTAGTTGCCTGTACAAATAAGGCTCTCCATACGGTGCGTCTGAACTGTAAAGACATCTTTCAGGCAACTCAGAAATAGCCATTCTAGTTGCAATTGAAGCAAATGCTGCGGAAAGATCTAAGTACACGTATTTATGGCTTTTTGCAAAATCTATCACATCGATCCAATTCGATCCACCCATATGTCCAAAAATCACTGGCACTGAGGGATATTTTTCACAAAGTTCCATTAAAATGTGTATGCCTGATATAGTGACAGGATTAAATGTATGAACCCATATTGGTAAATTACTAAAATTATTTACTGCTTGAAAAATTACTTCAAGCTGCCTAATCTGTTCATCAGAACCGGGAGTAAATTCTCCAATACCTTTAAATTCATTAGACAATATATTCTCTTCTATCCATGAAGAAGTTTCTGGTTCGCTCATACCCAAAGGCACTGCACCAAAACCGAAAAATCTTTCAGGATATTTTTTCATCTGCATAGCCAGCTCATTATTATTTTTTATCATTCTTTCTCTATTTGCTTCTTTATTATTTGCACCAGCCAATACTTTATATAGTATGTTCATTTCTCCTCGCAACTCTGCCAGATTTTTTGCTCGCTCCGGGTGCGGTACAGTCGAAAATAATATAGCTTTATCCACTCCCGCCTGATTCAGTTTTTCAATTTGCATTTCTATGGGCAGCATTAAATGCTCATGACTATCAATAATCATCTTATCTTCCTCCTAATTTTATTTTATAGTTTTGGAATTATGGAACTATTAGTTCAAAAAATTTCTTGACACATATCTTTCAAAGAGTGTCAAGAAATCCCGGTAGATACTTATCAAACATATCCAGCCTTAACGATACATATTTGTTCAATGATTCTTTTCTTGTTGCGGTCAGACCTGCTTCCCTTAACGTCTTAAAATGATACGATGCTGTTGACTTGGGAATATCAATATATTCTCCAATCTCACCGCAGTTCATTTCTTCACCCCTGTTTCTAAGAATCCTTATAATATCCAAACGTGTTTTATCTGCCAAGGCTTTAAAAATTTGTACTCGTATCTCGTCCTCTGAATATATCTGTTCCAAATTCATATTGCTATTTTACATCATCCACATTAAAAATTCAAGTAAAAGTTTTAAATATTTGGAACTATGTAACAATTTTATTTTGTGATACTGGTTAAGTACCGACACACCCTCTGGGAGTGTCGAAAGACAAGAATAGCAAGCACTGCCCATGTCCGGACACATGGGCGAAATTCATCATTCCGTCCTACCGTCCGTTTGATGAAATTTCCATAGGGAAGTGTCCCTAACCCTCTTTGATTTTCTTTCCGTTTTTTCTCTGCCAGTCCTTGACCTTTATCCGCAGATTTGCTACAATAGCACATGGATAATTCTATCCAAAACAACTGAACAGATACGAAACCAGACTGTTGTAAACCGAACAATTTACAGCAGTTTTTTTATGCCCAAATTTAGAAAGGACGATGCAGAAATGGCAAACAGGACACGAACCAACCGGAATGAATTTCACTTAGATGATAAAGAGCAGTATATCCTTGACGAAAAGTTTAAACTATCCGGCATGAAAAGCAAATCGGCTTTCATCCGGAAGCTAATTTTATACGGATACGTCTATGACGTGGATTACAGTTTTTTAAGAGAATACAATACGGAGCTTGGACGGATCAGCTCCAGCCTGAACCAAATTGCGAAAAGAATTAACAGCACAAACCACGTCTATCAGGAAGATATGGACGAAGTAAAGGAGTTGATGAAACAGGTATGGCATACACAAAAATCCATGCTATCACAGCAACCGTTGATAAAGCGGTAGCCTACATATGCAACCCGGATAAAACAGACGAAAGCATCTACATTTCTTCCTATGCCTGTGCGCCGGAAACCGCAGCGATTGACTTCAAATATACTTTAGACCACTGCCGGGAAAACAGCCCCAACAAAGCCTATCATCTGATACAGGCTTTCGCTCCCGGTGAGGTCAGTTTTGATGAAGCGCACCAGATCGGGAAGGAGCTTGCGGACAAGGTTTTAGAGGGGAAATATTCTTATGTTGTCACCACACATATTGATAAAGGTCACGTCCATAACCATATCATTTTCTGTGCTGCTGACAACATAGAACATGACAAATACCATGATTGCAAGCAGAGCTATTACCGCATCCGAAAATTAAGTGACGAGCTGTGCAGCGAGCATAACCTTTCCGTCATAATTCCCGGCGGAGAGCGTGGCAAAAAATATAATGAATGGCAGTCAGACAAGAACGGTACAGCATGGAAAACGCAGATAAGAAAAGACATCAACGCTGCCATCAAAGCATCCTCCACCTATGAAGAATTTCTGCTCCTGATGCGGGCAAAAGGCTATGAGATAAAAGGCGAAGCCTTTGGGGAAGATGCCCCATATGCACTAACTTTACGAAAAACATAGAAGTTGCTGTCGGACGGTTTTTCGTTTTTCAATAAATGACATTTCAATTAATTCCAAAATATCAAAGGTTACCGTCTGGATATTTGGCAGTATCATCATAAAAATTATAAAGGATACCAGCTTCGTCTCCCTCCATACACTCCGATTGGCTGCGGATGTTCCAAGAGGGGGAAAAATCAACATCCCCAAGATATTTTTCAGTCAGAAGCGACAGCAGGATTTTCCCATTTAT
>CAJTCR010000067.1 GCA_910574915.1 Eubacteriaceae bacterium
ATGCAAAAAGTCTGAATATTTATACATAAAAAAAGGAATCTTCCCGAAATCTGTCCCTATTTCTATATCTATTAAAAATCCGGTAATCTTTACTCTTTTTCACATCTAAAAGCGAAATCTCTGGCCCCCCCATTTAAAAAATTCCCTGACGTTCTTGCCAGAAAATTGACGTTCCTGCCAGAAGCCTTGTTTTTTACCGGAATTCTGCTATCTTAAAAATAGGAATTTTCTGCGGAAGGAGGTTGACAGGGCATGGCACAGCGGGAGATAATTAGCGACAGACAGACAGACAGACAGACAGACAGACAGACAGACAGACAGACAGACAGACAGACAGACAGACAGACAGACAGACAGACAGACAGACAGACAGACAGGATAATACTATCCTTTTGTCGTGTCTTTTTACATATAGTTCCATCAGAACCAGGACCGCCGGGGGCGGGCATTTCCTGCAGGCTTATCATGCCGTGCAGGATGCCGCGCTCCCCGGCGGTCTTTTTGCGTTTTCACAGGAGGGAAAAGGAGGGAACGGGAATGGATGCCGTTGTTTTTACGAAGAGCAGGCAGGAATATGGGATGCTTTCAGGGATACTTGCGGATGAGTCACCAGGAATGCGTGTGTCGCAGGGCAGCATGGACGGGCATTACCACCTGGAACATAAGTACGACATTGTGGTGGTAGGCGTGGATGGCGCGCAGGGGATGGAGCTTGTCTGCGCTTACCGGGAGCGGTTTGGCGATGCGCTGGTGATATGGATTACGGATGACCCCTATTTTGCGGGGTGGCGATACGGACGCACATTTTTGACTTTATCGTCCGCCCGCTTGCGGAATCCCGGTTCAGGGAGACGGTAAGGAAACTCATGGCAGGAAAAACTGATTCGTGGCAGAGGATGCCCGCCTGCTGGCGGGGAATGGAAATAGACTGCCTGTAAGCACAGGGAATTGTGAACCATACATTTTTCAAAATATCAGGAGGGCATTTTATGAGAAACAAGTTAAGGAGGCCGTTGGCGTTCCTGCTGTCTGCGGTGATGATTGTCACCATGTCAGGAACTCCGGTTCATGCGGTGGCAGACAGAGGACAGCCGGAAACCGGGCTGTGCGAACACCACACCGCGCATACGGACGATTGCGGCTACACGGAAGAAACGCCGGGAACGCCATGCGGCCACGAACACACAGAAGATTGCTATATTGAAGTGACCGAGTGCGTCCACGAGCATACGCTGGAATGTTACCCAGAGGAAACAGAGGACAGCGTATCGGACAACGAGGCTACCCCGGCAAACGCCAAGGAACGGGAGCCGGAAAACTGCCCCCACATCTGCGATGGGGAAAGCGGCTGTATTACGGAAAAATTGGACTGCCGGCATGAGCACAAGGTGAATGGCGGCGAAGCCGACAGAGAGGGCGGCCTGGGCCGTGACAGCGAGTGCGGCTACACCGAAAGTACGCCGGGAACACCATGCACCTATGTGTGTGAAATCTGCAATCCGCAGGACAGCGGCGAGGCCGACGAGGAACCGGAAACAGGAATCATCAAACAAGAGCAATGCTCTTGTTTGACCCTCTGTACAGAGGGTCAAATCAATCCTGACTGCCTGGTCTGCGGCGCAGAGAATGCCGGCCTGTCGGACTGCAAAGGGAAAGCTGAAAAAGAAGATACAAAACAGCCGGAAGATACCGGCATCTGCAAGCATCATCAGGAATATGACGATGCCTGCGGCTACCAGCCGGAATCGGAGGACAGTGAAGGAAGTCCGTGTACTTATGAGTGCCGTATCTGCCCCATCGAGGACTTGATCGCCACCCTGCCGGATAAAGTGACGGAGGATAATGCGGACGAGGTGCGGGCGCAGCTTGACGAAATCCTCGCTTTGTTTTCAGTGCTGACAGAGGACGAACAGGAGCAGATCGACCTTTCCCGCTGCTACGAGCTGCAAGGGGCGCTGGACGGGGCCAACGACCCTGCCCCAATAACGGAATCTGTCGAGTATCAAGAGGCGTCCTGGGACGGCAGCCAAGTGACCTATGAGAGCAAGACCGAAACCTGTACCCTCGTTGAAAACAGCGCCGAGGCGGTCACATGGACTGCGGGCTGGTACGCGGTCAGCGGCACCGTCACCATTGACCAGCCCATCACCGTCAACGGGGAGGTACACCTGATCCTGACGGACGGCTGCGACCTCACAGCGGCAAAGGGCATTGTGGTGACGACCGGCAACAGCCTGACCATCTACGCCCAGTCTGGCGGCACCGGCACACTGAACGCCACAGGTACAACTGACAGCAGCAACAACGCCAGCGCGGGCATCGGTAGCAGCACCTCCTCTGACAGCGGCGCGATCACCATCCACGGCGGCGTGATCAACGCCACCGGCGGCAGCACAGGCTCCAATGGTTACGGCGGTGCGGGTATTGGCGGCGGCACCTCCAAATTTGCGAACGGCGGCAACAGCGGCACGATCATCATTTATGGCGGCACGGTCACCGCCAACAGCGGCGCAGGGAGAATCATTGGCGCGGGTATTGGTGGCGGTGGCGGTGGCGGGGACGCTGGCGGCGCCGGCAGCAATATCACCATCTATGGCGGCAGCGTCACAGCGGCGTCCACTGGCACACAATCTGGCAGTGCGGGCATTGGCGGTGGTTTCGGCCTCCGTGGCGGAGGTGCCGGCAACAATATCCAAATTTATGGCGGCACAATAAATGCCACAGGCGGCGACAGGGGTGTAGGGATTGGCGGCGGTGGCAGCAGTGCCATTGATGACTCCAGCTATAAATCCGGCGATGGCGCCGTTACCATCAGCGGCGGCAACGTGACCGCTGTGGGAGGCGACTATGCCGCAGGCATTGGCGGCGGCGGTGGGTACTATTACAGCACCCAGTACAGCTGTGGCGGTTGTACCGGCGGCACCGGCAGCGTCACCATTTCCGGCGGCATTGTGGACGCTTCCAGTCCCACAGATGTCTACTATAAAGGCTACGAGGGCGCTCCCATCGGCAACGGCGGGAACGCAACCGCAACAGCGACCGTCAACAAAACCACCGGCATCGTGTTTGAGAACGGCGCGGGGACTGTCTGCGGCGCTGTGACCTTTGACGGGAGCTATACTGTCCCTGCGGGCTATACGCTGAACATCCCCGCCGGGGCCAGCCTGTCCGGGAGCGGAACTTTGACCGGCGGCGGAACGTTTACCGCCGATTTGTCGGAGGATATGGTTTCTGTCCCCACCGATTTGTATTATAACGGGCATGACAGGTCAAATGACATAAAAACCCGGCTTTCCGACGGACTGACCCAGGGTATTGTGATTTGCGGCCAGACCTTTACGTTCAGCGGCTGGACGGTGGAGGTCAGCAGGACAGACGATTTGCACTATACTGCTACTTATACGAATACTGACAACTCCACCACTTTCCAGAAAACCATCACGCTCCAGCAGTCCGGCACGACGCTTGACGGCGCGGTAAAAACCTACAACGGCGACACGCAGACTACTACTTTCACCGCCAGCGACACCATCACCGTCAAGGCCACGCCCACCGCAACCGGGGAGGCTCCGGCCAACTCCGCTATGTTTGCGGCCAGCTTCACCGGGCCGGGCGCGGGCCAAATGGTGGTGTTTGTGGGTGATACGCAGGTGTGCGCTCCTGCGGACGTTGGCGCGGACGGCAGCTACACCATGAACGTCAGCGCCGCCGATGTGCTGGTTGCGGCAGGAGGCCCAGGTACGGGAATCACCCTCACAGCGAAATTCGTAGGGAATAACAATATGGCGGACGCGGCAGGGACGGTAAATGTCAATATTTCCGCCGTTGCGAAGGTGGAGAAGTACGGCTCTACCACCTATGTGGGCGCTTTGGCCGATGCGTTCACAGAAGGAAACTCCGGCGCGACAGTAACCCTGCTGTCGGAGGTGGATTTAGGCAGCAACTACATTGGAAGCAGAGGCAGCAGCACCTTCACGTTGGATTTGAACGGTCAGACTGTCAAAGCAGCTGACTATGGCGCATTTAATATCTTAGGTGGCAGCCTTACCATTCAAGACAGCGGAACCGGTGGAAAGATTGAGAGTTCAAATATTACCATCAAAGTAAATAGCGGGACTCTATCCATCAAAAGCGGGACTGTTTCAGGTTATTGGGGCGTGGAGATCTCAGGTGGAACCGTAGCGATTTCTGGCGATGCAGTTATCTCAGGTGGTGATACCGGTTTACGTGTAACCGATGCCGGGAAAGCAACTCTCTCCGGTGGAACCTTCAGCGGAACAGCTGCAATAATGGCCAATAATTACGGGTCTGTCACGCTGAAAAATCTACTTGCGGAGGGCTATGCCTATCACAGAAATAACCTACCTGTTACAAAGGCAGAAGGATGGGTGGATAGCAATACTTGGGGGGAAGTATCGCTTGATACAAAAGCCACGCTGACCGGCACAGTGACGGTGAAGAAGTGCAACCATACCGGCGAGGGCGTCTGCGAGTACACCCATGCCACCGGCACCACCACCCACCAGCAGACCTGCCTTGCCTGCGGCAAGAAATGGGACGAAGAAAATTGCAGCTACACTAACGGCGGGTGTGCCTGCGGCTCTACGCTGGCGGTCACACTGCCTGATAATCTGGATTTGACCTACACCGGCACAGCGCAGACACCCGAAGTTACTGTTATGGTGGATGGAACAGCCGCACTCGCAGTAAATACCGATTATTCGGTAGCCTACGACAACAACATCAACGCTGGGAATACGGCAAAAGTGACCGTCACAGGCACAGCTTTTAACGGAACAGTGGAAAAGACTTTCGCTATCAAAAAGGCTACACTGACCATCAAGGCCAGCGACCAGACCATCACCTATGGTCAGAGCATCACCGAGGGAACAGGGCAGGTAACTGCCACTGGGCTTTGCGCTGGTGATAGTTTAAGTAGCATTACCCTCGCCGCCAGCACCAGGAATGTACCCGGCGGCACCATCGAACTCTCCGCCGCTCAAATCAAGAACAGCAGCAGCGCAGATATGACCGCCAATTATACAATTACTTATCAGCCGGGAACGCTGACCATCAATAAGGCAGCAGCCCCCGCCATTACCTGGCCTGCCGCCAATGGTCTGACCTATGGGCAGAAACTATCCGAGAGTACGCTGAGCGGAGGCAGTACAGAATACGGCTCCTTTGCATGGACGAACCCGGATACCGTTCCAACCGCTGGGACATCTGGATATAGCGTGACCTTTAGGCCAAGCAATTCCACCGAGCAGAATTACGAACACATCGCAATCAAAACGCAGGATGTGAATGTCACTGTGGCACAGGCTACTCCTACCGTCACAGTAGAGGTAAAAATGAGCGACAGCGCAAAAGGCAGGGTGGCAGATTTGCTTGTCACCGTTACCGGCGCACAGAACGGCGCGGCTCCTGCGGGCAGCATCACCCTCACCAGCGATGGATTAAACGAAACCCTGACCTTGCAGAACGGGAAAACTACCCATAAATGGGAAAATCTGTCTGACAAGGAGTACACGGTCACAGCGGCATACAGCGGCGATACCAACTACAAAGCTGCTAACAGCAAGTTGACCTTTGACGCGGCAAAGAAAAATCAGGAATCCTTTGCCATTTCCCCGGTGGAAGCAAAGACCTACGGTGATCCGGCGTTTGACCTCGCCACCACCGGCGGCAACGGCTCTGGCGCGGTCAGCTTTACAAGCTCCGACCCGTCCGTTGTCAGCATCAATGACAAAACTGCGACCATCCGCAAAGCCGGAACTGTCACAATCACCGCAAGAAAAGCAGCGGACAACAACTACAATGAAGCCGTGGCAGCCATTTCCGTGACCATCGGAAAAAGGCCGATCACCCTAACGGCAGACAGCTTTACCGTGGTAAAAGGCGCGGCTATGCCGACACTGACCTATCAGACGGCGGGGCTGGTGAACAGCGATACTTTTACGACAGACCCAACCATGACAACCAGTGTATCAGATACCAATACCCTTGGAGAATATGCCATTGTCATCAGCGGCGGCATACTGACCAACGGGGACAGCTACCAGATCACCTATGTAAACGGCAAGCTGACTGTAACGGATAAAATCCCCGTTCAATTAACCATAGCAGCAACTCCTGACTCTCTCGCTGGCGGTGGAACAGTAACGCTGACCATCAGCGGCCTGCCCTCCGGCGGAGAGGCAACGGTAAGCTGCTCTGACAGCAGTATCAATGTTACCGGCAGCGGAACAAGCTGGAAAGCCACCCTGCCTAACGAAACGGCAACATATACCTTTACCGCAAATTATAGCGGTGACACTCAGCACAGCAGTGCTATGGCCACTTGTACAGTCAGTGTAACCAAGCGTACTAACGGCGGCGGTTCCTCCGGCGGTGGGAACGGAAATTCTGGCGGTTCCGGCAACGGGGGAGGTTCTTCGTCTGGCGGCGGTTCTTCCAACGGCAACAATGGTTCGTCCGGCGGCGGCTCCACGATTGTAGCGCGTCCCGACGAAACCAAGCCGGACACTCCTGCCACCAGCCAGACCAAACCGGCAACACCGGATAAAAACGGGAATGTGGCGGTGGATAACGGCGCTGTCCAGTCTGCCATCAACACGGCAAAGAACGATGCCAAAAAGAACGGCAATACCGCAAACGGCGTGGCGGTTGTCATTCCTGTCACGCCAAAAGAAGGACAGAACTCTTTTAACGTAACTATTAACGCCCAAACCCTGAACACCCTCGTCCGCGAAAAGGTGAAGCGGCTGGAAATCAACATTGAGGGCGTGGTTGTTGGAGGAATGGACACAAAACTGCTGAAATGGCTGGATACCCTATCGGCAAACGGGGACGTTATTTTCCGGGTAAAGAAAACAGACCCGTCCGGTTTATCCAAAGAAGCCAAAGCTGCCATCGGCACAAGGCCGGTCTATGACCTGTCGCTGGTGTATCTCTCCAGCGGGAAAGAAACGCCGATTACCGATTTTGACGGCCACACCATCGCTGTCCGTCTGCCTTATGCTCCGGCAAAGGACGAAAAGACTGGAAATCTCTATGCGGTCTATGTAGATGGCAAGGGCAAGGTGGAATGGCTGACAAAATCCAGCTATGACCCTGACCTGGGTACGGTTGTTTTTGAAACCGGGCATTTCAGCATCTACGGCATCGGCTACAAGAACCCTGCCCCTGGAAACCCTGTCACCAGCCAGGCCAAACCGGCAACACCCAGTCATAAGGTGAAAAAACCATCTGTACCGGAAGTCAGATCATTTCGGGCAAAACCTGGAAAGAAGAAACTGGCTTTTTCATGGAAAAAAGTTCCAGGTGCGGCAGGCTTCCAGATCCAGATCAGTACAAAAAAAGGTTTTAAAGGCGCAAAAACAATTTCTGTATCCAAATCAAATAAGGCATATATGAAGAAAGGATTAAAAACAAAAAAGAAGTATTACATCCGCATCAGGGCTTACAAAACTTATCTGGATAAAAACAAAAAGACAAAAAGAGTGTATGGAAAATGGATTCGCATCAGCAAAAAGACAAGATAAAGGTGCGGAAATGAAAAACAGGCCAGTAATCTGTATGCGGTCTATGCAGATGGCAAGGGCAGGGTGGAAAGGCTGGCAAAATCCAGCTATGACCCTGGCCTGGGTACGGTTGTCTTTGAAACCGGGCATTTCAGCATCTATGGCATAGGCTATAAGAACCCTGCCCGGCCTTTATGGACATTCAGAACCACTGGGCGGAGGATAACATCATCTTCGCAGCCAGCCGGGGTCTGCTCTCCGGTACGGGAAACAACCAATTCAGCCCTGACACTGGCATGACGCGGGGAATGTTCGTCACTACCTGCGACCTTTGCGGACAACGCGCAGATCAGCGGCTGGGCGGCAAAGGAAGTCAAGGCCATGCAGCAGGCGGGCATCCTGGCGGGGAAAGGCGGCAACCGCTTTGACCCGAAAGGAACCGCCACCCGCGCCGAGGTCGCTGCCGTCCTGCGGCGGTTTGTGGAGATTGTCATTGACCCGCAGACCGCCCAGGGCTGGATGCAGAACCACACCGGTTTCTGGCAGTATCTGAAAAACGGCAAACCTGCCACCGGCTGGCTGCAAGACGATAAAAAATGGTACTGGCTGGACAGTAACGGCTGGATGTTTGCTGGCGGCTGGAAACAGATTGACGGTAAATGGTACTATTTCTATTCGGACGGTTCAATGGCGGTCAATACCACCATTGACGGTTACGCCATCGGCTCGGACGGGGCCAGAAAATAGGACGGGAAAGGAGCGGCATCAGCCTTGGAGATTCCTGAAGCGATACAACCGAATACCGCCCAGAGGTAATTGGGTGCCGCAATCCCGGCTGACCCAATCCTTCTTTGTCGCATAGCGGTTAATTTTATGGAGGCCGTCTATGCGTAAACGTCCCTTTTGATCTATCTCTGCCCTTATGGGGCAGAGGCTTGAATAACAGAATAACCGATACGTTCAGGGCGCAGATGATGCAACAATCATCTGCGCCCTGTTTTTGTCTGCCCTTTTTCGGCAAAAAGAAAGGATATTCTGGAAGAAAAGACAAAAAGCGCACGGTATGGGGAACACGAAATGACAAGCCTCCCCCTGCTCTGCGCTTTTTCTACATAGCCCGACAATTTCATAGGCTCCATCCTCTGGTTGCCGCCCGCGAAACACAGCGCCGGAAAAATGGCACTGTCAAGCACTATACTTCTTATTTCTGCTCCCGGTTTGCCACTACCGGACACAGCATCTGCTCCTGGCACCGGATTTTTGAGATCAGCCTGAAAAACCTGGTGCTGAGTGAAATCCGGGCGCATGGCAAAGCGGTTGCAGCCGATGAAGCCGCTGTACTGGATAAGCTGAAACAGCACATCCAATCCGCAAGCGCCGCGCAACAAGAGGACTGCAGACAGGAAATCAGCCGTTTGCGGCGGCGTTTGGAGGAGTTGGAACAGATCACCGCAAAACTTTATGAAGATAAGGTAAGCGGGGCAATCAGCGGCGATTCCTTCTCGGTTCTGATTCAAAAGAACGAGCAGGAACGCATCCAGAAATCGGAACGCCTGGACAGCCTGTTAGCCGGGGAACGGAAAGCCCAGCAGGACATCGCCAATATCCACCAGTGGGCCGGAACCATCCGGCAGTATCTGGACTTGCAGGAACTGAACCGGGAAATCATTGAGGAACTGATTGACCGCATTGAAGTTGGAGAACGAACCGTCATAGACGGTCAAAGACACCAGGACATTAAAATTTACTACCGCTTTGTTGGGCTGGTGTGATCGGGCAAAAAAAGCGCCTGACCGCATCAGCAGCCAGACGGAAACATTCTGTAACAGCAGCGATATTTGATTGTTGCACACTGATTTGTCGAATTGGAGAGAAATTAGCAGTTTACCCCTCCCAAATGCCTCGTGTTCTTCAGGATGTTTAAGAACGGTGCAAGCTCGCTTTCTCCGTTGATGGTGTCCACATTGTCATTGATGGCAATGTAGCGTACTCCCTTGCTGGGGAAATAGATTTCCGTGTACTGACCGGTCAGGATATAGTTTCTTCCCAGACGGGATAAATCCTTTGTGACAACGCAGTTGATTTTCCCGTCCTCGATGTCATCAATCATCCTTTGGAAACTTGGACGCTCGAAATTTGTCCCGCTCCATCCGTCGTCAATGTACTCGTCTACAACGGTCAGCCCATGCTCTGCGGCATACTGCCTAAGCATCATGCGCTGGGTCTGGATACTGCCGCTTTCCCCCTGTAATTCATCGTCACGGCTCAATCTCAAATATAGTGCAGTGTTATAAATCGTTGTATTGTATGGTTGTTTCACGGTTAAAAATACTCCTTCTAAAAGAAACAACCCACGCTTATACAATACTCGCTGGTACAAGTATATCATAAGCGTGGGCTGATTGACAGTCGTTATTCCATATTTTTCAGGAAGCGGCGGCAGCGTGCTGGATCACATCTTCCAGCAGACTGTCAAGCGGCTTCCCATCCTGTGCGAAATGCTCCGATACCTTGATACGGACTTTCCCCATGACAAAATACTGGGTGCCGTCTTTTTTGGTAAGCAGGGTGCCGCTGTTTTTGTTATTGCTCTCGTTTTTGTTTTTTGCCATAGGCAGTTACCTCCATAAATGAAATATGCCCGACAAGGGAATGTCAGGCAGGTGTACAGCCGCAGACTGTCTCCATGTCAACCAAACCGTGTCAACCGGCAGAAAAGACTTTGAAAACAATCCATAGGCGCTCTATGATTACTTTTTACTTTTTCTTTGATTTCTTGGTTGACATGGTTGACAAAGGAGAGAAATGCCCCAAATATCAGGCTTTTCCCCGTCAACTGGCTGTCAACCAAAGCGTCAACCAAACTGTCAACCGGCGGCTTTTCAGAATGGCAGTTCCATTTGCCGGGCTTCTTCTTCTGTGATTTCTCGAAAACCGTCCCCCTCCGGCGGAGCTTGGTTGACACGCTCCCAGCCTTTTTGAGAACCGTATTTCTTATACCGCTTCGGGCTTTTGTAGGCTGCCCAGCCCTGTATGATGCCGCCCGCAATGCCGGTATTCATAATCTCGCAGATTGCCCGTGTCTCCCAGTCTGCCGGGGAATTTAAGTTCCCCAGCGCTTCCTCATAAAGCTGCTTGGAGCATACCCTGTCGCCGGTGTAGTCCTCCAAATAGGCGTAGATCATGCCGGCCTGCGTGTCCTCCTGCATGAAGTCCTGCTGGTGGGCGTTCAGGTATCGGTTCATTTCTATGCTGAATGACAGCTTATACTTCCCGCTGCGGTAAACCGTCATGGCTTCCGCCCACATCTGTTCGATATACGCCCTCGCCGCCGCTTCATCATCCAGTATGTGAACCTCCGCCCGTTCCGGGTACACCGTCACGGGGAGAAAGCGCCGGTTGCCGGTGCGGTCACGGGGTAAAAAGTCCTGCCGGTTGGTCGTCCCTCCGAATACACATTGCCGCAGCCGGTCTGCCGGGTGTGTCTCATACGGCACTTTGTAGGTTTCTTTCTGGCGGCTTAAGAATGACTTGATTTCCTCAATACTCTTGGCGTTGGCTGTGGCGATCATCTCCGACATCTCGATAATCCAATGCCCTTGCAGCTTGCGGTACACATTTTCATCGTCCAGCTTTTTCAAATCGTCTGAAAACCATTCGTCCCTGCCTGCCAGCAGCCGGAAAAAGGTAGATTTCCCGGCTCCCTGACCACCAACCAGACAGAGCATGACCTCAAACTTGCTCCCCGGTCTGAATACCCGCCGGATGGCTCCCATCAGGAACAGTTTCAAGGCTTCATAAGTGTATTCGTCCGTATCGGCTCCCAGAAAGTGATGCAGGGCGTAACGGATGCGCTCTGTGCCGTCCCATTGCAGGCTGTTCAGGTAATCCCTGACCGGATGGTAGCGGTTTTCATTGGCAACAATCTTGATGGCACTCTGCACCTTTTTCTCGCTGGTAAGCCCGTAATTTTCTTCCAGATACAAAAGTAGGTAGTTCATGTCCATGTCGGTCAGCGTGGTACTGGTGCGCTCCCAGCCCAGCGGCTTCACAATGTCAATCTGCTCCGTCAAAAGGTTCAGGCGCAGCGCCCCGCGAAACAGAGGGTCACGCTGGAACACCGTCAGGCAGTTTCGGATGCTGTTCTTCACGCCGCCTTTCTGCGTCCCCTCTAATGTTTCCCGGATTTCTGCCGGTGTCTGCGCCGGTTCCATTGTGTCCATCGTCCTTTTGACCGCTTCCTGCGTTTCCGGCGGCAAGCTCTGAAATTCGCTGTTCAAGCCGCAGCACCTCCTTTCCCTGTGCGGCGATCAATGCCGCTTTTTCTTCTATTTCTCCGTATAACAAAATATCCAAAAGGTATTCTGTGTAGCTTATCCTCTGCAACGCTTCCACAAAAAGAGGATGCCAGATGGCATCCTGCGGCTGTGGGGCGTATGCTGTTTTCCAATGCTCCAGCAGGCGAAGATAATCGCATAGCACCCGGAAACAATACCGTTCCGTTTCCTGAAATCTCTGCTCCGCTGATTTTTGTCGAGACTGTGACCTGTTGTGACGCTTCCTATCTGGCGGCGCATTGCCAGATTTCTCATAGGAAACGCCGAAGTCCTCCGCAAGCCTGACCGCAGCTTCCCGTTTCCCCAATCCATGCAGCAAAGCGGCAAAGTCGATCACATCCCCGGAAGCCCCGCAACCGAAGCAGTAAAAGCGGCTGTCCACTTTCATGCTGGGCGTGCGGTCATTGTGGAATGGACAGCAGACCATGCCGTTTCTCCCCACCCGGATTCCATAGAATGAAGCAGCCTGCCGGGTGGTAACAGCATATGCACTAACTTTGTTGCTGCAAATTCATAAAATTCATGGTATAATCAAAAAGGGTGATTTTATGGATACAAATGATTTAGTAAAGCTGCTGCCGTCAGGTTATGAACAGGCATGCTTTGATAAAAAAGCGATTACCAGAAAGCGGACAATTAAAAATCCTCTTGACCTGCTGCGGCTCATCTTATTTTATTTATCTGGCAATAAATCTTTCATTGATGTAAGCCAGTTCGCTTTGATCAGCGGCATTGGCAAAATCAGTGATGTCGGCTTTATGAAAAGGTTTATTAAATGTAAGGAATGGATTATCTGGCTTACACAGCATATCCTGCCAAATCCAGTGATTCAGTATCAAAAGCCTGGATGGCTGGAGCCTTTCCAGGTTCTTGCCATTGATGCATCCGATATTGTAGAAAAAGGCGCGGTAAAAAGACTATGGCATCTGCATTACGCGGTGGACCTGTTTTCCTTAACCTGCAGCCAGTTTAAAATAACCAGACAGTCCACGGGAGAGAGCCTTAAGAATTTTACGCTTGCAAAAGGGTGCCTTGTCATAGCCGACCGTGCATATGGGACGATCAAAAGTATGGAACACTGTCTGGCAGCGGGAGGGGACTTTATCATCCGGATCAAAAATAAAGCTTTCAACATCTATGACGCTGACGGTGGGAAGCTGGTTTTTACTGACTGGCTGCGTACAGTCAGCGAAACTGCTGAAGAATTAAATGTATATATCAGGAACAGTGAAAAAAAGCTAGTTCCGTTAAGGATTTGCGCCTGCAAAAAAACGAAAGCGGAAATCGCCGCTGAAAAGGTACGCATTAAAAAGATGGAAAGCAAAAAGCAGAAGAAGCTGAGTGATGAAACGGTATTCACACATAACTATATGTTTGTAATTACATCCCTTCCAGCAGAAATATCCGCAGCGGAAATTCTTTCCTGCTACCGCCTGCGCTGGCAGGTAGAGCTAGTATTTAAAAGGCTTAAGTCCCTGCTCCAATTAGGAAGCATCCCAACAAAGACAGAAGAAGCAGGTGAAGCCTGGATAAATGGGAAAATCCTGCTGTCGCTTCTGACTGAAAAATATCTTGGGGATGTTGATTTTTCCCCCTCTTGGAACATCCGCAGCCAATCGGAGTGTATGGAGGGAGACGAAGCTGGTATCCTTTATAATTTTTATGATGATACTGCCAAATATCCAGACGGTAACCTTTGATATTTTGGAATTAATTGAAATGTCATTTATTGAAAAACGAAAAACCGTCCGACAGCAACTTCTATGTTTTTCGTAAAGTTAGTGCATATGGGTGGTAACAGACTGTTTCACCGCTTCAAATACATTCAAATGCTCCCTCCATAAAAATGCCGGCAGCGGTAAAGCTGCCGGTTATGTCATAGCTCCATCTCGTGTTTCTTTCTCTGTACTTCCTGCGGCTGCTCTCTCCGGCGCAGTGCGGTATCTACGGCGTTCTGCACCTGCCGCAGCCGTATGACTTCCTCCCGGAGCGGCTTGTGCTGCGGAGACAGTTCGGCATACTCTGTTTTTAACTGTGCGTATTCCTGTTTCCATGCTTTCAGGGCAATGGGTTTTCCGTCCAGTTTTTCTTTCAAAATACGGCGGGCGGCATAAAACAGCCGTAACTCCGCATCGTGGGATGTTTCAAATTTCTCCCTCTGTTTCTTAAACTTGATATTGTTCAATTCCGTATGGACAGGTTTTAGCCGCTGGTAATTCTCGCCCTCCCGTATCAATTCCTGCAATTCCTTTATCCGGGCAGATTTCTTTTTCATGGAGCCGCTTAATGCTTCAAATTCTTCACTGACAGAGGAAAGACGCTCCTGCAAATCCTCTAATGTGCGCAGCTTGTTTTCCGTCAGATAATTGACGGCTTCGGCAAACTGCTTTAAGTTTCCGGTTCTGGCTTTATTGCTCCATGCCCCTGCGTTGCGCTGGTTGTAATAAGCGATCAGCAGGTCGGCAAGGTTCGGTGTCTGTGGTTTGGAAAGTTCTTCTTTTACCTCTGCCATCCAGACAAACAGGGCTTTGATCTTCTTCCTCACATCCTGCATGAGCCGGTTGGTGGCTTTAATCCAGCGGTTCAGTTCCCCTTTCTCGGTGCGGATGCCCTTTGCTTCCATCTGCCGGACATTAGCTTCCTCGTGGACATTAGGTATCAGGTCAAGCCCCTGCCGCACATAGGAACGGTGGTCGATACGCACATCCAGCCCTTTTTCCTCAAATTTTGTATTAACGGCAGCCGCCCACTGCTCCCGCCAGTGTTCCAGTGTTTCCGGCTCATGCCAGCCTGTTGTATGGACAGCGTTAAACATATAATCGCCGTTTTTATCCCGGATTCGGTTTCCATCTTCATCAAGAAGATATTCCCGCCGCTGTTTTTGTCCCCATGTGCCATCCGGGTTCAAAGGGCGCATGGTTGTCATCACATGGAAATGCGGGTTAGGGATACCGCCGTCCTCTTTCTCCGGGCTGTGAAAAGCGAGGTCAGCAATCATGCCTTTTGCCACAAACTGCGCCTGCACGAACTTCCTCGCCAGCTCCATGTTTTCTTCCAGCGTCAATTCATTCTGCATGGCAATATCAAAGGAATAGGCAAGCTGTGCTTTTGGATGTTTCTCGCAGCTCTCCACAGCATTCCAGAGGGTCGCCCGGTCAAGATATATTTCCGGCGCATGGGGCGGCAGCATGATTTCCGAAGCGATTACGCCGCCCTTTTTGGTGTAATCGCTGACTTCTCCATAGTAGCTGCTGTAAAGACGCTCCCCGGCTCGGTAGGCTGCGCTGGCAATGGCGCTCTGACCGGCGCTGCGTTTTATCTGTGCGATTGAAAAATGATAAAGTGCTATCCTTAGTCACCGCCTTTCTCCTGCCCGGAAATACGGGCGTGGTTTTCTGCGGCAGACCGGATGAAATGCTCCGCCTGCGGCAGATTCAAAATGCTTTCCATGAGGGAATAAAATTCCGTTTCGGTCAGCTCCTTTGTCTGTGGCGCAATGCTCTCAACGGCTGCCCCACGGGTAATCAGCCGGTGCGTCCTCTGTTTCCGGGAACCGCTTTCCAGATACGCCTGCCGGTTTTTCAAACGCTGCATTTTCCGTTTTTCCCGTTCCAGCAGGACAGTGGTTTTTTCATATTCCTGCTTTAACTGTTCCAAAGATTTTTCCATGTTCTCACATCCTTTGCTTATAAGATAAAGAAAGACCATCCGCAGACAGTCTGTGTGTCAGTGCTTCTATAAAACCCGATGAAAAGGGAAAACCGCAGAGCGGATTTCTCTTTTCGGCGGGTACACAGGGGATAGCCGCTTTAGCGGCGCAAGGGGGTGCAGCCACCTTGTCGGAGCGAAGCGAACGCAGACCCCGGATTGCTGATTTTATCAGCGGCAGAGGTAAGCTCCGCAGGACGCACGATACATGGTCTTTAGACTATGTATAGAAGTGCGCCCTTAGTTCCTAAGGGATTTTGCCGTTTCCGGCAGTCTTTTCCTTTTTCTTGGAACGCTTGGAAAGATACTTCGGGCAGTCAACCACAACCGCCCGGAAGCTCTGTTTACATTCGTGCTGGCATTTCCGGCACAGTTCGTTGTAAGTGATACGGCTGCGGTCATTTAAGAAGAAAGACCATTCCAGCCGTCGCTTGTTGCTCATTCTTGCCATAACCGGCTCCTTTCTCCGTTTCTATCTGATGTACGCAGATAGGCTGTTTTGGTGTAGCGTTTCGGTATCATTTTTAAGGTTTTTTCCCTCTGTATGCCCCTTTGGAAAGTGAGGCAGTATTGCAGTCAGGGAATGATACCTCACGCTTTTTTGTTGCTTCTCGGTACGGTTTCGGAGCCTTTTGCCATCCATTCAAAGAAAGCAATTTTGCTGACTTTGATAAGCCTGCCCCTGCGGAACGCCGGAAAGCCGGGGGTGTGTACCAGCTCATAGGCGCTCGCTCTTGAAATTCCCATAATCCGCTGGATGTCCGCCACATCCAGAACCAGCGGTAAATCCTCGTAGCTGTTCAATCTCTTTTTATCGTTCATTCTGTTCCTCCCATAAATCAAATAGGTTAAAATGCTTCCTGCTGCCGTTCTCCCCAAAAGCCGTTTTCCTGCCCCATTCCTGCGGTGTTTCCCTGCATTGGTGCGCCGGATGCGTCACTTCTCCTGCCGGTCATATCCCTTTTGGACGGTCATTCACTTGTCAAGGTACTGTGTGGTACGAAATTACCAACTGCAATCATCATAGCGGACTATCCTTGACAAAACAATGCTTCTGCGATACCATGAGTGTAATGGATATAACTAAATTATATAATTACCATAAACAAAGGCAGGGGATAGGGATGGAGAATCAGTTTATACGGCATGAGCCATGTTTTGAGAGGATTTTGTTTGTCCTGACGCTGGACAGGAAGAAAATGAAAGAGCGGATTTTGATTGGGGAAGAACAGCAGATCCGCTTCCGGCTGAACGGGAGCCAAAACGCAGAGGTGCTTTGTGATATGACACGCCCGCTGGGAACTTTTTTGATAAACTTTGAGCGTGACACGGACAGGGACTGGAACTTATACGGGCTTTCTCCACTGCGGCAAGCCCTCCACTCCAACCGATGGAAACAGCCGGAGCTGGAGCAGGCGGCAAGCGAATTTCTCTGGGGAAAATATCTTAGCAATGACCCTCTGAAAATGTATGTGGCGTTCCGTATCTGGAACAGCTATCTGCTTGCCAGAGAACCCCGTGACCGTAACGCTGCCTGTGACCGCTTCATGGATAAAATGAGCAGCCTGACCGGGGTATTCCATAACGAAACCATGAGCTTTGACAGGGAGACAGGAAAACCGAAACATTTTCAAGCTGGCAGCCTTTATTTCAAAGGCGCACCATCAGAAGATACCCGGCTTGACCTCTGGTTCCCGGACAACCGTCGCACAGAAGAATGTGTGTCTGCCTATGCGTCTCTCTACCCGTTGATTACCTATTATCTGAACAGGCTGAATGACTGGGGGCTTTGCTTCCGGCAGTGCAAGTTCTGCGGGAAATATTTTCTGGCAAAGAGCCAGCGGTATGAGCTGTGCAGCGACAAGTGCCGCAAAGCACAGGCGCTTCAAAACAAGCGGGAATTTGACGAGAGGGCAAGAGAAAATAACTATGACCTGCTTTATAAAAATGAATGCCAGAACTGGCGCAACAAAATAAACCGGGTAAAAAATACCGCAGGCTTTCCGGCTGACCGTCTGGAAAAAATACAGGCTGCCTTTGCTGACTTTAAGAAAGAAGCGTTACAGAGAAAAAAGGCTGTAAAAACAGGAACAGCCAGTCCGAAAGAATTTACGGACTGGCTGTATCAGCAGAGTGATATTATTTTGAAATTAACTACCTTTTAAGTGATGTCTATACAAAAGATCATTCCTCCCTAATGGCAGACAAGATGCTTGTTTTCTTCAACTCGGATTTTGCGTATACAGTGAAAATCAAATATATAATTGCTAAAACAACGACTAACGCCAGTAGAAACAGCCACGGCAATACCAACGTAATGCAATGGTTCACCGCATCCAATCGTCTACAAACAATTACACTTAAAATGCTTCCAAATACAAGAGCTATTACCAACGAACCTCCGAGGTAAATTCCTATCTCCCTATCCAGCATTGCTTTCAACTGTTGCCGTGTTGTTCCAACAGCTTCAAGCAAACCGAATTCACGCTTTCTATTCTGAAAATCAACCATAAGCATATTCATAAGACTGATACTTCCAAAGACGAACAGAATAGCAGAAGTCATATATAGAGCATTTATAGATGCACTGTATCGATGCTGAATATTTTTAATCGTTTGTTCAATCGTATTTACTTCTATTTTTTCATTTTTATCCGCAATCTTCTGAACTGCGGTCAAAACTTCATCAAAACGTCCCTCTGAATTTTTAACTGCCAGAATCCCCGTCTGTTCCGTTATCCCTGTCAGTTTCTTTGCTGTGTCATAAGTCATAATGAAGTAGGGGCTTCCGGGAACAACCGGGCTATCCTCCATTAAATCAGACCTATTGTATGTGCCTACAACAACGGCTTCCACATCAAAGGTTCTACCATCAAAAGCTCTGCCCTCAATCTTCAAAGTATCGCCAACTTGTGCTATATCTTCTGCAACCAATATTCCATTTTTCTCAACCATATCGTCGTAATCTGCTGTTCCAGAGGATAACACCGCCTGCTTTTCTTCTGTCTGTTCCCGATTTAAGGTTGGAAAGAAGTCTGAAATGCTCGTGATAGAACCATTTTCGCCCGAAAAAGTAGTTGTCATATAAACACTGTCAAATGTGGTAATTTTTTCTATCCCATCTACCTTTTCTAATTCCTGCATCAATGCCTGATCTTCAAGTGGATTTTCTTCCAGTTACAATTTTGCGCTTCCGTATGGCTCCGCTTCGTTATCGAAAGAGCTGCCCACTGTATTTCTTATTTGTATAAGAATATTACCGGCAGGATAATATTTGAAACTTGCCTGTTTTGCCGGATCAATAGAACCAGCAACCGTAGAAGTAACCAGTAAAAGAGCCCCGCTTACTCCAAGCATTAAAAGCGTCAGAACTGCTTTTTGTTTGTTTCTTTGTATATTTATTTTCGCCAGATTAAACGGCGTAAGTTTCCGATGCAGTTTTGAGCTGCTTTTTGCCTTTCCAGCATACGCAAGGTATTTAGCACCCTCTACCGGGGAAGTATTCATTGCTACTCGGACAGGCTTAAAAATGGCAATATTCACTGTTACAAAGGCTACTGCGGCAATCAGTACAGCATAAATAACTGTTGTTTTTAGCCGGAATCCATCAGGACAGCCAATAAATCCAATCAGTACACCAATGACAAGCCCCAAAGGAATACCAGCTAAGGCATACAAACGTCCCTCTTTACTTGCCATCCGTTTAATCTGTCTTTTTGTCATGCCAACTGTCCGCAGTTGCCCAAACATCTGAACATTTTTTACAATCTTTGTGTAAAAAACACCATAGACAATCGTTGCCGCCAAAATAGCCGTCAACGCCGCCAGTAGTGGCACTGGAATCGGAATACCCGATGTTATCACACCCGACATAACAGCAGAATATTCTGTAAGCATTACCTGTTCCTCGACAATGCCTGTATTTTGTATTGCTTTGCCGGCAAAATCAAGAATAGCCGTGGAACTTATGGCGTCTGTATTCAACCGCGTATATGCTGTAACCTGAAAAGAATCTTTTGCCAAATCTTGGGCAAGCTCTTTACTAACATAAATAAAATATCCGTTGCTTTCTTTCGTATTATTCAAAACACCTGAAAGTGTATATTCTGCTTTCTGTCCTGTTCCAGTCAGGTCAATAGAAATTGTATCGCCAGTCTGATAGGATTTTCCTAAAAAATCAAGGTAGTTCTGGGGGAGCATAATTTCATCCGCTTTCTGCGGCACACTTCCCTGAAAAGTTTTTTCTTCCTGATGTAAAAAATAATCTTCATTTCCATAAGCAACAGTGATTGTTTTATTTTCAACATAAAACACACCTAAAGCGGAATATTCGCCAATCCATGTAATATTTTCGTTTTGACGCAGCTGAGCCGTTTGTTCGTCCGTAACTCCCAAAATGCCAATCTGCGCTTTATTCCTCTGTGTGTTCTTGAATTTCTCTTGTGTACCTGTTGATATTAGGAGAATCGAAAAAACCATACAGACAGAGATGGCGATTGTCAAAAGCAGAAATGCCTTGTTTCTCTTATCCGCTTGCATACTCCTACCTGCCAATTTTTTTACAATGGCACTTGTATCATTCTCAAAAGGCCATGTCATAGTCTGCCACCTCCTTATTCCACAATCTTGCCGTCCTCAATGCGGATAATCCGATCTGCAAGGCGGGCAATGTCGTTGTTGTGTGTAATCATCACTACGGTTTGTCGGAAGTCTGCACTGGTGCGCTTGATTAGCCCCAGCACCTCGGCACTGGTCTTGCTGTCAAGGTTGCCGGTCGGTTCGTCGGCCAACACGATAGCCGGTTTGGTAATCAAGGCACGAGCAATCGCTACTCGCTGTTGCTGGCCGCCAGAAAGATTATTTGGCATATTTTTCAGTTTATCTTCCAGCCCCAGCAGATGAACAATCTCATTCAAAAACTTTTTATCTACCGTGTCCCCGTCCAGCTCCACCGGCAGGACGATGTTCTCATACACATTCAGGATCGGAACAAGGTTATAGTTCTGGAAGATAAAGCCGATATTACGGCGGCGGAAGATGGTAAGCTGTTCATCGTTCATTTTCGACAGTTCTTTGTCCCGGACAATCACATTGCCGGAAGTAGGTGTGTCCAGCCCTCCCATCATGTGAAGTAAGGTGGATTTGCCGCTACCAGATGTTCCCACAACAGCCACAAACTCGCCGTCCTCTACGGAGAAGTTCACACCATCAAGGGCGCGGGTAATGTTCGGCTTTGTGCCATAATACTTTTTCAGGTCAATAGTCTGTAAAACGCTCATATTCAAAACTCCTTTCAAGGCTTCTTGCCTGTTGATAAGGGTATTATAAAACCCAAATGTCCGCGAAATGTTACAGCGACCAAAAAATTTCATTGAAAATCGGGGTGAAATGTTACAACGCTCGGACATTTCAAAAAAATTTACGGCGGGCAGCCGGAAATGACCGTCCGCCGCGTTCTATTTTGTAGGCAACATAATAGAAAATTCTGAACCCTTGTCCGGCTCCGAAACCACTTTGATATAGCCACCCTGCCGTGTTACGATCTCACGAGCCAGATATAGGCCAATGCCCACGCCCTGCTGTTCGTGTACTTCTTCCTCACGATAGAAGCGCCGGAAGATGGCGGCCTGATTGCTTTCGGAAATGCCCTTGCCGGTGTCAGTCACTTTGATCTCCACATACATTTCCCACAGCACCACCGACACCGTGATTTTCCCGCCCGCCGGGGTGTACTTCACCGCATTGTCCAACAGGTTAAAAAGGGCTTCAGACGTCCACTTGCTGTCATGGGAAACGGTTAAATCTTCCGGGCAGTCCACAGTCACGGAGATTTCCTTTTTCTCCGCTGCATACACGATTCCACTCATGGCCTGTGCCACAGTATCAAAAAGGTACCCCGTTTTCTTGTCCAACTGGATCACGCCCGTTTCCAGACGGGAGGTTTTCACAAGAGCCTGAAAGAGAAAGTCCAGTTTATCCGTCTGGCTGCGGATTCCCCGGATAAAGTCGATGCGCTCCGTCTCGGTCATAGGCTTTTCCAGCAGGGTGTCCGTCGCCATTTTCAGATTGCTTACCGGCGTTTTCACCTGATGGGAAATATCCGATACAAGGGTCTGTAATTCCTGCCGTTCCTCATCCACAAGACAGCGGTTCTCCTGCATGATTTGATAGAGCTTTGCCAGCCGGTGTCCGATTCTGGCAAGCTGGGTTTCGCTATCTTCTGGCCGCTGGAGAGCTTCATCCCCGGCAATCATGTGGTCTAAGGTCAGGCACAGGTCAGCGGTAAACTGTGACAGCCGTTTTCCAAAGACCTGCGTCAGTACAAAAATCCCCACAAGGGCGCACAGCAGCGCCCCGCCTGTCAGCAGCGCCGCCGTCTGTTTTGTCACAAGAAACAAGGCTATGGTGATCCCAGACATGGAGACAGCAAGCCCCAGTGCCACCCGACCAAACAGCCGCTTTACTGAGAGGTTCTTAACCTTCATTTTGCCTCGCCTCCCGTCCATTGATACCCCATGCCGTAAACGGTCTTGATATAGGGTGCTCCGCCGTCGGCTTCAATCTTGCTGCGAATCCGGCTGATGGAGGTTGTCAAGGTGTGTTCGTCCACAAACCTTTCGTCTATATCCCACAGCTTTTCCAAAAGCTGCCCACGGGTCAGGACTTGCCGGGGATTTTTACGAAACAGGTTCAACATTTTGTACTCCATCGGGGATAGGGTCAGGGGCTTGCCGTTTAAGGAAGCTGTCTGCTCCGAGAAGTCCAGAAACAGCCGCCCGTCATCGTAAATATCCTTGGCTGGTTTGTGGTGTTCCAGCATGGCGAACATGGCTTTGATTTTCCGCTGCAAAGCTCCGATTACAAAGGGCTTTGTGATGTAGTCCACCGCACCCACCTCATAGCCTTGTATCTGGTCACTCTCCTGATCGTTAGCAGTCAGAAAGATTACTATGGTGTCCGAGTGCTGGGGCTTTATCAGCTTGCATAGCTCAAAACCGTTCCCATCCGGCAGGTTGATGTCCAGCAGCACCAGATCAAATTCCCGCTGGCGGATGGCGTCGGCTGCGGTTCTGGCATTTAGGGCAGAAGTCACGCCGTAGCCGTCTGCGGTCAGGTTATAGGCCAACATCTTATTCAAAAAACTGTCGTCCTCGACAATTAAAATCTGCTTCATATCCTCACTTCCTTTTCTTTTTGCAAATAGTATAACAGGCAAATGTCCGAGAATTGTAAGCGCAAAATAATTCGACGGATTGTGTTGCCCTAAAAATCATTCCATAATAATCATTAGAAAATGCAAGCATTTCACTTTATCTTCTCTTGCCAGAAATGATAGATGCGAGCATTTTACTCTATCCGATTTATGGAGGTGTGCTCATGAGAAGCAAAAGAATACCTGCCGAAGAACAATACCGTCTCATCATGGAATGCCGTCAAAGTGGATTGACAGATCATCAATGGTGTGTGGAACACGACATCAAACCGGGAACTTTTTACAACTGGGTAAAAAGGCTGCGTCAGAAAGGTTGTGTGGATTTGCCAGCGTCAACCGGACGCAGCTATCGTGCACCGGAAAACCAGGAAGTTGTCAGAGTGGATTTTCATGATACTGACCCGCTCCAATATGAACAGCCATTAAATGTGATTCCGGTAGCTACGGAAAGAAATAACCTTTCCGTAGCAGAGCCAATGAAGCTGTCTGTAGGAAGCTTTCATCTAACAATACCAAATGGAACAGATCCTCAGCTTCTGGCTCAAACGCTTCGCATTGTGAAGGAGTTGGAATGTTAGGGGATATCACAGCCGCCGATGAAATCTATATCGTAACAGGCAGAACGGATATGCGGAAATCCATTGACGGGCTGTGTGCTATTGTAGAGGATCAACTCCATATGGATCCAAGGCGAAGTGCCCTGTATCTTTTCTGTGGAAAACGTTGTGACAGGATCAAAGCTTTGCTCTGGGAATCTGACGGATTTGTGCTGCTGTATAAACGTATGGAAGTCCAGGGAAGATTCCGCTGGCCCAGAAATCAGTTGGAAGTAAAACAATTGACCTGGCAGCAATTCGACTGGCTCATGTCCGGGCTTGAAATCGAACAACCAAAGGCATTCAAACCTACGGAATGATCGCGTAAAACATCTATGCCAACCAACAGAAACGGAGGGGGTTCTCACCCTATATCATGTCTGAAATCCCTTGTAAATGCTGGGTTTTCTGCTTCTTTTTCATTGCTTTTTATGGTATAATAAGAGCAGTGAAAAAGGAGCAGAAAACATATGGCTGGTAATTCAAAAGATTCAAAAATCCTCGCGTACAAGGACATGATCAACCAACTGAATAAGACGATTTCCACACAGACAGAACTGATTCAGTCTTTACAAAAAACATTGGAAGCAGACCGTCTGGAAAAAGAAAACCTTCGTCAGCAGATTGAATATCTCACGAAGAAGCTTTTTGGTACTTCCAGTGAAAAACGGAAAGATATCGATGGTCAGCTGAATCTTTTTGATGAAGCCGAGCAGGAAGCAGATCCGACATGGAAACAGGAACTTCCTGATGACATCACTGTTCCGGAACATAAGCGAAAAGCACGACGGACACATGCAGATCTCTTTAAAAATGTTCCTTCCTGCGACGAGATCATTTCTCTTCCGGAGGAGGAGCGAAACTGTCCAACCTGCGGAACGCAGATGGAATGTATTGGGAAAGAATTCGTCCGCCATGAATTTCGCTTTACCCCTGCCAAAGGAAAAGTAGTAAATATCTATCGTGAAACCTATAAATGCCCGGAATGTGCCATATCAGAGGAACACCCAGATGATCAGACATTTGTCAAAGCGCCTGTCCAGGAACCATTGATCCCAGAAAGTTATGCATCGGAATCCGTTGTAGGATGGGCAATGCACCAGAAGTACCAGAATGGTCTGCCATTAAACCGGCAGGAATCGGAATGGAAGCAGCTGGGTGTCCCATTAAGCCGGGCTACGCTTGCTAACTGGATCATTTACTGTGCCGAGAATTACCTCTGTCATGTTTATGATTATTTTCACCGTCAGTTACGGATGCGTAAATATCTGATGGCAGATGAAACCCGGGTTCAGGTACTGAATGAGCCGGAGCGCAATCCTGAAACAGATTCCTGGATGTGGCTCTTCCGCAGTGGAGAAGATGGGCTTCCGCCGATCCTGCTCTATCATTACACAGAGACAAGGGCAAAGTTCCATGCGGCATCTTTCCTACAGGGGTTCAGCGGATATCTGGAGACTGATGGATACCAGGGTTATAACAATCTGCCGGATATCAAACGATGCTCTTGCTGGGCACATGTGAGACGTTACTTCACAGATGCCATACCGAAAGGGAAAGAGTATGATTACAGCCTTCCGGCAGTGCAGGGAGTACAGTTCTGCTCCAAGCTGTTTGATTGTGAGCGGTACTCAAAAGCAAAAAATCATACTGCGGAGCAGAGAAAACAGTTCCGTCTTGAAAAGGAGAAGCCGATACTGGAGGCATTCTGGAATTGGCTGAATCAACAGCGTCCAAACAAGGGAACCCGTTTGGCGAAAGCGGTGAACTATGCCCAAAATCGGAAAGACACCCTGATGACCTATCTGGAAGACGGTCATTGCAGTTTATCCAATAATCTTAGCGAGAATGCAATCAGACCATTCACTGTTGGCCGGAAAAACTGGCTGTTCAGTGCCAGCCCGAAGGGAGCTGCCTCTAGCGCTATTGTGTATACAATGGTTGAGATGGCAAAAGCGAATGACCTGAATACCTACAAATATCTGACATATCTCTTATCACAGCGGCCAGACGCTAAAATGTCAGATGAACAGTTGGAACAGCTTGCCCCATGGAGCGAGACTGCGAAAGCGAACTGTCAAAACTAAACATAGAGCAAAACGCTTGCATCTATCATTTTGGTGCAAGCGTGATTCATGGGCAGCGTAGCAATATTTTGCGCTTACTTTTGACACTATATTAAATTAATATCAGCTTTTGAGAATAATAGAAGTCCCCAAGATTACTAAAGGAATTGATGTATTAGAACTTGAAAATTGGTTCTGAATTACCGGAATATCTAGCTCTGCTAAGCCAGTAGGGTAGCTCTCAAACTCCGGACATGTGGCTCAAATAGAGCCAGTATAAGCAGGAGCAAGTAACTTGATAAATTCATCCATACAGATGTCCCTCTTGGTAAATATATTTTTAATGTATTATATAACTTTAACACATCAATTTCAACTAAGTATGGAAAGAACGTAAGCACAAAATAATGCGAAGGATTGCATTGACCCAAAACCCGATTTATAATGATTGTTGGAGAATGCATTTTTCTACACCTTCTTTCTATTGCTAGAAATGATAGATGCGAGTATTTTACTCAAGACACCATTATCATTTTAGCATAGGCGACTTTTTATTATTATCTTACACACTTCTGCTTACTCCACTCTCCTCAGCATAGCCTTAACTTGACCCACAATTATAACATATATTTTCGATAAGCAAGTAATGAGCAAAGAACCTCTAAGCCCTAACAAATAGAACGTGCTCCGGGCATACCATCGCTCGGAGCACCTTTTATTCCACTCAGAACCCCTAAATCATAAATCGCCTCTTTCAGTGTATATGTTTCAGGAATTTCTTTTGTTTTTCTTGCACAGCAGTATAATATTTTCC
>CAJTCR010000068.1 GCA_910574915.1 Eubacteriaceae bacterium
GAAAGAGGCGATTTATGATTTAGGGGTTCTGAGTGGAATAAAAGGTGCTCCGAGCGATGGTATGCCCGGAGCACGTTCTATTTGTCAGGGCTTAGAGGTTCTTTGCTCATTACTTGCTTATCGAAAATATATGTTATAATTGTGGGTCAAGTTAAGTTGTCTATACCGGGGAGCTTACGGAGGGCATGAGCCTTGAGGATATTTATACCAAGTTCAACATAGACCACCCGGCAGATTTTACCGGGCATTCCCTTTCCGTAAGCGATGTGGTGGTGCTGCATCAGGACGGGGAAAACACAAGCCATTATGTGGATTCCGTTGGTTACAGGGAGATACCGGAGTTTACAAAGGAGCTTTCGGTATCGGCGGAAATCAGCACAGAAAAAGATGCGGCTAGGGAGGAAACAGCGGAAATCCCGGCAGAAGCAGCGGCAGAACATACAGCGGCAGAAAATACAATGGCAGAGCCGGACAATGACAAAGTTTCCTATTATGTCATTGAGGATTTATCCACTTGGGCGGAGAACAGCCCGGAAAAAAGCAGGCTGGAGCGTTTTGAGAGCCTTCCGGAAGCAATGGCGAAATTCACAGAGTACCGGGGAAAGGAAACAGAGGACAAGCCGGATATGGCGAGGGCAATTTTGGGATTTAGCGTCAATGGAAGCGAATTTGACCTGATCCACGTCAGAAACCATGAAAACTGTCTGTCGCTGGATTTTACGCACAGCAAGGCGGCAGAGGAAAGCAGTCGCTTCATGGAGGATTTGCAGACTTTAAATCACGAGGTCGGCTTTGACAAGGTACGGGTTCACCGGGAAATGTCGCCGGAGGAAATAAAGGATTTTGTGAAACAGCGGTTTGAATACCAGCTAAAGAGCAGCGGTCTTGACGATATTTCCCTCTATATGGACAGGTTTGATGCCCTCTATGGACAGGGGAAAATGGAACACCTCATGCCAACAGCCAACCAGAAGCATATCGTGGAAGATGTACCGTTTACGGAGTGGGAAAATCCGTACATAGATGCCAATGTTAGGGAAGCGGACAGGGTGGAAACAGAGCTTGCCTTCCGTCTGGCAGACCGTTATATCAGTATTCAGGAAGCCACTGAGGGGTATGATTACACCATATATGATATGGACTACCGGAAACTGGACGGGGGTGTATATGACAATCCGGACATAACAATCAGACAGGCACTTGACGAGATTGTGACGGATTTGAAAGAGCCAGCGCACAGGAGCAGTCTGGAGGGCAGTATCCGCACTGACGATGAACTGATACCGATTGATTATGACGGATTGATAGAAAAGGCAGAGCAGGCGGCAAAAGAGCATCTTGAGGAACGTATCAGAACCGAAGTGCCGGAAGCGGTGGAAAGCAAAGTGATAGCCGATTTTAAAGCCAGAACTGAGGAATTATTTAACCCTGTCAACGGGCAGACACAGGAAGATATAGAAATGAGTGTTTACGCTTATTTACAGTCCAAAATTGACGAGTATGGAATGGATATAGAGCTTGTAGATATGGCGGTTACAGGGAGCAGGTGCAGAGGTTTGGAAGAACCTGTATCTGACCTTGACGTGGCTGTGGAGTACCGGGGCGGGGAAAACGAAGATACCCTGTTCAATGCCTTCAACGAGGCCGGTTTTACAATCGGCGGCGTTAAGGTAGACATCAATCCCATTACAGAGGGCAAGACCGGGACGCTTGGGGAGTATCTTCCGGGTGTGGAAGCCTATCTTGAGGAAAAACGAGCCGCCCTGCAGGAGAAAGCCGCAGGGCAGGCACAGGAGGAAAAACAGACGGTTGTCACCCTTACAGTGGCGGAGTGCGGGGAATTCCACAATTTCGGAGAGTACCATGAGGGATAGCAGACGTCCCGGAAGCAATCGCTATTTTCAACCGGATACCGCCGGAGAGGATGAACGGTATCCCAAGCATCGGCATCAATATCCATACAGAAGGGACAGAAAGCTATGAGGACACGCAGATGGATATTGTTTCGGGCAGAGTTGCGGATTTGGAGATTCTGGACTATGTGCCGGATATTACAGACAATCCGAAGGCGGTGGAGGTCATTGCGGAGCTGATCGACAAGCTGCCGGATATAGAGGTCAGGGGTTCTCTGGAGAAGTGGCAGGCGGCTTTCCTTGCTGCGGAGATAGACCAGCTTTCCTACAACTACGACACTGTTCAGTACAATCAGACAGTGGAGGACAGGGAAGCGCAGATAGCGAATATCACAGAGGACATCAGTAACGGGAATACCGGGTATCTGAATGATTTCCTTAATGCGCTCATTTCAGACAGTATCCGGGAAGGCATGACGGATATTATCGGGAAAGGGACGGAGCTTGATGACAGCGAGGGCGTACAGACCGCAAGGAAAGCAAAGGAGCTGTTAGATAAGCTAACAGAATACAAGCCGCTTGCAAAGATTGAGGAACTGGAAGAATGTAACTATAATATGATTGATAACGTTCTGAACAATGAGAAGCCGAAAGAGGAAAAAGAGAAGCAGACAGGCAGAATTTCCATAAAGGAAAAACTGGCGGAGAAAAAAGCGGTTATCGAGCAGAGAGATAAGTCGGAGAAGGAAGTCCCGGAAAAGGGAACGGAGAAAAAATCAGAGAGGGAGATATAAGCGATGGATAAATTTACAGTGGAAGAAATCAATTTGATGTGTGTGTTTGAGGGGCAGGACAGAAAGGGCATGATTGCTGATATAAAGAATGTGATTCCCCACATACAGGACAGTGACATGGTGGAGCTTGCCGGACAGGTTTTAGGGAAACTGGAAACCATGAGCGATGCGGAATTTGCAGAGGTGGCATTGGAAGCGGCGGAGTGATTAACGCAAATCTTTTATAGCATTATTCGACATAACGTGCTATAATTCTCTTAGTCAGATTAGAACGAGTAGGGATAGTCTGCGGTTGTCCTTTCTGGAAACGGAAAGGAGGTCGGTATGAATACGTTAGAAGTGCTTACGTTGGTGCTGGTGATTTTTGCAGCCTTGACATACATAGACAATAAACACAACCGCAAGTAACGGAAAAGGCTATCCTCTACTGCGAATAGAGAATAGCCAGTGATCCGTTTGTTTTTCTAAAATTGATTACTCGTTTCCGATTGAACAACCGTCGGACGTGCTTGAATCCTTCGGCTTCTAAGATGATTATAAACCAACACTGCGGATTTTGCAAGAGGGTTTAGGGAATGGGGGTGCTTCGGCGCTCCTATTTTTTTGTGGATTTGCAGACTATATTACAGGAATATGGTCTTGTCTGCAAGGATTTTTTTAGATTTATATAATAAAGTAGGAAGGAATGGGTGGGATTCCGCCGTAGCCGGCATTGTGGGCAGTGTGTATAACTCCCCGTCTTATGGAGCTGTGGGCAACACTGTTTGCAGGATGTGGGAAAGCTGCTTTTGCTTTTCCATATGCTGTGAATAGTGTTGTCCATAGCGGAATGGGGAGTTATGCACACTGTCCACGATGCTTTTTTTGCTTTTAAAGCCTTTTCGGGCTGGATATTACCGGGCAGGGTTATTGTCCCGGTCTGGCTGTTCCTGTGCGCTTTTTGGCGGCTCTGTGCGCCCTAAATACTGGTTTAGGTTCTCCAGTTTCCGGTTCAGCGATTTCAGCTCTTTTTCACAGTTTTTGTATGTGGCGGTCAGTTCTTTTTTCTGTGCAGTCAGCTCCTGATACTCCGCTTTCATCTTGTCGATGTTCAAGCCTTTTAAGGGGACGCCCGCCTGCTCCAGCATACGCCTTGCGCCGCCATAAAGGATGATCTGGCTCTCATGCTTACGGAAATAGGCATCAGGGTTTTTGGACTTTTTATAGGCAGTATGATACGCTTTATTTGCCTTGTACTGCTCCGCATACTTGATGATTTCCGCAAGGTCTTTGATGCGGTTCTCCAGCCTGCGGACAGTCTGCTTTGCTTCCTTCCCGGTGGCGGCAGTGGTGGCGATTTTCTGTTCTAATTCTTTTAGGGAGCCAGCTTCATTATATGCCTGTGCCGCAATCTTTAAATTCTCCACCGCCGCCCACCTCTGCAGCCCCGGACTGTTCTGGAATTTCTCATCGGAGGTATCAATCAATCTCTTATTTGCGTAATCCTTTTTGGGGATAACTGCCTTCCGTTCCCGTTTTAGTTCAATCCGTTCTTTGATGCGCTCCTTTGTGTATTCCTTTCCGAGTGACTTGATGCTGCCACGCACAAAACGGTCTTTGCCGAGTGGACGGAAGGAGATAAATTTGAGGGCATCTTCCCCAAAAGTTTCTCCTTTTATTTCATAGCCTTTCGCCCGCATCAGGAGCAGAAATTCTTTATAGTTGGAGGATGATTTTATGGCGGCGTTGATGTCTTTCCTTATCTGTGTTTTCCATGCGGCGCTGTTCTTATCTGCCTGCCATTCGTTGTATTTTTTTCCACGCTCCCCACCGGGGATAATGACAGAAAGGTTATGCTCATTGCACAGCTCGTCACTTAATTTTCGGATGCGGTAATAGCTCTGCTTGCAATCATGGTATTTGTCATGTTCTATGTTGTCAGCAGCACAGAAAATGATATGGTTATGGACGTGACCTTTATCAATATGTGTGGTGACAACATAAGAATATTTCCCCTCTAAAACCCTGTCAGCAAGTTCCTTTCCAATCTGGTGCGCTTCGTCAAAACTGACCTCACCGGGAGCGAAAGCCTGTATCAGATGATAGGCTTTATTGGGGCTGTTTTCCCGGCAGTGGTCTAAGGTATATTTGAAGTCAATCGCTGCGGTTTCCGGCGCACAGGCATAGGAAGAAATGTAGATGCTTTCATCTGTCTTGTCCGGGTTGCATATGTAGGCTACCGCTTTATCAACGGTTGCTGTGATAGCATGGATTTTTGTGACTGCCATACCTGTTTCATTAACTCCTTTACTTCGTTCATATCTTCCTGATAGATGTGGTTTGTGCTGTTAATTCTTTTCGCAATCTGGTTCAGGTTGGAGCTGATCCGCCCCAGTTCCGTATTGTATTCCCGCAAAAAACTGTAATCCACGTCATAGACATATCCGTATAAAATCAGCTTCCGGATAAAAGCCGATTTGCTTTTCATGCCAGACAGCTTAAACTTCTCGTCAAGGATGTACTGCTCTTTGTCATCTAAGTGAAATTCATTCCGGTTGGTTCGTGTCCTGTTTGCCATTTTTACATCGTCCTTTCTAAATTTGGGCATAAAAAAACTGCTGTAACTTGTACGGTTTACAACAGTCTGGTTTCGTGTCTGTTCAGTTGTTTTGGATAGAATTATCCATGTGTTATTGTAGCAAATCTGTGGGAGAAGGTCAAGGACTGGCAGAGAAAAACGGAAAGAAAAGCAAAGAGGGTTAGGGATACTTCCCTATGGAAATTTCATCATACGGACGGTAGGGAGATATGGGGAATTTCGCCTATGTGTCCGTACATAGGCAGTGCTTGCTATTCTTGTCTTTCGACACTCCCGGAGGGTGTGTCGGCAGTATTTAAAATAACTTAAGTTTTATGACACAACTAAGTCGCAAGTCTGTGGTATACTTATCAAAATGGAGGCGTATATCAATGCACAAGATATTGATTGTTGAAGATGAAGAAGCAATAGCAAACTTAATAAAGATAAATCTGTCAGCGGAAGGATACCGCTGCACCTGTGCCTATGATGGAAAGACAGGCGCAGATTATATCGAAAGGGAAACTTTTGATTTGATTTTGTTAGACATCATGCTGCCGGAGATTGATGGTTATGAGTTATTGGAATATATTAAACCGAGTGGTACACCTGTGATTTTTTTGACTGCGAAAGGCGCTTTGAATGACCGTATCAGGGGATTAAAACTCGGAGCGGATGATTATATTGTGAAACCATTCCAGATAGGGGAACTATTGGCACGAGTAGAAGCACTGCTTAGAAGATATGGGAAGATAAATAAAAAGTTGTCTTTTGGGGACGTAGAAATTGATATAGTTTCCAGAACGGTCAGTAAATCCGGACTGCCAGTTGAACTGACAACGAAAGAATTTGATTTGTTAGTAGAGCTTGTACAAAACAAGAACGTAGCTTTATACCGGGAGAGATTATATGAAAAGGTATGGGGAGAGGTATTTATGGGAGATACCCGTACATTAGATTCTCATATTCAGCGGTTGAGGAGAAAGTTAAATTGGGAGAAAGAGATCAAGACAGTATTTCGTGTGGGGTATAGGCTGGAGGGAAATGAATGAAATTATTTCACAAAATATTTCTGTGCTTCATACTGATATTCGGAATTGCTTTTCAGATAGCCGGTTTTTTATTGATAGATTTTGCGTCCAGAAATGCAATCAGTCAGGAAAAGAAATATGCTTTTCAGAATTTTCAGTACAATAAATACATCCTGCAATCTATTCTTTATTCTGAACCGAATTTCTTTGAAAATGAAGAAACTGAGCTTGCAGGCATTTCAAATAATTTTTCTGTTCCGGTAGCTATATATGGAATAGATGGAGCGTATCTTTTTTCCAATATAGCGGTGCAGCCGTGGGAACTCAACGTTCACGAAGAAGATGATGACAGAATATCCTTTCAGATTTATGAAAAAGCGGGAGAAAGCTATATTTTTGTATACGATTATGTTAAACAGGACGAAAATAGTATGTATTTGATTACACAGACTGACATTAGTTCAGTGATAGATGCACAGAAAAGCATGATGATCTATTTTCAGAAGTTATACATAATTCTTTTATTTATCAGTTTCCCAGTGATATTCCTGCTGACAAAAGGAATCACAGCATCCATAAAGAAAGTGGGAAAGGCAGCGAGGAGAATTGCGGGAGGGGAGTATTCTGAAAGAATCAGCACAAAAGGAAAAGATGAAATTGGTGAACTGGCATCGGATTTTAATCTGATGGCAGAGCAAGTAGAGGAAAAAATTGCCGAATTGTCAGATGTGGCAAGGCAGAAAGAAGATTTTACAGCGAATTTTGCGCATGAGCTGAAAACTCCACTGACATCCGTAATTGGCTATGCAGATATGCTGTACCAGCGTGATTTGCCCAGGGAAGAAGTAAAGAGTGCTGCCGGATATATATTGAATGAAGGTATGAGACTTGAGTCTTTGTCTTTGAAATTGATGGATTTATTTGTACTGGACAAACAGGATTTCTTCTTAGAACCGTTATTTGTGCAGGAAATGTTTGAAAATTTGCGTCAGGGCATTGAACCAGTATGCGAAAAGAATGAGGTAGCATTGCACTTGGAATTAGAAGAGTGTTGTATAGAAGTCGATTTTGACCTTTTCAAGACAATGATACTGAATCTCGTGGATAATGCAGTAAAGGCGGATTGCGAAGATATATGGATAAGAGGAAAGCAAGGGAAGAATTTTTATCAGATTATGATAAAAGATAATGGGAAAGGAATACCGGTGAATGAACTCGGACGGATTACAGAGGCTTTTTATATGGTGGATAAGTCCAGATCAAGGAAACAGCATGGAGCAGGACTTGGAATGGCTCTGGTAGCAAAGATTGTGGAAATACATAAGGCAAAAATGAAAGTAGAAAGCGATGGAAGAACGGGAACTGAGATTAACATAGCATTTCGCCTGCAGGAGGGAAAACCGGATGAATAAAGCATATAAATATACGCTTTTTACTATATTTCTTTCTCTTGTTTTTGCTTTTGGTAGCATGGCAGGAATGAATTTTATCATGGAAGCAAGAGAAAAACAAATGCTGACGGAAAGAGGGAGAACTGTGGTGGAAGCGCCTGTCCGGGGATGGCAGAAACAGGGGGGGAGTGAAGAAAACGAAGATGGGGAAGATTCTGCTCAGAGAAGTTATGAACTTACAACGGAACAGGTAACAGAGGCAATCAGTAGTTGGAACAGCCGGACAGGTGAGACTGTGCATAATCCGGTAGTGGGACAAATATCCATGACAGAGGCGATACAGAAAGGAGAAATGTGGCTGGCAGATATGGCAATAGAAGAAAGCGGACAGGGATCGGATACACATTTTGTGAATGCCACATTGAGTGTTTCGGAACAAAATGAAATGTCCGGTCAACTAGAACCATATTGCAGTTTCTGGACGGTACAGTTTTCAGGTGGGGTAATGAATGCAGTATTATATATCAATGCTGTTACTGGAAATATACTGGGGGCAGAAATTTCTTTGTATAGGAATCTGCCGGATAATCTGCCCGCTGATAAGCTGAGTCTATTTGCGGAATTAGCAGGGTTTCAGGAAAATGATACGGAAATAGTATTTAATTTAGATGGAGCATCGGCATTTTTGGAGATAGCTGATAGTCAGTTATGTGCAGAGATGGAATTTCAGCGAAGGAAAAAGGGATATTTTGATTTGAACCAATACGAACAGGATAGTGCAGATGTCAGTTCAGAATTATATTATAATGAATATGCGGTCATTACTTATAAATTAACTGTAATGGGAGAATAAAATTTCTTAAAGAGAATATATTTTACAACTTTAACACAACTTTGCCGAAAGTAAGTCGCAATACCCAGATAGGATATAAATGTATCCTATCTGGGCATTTTTGATTTTGGGGCGATTTATCAAGGCGAACGGGTTGGAAATAGGCATACGAGGAGGCATGGAAATGGAGTTACAAGTAAAACATCTGTGTAAGCGTTATGGGAGAAAAGAAGCGCTTTGTAATGTCAGTTTTACGCTGCAAAAAGGTATTTACGGGTTGCTGGGAGAGAACGGGGCGGGGAAAAGCACACTCATGCGGATGATGGCTACTGTGGATTTTCCAACCAAAGGAGAAATACAGTACAATGGAAAAGATATTTTTGCGATGGATGAGGAATATAGGGGGCTGATTGGATATATGCCTCAGAATTACAGTGTCTATCCCGGATTTACCGCAAGGGACTTTCTGGAGTATATGGGAGTTTTGAAAGGAATCCCAAAAGACAGGCTTGAATCAAGGATAAGTGAAGTCCTGGAATTTGTAAACCTTTCAGATGTTGCAGGAAAAAAGGTAAAAACCTTTTCAGGAGGTATGAAGCGCAGGATTGGGATTGCACAGGCAATCATCAATGAGCCAGAGATATTGATATTTGATGAACCTACTGCAGGTCTTGATCCTACGGAGCGTATTCGATTCTCCAATATTATCAGTGACATGGGAAAGGACAAAATAGTTCTGCTGTCAACCCATATTGTCTCTGATATTGAGGCGATTGCAAATGAAATTGTGGTGATGAAGAAAGGGAACATTTTAAAGACAGGAAATGTGAATGAGATTGTCAGAAGTGTAAAAGGACAGGTATGGGAGACGGTTGTAAGTCATGAAGTGTACCAGAAATTGAGGATGGAGCGGGCAGTAATTCATTTAAAACAGATGGGGAAAGAAGTGCAGGTTCGCTTTGTTGGAGAACAGTATCCCGGTGTGGAGAATTATCTTGCAGAGCCAACACTGGAAGATTACTATATCTTTGCAGGCGGCGCTAGTAAGTAAATGATTGATAACAAACAAATTTGAAATAAACGGAGGCAGTGAAAGACAATGAAGAGAAAAAAGATATTTTTAGGGTTGGTATTATTTGCAATGGTTATGAGTATAACAGCCTGTTCAATGAGCAAAGACGATACATCGGAAACTCAGATTATGCAGCCGGAATCAATTTCTGCGGAAAAGGAAAATGATGGACAGGAGAAGGCTGGTTCTCATGATATTCAGATTGGTGTAGAGCGAGAGGATGAAAATAAGGGAACCGAAGTGCAGCAATCTGAAAAGCAGGAGCTGCAGCAGCCTGAAAGGCAGCAAGTGCAGAATGAGGCAGATGCGGATTTGGAGGAGAGGCTTGCTCAGTATCGTGAGGAAAGGGAAAGCATGACAAATGTTGCAATGGGGAATGGCGTGTCAGGATATGGTGCTCCTAATGCAGAAAATTTTGGTTTTCAAGCGGATACGGCGGATTATATGCAGAATTTTGATTCCAGAGAATTGAATAAGGCTTATGAAACAGCAAAAAAATATGTGACAGAAACTTTGAAAATTTCTGTTGAAACAAATGCAGTTGTATATCCTTGTATTGATCCGGGAATTACCGAAATATATGAAGCAGAGGATAAGGGCGTGGCAGACGGCTATGATTCAGAGAATATTTTTGTTTGTGAATATTGTGATAATGGGAACTGGCAGTATTTAATCCTTGTGAGAGATGGAAAAGATAGCGACTGGAGTGTAATTCATTATGGCGGTTCTTATAAGGAATAATGGGGGACTGAAAATTGAAGGATTTAATCAAGCTGGAATATAAAAAAATGTGGAATGGGCTATCCTTTGTTTCTCTTGTGGCATTAAGTGTCCTTACCATACTTTTTGCCATTGTGACGCTGAATCTTCAGTACAGAACCATAGGCTCAGATGGAAATATGGTAAAGGGACTGGCTTCGTTCTGGACATTAAAAGAGGCATCAGAGGATTTGGAAGGTGTACTGGATGATGAATATATCAGGACGTTAATTGAGAAATATAACGCCAGTTATGACAAGGCATATCTGGATGAAAATCGGGGTTTTTTGGGAACAGGAGGCATGACAAAATATATCGTGTCTAACTATGTGATCAATTACGCTTATTATGGTCCTTATATGTCTAATGGAAATGAAAAGGTAGGATTGGATTACAGCTTTTTGGATTCAGAGGAAAATTTTTACCGTAAATATAAAGAGGCAGTACTGGAGCAGCTTTTATATGTGAATGAAGAAAACGGGTTGTTCCCGTATTCAACGAAGCAGATTTCTGTTCTGGAGCAAAAGATCCAGAGTATAAAAACTCCTTTTCGGATTGCCTATCACACAGGTTGGGCGAATGTGTTTGGGTATTTTGGCATGGAATATCCGGTCTTTTTTATCATTCTTGCATTTTGTCTAGCCGGATGCTATGCGAAAGACAGCACGAACGGTATGGATGAGTTGGCGCTGGCCTCGGTGTGCGGAAGAAAAAAAGATATGCAGGCAAGGTGGATTGCAGGAAATTTGTTTGCGGTTACAGTCTACCTGATTTATGTCGGGATGCTTATTGCGATACATGGAGGAATAGCAAGTCTTCATGGTCTGGGAGCCTCTGCACAGACATTTTGGTTTGAGTGTCTCCATAATTTCAGCGTTGGGACTGCATTGCTGGTTGTGTTTTTATGTGGGTTGGCAGGAGCATTGGTTATGGCAAACTTAGTGATGCTTTTGTCTATTAAAATAAAAAATACAAAGATTGCTGCGGTTTTGGGTATTATTGCAGTGGTTCTGATGTTCCGGCAGGCATCCACATATAGCCAGATTAAGATGTTCAACCCTTTGCAGTTTAAAGAGAGCGCATTGTTGACAGATTTTCTGTTTGTCGGGGATATGATGGTGCCATATTTTGTAATAGCCCTTTTCTTAAGCGCAGCGTATATAGTTGTTTTGTGGCTGGTTTTGCGGCTTTCCTATAAAGGGTATTGGTTGAACTAACAGAGAGACAGCGTATAATGGCGATGCGGGAAATGAGGTGACACAAGATGATAGAGATTATAAAAATTGAGGGCAAAAGAATTTTAAGCAAAGAAAAGTTCCTATTGTTTCTGACTATTGTTTTCCTGTTTTCTGCGTGCAGCACATATCTGTCCCTGCAAAGCTATGAGGTGCCGGATATGGATGGGATTGCTGTCACATGGCAGGAAAACCTTGCTCATGCAAAGAAGAACCTGCGTGGAAAAACGATAGGCAGGGAGTTGATTGACGTTGTACGGCAACAGGAGAATTTAATTTATGCAGACGAAAACAGCCTGAGTGAAGTGATTAGGTTAAACTATGGAGGAAAATCAGCCCAGGAGTTGACTGATGAGGAGGCGAGCAGTTTTTATCAAACACGTCTGTCAAGAATCAGGGCTATGTTAGAGGAAAATCAATATATACAGTATACGCCAGAGGAAGAAGAATATTTTTTGCAGAGAGCAAAAGAACTTTCTGATATTCCATTTGACTATGCGGAGGGGTGGAAAAGATTGAATGAAGATATGGGGACATTTGTCCCATTATTATTCATAGTTATATCAGTCCTGCTGCTTCCGCTCTTTGGAACTGATCCGAAAGTAAGCATGAATGAATTGTATCGGTCATCCAGATATGGAAAAAAGCCTCTGGATACGGCGAGGATATTGATGGCATTTATAGTAGGAACAGCACTATACGCTTTGGGAATGATTGTATTTTTTGCAATAAAAATGATACCTTTCGGTTTATATGGAGGTAATCAGTACATTCAGAGCACTGCAACGACATTTTTCTCACTATATAAGATTACTTACCTGCAACAGTATTTTATTAATGTAGCGATTGGCTTTGTCGCATTCCTGTTCGTTATCTGTCTGCTTCTTTTTATTACGGCAGTTATGGAGAAAATAATGAGTAGTGCGGTAGTGCTTGCTTTTTTCTGGATTACATTGTTACTTTTTGACCAGATGTATCTATGGCAGGTAAATCACTATTTTGCGAATTTCATGCCATTAAGAATGACCTCTTTTACACATTATTATGTCGGGAATGAAATATACAGGATATTCGGCTGCACCCTATCATGTATGGCCTGGAGTATTCTGTTATCAAGTCTGCTTGCAGGAAGTTTATTATTAACGGTACTGGGTGTGGAAAAAGTAAAGAGAAAAAGAGGATTGTATTAATAACCAAAGAGAGCAAAAACAGGAAGAATTTACGAGGGAAATGGAATGGGAGATAGCGGCGGAAATACCAGAAGGGGAGATAGAAGAAAGAGAAAACAGTCAGGAAATGGGCTATTGCTGATTGCCCTCATGATACTTTTGGTTATGTTGACATCCTACATTAGAAATATAAAAGCTGAATTGGAAGAAATACAAATTATACTGAATCGAATAGAGATTTTGCAGTATGGAAACGCCGAAACTACAGCCCAAACGGAGGAGGAAACGGATTTTGTGGGCAGCATTGATATCATAGATGTAGAAAAGCCGGTACAGCGCACATGGACTGAAACGCTGCAAAGACTGGACGAATTAGGGCAGATAAATCCGATTATTGAGGAAATCAGTAAAAATAACTCTCTCTATCCGGAAAGTATGCTGGCAGCTTTGGCAAATAATCCAGAGATGGCAGATTTCGTATCAGGATATTTGGATGAAAACAGGAGAACTGCAGAAGGACTGACTAATTTAGAAAAGGAACAGGAATATCCGTTGTTTCTTCAATGGGATACCAGATGGGGATATTTACCCTATGGTGAGGACAGCATTATTGGATTGTCAGGATGCGGGCCAACATGTATGTCAATGGTTCTATATTATCTAACTGATGATGATGCGCTTACACCGGATAAACTTGCCGCCTATGCTATGAGCAATAATTATTATGTGGAGGGAATAGGGACAGCATGGGTGTTTATGGAAGAGGTTCCTCTGTTATATGGGATTAGAGTAAGTGAGCCGAGGGTAACAGAGCGTGCCATAAAAGCTGAATTGGATAAGGGGGCTGTTATCATATGTGCAATGGGTGAAGGAGATTTCACTGTGTCGGGGCATTTTATTGTAATATACGGTTATGATGAAGCCGGATTTAAAGTGAATGATCCAAACTGTGTAGCAAGGAGTCGGAAAAGATGGTGCTTTAATGAGATAGAGCAACAGATTAAAAAGATATGGACTTATGAAAAATAAGGACGGAAAGAAGGAGTGGCTGTGTGGATAAAATGAGCTTAGCGACATTATGTTTAAACCTTTATGAAGGAATAGAAGATTGCTTTGCAGAGAGTGGTTATTCTGTTAAACCAATGCCAAAAGACGAAGCATTTAACAGGGAAATAGACATTGGGGAATACATATATTGCGCATTACAAACGATAGCGAGAGAGCTGATACGGGCATTTGGCAAACAGGATAATGAAATTATAGTATCTACTTATCAAGCAGGAATTGTAATTTTGGGACTGGAGATTTCAAATAAAGAGTTAACGGATTTGTGTTTGTCAGATGGGAGTAAATTCATTATACAGCGGTCAGAGCTTGGTATGGCATTGGCATTTCTCATGTTGGAGAAAGTAAAAATAGAGCAGTTTTTTGGAGTGTATGGGGACGGAATTGCCTTTGGCTTATTAAATTAAGGTCTGGTGCTGTATTGAGGTCTTGCCGTTATCATTTATAAAACAGAGATATTCTTAGAATCCAGTTGAAAATAAAGGAGACACCATGAATATGTTAATCAGTGATCATGAAGAAGAAAAAATAGACAAGCTGATCAGGAAAGCGCTAAAAGAGAAAGCCGAAGATATAAATGTACCGGATGGACTGAAAGAAGAAATTGATAAAAAAATAGGGAGGAAGCAGACTATGGGTAAAATTACAAATAAGAAAACAGGCATCTACATATTGGCAGGGATTATCTTAATTGCAATCATTATTGCAATAACAGTAATTACAATAGGGAAAAAGAACCCGCAAAGTAGCGAAGTTTCCAATCCAACATTTGCCGATGAGGATGGTAAGGTATATGTTGCAGCTTTTTTAAAGGGTATGACGGAAAGCACAATAACCGTGGATGTGGTTGAGTTTATTACGGATGATAATGAGGAAAAGGTTAAGAAACTAAACCTTATGGAGGATGATATGACAGATGGTTACTATATATATAATCCGGATGAAAAAACCGTTGTATGGGAATTAGATAAGCAAACGGTATATACGTTTATTGATTGGAACGGGGATTTTACAGGCTCCGAGTATCCGGAAGAATACACAACGGCGCAGGTTCAGGAGTTTATAAAATACATTGAGACGTATGACAATGCAGCACCGGGGATGCCTTTTTTCTTTCAGGTGGAAGATGGCGTAGTAAGATTTGTATTGGAAAAAGTTATTGCGTAACGATATAAGTATGTTTGAAAATATATTTGTTATGGCGGTAGGGATGCTGGGAGATGATTATTTTGGGAAGATAATGGTTTTGACATTTAATGATGACGAAGAAGATATGTTTCAACGTATTATGTCCTATGTTAATGTAGGTACAAAGTGTTTGGCGGTTGCAGATACTCCGCTCAATATTTTAAGGTTCAAAGAATTGGAGATCAACGAGAGCGAACGTATTGTAATTAAAAAAAGCTCGAAAATTAATTTTACTTTTATAGAGTTTGAGATTATCTTACTGCTTGCAAAGAATGCCGGAATGATTTTCAGCAAAGAGCAAATCTATGATATTGTCTGGAAAGAACCTTATACTGGAGATTACAACGTTGTAATGAGCCACATTCGGAATATCAGAGAAAAGATAGAGGATAATCCGAGCAAAACGTTCTATATTCAAACAGTATGGGGTGTGGGGTATCGTTTTAACAAGAATTGTCGTTTAGATAAAAAATAAGCAGCGGTCTGTGGGGAGACTTACAGATTGCTGCTTATTTTTCTGGTTTCATTCCTAAAAGGTAGTCGCATGATACATGGAAAAATTCTGCCAGAGCCACCACTTCATAATCCGGGACGAACTTTGTCCCTTTTTCAATCCGTAAAATGGTCAGGTCACTAAATTCATACCCGGCAAGCTGGAGCTGTTCGGCAAGGGCTTTCTGTGACAGTTTCCTTTCCGCCCGCAGTTCCATAACCCTTTGACCGATTAGGTTTTTGGAGTTGTTTTCTTTATTCCAATAGATTTTAATATCCTACCACCAACTTTCTAAAGATGAAGTCCTTTACCATTGATTTACGAAATATTGTTGATAATATACTTCTAAAGATGAAGTGTTAGGGAATTATCTTGTTATTGAGAAATTGGGGATTGATAATACTGCCTGTAAAATACAATAATATTTTTAACAGAGAAAGGTGGAAACAAGCATGAATGAAGTTTTTGAAACATTGTCGGATGTCTTTGAGGAACTGCGAAGCGAATCAGAGGATAGGGAGTATTCCGTCCAGACGGAGGAAGCAGAAGCAGCCAGCCGGGAACTGAAAAAGAAGCAGAAGGCATTTGAAGCATATCTTTCCAAGCTGCCGAAAGAGGACAGGGAGTTTTTGGAGGAGTATATGGATGCGGTGGATCATGCCCATTACAAGGAAGAACAGCGGGCATATTATCAGGGATTTGTGGACAGCGTACAGGTTCTTGACGGACTTGGCATTATAAAAAAGCGTATGCGGATAAAGGAGCTTCTTAAAAAATTCAGCAAATAGATAAAGAGGTGGCTGGCAGGACAGAAAGCGAGCCACCTTTTTGCATGGTTCAGAAAAATCCAGAAATACTCACGAAAAAATTCAGATGTTGGGGATATTCTATTCTTTGGGATGTTTGTATGTCCGAAGATAGGCTTCCACAATAGCAAGGATTGTTGTAATCTATTCCTCCGTACATTGTGACAGATAGACCAACAGACGCTTGTAGTCAGGATTGTCTGCCGGGGCATCTGGATAGAAAAACGGATCGGCGGAAATATGTAAGGCTCGTATGAGCTGCCTTAGCTTTTCAATGCTTGGCACATTTCCATGATTTTCGATTTCCTTGATATAGCGGGAGGAAACGCCGGATTTTTCAGCCAGTTCTTCATAGGTCAGCTTCTGGTCGGTTCTAGCCTTCTTCAGACGGAATCCCATTTCCTTGTCAATTTTCTTTTTTCTTGCCATATATGCACCTCCATGTATAGTGTATATTGCACATTTTGCTTTAAAAATGCACTAATAAATCACTTTATCAGAGGGGTATAATGCACATAAAAGAGTAAAAAGACTTTGGATATTGCATATAAAAAAACGCAGTATCCAGAGGTTTTTTGCGTGAATTTTTATCCTTTGGGTACGTTTAGGGGAATTTATGTGTTCTGAACGGTCTGAGGGATATTTTTTTGACTTAGTGAACCTGTCCGGCTATTGGCGTGGGAAGGTTCTTTTATAAGGTGTTTTACTGGCAGTAAAGCAGAATATACCCTGACAAGTGAACTATACACACTCGTTGTGTGTGGAGAAAACAGAATAGAAGATATGAATAACGTCCAGCGGGCATTTTGCCTATCCGGGCGTTTTTTATATACAAAAATTTTTTCTAAAATTTTTTACTCCCACCCGAACATCAGCCTACCGCCATTTGGCAGATACAACGGAAAGGGAAAAGGCGAATGCCTTTGTCATGTCACAACGGGGGAGGAGGTGAACTCTGTTGAAGAAACCTTCTTGCCATGATGAAATGACAATCAGGCATCGCTTTGACCGCCTGTGCCAGATGTCGCTCAAGGGCGAAGCAATCAATTATTACCGGCACATGGGTTACCGCAGGGAGCATGAAGCCATGTTTTCTGAACTGTCTGAAAAGGAGCTGAACCAGTTGTTTGTTATGGACGAGTACGGAGTGGAGAACAGTCATTTTACAGTACATGGATATGACATTGAAGTAAAAGACACCCTGATTGCGGAAGCGTTGCAGGAACTCTCAGAACGGAAGCGTAATGTGATACTGCTTTCGTATTTTCTGGAAATGAGCGATGCGGATATAGCAAGGGAGATGAATCTTGTCCGCAGCACAGTCCATGAACACCGGACACGCTCACTGGAGATTTTAAGGAAGATTATGGAGGGAAAAGCAGATGATGAAAAAATGTAAGAGCAGAGAAGAAAAGAATTTGTTGCCTTTCCATATCATAAAGGCAGCATCAGAAGGCGATGTAATGGCAATCAACAAAGTCCTGAAGCATTATGAGGGATACATAATTACCCTGTCCACCCGGAAGATGTATGACGAGAGTGGTCGGCTTCATTTTTGTGTTGATGAAACGCTGCGCCGGAGACTTGAAACGAAGCTGATTACAAAGATACTGGCGTTTGAAGCGGTATAGGGGACGGTTAGCAGCCCTTTTCCATAGCTGACGGAGTTTTACAGCGTTGTACCTTGAAAACTGAATACTGTATTGCATACAGGACGTGAGGATATGCAGAGCCACTAAGCAGATACGCCATGACGTACCTGCCCTGTCTGAAACAGGGTGAAATGCGAGGAAATGTTGGAAAAGTGCATTGAAGCAAAGGTAAGGAGCGAGTGAGATCGGGCAAAATATGTAGCAGTTACATGGGGCGATGAAGCATATCTGTGATAATGATACTTCCGGGTTGTGGGGAACTGCAGCCCGGTCAATAAAATGACGGTGCAAGACCGATGTGGGCGGCGTAATGAGCCGCCACCTGTATTGCAGTTTTTATCTGCTAATAAATGGGGAGAAGTGTAATTCTGTCCGTTTATTAGCAGATAAAGCTGTGCAAAGAATTAGGAGGATATTTTTAATGCAAAGAATACCGAAAGCGATTAACAAAAAGAGGTTAGTCAGATATAAAGAAGGTGCAGAAATGTACAGCATGGGGATGAATAAATTTCAGTCTTTGGCGAAGGATGCGGGCGCAATATTGAAAATTGACAGAATGGTATTGGTTGATTTGGATGTGTTTGACCAGTATCTGGAATCATTTCGTGTGAAATAGTCAATAGGCGTGTATGTTGGAGAGAAAGATTTTTCGTATAACCAAAAATAAGTGTTGACTTTTGGTTAAACTAAAAGTATAATGATTATGAAATGGATGGAGGTGTATATTGTGGCTAGGACAGGTAGACCAAAGTCTGACAATCCGAAAAAAAGCCTTATCGGATTGAAATTGACAGAGGAAGAAGCCGCAAAACTAAGGGAATATGCGTCCAAACATGACATGACCATAACGCAAGTGCTACAAAAGGGGATTGATTTGCAGTATGCAATGGAAGAACCGATAAGTAGCTAGTACGAAATCTCTTTCCTTGAGAAAGGAGCAGAGATGGCAAAATCAAGAAAGGATAATAAAGGGAGAGTTTTAAGAAAAGGCGAAACCCAACGCAGTTGTGATGGCAAGTATGTTTATACCTATACTGATCCGGAAGGAAAACGCCGGAGCATATACTCTAAGGACATTATGGAGCTGCGTGAGAGGGAAGAAAAGCTGATTAAAGACCAGCTAGACGGATTGGATACCTATGTAGCTGGAAGTGCAACGGTCAATTTTGTATTTGACAGGTATATATCTACAAAGTCAGAACTCAGGGGAACAACCATGAGGAACTACAAATATATGTATGACCGTTTTATCCGGAATGGGTTTGGGAAGAAGAAAATCGCAGCGATAAAGTTTTCCGATGTGTTGCAATTCTACCAGCATTTACTAAAAGATAAGGAGATGCAGATTAACACGTTAGAAACGATTCATACGGTACTTCACCCTACATTCCAGTTGGCAGTGCGGGATGATATTATCCGTAACAATTCGAGTGACGGGGTTATGGCGCAGATTAAAAAACAGCCGGGTAGAAATCATGGTGTAAGACACGCTTTAACTCTGGAACAGCAGAGAGCCTTTATAAATTATATAGAAAACAATCCTACATATTACCGCTGGACATCTTTATTCAAGTTTCTGTTAGGGACGGGGTGTAGGATTGGGGAAGCAATCGGGATAAGGTGGGAAGATGTAAATTTTGAAAAACGAGTTATCAGCATCAACCACAGTCTGGTTTATTACAGCAGAGAATTTAAGGAACACCCGATGTGTACGTTTTCTATATCACTCCCAAAGACAGAAGCGGGTATACGAAGTATTCCGATGATGGATGCGGACTATGATGCGCTCCGGGCGGAGTTTGCAGACCAACAGGAAAATGGATTCAACGAAACGGAGATTGACGGGATGAAAGGTTTTATCTTTATGAACCGTTTTGGCTATGTCCACAATCCGCAGTCTATCAACCGGGCAATCAAGCGTATATACGAATCGTACAATGCAGAAGAAGTGGTTAATGCTTCTAAGCAACACCGGGAGCCTGTGCTAATACCACATTTCTCATGTCATCATTTGAGGCATACCTTTTGTTCGAGGTTTTGCGAGAATGAAACAAATTTAAAGGTGATTCAGTCTATAATGGGACACGCTAATATTGAAACAACGATGGACATTTATGCAGAAGTCACCGATGCAAAGAAACAGGAAGCGATTGAAAATTTAGCACACAAATTGGATGTATTTTAGGAAAGAGTCCGGCTAGGACTGACGGAGGGTACGACAACTTGTGTGCCATACGACAAGAGTACGACAAATTCAAAGGTTTTAATCAATGAAATAGCGTTATATGGCTGTGGCAGAGATGCCCAAAAGCGGCTAGTTAAAGGGAAATAAGCCATTTTAAATTAAACTGACTTAAAATCCCTGCGATGAAAACTTTGGGTAAAGAAAGCCAGTAAAATCAACGGTTTTAATGGTTGGAAGTCGGGATTTACGACCAATTTACGACCAAATTCAAGAGAACACGTTCAAAAAATAAGAAAAAATAAATCATTGAATACAATAAAAAATGGGTATTTCAAAGTCAGATTTGAAATATCCATTTTTTATTTTTTACTGGCAGGAGTACTGTCATTTGTCAAGCCTGCAATATAATCCAAAGATACGTCGTAAAATTTTGCAAGTGTAATAGCCAGTTCAAATGGCAGTTCTCTTTTTCCTGTTTCGTAGTTGTGATATGTGGTTCGTTGCATATGAAGTAAATCCGCAAGCTTTCTGATTGACAAGTCTTTATCTTCCCGTAAATCTCTTAATCGTGGATAATATCCCATATTTACACCATCCTCCTTGACAGTGTACAACAAATGATGTACAATCTTCTTGAATGTCCAACATATGACGGACAAAAAGGAGGAAAAAGTATGCGACAAGCAAAAAAATTTATGAAAAGGACTGCCATGTTGCTGGTAATGGTAACGGTACTGCTTAGTTCGGGTATGGCAACAGGAATGTTTACGGGAGATTTGATAACAGCAGAAGCGGCGGCTATGAAGCTGAATGTGAAAACAGCAGAGCTTGTTCCGAATGAATCGCTGTCACTTAGCATATCAAATGCAGGAAAAAAGAAAGTGGTTTGGAAAAGTTCAAATAAAAAAGTTGCCACTGTTTCTGCAAAAGGGAAGGTTACGGCAAAAGATAATGTTGGAAAAAGCTGTACGATAACTGCAACAGTGGGAAAGAAAAACTTGAAATGCAAAATTTCTGTTGTTGATTCAAAAGTGTATGGAACATATTTAGTTTATAATACAAATGTATATTTAAATGGTATTGCGGCAGATGGAAAAACTTATGTGGAAAATGCAAAGGCTGAATATATAGATGTATTGAAAAAAAAGGATGGCTATTATGTGGCAATTACCGAAGCACATAACTATGATGTTACTGATTATCTGGTAGAAGGTGAGGGCGAAGATTATCTGGGTAAAAAATTACCAGATTGTTTTAAGAATCCTACGAAATATGATGGATTTAATGCAATAAATATGTTTATGGATGCAAATAATAATTTAGTGTATGAAGCGTGGAAAGAATATAATGAAGATAGCTGGGATCAGCGAATGAAAGAATTAGGATTTGAGATTTAAAAAATCGATATGAAGATAGAGGGGCAAAGTTATATTAAGATTCTGCCCCTCATTTTCGTTTATTCTTCGTCCATAAGATAGTTATCCACTAAAGAAAGAAATGTCTTAGCAAGATGGTATTTTTGCTTTTCCAATAAGGATTTCTCATTTAGGGGTTCATAGGTATAATTAGCTAAAAATTTAATAAATTTATTATAGTTTAGTTTATTATCCTGTGATGAAGTTAATTCATTATATTTTTCAGCAGAAAGACATTTCTTGATATCATAATGCTTATTTTTATCTTTTGAAGTTAATGCAAGATTATTTTCAGGCAGTTCGTAAGCAAGAAATTCACGATACTTGTCTATGTTAAGTTGCTCGATTGGAGTCATTGCACTGAATTTTTCAAAAATATCATACATATCTTTTTTTAATGGCTCTTTTAAGGCATCCAATTCTTGCTCGATAGTATATTCTTTCCAAGTAGATAGTATAAATTTGTTAAAGAGCTTCTTGCATCTATCAGGATGCATAAAGTAGTTAAGGAAATCTAAATAATCATTATTGTCTTTTGCAAAACGAATAATTTCAGGAGATATGCCTGAATAGTGCGAAGCTATCGAAACCGGACTGCTTTCTAGTAAATCATTTGCGCCAAGCAGATAGCCAACATTGCAGTCTAACAATTCACAAAAACTAATATACCGCAGTTCCTATTCCCGATATATCGTTATACGATTACTATCATTGCTATACTAATACCAATTATCAGTATCTATGCGGCAATACATACAATCGGTGAGTTTACAGTCAGAGCGGATGAAGCAAAACTATATGTGGCATTTCATGGAAAAGACCTTCGCAACGGATGCCCAATTTTAATGAACAAAAAGTATCTGAAAGACAGCAATGTGACGATACGTGAGTTCTATTCCAGTATACCCATGAAAACATGGATGGAAAGACAAGAAGATATTGCAGATGCTATGAACTGCCATTTTGTTGAAAAACTTCGCTACGGTGGAAGGGCAAACGGCAAGCGGATTGTCATGGTAACAGCGAAAGGAAGGAAAACAGTGTCAAGGGGTGATTTATACGATGATGAATTCTGATTTGATTCTGGGTTTTGACTATGATAAGTGGTACGGATACGGCGAGAAAAAACCGATGATAACGGATATTAGTGAAAAAACAAACAGCCATATTTTATTATGTGGTATGTCTGGAAGTGGGAAAAGTTATGCGGTGAATATCCTGTTTGCCAGAATATGCAATGCGGTAAAACAAAAAGGTATAGTCTATTTTGCCGATTTTAAACAGGATGACCAGTTTCTGTATTTACGTGAATGTGACCGTTATTATCCATATAACAGTTCTATAGATGCTTTGGAGACAGTATACGGGATTTTGCATAAACGACAGTCTGGAGAAGATAAAACAAGGCATCCTGTGACACTAATCTGGGATGAGTATATGGCAAATATTCTTTCCATACAAGGAATAGAAAAAAAGAAGGCGGATAACATTATGAGGAAAGTTTCAGAAATATTAATGCTCGGACGTTCTCTGTCTGTACGGCTTGTTATATCATGCCAACGCCCAGATGCCGCCGCTTTCCCGTCTGGGAGCCGGCTAAATTATGGAATCATAATCGTTGTAGGAGCACCTATACGAAGTATTTATGAAATGCTGATAACAAAAGAATACATTGACGAGATTGGCGAAAGGGAATTTGGAGTCGGCGAGGGCGTTGTGCTATTGCAGGGTTCACAGCTTGGATTTATAAAAATACCGAAAATCCGTGATGCTGAAAAGATGAAGCGGGTTTGCATCAACGCACTAACAAACGAGGTAAACGTGGCGGGCGTGGCGAAGCCGTAAGCCCGCGCACTGTTGGCTAGTATTACCCAACAGTGCACAAACAGCAAAAATCCCAATAACAGCAAGGGTTGACAGCGTGTTCAGGTCGTTGCACAAATAGAACAGGGGGTGATTTCATAGATACGCAATCCTTCATGTATCAATTAACAATCAATGCGCCAATCGAAAAAGGATTTACCCATAAGCACATTATTGAAATTATAAGGAGCAATTTCAAAACAATTACTTATTTCTGTATGGCAGATGAACAGGATTCGCAGTTTCATACGCATATATATGTGGTGTTTGCTTCAAGAGTTTGATTTAGTATGATAAAGCGGTATTTTCCTGAAGCGCATATTGAAAAATGCAAGGGTTCTGTATCCGATAACGTAAACTATATTAAAAAGTCTGGAAAATGGGAATTAGACGCATCAAAGCAGGAAAAAAAGATTGACGGGACAGTTGAAGAATACGGCACACAGCCGCCAGACAGCAAGGGCAGGCGGGGTGATATGTCAGACCTGTATCAGATGGTTCTGGACAATATGACAAATGCGGAGATACTAGTCCAGCTAAGAAATGTCAATAGATAAAATGAAAAATGATTAAAAAGTTTTTTTCAAGCGGTTGATGTAAAAAAGGGTAACTTTAATAAGCCCACCCCTATGGAAATTTTCAAGACTCATAAAAATTTGTTAAGCTGCGCTCTGTACCTTGTCAGGATGCGCTGCCAGATACCGTTTACAGTGTTCCTGAGGAGTGATGACCTCAAACGGCTTATTGTCCCGGAGCATAGCAAAGATGATGTTGCATATCTTGTGCATCACAGCCCCGACAGCCACGTTTTTCTTCTTGGCTTTGCATTTGTCGGCATAATAGCTGTGGATGACCGGATTTACAGGCATCCCGCTGCCCTTGTCCACCTTAAGGTTATTGAGCGCCACCATATGCAGGATGCGCCTGGCGAGGCTGGAACCCCTTTTTGACATATGTACCTTGTCCCCGTTGAACTTCCCGGACTGCTTTACGGCAGGGTCCAGGCCGAAGTAGGCATACAGCTTCTTCGGGGAAGGGAACAGGTCAAAAGAGCCCATTTCTGCAACCAGGACAACCGCGCTCATGAAGCCTACGCCGCGCAGTGACTGAAGAAGAAGGATGCGGCCATAAACCGGACTGTCTTTCAGGCCATCAACAGTAGCATGGATTGCTTCCATGATTGTGTCAAGGCGTTTCTGGTACTCCCGGTAAGAGTCTATGTAGAGCCGGATGCGGACGGAATTGCTTTTCAGGGCCCGCCCAAAGATGGCGGCATCTTCCGCTGCAGTCCGCAGGGCATCATACCTGGCCAGGGCATACTTTTCCCCAAAACGTGCTGTGGAGCGGATTGTTTCCACCACCGTTTCCTTTGGGGCAGCAAGAAGATCCTCCGCAAGCGGGTAGGCGTCCAGGAGCTTTAAGGAAGTCTTGGTGGTGACCTTGCTGAACACTTTCCGGTATGCGGGAAATGACACTTTCAGCTCTGCAGTGAGCTTCAGGACGACAGCGGACTGCAGATCCTTGAAGTAGTAGTAGTCCCGGACCAGGTTACGCAGGTCGATGACCTCATCATCAGGGATGATGGAAACCTTCAGGGAAGCATCCAGTCCTACCTTGGCAGCTTTTTTTGAATCAAATTTATCATTATGTAGTTTCCTTACGTTCATATTTGTGCTATTCTTAGTAATGATACACGACTTTACAACTTTTATAGATGATACCCTTGCTGCCGAATTAACTGTTTTAAGGCATTCATTATTGTTTTGGATTTTATGCTGTTTTCGATATTTTTCACGAAAATGGCATAAAATACCTGCTGGCGAATTTGTCCGCTGAGGGCAAATCTGAATTCCTGCACACTTTCCGTCTGGTATTTTGAAAATGCTTCGTCCTGATATGGCAGAAGCTTCATTGCGCAATATGTAATGTTGATCAGATTGACCAGCATTTCTATACCTTTACGGCTGCGCACCATGTAGCTGCACAGTGACCAGAATGTTTTCTGTTCGTAATAACTAACTTCTATGTTCCATCGGAATACATATAGAAGCAATGGCAGAAACTGCATACGGTCACTGCCTGTCTGGTTCAGCGGTGGCTTCTCCTGCCATGCACAGAATATCTCCAGCTGTTCTGGAAAAATGGTGCTAAAAAACAGGCGTCTGCTGGTAGATTCTTTTTCCGGCGACGTCACATATGCCATAACCTTTCTGCTGCCAAAAATATTTGTAAGGACGCTGCGTGCAGCAATATAGTAATCTCCAATTTTTTCAGTGGACAATATAAAGTCATCATGAATGGAAAGTTTTTTTCCGTGCAGTGCAGGCCGTCCTCTTTTTCCGGTCCGCGGCGGCGGCAGGTCATAAATGGCAGAGTCAGACCTTGCATTCCCTATAAGGTCAAGGTTTTCATATTCGTCCACAATAGAAACGAGGTTCTTTTTTACATACCAGCTGTCACACAGGATGATGACATTTTTTCTGTCTCTGAA
>CAJTCR010000069.1 GCA_910574915.1 Eubacteriaceae bacterium
ATGCAAAAAGTCTGAATATTTATACATAAAAAAAGGAATCTTCCCGAAATCTGTCCCTATTTCTATATCTATTAAAAATCCGGTAATCTTTACTCTTTTTCACATCTAAAAGCGAAATCTCTGATGCTGTCAAAACAGCACTGGTATTTCCCAGGCTGGCTTGGCAGCATCCTTTAGACAGCAGCTTTATCAAGTTTTTCTACAAAGTTTATTCGTAATCAAACCAGACGTTCCGTGTACAGGTAAGGTGTAATCTTTTCCATTACCGACGCGTCATCGGAATTACAGCTTAACTTCTGCGGTTGTGTCAGGTCAAGTGCAAATATTCCAAGCAAGGACTTCGCATCTACCATCCGTCTTCCCGAACCCATATCAAAGTTGGCATCCAACGTGCCTATCATGTTCACAAAACTCCTTACCTGCTCTGCATTATTAAATTTAACAAATACCTGCTGCATAACCATTCTCCTTTCCGTTTATTTTTTTATTTTATCAGGATAGATTCCTGATGGATTCTACTCTATTATATTCTTTCCCAATTCTTTTGGTTTATTCCTATGAAATCAATATGATATCGATTTCATTTGCATTAAAATAATAACGTGTTCCAGGCTGTTTGTAAATTGGCATTTTCTCTAATTTTTTACATCATTTTTTGTAGATAATGATGAAATCCATTTCACTTAGCCTTGCAGAATTTCCGGTAGTCGGCAGTTTGTTTTCTATTTGCGTATTTGTATGACTGCACAAAATGTAAGCCGTTACATTTAATATTCTCTTCTATTATTTCCATAAATCTGATATCTTATACATGACCTGCCTACATTTTTTATATTTTTCCTCATATTTATGTTTGCTTTTCTATATTTTTTATATTTTCCGAAAATTTCGCTTGCTTTATCCAATCGTATCATGTATAATAGTTTCAATTTGATTGTAACTGCTTACAAAAATTTGATACACAGGTGATGATTATGGCAATGACAATTTATGACATCTCACGAAAGGCAGGCGTGTCGATTGCAACAGTCTCCCGTGTAATTAACGGAAGCGGAAATGTACGCGCATCCACGCAGAAAAAAGTAATGGATGTGATCGAACAATACAACTATACGCCAAATGCGTTTGCACGCGGCATGGGCTTAAACTCGATCAAAACGATCGGCATCCTCTGCGCAGATTCTTCTGACCTGTACCTTGCAAAGGCAGTCTATCTGTTAGAGCAGGACTTGCAGGCAAACGGCTACGAATCACTGTTATGCTGTACCGGCTATCAACTGGATGCCAAAAAAAATTATTTAAACCTGATCCTTTCCAAAAAAGTCGACAGCATTATCCTCGTAGGCTCCAATTTTATTGCTCCTACAGAATTAGAAAACGCCTATATATCCGAAGCTGCAGAACAGGTTCCGATTATGCTGCTCAACGCGGCATATGACCATCCAAATGTTTACGGTACGCTCTGCGATGATTATGCAGCGATGTACGAAGCTGCATCCGCCATGCTGAAAGCAGGCATCCGCCATATTTTATACGTATACAACGCACAGTCCTACAGCGGCATCCGCAAACGCAAGGGCATTACCGACGCGCTGCAGCGTGCAGGCATAACTGATCCCGACCGCTATATCTACCATTATACCGGACGGATGGACAGGCTTTGTGACATTACCGATTTTATTGAGCAGATTGCAGACAGCGGCGTTGCTTTCGACGGTATGATCGCCGCCGAGGATACGCTTGCCATCGGCTGCATGAAATACGCAAAGCGAAGGGGCATCCGCATCCCGCAGGAGCTTTCGATTATCGGGTATAACAATTCCATTTTGACAGACTGCTGCACGCCGGAACTAACCTCTGTGGACAACCGTCTTGAGACCCTTTCCCACCAGCTCGTGCAGACGCTGCTGCGCGTAATAGACGGGGAAGAAATGCCGACAAAAGCCGTCTATGCCGGAAAGCTTGTGAAACGCGGTACTACGAACTTTTAATATGCATCTTATTGTCTTAATTTATATGCAAACAAAATAGAAAGAACCAAAAAGAAAGGAAAAAGAAAACATTATGAAACAATTTATGGATCAAAACTTTCTGCTCTCGAACGATACCGCGCAGAAACTGTACTTTGACAATGCGGCAAACACGCCGGTACTGGATTATCATTGTCACATCAATCCGCAGGAAATCTATGAAAACCGCCAGTTTGAAACGATCACACAGGTGTGGCTGGGCGGCGACCACTACAAATGGCGCTTTATGCGCTCCTGCGGCGTAGACGAGCGCTTTATCACCGGCGACGCGCCAGATAAGGACAAATTTTTCAAATGGGCTGAATGCCTTGGCAAAGCCATCGGCAATCCACTATTCCACTGGTCTCACTTAGAGCTGCAAAAATATTTTGGATATCACGGTGTATTAAATAAGAAAACCGCACAGGAAGTATGGGATCTGTGCAACAAAAAGCTTGCCGATCCTTCCATGTCTGTCCGCAGCCTGATTAAACAATCCAACGTAACTTTGATCTGTACGACAGACGACCCGGTGGACACTTTGGAATGGCATAAAAAAATCGCCGACGACACGTCCTTTGACGTCCAGGTTCTTCCTGCATGGCGCCCAGACAAGGCGATGAATATCGAAAAGCCAACCTATACCGAATACCTGTCCGCCTTATCAGAGGCTTCCGGCACAGCTATCCATACATTTGCAGATCTAAAGCAGGCGCTGTCTGCGCGCATGGACTTTTTTGCTTCAATGGGCTGTTCGGTATCCGACCATGCATTAGAATACGTGATGTATGCGCCAGCCTCCTTAGACGAACTGGAAGCTATTTTTGCAAAACGGCTTGCGGGCAGCACCATTACCCGTGAAGAAGAGCTGAAATTTAAAACGGCGTTTATGGTCTTTGTTGGAAAAGAATACGCCAAACGCGGCTGGGTAATGCAGCTTCATTATGGCTGCAAACGCGACAACAATACGCTGCGCTTCAACCAGCTTGGCGCGGATACCGGCTACGACTGCATCAACAACTATGCACCGTCCTCTGAGATGGCTGACTATCTGAACGCACTGATCCAGACGGACGAGCTTCCAAAGACAATTATATACAGCCTGAATCCAAACGACAACCAGGCAATCGGCACGATCCTCGGCTGTTTTCAGGATTCGACTGCCGTCGCAAAGATCCAGCAGGGTTCTGCATGGTGGTTCAATGACCATAAAACAGGTATGCAGGATCAGATGATTTCACTTGCCAACCTCGGCAACCTGTCTGGATTTGTAGGAATGCTGACAGACTCCAGAAGCTTCCTGTCCTATACAAGACATGACTACTTCCGCAGAATCCTCTGCAACCTGATCGGCACCTGGGTAGAAAACGGAGAATATCCGGCTGATTATGAGACACTTGCAGAAATTGTAAAAGGCATTTGCTATAACAACGCTGTCAAATACTTTGGCTTTGACCTGGAATTACAGAGCTGAGAGCCGAACAATTTTGACGCGTTATCTATAAACTCCTAAATATTTAAAATCCCTTTGGCAGCGGACAACAGCCAAGCCGCTGCCGCTGAAAGGGATTATTTTTTTGATTCTAAATGCTGTTATGCTCCCGCCTGTGCGCGTGCTTCCTGGCACAACTGCGTGATCTTGTCAAAATTGCCTTCTGTAATATCGCTCTTTTTACATACCCAACTGCCGCCAACCGCAAAAATCGCTGGATTTGCGACAAACTCTGCAATGTTTTCCGTGCTGACGCCGCCAGTCGGTATAAACTGGATATCGATAAACGGTGCCGCCAGATTTGTAATCGCATTTAAGCCGCCGTATACGCTTGCTGGGAAAAATTTTAATATGCGTAAGCCCAGCTTGCGTGCAGCCATAATCTCCGTCGGTGTTACGCAGCCTGGCGTAATGTTAATCTTGTTTTCGATACACCATTTTACCGTTTCTTCATCAAAGCCCGGAGATACGATAAATTTTGCGCCTGCTTCTACAGCTTCTTTTGCCTGGTCAACGTTTAACACCGTACCTACGCCTACAACCATATCCGGGCATTCCTTTGCAACGCTGCGGATGCTGTCAAGCGCTGCCGCTGTACGCAGCGTAATCTCCATCACGTTAATCCCGCCGGCAAGCAGCGCTTTTGCTGTCGGAACGGCGTCCTTTGCATTTTCAATTACTACAACCGGAACAACGATTGACTGTTTCATGCTGTCCATTACATTCATGTTCTTTTTCCTTTCCTGTGTTTCCACTGATCACTTCTTATTTTCTATACGGTTTCTGTGCTTTCGCCTATCTTTGTACTCTGGCGCCCGCGCCGCCCATTACGGCTTCCACTTCTTTTTTGCTGACCATCGTCGTATCGCCCGGTGTCGTCATGGCAAGGGCACCGTGTGCGGCGCCGTAATTCACTGCCGTCAGTGCATCTTCTGTTGTCATAAGCCCATAGATCAGTCCAGAGGCAAAGGAATCGCCGCCGCCAACGCGGTCCATAATTTCCAGCCCGTTGTAGTCTTTTGCTTTATAAATCTCGCCTTCTGCCCAGCAGATTGCGCTCCAGTCATTGACCGTAGCCGTCTTTACCTGGCGCAGCGTCGTCGCTACCGCCTGAAAGTTCGGATACGCCTTTGCTGCTTCGTTAATCATCTTTTTATAGCCGTCCAGATTCAGCGTTGTCAGATTTTCGTCGTTGCCTTCAATCTCAAATCCAAGGCACGCGGTAAAATCCTCCTCGTTGCCGATCATTACATCCACATACTGTGCGATCTCTTTATTGACTTCCTGCGCCTTTTCCAGTCCGCCGATCGCGCTCCACATAGACGGACGGTAGTTTAGGTCGTACGATACGATTGTGCCGTATTTTTTTGCAGTCTTAATCGCTTGCAGCACGGTCTTACAGGACTGCTCGGACAAAGCGGCATAGATCCCGCCTGTATGCAGCCAGCGTACGCCCAGCTCTCCGAAAATATGCTCAAAATCAAAATCCTCCGGCGTAGCTTTTGCAATCGCCGTATTTGCACGGTCTGAGCATCCGACTGCGCCGCGGATGCCAAAGCCGCGTTCGGTAAAATTAATCCCGTTTCGGCAGATCCGCCCGATCCCGTCGGTTTTCATCCAGTTAATCAGCGAGGTGTCCACACCGCCCTGGTTGATAAAGTCCTCCATCAGCATACCTACTTCGTTATCTGCAAACGCAGTAATCACCGCCGTATGCAGCCCAAAGCATTTGCGCAGTCCGCGGATCACGTTATATTCTCCGCCGCCTTCCCACGCACGGAACGATCTTGCCGTGCGGATACGCCCCTCACCCGGATCTAAGCGGAGCATCACCTCGCCGAGTGACACGGCATCGTATTTGCATTCGCTTTCTGGCTTTAAATTCAAATTCACGTAAATTCCCTCCTGTATCTGCGGACTCTCCAATCCGCTTTTTTTCTCTCCAGTAGTATTGATACCCCAAACTACCTCATTCTATTATAAAATGATTCCTGCTGAATCTCAATCTTTTTTTAGAATTTTAACGATTGTTCACTAAATTTTTATAGATCCAGCTTCGGCGGCACGTCAAATTCTTCCGGCGTATACGCTCCGTTTTTCTTCCGCTGCCTGACACATTCTGTCAGAAGATATTCGATCTGTCCGTTTACAGAGCGAAAATCATCCTCTGCCCAGGCTGCAACTGCATCGTACAGCTTTTTGGAAAGACGGAGCGGAATTTGTTTTTTTGTCTGATCTGCCATACAGCAATTAGTAAAGCGTCCCGCTATTTACAATCGGCTGTGCATCGTGATTCCCGCACAAAACAACCAGCAGATTCGAAACCATTGCAGCCTTTCGTTCTTCATCCAATGTTATAACCTCATGCGCATTCAAATACTCCAAAGCCATCTCAACCATACCGACCGCGCCGTCTACGATCATCTTTCTGGCGTCAATAACCGCCGCTGCCTGCTGGCGCTGGAGCATTACCGCCGCAATCTCAGGCGCATACGCAAGATGGGTAATGCGCGCCTCAATAATTTCCAATCCTGCTTCCTGCACCCGCTGCTGAATCTCATCCCGGATTCTTGCCGCGACGATCTCGCTCGATCCCCGCAGGCTGCCTTCATCCGCAACACCGTCCCCTGTCGTATCTACATTTGGCGCAATATCATACGGATAGATTCTTACAATATTGCGCAGCGCGCTGTCACATTGCAGGGAAAGAAATTCCTTATAATTATCCACATTAAATACCGCCTTTGCCGTATCATGCACCTTCCATGTAACCGCAATCCCAATTTCAATCGGATTTCCAAGGCAGTCATTAATCTTTTGGCGGTTATTATCCAGCGTCATAATCTTTAACGATATTTTTTTCGTAGCCGCTGCCGCAACCGCCATCTGCGCCGCTTCCTTATTCAGATCCCCGCTCTGTCTCAGCCTCGTACGCGACGCAGGATTCACGGACGAGCAAAACGGATTCACAAAATAAAATCCAGGCTCTTTGAGTGTACCGACATATTTCCCAAACAAAGTCAGCACTAGCGCCTCCTGCGGCTGTATCACTTTAAGTCCCGGCCAGAGCAGCCACGTAGTACAGACGAAAAACAGACTGATGCCAAAAAGCACCCCGCTTTTGTAAATCAGTCCGTAAATGGATACCGCATAAATAACAAACGATAAAAGCAGCACTGCAATACCATTCTTTTTCTTATTTAAGTTTTTTTCAGTCATAAATAATTCCTCCTTCTTATTCTTTGTGATATCTTTATGATATCATATTGATTAAAATTTTACAAGATCCAATATCACAAATTTCAAAAAAAGCAGGGACAGCCATTTCTGACTGTCCCCTTTGCTACTGCTACAGCACAAGCCTTCATTCTGCTGCTTTCTTACTGCTGCCGTACAAGCCTTCCATCTGCTGTATAGCTGTAAAAATCCAAATATTCTCCCTGCACATCATTTGAATGCTCCACAAGTTTTCTTTGTTCCGCATCCACTTGCAGCGCCTTTGACCCAAACAGTGTAAATCCATAGTCAAACTGCTGTTTTTCTTTGTTCCAGAGAAAATAACTGTACGGGACGTTTTTAGGATAAGTCTCCACTGCCAAAAGCCCAAAATCCTGTGCCCCGTCAAAATTCAAATCGCGTACGTCCGGCTCTCCGACCGCAAACCCCTTATTTACAAACAGCCCGTCCCATGCATATTCCTCCACCGCTGGCAGAGATGCCGGATCGATCGTCTGTATCCACTGCCGCCCATTATAAATACGTATTTTATCTACCGCAAAACAGGTATCCGCCGCTTGCTGCGGTTTCGCATACAGCTTTACCGTCAATTCCTGCCCGTCAGAAACCCTGACCGGAAACGTATCCCGCACAGAACCAGCATTTGCTTCCTCCAAAAATTCCAGAAACGACAAAGGCTCCAATGCCATATCCAGCCGAAAGTCATACGCAGACTCAAATGCCTGGCAGATGCCTTCTTCTGTAAAATCATACCAGACAGCATCCGGCTTTTGCTCTTGCAGTTGTTTTTCTCTGTCATATTCCTGCGCCGAGATCTTTGCTCCACCCTTACGGTACGTAACTGTCGCCCATCCATCACCAGACAGCTCCTGTGCCAGTGGCTCCACCTGTGTGCCTGCCTTTGCAAAGCTTTCGATTTTCCCGATGCCCTGTTCGGTCAGCAGCAGATTTGCATAGTCAAATGTCCCGTCTGCTTTTAGATTCATAAACATCCGATAGTCGCAGGCTGCTCCGTACACCTTGCCCTCCTGCTGGTACAGCGCCAGATATCCGCCTCCGTCTCCAGCCACATCTGTAACCTGCAAGACAACCTCTCTTTCCCCGTCCTGATCCAGGTCGACAACGGCAAACCGCCAGAGCGCCGCATACTCGCTGTATGGGCTGAATATCCCAGGCACGCTGCCGATATCAGTAAGTTCTGCTTTCTGCTCCTTGGAAACATAATAAAACTGCGTTTTTCCATTCAGCACATCCCGATAGACATTTCGCGCATCCATAACATATGGGGCATCATCCGCCTTTTCCTGTGCAGGCACATTCACAGCAGAAAACAGCGCCATGCCGCAGATCACAGCCGCCAAACATATGCCGGACAGCATTGTTGTTCTTTTTTTTCGATCTTTCATCATTTTCCCCTGCCTTTCTTTTTTGTGTTCTATCCGGCAATTTATCCTATACAATTAACACCCCGATAACTGCACAGCTCCAATCTTTCTGACCTTCATCGGATAGACATTTTCTCTTCCTACATATTCTGAAATAAACCTCACATAACATTCTGTTTCTTCTTCTGGCAGCACACACAGAATCACTCCGGCAAAGCCGCCGCCATGTACCCGGCAGATCCCATGCCCTGTCTTTTTTAAAAACAAGTCTGTCAGCGCCAGTGCGCGTGCAACCTTTTGCTCTTTACAGTTTCTGATATCATAACAGTTTTGCAGCAGCTCCCAGGACGAATGCCCGGATTCGCGCATCAGCGCAAGCAGCGTCTCCCACTGCTGCTGCCCAATGCACGCTGCCGCCTGTTCTACCCTGCTGTTTTCTTCAAAAAAATGCAGTGCACGCAGCAGAGCCCTGTCATTTTCGATCTCTCCGCATTTTGCCAGCAAAGCATCCATCGTCGTCTCATGCAGCAGCGATACGCCCAGTACTTTTGCCGCTTCTTTCATTTCCGCAGGTATCCCGGAATACGCATCGCTTAGATCTGCATGTCCTTTGCCTGTATTTACAATGACCAGCCGATACCCAAAATCCTCGAACGAAACGTCCATCTTTTTATACTTCGGACAGCCCCTGTCTGAAAAATCAAACAGCACCGTTCCGCCAACCGCACAAGCCATCTGATCCATCATCCCCGAATCCTTTTTCCAGCAGGTATTTTCTGCATACTGCCCAATCCGTGCGTAATCGGTGACCGTCATGCTGCCGCCGCAAAACAGCGCATTCACAATCGAACAAATAAGCATCTCAAACGACGCCGAAGAGCTCACCCCTGCTGCCGGAATCACCTTTGTCGACACATACGCATCAAACCCAGACACCGAAAATCCCGCCTTTTGCACGCCTTCCATCATGCCTGCCACCAGCCCTTCCGTGCCGGAATGCTCCAAAAACGCGCTTAAGTCCGCAAGGTCAACTACGATCTCTTTGGCATATCCTTCACTCGTAATATGTACCACTCGGGTACCATTCGGATATGCGGCACCAATCGTATCCATATCAATACTCGCAGCAATTACTTTCCCGCCATTATGGTCTGTATGGTTTCCAATGATTTCCGTCCTGCCCGGCGCACTGAAATACGCCGCACTGTCATGATGATAATGTTGCCAAAAATGCTCCGCAAGCTGCGCAAAGCGCTTCCCGCTCTCCTCACTTTCTCCATAAATCTGCACAAGCTGTTCCTTTGTTGGTAAATTCATAATAATAACTTCCTTTCCTGTATTTTTTGAAAACGACCGCTTTCTTTAAGTTAGTATAGCAGCCCCTTATGTTTTATCCTTAAAGATTGCGTGCAAAACAAGTAAAATCTTGCGTTATCTTTATTGAATATGATAAAATACAGGTAATATATTGATTCTTTACAACTGCCCAAAGGAGAACCTCATGCAGATTCTTACAAACCAATTCCAAAAAGAACTGAAAAAACACGGCAGCGACAGCTTTCCGCTGCTAATCAGCCACGAATCTTTATCCGCCTACGAATCTGGTGCATTTTTATGGCACTGGCATCCTGAGATTGAAATTACGCTCGTGCAAAGCGGGCAGATGTGCTATCAGGTAAACGAACACACGTACCATTTAAAGCAGGGAGACCTGCTGTTTGTAAATGCAAACGTCCTCCATGCCGGAAAAAAAGAACCAACATGCTCAGACACCCTGCAAGACTGCATCTATCTCTCCGTCACCTTTGACGCCAGGCTGGTATATGGTTTTTTTCAAAGCTCTATCTGCGTAAACTACGTAGAACCGATCCTGCATGATTTTTCCCTTCCAGCCGTATACATGGACGGCTCCCAATCCTGGCACCAGACATTTATAAGCCTAGCTACAGACCTTATCACACTGGCACAGGAGAAATGTGCTTTTTATGAAATAGACATTGTAATCAAACTGCTGCATCTGTGGAAATTATTACTTGAACATACGAACAAGGATGATGCTTCGTTCCAGCGCTCCTGTCTGTATCCGGCAGAATACGAACGAATCAAGCAAATCCTTGCCTACATTGAACGAAACTATATGTACAAAATTACTTTAAAAGAAATCGCCGCGCACATCCATTTGTGCGAAAGCGAATGCTGCCGCCTGTTCAAACGGCATATGAATACGACGCTGTTTGCCTTTTTGCAGGAGTACCGGATCGAAAGAAGCCTGGACGATTTGTGCAGGCAAACCTCCATTAGCGAAACGGCTGGCAACGCTGGTTTTTCAGACTCCAATTATTACTCGAAAGTGTTTGCACGGATAAAAGGGTGCAGTCCGCGGGCGTATCGGCAAAAATTCAAATAATACTCCAATTCGTATCTGGTACCAGCGGTTTAAAATATCCTTTAATACAATTTGGATTTCTAATACATAATTGTACGTGAGTTTTTTCCATTATTCCAGAATTTTTGTAAACAGGATCTCCCTCTAAAAATATTCCACGAACACTGTCATAGGATCTTTTATTACATTCTTCATTATACTGGTGTATTCTTTCTATCACAGCACAATCCAAATCTCTTAATAAAAGATCCTGATTTCCTTTCACATTTTTATTCACAGGCAATGGTTGATTTAACTTAGAAAATTCAAACTTTAAAATCTCATATCCCATCTGCAAAATATCATTGCTTCCGTAATCCGTTAGGTTCAAGCAATATCCCAAGCTTATTACAGCACCAATCACTGCTGGTTCTTTTGGTTTTTGATCTGAATGCTTCGTATTATATCGTTTGCATAAATACTCCGCCCAATCCTTTGCCCGCTCCAGACTGTTTTCCCAAAAATAAATCCCGTTGCCCAGCCAATCATATGGATTTTTACTTTGCATTAACCTGTGATGTTTGTACAATACGTTATGATAAGTATTTTTATCGCATCCATGAAAGCCAATCACTAAATTGGGTAAATTACTGTACATCTTTACCTCTGTTTCTCTGTATAAATCTTACTGTATCGATATTGCTCTGTAAATTCACCGTTTTCCTGTAAAATATTGCTCTTAATTAAATTTTCCCTGGATTTTTTAACAGCCTCTTCCCCTGGTAATGCTTTCAGCATAGACAAATAATCTTTCATTTCTTTTATGTACGCAATTCTTTCGTATTCAATCAACTCAATCGCAGGCATAGCATTGACCTCCTTCTCATTTGTATTTATATTGATATCCTGTAATCTGTTTTCTTCCACACTTTATTTCTCCTTATTTATATAAACTATCGTGTTTTTCCTGGAGAAAAATGTCATAAAAAACAGATATGCCTTTCATTTCCATTATACAATGCAAAAATACTAACTTCAACAAAATCCGTCAAAAAAGAAATATTACGAATTGTGTCCCAAATGCTCATCTCCCCACTGCTTCATATGCTCAAACACCGGAATAAAGCTTTTTCCCAGATCCGTTAGGTGGTACTCCACATGCGGCGGCACCTCTTTATAGTCATAACGCACAAGAAAGCCATCCGCTTCTAGTTCCCGAAGCTGTTTTGTCAGGCTTGACTCCGTAATTTCTCCAATCTGCCTGCGAAGTTTGCCAAAACGGTGTATATCATGAAACGCGATATAATAAAGAATTTCTATTTTCCATTTGCCGCCTAATATTTTTTGTATCGTGGAAACCGTCTTGCAGCGTTCCACGGACAACGCACTTTTTCTCATTCCTGCCACTCCTTTCTTCCGACAGCATAGCACACCTTTTTTTGCAATTCAATGTACCCGCTAAAAAACGCTATTAAAAAATAGATACTGCAAAAAAGTACAGTACTTGTAAAAATAACGTACCAACGTATAATGAGCTTAAACAACGAGAAAGGAGACTTATTTATGCATTACACTGGAACTATCTGGCGCCCGCCGTATGAAGCGGCATCCCTGCTGTTGGAAGCAACGGCTGGCTGCACACATCACAAATGCAAATTTTGCACATTATATAATGATTTGCCGTTTCATTTCAGGATGTCGCCTTTTCAATATATCGAGAGCGATTTGCAGGAAGTAAAACGGTCTGTGAAAAACAGCCGGCAAATTGACCGGGTATTTCTGACAGGAGCAAACCCATTTGTTTTATCTTATGATAAATTAACAGCCATCGCAGAGCAAATTCACAAGCATCTGCCGTCCGTATCCTCCATCGGATCGTTTGCAAGAATTACAGACATTACGCCCAAAACCGATCAGGAGCTGGCCAGCCTGCGCGCTTTGGGCTATGACGGACTCACAATCGGCATTGAGACAGCCGACGATCACGCCCTGCGCTTTATGGACAAAGGATATACCGCAGCCGACATCCTCACACAATGCCGGCGGCTGGATGCTGCGGGCATCCATTACAGCTTCTTTTATCTGGTAAGCATCGCAGGCGCACAGCGCGGCGAAACCAGTGCAAAGCTGACGGCTGATCTGTGCAACAAGCTGCATCCTGTGCGGATCGGCGCGAATATGCTGACCGTTTATCCCGATTCTGCGCTTTATACTGAAATTCAGCATGGGCGCTGGCAGGAAGCAGGCGAGCTCGAAAAATACAAAGAGATACGCACACTTCTTGCGCATTTGCACATCCCAGTTATATTTGCAGCAATGGGCGCTTCCAACGCGTACCAGTTCTGCGGCAAACTGCCGCACGACAAGCATAAGCTGCTGTCATTTCTTGATGAAATCATAGAAACAGCAAGCGAACAGGAGCTGCAAAACTATAGAAAAAGCGTCCGACATTTATAAGAAAAGGAGAGATCCATATGCATTTTACAGGCAGAACCTGGCGCCCGCCATACGAAGCCCATTCGGTTATTCTGCAAGCCACTTCAGGCTGTACCTATCAGCAATGCGCGTTTTGCAGCCTTTATAAAAATGAGCGCTTTCGAATGTCTCCAATGGAACAATTTGAACAAGATCTTGCCGAAATCAAACACTACCAGCCATACGCCAGAAGAATTTTCTGGACAGGGGCAAATCCATTTGCCATGAGCTATGAAAACTTAAAGCTGCGCGCCCTAACAGTCAGGGATTATCTGATTCAGTGCCAGGTCATTGCCATGTTTGCAAGTATCCGGGATATCAAAAACAAAGAAGTATGGCAGCTAAAAAAACTGCGTGCAATGGGGATCAACGGACTTAGCATCGGGGTAGAAAGCGGAGATGACGAAACGCTTGCCCTTGCGAACAAAGGCTACACTTCGGCTGATATTTTAGAGCAATGCAGAAAATTGGACGAAGCAGGCATTGAATACTACTTTGTGTATATGACAGGGCTTGCGGGAAAAGGCGGCGGATACCGGAATGCGGTCAACAGCGCGGCACTTTTCAGCCAGCTCAACCCATACTTTCTCTCCGTAGATTCCCTGACTCTTTTTGCGGATACCGCACTGTACCAACTGGCACAACAAGGCTTGTTTGTACCTGCCGGAGAAAAAGAACGCATCCTTGAACTGCAGCTATTCATCAGCAAACTGCATATACGCACCCATCTGCTTGCAAATACAGTCTCCAATTTTGCACCTGTTACGGCGTATCTGCCTTACGACCGGAAGAAGGCGATAAACGAACTGCAATTTATATTAGATCATACGGATGAGCTTGCGATGCAGGAATATCGGAAGAATTTGACGTCTTTAGGCATTTCGGGATGATGTCTTGTATTTTACTAATGGGAGGGGGGACGCTAGAGCGAACAAATTTGAGTTGCTTTGGTATATTATTACAGGAAGGGACGCTGGGAGAGAGGATATGCCTCCCCTGGCTGCGTCCGTTCCAGAATGCTAAGAATCCCTAAGTATCCTGCTGTTACGTTGTGGCTGCGCACGGTCGCGGCACCTAGTTCGCTGCCTACTGGCAGCTAAAGGTGCCGCTTAGCTGCGCCCCTGGTTTTTCCGCAGAATACCAAGGGATTCTAACCATTCTTCCAAAGCCGCAGCCAGGGGATGCATATCCTCTTTCCCGGCTGCTCTTTGTATGTGTTACTAAAACAAGTCCGATATAGTTTGAAAAGCTCGCTGTAGTACTAGATTGTTTTACATGGAAAACCTATCCAAAATAGTTCCTTGGGAAACGAAAATCAAATAAAACTCGCTGTAGTACTAAAAACAATGCGTGTGCATATTAAAATCGTACAAATTTGCAGATAAAGCAAGCATAGTAGCGCACGAACACATTTGATATGCAGGGCTTATTTGATGATACAGCTCTAGTTTTATTGATTCTATCTATCCAATCTTCATACCAATAACTAAATCAATATAATTTTGAAATTCATTTGCCGTTTTGCTGCTTTTTGCAAAAAAATTATAATGAAGCACAGGATTTTGATTTTTATATCCCTGACAAGATATGGTATTTTTCTGTGCCTCATGGATTAAATGAATTGTGGTGATACCATTTTTATTCGACTCTACATCGCAAAATATATGTTGCGTAAAAACAAGCATCCCTGTGCTCTTATCCAAAATGTGTCCATCCTTTATTTCTTCACCGTCCTGCACATAGATCTTATCTCCTGTTTGCAGTCCCCATTTGGAAGCTGCCAAATCAATTAATTTTTTTAAATACGATATATCTGTACATAGTTCATTAAAATAATCCATTAATTTCTCCTATATTTAACAACTCCAACATCAACAACTCATGTAATAGATAATGGATTCCTCTGTTATATTTTATATAAATTTTGTTAATTTATGTATATTATACAACAGCAGTTTTCTATTACCTTTTTACATCATTGTTTTCAAAACAATACAATATCAAAACTAATGTTAATAACTTACTGCATAGAGTTTAATATTCAACCCAAATAGGATTGGTCATCGACAAAACAGGTTGCGTTGTATAGGCAAAATAAGCAATTTTATCGATCTTATAATAAGTTTTTAGCCCTTAAAAAATTTCAGTAACTGTTCTTCCTGGATATAAATCTCCACCTTCTCTTGTCACTGCATAATCATCTTTTATTCCACTAGAAGTTTCATAATATACATTTTGTACAATTTTCACCTTTCGAGCAACTGTATTGTCGTTTGACATATTCGTTAATTTTGCAGTATGTGTGGTATACATTTCTGTAATCCTAACATTTAATCTTAAATACGGTGATATTTGTACTGCGCCACGAGAATTTATAAGGTCGTAATTTAGAATTTTTTGTATTTCTTCATCTGTTAAACAATCCGTTGTGTTTATTTCATTATAATTTAAATCATAAAATGGTTTGCTAGACGAAGCTAAGACATTCGTATTGATATTAAACAAAATACATATTGATACGCAAAAACATACCCAATTTCTAAAAATTTTCTTTATTGTTTACTCTCCTCAATTTACATAGTACAAACAATAATTTCTCTTTACCTATACTTCAAAAATGTCAATTATCTGTAAACCAACATGTTAGTTGATTTAATCATAACACTTATAACTATAAATGGCAATTATCTCTTCCAAGTTTTTTCAAAAATTGCAGATAAAGATAACTATTTCAATCATACTGTATGATAGCGACGCTGAATCCTACCTTTTGTAGCTTTCAGGAATAAACAATTACAACAGCCTAATATGAAATGATAAACAAATCCCCCTGTTATGCTTACCATACAAACAAAACCTGCCAAATCCAACTTTTGATTCAGCAGGTTCGTTCCTCGTTATGCTTTATTCATACAGCAGTGCTTATATTTCTTTCCGCTCCCGCAAGGACACGGATCATTTGGATAGATTTTCTTCTCTTTCGTCTTTGGTTTTGCCTGTGCAGAATCATCTTTGTTTGTCCCGGTTACCTTTACGACTTCTTCACGCTCAACCTTTTCCTCCATGCGTACATGGTACATGAGCCGCAGCGTATCTTCGCGCATATTCTGCGTCATGCCGTCAAACATCTCAAATCCCATCAGCTTGTACTCTACAAGCGGATCTCTCTGCCCGAATGCCTGCAAGCCGATTCCCTGGCGAAGCTGATCCATATCGTCCAAGTGCGCCATCCATTTCTGGTCGATGACTTTTAATAAAATCACGCGCTCCAGCTCGCGGATTGCTTCCGGTTCAGGAAACTCTGCTTCTTTTTCCTCGTACAGCTTGACCGCCTGCTCTTTGAGCATATGCGTGACTTCCTTGCTGTTTTTGCAGTCGGCAATACTTTCTGCCGTTACCGGTTCGAGCGGGATGACCGGCGTCAAAAGCTGGTTTAACTCCTCAAGATCCCATTCTTCTTTGTTTACATCGTCGGACAGGCATGTATCTACGGTCGCTTCCACAAAGTCCACGATCATTTTATAGATCGAATCGCGCATATTTTCCCCGTTTAAGACTTTCATACGCTCTTCGTATACGATTTCTCTCTGGTCGTTCATTACCTGGTCGTATTCCAGCAGGTTTTTACGAATGCCAAAGTTATTTCCTTCGATCTTCTTCTGCGCCTTTTCAATCGCGTTTGTCAGCATCTTATGCTGGATTTCCTCGCCTTCTGGAACGCCGAGCGCGTTAAATACGTCCATCAGCTTATCAGATCCGAACAGGCGCATTAAATCATCTTCCAGGGAAATATAAAATTTAGACTCGCCCGGATCGCCCTGGCGTCCCGAACGCCCGCGGAGCTGGTTGTCGATACGTCTGGATTCGTGACGCTCGGTGCCGATAATCTTTAAGCCGCCCGCAGCGCGCGCTTCGTCGTCCAGCTTGATATCCGTACCACGCCCAGCCATGTTCGTCGCAATCGTAACCATCCCGTGTTCGCCTGCATGGCTGACAATCTCTGCTTCTTTTTCATGGAACTTCGCGTTTAATACCTGGTGCTTGATTCCTCTGCGGCTTAACATTTTATCCAGCAGCTCTGAGATCTCGATCGTAACCGTACCGACTAACACCGGCTGTCCTTTTTCATGGCTTCGTTCCACATCGTCGCAGACCGCACGGAATTTTTCTTTCTGCGTCTTATATACCGCGTCCTGGTGGTCTTCTCGGATGACCGGCATATTTGTCGGGATTTCAATTACGTCCATCCCGTAGATATCACGGAACTCCTGCTCCTCTGTCAAAGCCGTACCCGTCATACCTGCTTTCTTTTCAAATTTATTAAAAAAGTTCTGAAACGTAATCGTCGCCAGTGTGCGGCTCTCACGTTTTACTTTTACATGCTCTTTTGCTTCAATCGCCTGATGCAGCCCGTCCGAATAACGGCGCCCTGGCATAATACGCCCAGTAAATTCATCGACAATCAATACTTCTTCATCTTTTACTACATAATCCTTATCGCGGAACATCAGGTTATGCGCACGCAGCGCAAGGATAATGTTGTGCTGGATCTCCAGGTTTTCCGCATCGGCAAGGTTTTCGATATTAAAAAATTTCTCTACCTTTTTGACGCCTTCTGCGGTAAGGCTTACGACCTTGTCCTTTTCATTCACGAGAAAATCGCCGTCCTCTTCGGCTTCCACGCCCATAATGGCGTCCATTTTCGTATATTCTCCATTGCCCTGGCCGCGTTTTAACTGCTGCGCCAAAATATTGCACGCTTCATACAGTTTTGTGGATTTTCCGCTCTGCCCTGAGATAATTAACGGCGTACGCGCCTCGTCAATTAAAATCGAGTCTACCTCGTCCACAATCGCAAAATGCAGGTCTCTTTGTACAAGCTGTTCTTTATAAATGACCATATTGTCTCTCAGATAATCAAATCCCAGCTCATTATTCGTCACATATGTGATATCACAGGCATAGGCTTCGCGGCGGTCGTCATTTTCCATACTGTTTAAAATACAGCCTACCTTTAGTCCTAAAAACTGATGCACCTGGCCCATTTCTTCCGCGTCACGCTGTGCCAGATAATCATTGACCGTTACGATATGAACCCCTTTGCCCTCTAATGCATTCAAATAGGCAGGCATGGTCGCTACAAGTGTCTTGCCTTCGCCAGTCTTCATCTCAGCAATACGGCCCTGATGCAGAATAATACCGCCAATGAGCTGTACGCGGAACGGTTCCATATGAAGGACTCGCCAGGACGCTTCCCTGACCACGGCAAATGCTTCCACCAAAATATCATCCATTGTCTCGCCCGCTTCCAGGCGTTTCTTAAATTCCGGTGTCTTCGCCTGCAATTCTTCATCAGAAAGCTCCTGCATCTTCGGGCGCAGAGCTTCGATCTGATCGACCAGCGGTTTTATTCTCTTTAACTCACGTTCACTATGAGTACCGAATATTTTTTCAAATGCTCCCATATAATCTCCTATCGTTATCGTATACTTGTATGCATTACAAAATCGCTTCTATTATAGCACTACTTGGATGATGAAACAATAGATAATGCAGTGAACTATTTGTGAATATTTTATAAACAGTTTCCATTTGCCCACAGCAGCAGCGATTTTTACTGTCCAGCCGCAAATAGCATATGCATCTTTTTATTTGTCATTCACAAAGGCGCAAGAAGTTGTTCTAATTATCAGAAAATTGATATATATTTTATTTTAAATCTGATTAATATTATTTTTTTTATTTTTTTTCAAATTTATTGTTGACAAATCATTATTTGTTTGATATTATAATTTCAACAAAAAACAAACGGAACACAAAATAAAAAAGCAAATACATTCCTATCAAACCTTACATATAAGATCTTAAAATCGAAACTCTTTCGATCGGATCTTACGAAAGAAGACTAGAATGTAGAAGCAGAGAGCGGGGTGAGTCCACCAGCATAAATACGAATTACCCAATAATCTAAGAAACGAGGTATAGTCCAATGATTACTTAACTTTTTACACAGCGTGTAATTCATAATCTGACGAAACGGAGATTAAGACCAATGGAGAGAATCATTTAAGCTTAGTTTGTTTTTGTAAATTAACGAAAGCGAGGATAGTCCAATGGAGGGAATGACTTAAATACAAGACAGCCTGAACCCAGATCTTTACGAAAATCCTAAGAAAGCGGGGTACAGTCCAATGAAAACAGAAGTTTAGACCCGGATTTTTGTTAATATACAATGACTTGTAACATAATCGGAAAGTGGGGTACGAACCAATGGGAACGATCATTTAGACCCGGATTTTTATTAATATACCAAAATTGCTATATTGTAGGAAAGCGGGGTACAAACCAATGGGAACGACAATTTAAACCCGGATTTTTAATAATATACGAAAGTTGCTATATTGAATGAAAGTGGGGTACAGACCGATGGGAGCGACAACTTAACCCGGATTTTGTTAATATACAATGGCTTGTCATATTGAATGAAAGTGGGGTACAGACCAATGGGCACAGAATAAAACCCAGTTTTTAGCAAACTGTATAAGCCTGGAATTCGAAAGAAAGCGGGGACAGTCCAATGGATACGAGAGCTTAAATCCACCAATTTATAAAAAGTCGAAAGAAAGCGGGGTAAACTCCAATGCATGATTCAGATCTTATGAACGTTTTCAGATTAGTTACATGATATGCAGAAGATACCGTGAAGACAACACTGTAAAGTGGTCGGAGATTCAGTCGAGTACATTCATATATGAATCCAGATCAAACTCATTCAAGGAAAACAGACATGGATATTGAATGGACTAAGCTGGAGACAAAAAAATCTTTAAAAAATTTCATTCCTCATTTAAGATATCGTTGTAAAAAATAAAAAGAAAGGCATGAAAAACTCATGGACATATCAGTCTAAGAGGCATCAGCAATTTAAAGAATTAAATTGTTGGTGCCTCTTCATGTTAACGGTCTTCCCGCATCTTTTCCGCAATGTAATAGCCCAGGTTTTCTCCTGCATTCACCAGACGGCATCCATAGAAAAACCCACCGCCATGCAGCTCTTTTTTCCAGACCACCCTTGCTTCTACCTTAATCTCTTCTTCCTCTTCTCTGTCCTCATCCAAAAACTGGATATACAAATGTCTGATATCCTGTTCTTCGATCTTTACCGGACATTCAAATCCGATCCCATTGACGCACAGGTCATGGATCATAATATCCACGCCGTTCGGCACGTTGCTGATCTTTAGCTTACCTGGCTTATTCAGCAAGATTCTGGATACTTTGCGGCGGTTTACCTTTACACTCGCCTTTGGAGCTGCCAGCGCATGATATTGTTTCCCGTCTACCGTTCTTTTTTGAATCCGACAGTTTGTCCATGCTTTTGGCATATCCAAGCCGTCTTCATAAATGGTGATAATATGCACATGCGGACTTGTAAAATCCACAATCTGTCCATCATGGCGAATCAGCTCCAGCAATACTACCTCGGAACGCACTCCAGCCACCGTTGCATCCACATCTACCAAAAGTGTTTTATGCTTGCAGCGGATTGTCACCTTTTGGCCTCGTTTTAACTCTGATATTTTCAATCTGCCACCTCCAAAATTTATAACTATTGCAGCCGGAACTTGTTGACTTCTATATCCAGCATATTTGCGATATCCATATTGGTATCGGCTAACCCCTCAATATCCTTAACATTATCATTAATACTTGCTGACATCTCAGAAATACGGCTGACGCCAAGCGCACTCTCTTCTACCGAATGATTGACCGCCTCCATTACCTGGCGAATCTGATCCATATTATTTTGAAGCTGCTGCGCCTGGTCGCTGAACACCTGCATCATTTCATTGATCTTGCCGGAATCCTCGTTGTATTCTTCACTCGTTTTCACAAGATCAGAATAGCCTTTCATCGCAACATCTTCTACAAACTTCACCATACGGGAAGCTTCGTCTGCCAGTGCGTTTACCGCCTTGATTACGACAGTGCTCACATCCTGGATCTGTTCTGCCGCCGACGCCGAATCCATTGCCAGCTTTCCGATTTCGTCCGCTACTACCGCAAAGCCCCTGCCGGCTTCCCCTGCTCTGGCTGCTTCGATACTTGCATTCAGTGCCAGCAGGTTCGTCTGATCGGTAATGTTAATAATATTCGACGTCAGCTCGCCGATCTTTTCTACTGCTTTGGACTGTTCAATCTTTTCATAGACGCTTTCGGTCATTTCCTGTGTATGCCGCTTTGCCGCCTCCTGCTCGGAAATCGCACTCGTCTGGATCTTCTGTGCGCTCTCTTTAATCTCGTCTGACAAAGCGCCGCCGTCTCTTGTACGTGAGTTAATCTGCTCGATAAACTGGAACACCTCATTGACTGACTCACTGATCCGGTTCAGGGAAGACGTCGTCTCTTCCATTGTTGCCGTCATCTCTTCCATCGTCGTAGATACTTCCGAAACACTCGCCTGCGTATCTTTTAAATGCGACACGACATTTTCAGAAGAATCGTTCAGCTTGTTGGAATTATCCGAAATATTAATCATAATCTGACGCATATAGGCAAGCAGCTCATTCACATGCCCTGCGATACATTCGATCTCATCCCCTGTCCGAATCTGGACTGTCTGTGTCAGATCTCCATTGCTGTTTACAATATCGTAGATCCTGTCATCCACATTCCACAGATTTTTTGTTATACGGCTGATAATCAGGCTGAAAATAACAACCGCAATCATAAAAAACGCAATCCCGATAAATACAACGTTGCGCATCGTCTCATTTACCGCTTCCACAATATCACCGGCTTCATAATCACAGCCGATTGCGCCGATTACCTTCATCTGCTTATTGTACACCGGCACATATGCAGAAATCACGGACGTATCTTTTACCTTCTCTATTTTGTCGCTTTTTACAATTTCTCCATTTTCAAATACCGGCTTTAATACCTCATACGGCTCACGAAATTCTGCGCCGATCGCCTGCCCGTCTTCTTCATCCAGGTCTACCCCATAGCACACCTTGCCGTTTTCCGCATAAAGCGTGTACATATACCGGATCGAAGAGCCTTCCATCGTTTCCGTCAATGTGTTTTCCAGCGCCTTGTATGTAGCAGTAGCCTCTGCGCCTGGCTCAATCCGTTCCAGCAGGCTGCCGTTTAATGCATTCTCTGCCAGATTGCCGATATAGACCGCCATTTCTCCTCCGGTAGAGATCATATCCGTCTCCATGCGCGACTTAAACAGCAGCGCCATACAGCAGCAGATCACTGCTACCATCACCGCCGTAGGTACAATGACCTTCGCCCGGATACTGAGCTTTCTCGTCTTATGCCTGTAGCTGCCTGCATCACGCTTCCTTTCGTTCCCCTGATTTTCTTTTTTCTGATTGCTCATACCGATTCCTCCATTCTCCCTTCAAACACGATCCTGCAACACCAAAGTTAAATCTATTCTACCACAAATCCTTTCTTTTTGCTACCTGTACAAAATGTTTTTTCAATCGTACACTATTTAGTGCAAACCTTCTTTTCTGTTTTTCCAATCCGGCAGAATCTGTTCCACAAATTGGTAAAAGGCTTTGGAATGGTCAGGATGCAGAAAATGAGAAAATTCATGTACTACAACATATTCAATACTCTCTAACGGCTTTTCCACCAGCAGGCTGTTAAACGTCACCTTTTGCTTACTGGGAATGCAGGAACCCCAGCAGGAACGCATCTTACGTATGCAGATTTTGGGATATGCCACGCCCAGCTTTTCAAACGCCGGGTAATACTTTCTGCCTGCCTGTTCACACAGGCTGCCCGCCTGGATTTTCTGCCATGTATCATAAAGCTTTTGCTTATAAGCCAAATCCGCACCCTCTGCCGCATATAAATACAAGCAATCGACTTTGCAAAACACCGCCTCGCCGCGTCTGTTTCTTAAAAAACACGTAACAGCACCTGCCTGCACCTGTGCGATCCATTCCGGCACCAGCCGCCTGTCAGCCACCGCTTCCCGCAGCCGCAGCTTCCTGCCTAAATACGCAACCTGTTCTTCCATTTCTATCCGCTCCTTGATATATTCCCTGCTATCATAACATATTTTGCAAAAAACGCAACAAAACAACCAATCATTCCTGATAGGGTCTTCTCAAAAACGGTCAATCTGTTATAATGAAACCAAGCAAAGGAGGCGCCATAGAAAGGAGACCAGCATGAACAATGCCATTCAGATCCGCCGTCTTACGAAATCTTACGGAAAGGCGCGCGGAATTACCAATATTGACCTTACGATCCCCGAGGGAGCTTTTTTCGGCTTTATCGGGCCAAACGGCGCCGGAAAAAGTACGACCATACACACGCTGCTCGGACTGATCCGTGCCGACAGCGGCAGCGCCAGCATATTTGGAACGGATATTGCTACGAAAAATAAAAAAGCACTGCTGTCGCAGATCGGGTATCTTCCTGCGGAAGCCGTTTTTTATCCTGGTATGCGCGTGCGGGAGATCCTGCGTTTTTCCGCTTCCCTGCGCCGGACAGACTGTACCCGCAGCGCAGAGGAGCTGTGCGAACGGCTTTCCCTGGACACTTCTAAAAAAGCCGAAGAACTGTCGTTTGGCAACCGCAAAAAACTGGGTATTGTCTGTGCCTTGCAGGGCAATCCGCGCCTGTGTATTATGGACGAGCCTACAAGCGGGCTTGACCCGCTGATCCAGAGAGAATTTTTTGCCATCCTGCGGGAACGGCATGCACAGGGGACTACGATTTTTCTTTCCTCCCATATTTTGTCCGAAATCCAGCGGTACTGCACACGCGCCGCCGTAATCCGCGAAGGACGTATCATCGCATGTGACAGCGTAGAAGCGCTGTCACAGACAAATGCCAAGCGCATTCAAGTCCAAAGCTGCCAGGATCTTTCCGCGTTTGCGGCATCCCTGTCTGATACTTTAGACGGTATCCGCGGCATAGAACAGGCGGAACACGGCATCCGCTTTTTATACAGCGGCGATATCAACCGGCTGCTCCAGTTTTTCGCCGCGCATCCGGTCAGCGACCTGTCCATTTCAGAACCTGATCTGGAAGAAATCTTTATGCACTACTATTTAGATACAGACGGAGGTGTTCAAAAATGACAATTACCCGCCACGAATTAAGACAAAACAAGATATCCTTTCTGATCTGGACGGCTGCAATCTGCTTTCTGCTCGCCGTCTGTATCTTTCTGTATCCAGAAATGAAAGGCGAAATGGACGGCATTAACGACATGTTTTCTTCTATGGGCAATTTTTCCGAAGCCTTTGGCATGGATCAGCTCAGCTTTGGCACACTGACCGGATTTTACGCCGTAGAATGCGGCAATATCCTGGGGCTTGGCGGCGCTTTTTTTGCTTCCTTATGCGCCGTATCGATACTGTCAAAAGAAGAAAAAGACCATACCGCAGAATTTCTGCTGACACACCCGCTCAACCGCATACGCATCGTAACCGAAAAGCTTGCCGCTGTCCTGCTGCAAGTCATACTGCTGAACCTGATTGTCTATGTGCTTGCAGTCGTTTCTATTCTTCTGACCGGCGAACCGATTCCCTGGAAAGAGCTGACATTGCTGCATTTTGCTTATTTCCTCGTGCAGGCAGAGCTTACTGGCATCTGTTTTGGGGTTTCCGCCTTCCTGCGCAGGGGCAGCATCGGGATCGGGCTTGGCATTGCGATACTGACGTATTTTCTCAACCTGATCGCCAATATCTCTGACCAGGCGGATTTTTTAAAGTACATCACTCCTTTTGGCTATGCAGACGGCGCAGACATCGTGACAAGCCTGTGCCTGGACGGAACGCTTATCGCCGTTGGGATGCTGTTTGGGGTATTTGGCATTGGGCTTGGATATTGGAAATACGGTTCTAAAGATATTTATTCTTAACGATAACGATTTAACATTGCGGCAAAAGAACACATGCAATGGACGCAAGGCAGCGCAAAAAAAGTACGCTGCCTTAGCTATCTGCCGGATATCGAAGCTCTTTCTTCTTTCATACTCTGTTATATTTTTTTAATGAAATGGTACTTCCCTGATTAAAATATTCCCACGATGTTTTTTGAAAAGTAAACATCCATTTCGAACCTTCCTGTGCGAGCGTAACAGTAATCGGATGATCGGCAGGATCTGTCCCCTCCAGCGATAAAACGCCATTTTTAACCGTTCCTGTCAGCCAGTCCATCTGCGCCAGCCGGTACTGACCGTAAAATGCAACATATTTTTTATCGTTCTTATAAATCCGCAGATGCACTTCTTCCTGCGCGTCGGTAAAATCTCCAATCCAAGCATGATCAGCAACAACCTTGACCCTGCACTTCCTTATTTTATTATTGACAGCACATTTGACCGTTCCTGTCCCTGTCCGAACAGCCTTGATACTGCAAAATCCATCTCTGTCTATTTCATGAATTTTTACAGCTTTCCCCGTCACGCTCCATTTCACTTTCGCCAGATCAGCAACGCCCTTTAATCCGATCAGCGCATACTGCCCTTTTTGCACTGTCATTGACTTGCAGGTAAGCCGGACACTCTTTTCTTGGGCATGCAGCGTCATACTTCCCAGAAATAATACCATCAGGCTGATGCAGGCTGCTCCTATCAAACAATATTTCTTTTTCATAATGGGTTCCCGTTCCTTGCTTTGTTCATAATCTTAAAATTAAGTATATAATATACAGCAATGATTTTCAATCATCATATGACGCGTTCAGAGATTTCGCTTTTAGTATTTATATTTATTCAATTATAGATTTTTAAAGAATAGGGATAAAAAGAAGAATGCCTTTTGAGTCAATCGTACAAAAAATATATTTTCTGTATCATAGAATCAAAAAAACA
>CAJTCR010000070.1 GCA_910574915.1 Eubacteriaceae bacterium
AATCTGTTCCTGATGGCAAGCCGGGTGAGCTGAAAGGTTCACGCCCGGTTTAGGGCGGGGGAAAATCCAGAGATAACATCAAAGGATTACCTATCGCTATTTAAGGAGCTGCGGGAGCTTATGGAAACCGACGAAATGGAGCTTGACACCATAGGCGACAGAAAGACCGCCCTTTTCGTGATTATCAGCGACACCGACGACACCTTTAACTTTGTCGTGAGTATTCTCTACACACAGCTATTCAACCTCTTGTGCGACAAAGCAGATGATGAATACGGCGGGCGGCTTCCCGTCCATGTAAGGTGCTTGCTTGATGAATTTGCGAATATCGGGCAGATACCGAAGTTTGAAAAGCTCATTGCAACGATACGGAGCCGGGAAATCTCCGCGTCAATCATCTTGCAGAGCCAGTCACAGCTAAAGGCAATCTACAAGGACAACGCCGATACCATAGTCGGCAACTGCGACACCACGCTTTTCTTGGGCGGCAAGGAAAAAACGACGCTCAAAGAAATATCGGAGATTTTAGGCAAGGAAACGATAGACAGCTTCAACACGTCCGAAACCAGAGGGCGGGAGCTTTCGCATGGGCTGAACTATCAGAAATTGGGAAAGCAGCTTATGACGGAAGATGAAATCGCAGTCATGGACGGAGGGAAATGTATCTTGCAGCTACGCGGGGTGCGCCCGTTCTTTTCGGATAAATTCGACATAACGAAGCACCCGAAATACAAGTACCTGTCCGACGCAGACCCGAAGAACGCCTTTGACATGGAAAAGCACCTTAAACGCCGCCCCGCCATTGTCAAGCCCGACGAGGTTTTTGACTATTACGAGATTGACGCGGCAGACTTACAGGAGGGCGCAGACCATGAGGAAACGTAGCGCAGAGGAAAAACAAAAGCAGCTTGAACGGTTTTTAATGAATGTTGCGGAAGCCGCCGACGCTGCATTATGGGAGTATTGGCGGGAAAAGGAAGCGGAACACCGCCGTTTTGCAACGGAGTATGTCACGCGCCGGGGGCTTATCCCGCAACAGTGACAGCATGGCAGGCCGCCGGGGGACAGGGGAAGCTACACTTCCCCTACGCTGCCTTGCGGCAGCTACCCCTTTGTGAACTTGCGGGAAGCGAACACCTTGCTACGCAAGCTATTCACTTCCCGCAAGTCTGAAAAAAACGTCCGGCAGCACAGCGGGACACAGAAAGGAGCGATTGAAGCAATCACATCTATCCATACCGGCTACATGATACGCGCCCCCCACTTTCCGGCGCAGTACACAGCGGCAGGAGCCGCACCCCTTACAACTGAATACCGCCGCGCCGCAGAACTTACGCAGCGCGGGGACAGCCGCCTTTACCAGAGGGCGGTTTTTTTATGCGGCGGCATATGCTGACCGCCTTTTGTCCGCTTGCCGGACAGCCGCAGACGCGGCAGAAAGGATATATTTATGGCATTTTTCAATAGCGCAGTAGACGTTTTGCAGACCCTTGTTGTAGCACTTGGAGCCGGGCTTGGTATCTGGGGCGTGATTAACCTCATGGAGGGCTACGGCAACGACAATCCGGGCGCGAATGCTCATGTACGGTAAAGAAGCAAGCAACCGAAAACAAGAAATAGACCGCCAGCACCACACTATTCCGAACCAACGAAGCTAAAGACTAAAAGACAAAGCATTATGGAAATGTGCATAACAGGCTATGGAATCATGGATAACTCTATTCACAGCACATGGAAAAGCGAAAGAGCCGCTTTCCCACGTCCTGCAAACAGAATTACCCACAATTCCAAAAGACAGCCAGTTATACACATTCCCACAATGCCGACTACGGCGAACCCCCCTCTCACTTTATCATATAAAATCTTAAAAACATTATTTTGTATTTCTTTTTCCGCTTTTGAAATATTTATATAACTTGACAAATGCCAAAAGTACTGTATAATACAGTATTGGATAATACAACTATGGAGGTGAATTATGTCTACGATTGATTTAATCATTTTAGGCTCATTGTGCCAAAGTCCTAAAAGTGCGTATGATTTACAAAAACAGATTGAATCCCGAAACTTGTCAAGGTGGATAAAAATTGGTTCGTTTACTGTTTACAAAAAAGTGGTTCAATACGAAAGCAAAGGATATGTTGTTAGTGAAACTGTTAAGAATGGCAATATGCCCGAAAAAACAATGTATACAATAACGCCAAAGGGAAAAGAAATTTTTAAAGAATTGATGATTAAATTTTCTTTGGCAGAAACAAGAGTCTTTTTAGATTTTAATGCAGTTATTGTGAATATGGCTTTGCTTGACGAAAATTCCGCAAATGAGTGTATTGTAAATATTAAAAACAGTATTCAAAACACTAAAATGCAGATTGCGGAACAATTACCCACACATAAGGACATTCCATTATTTGGGCTGACTATTCTGGAACAACAATTTTTGCTTTTAGAAACATTGGAAAAATGGGAAGAAAATTTTGAAAAAGCGTTAGCAAAAGAAAGGGAAGAAAAATGAATTTGATGTATTTTATATTTTTTAATTTGGTGATTTATTTACCATTTCACTTGTTTGAGGAAGCTATTGGCGATTTCCCTAAGTGGATGTATGAGCATAAATGGTTGCCTTATCATATGACGCATGGACACTGGATGGCGAACAATTTGTTTATTTACTATCCAATGCTTCTTGTATCAGTTTTTTTATTTGTGTTTATCAATCAGTTTGTCTGTTTCGGAGTGGCAATTCTTATATGGGGAATCATAAATTTTGGCGACCATTTTTTTTATACAATCAAAGATAGAAAAATCTCTCCGGGGTTAATAACTGGAACACTTTTTCTTGTCAATTCAATTTTCGGATTAAGAAATTATTATTTTTCAGATTTCTTTTCTGTATATCAGTTAATCATAGGAATTTTGATTGGTGGTGTGTTATTTGGTTTGCCTATGGCATTATGTGTTGTTTTATATAAGTTTTTTGATAAGTATTTCAAATAAATGCTTAAAATGTACCCGTAAACCATGCACCACCCCCTGTGGGAGAAAGGGGAGCTTCCATGACTTGCACAGAAGCATACAAGGAGCATATCGAATATACATTTAATGCCTTTTGCAGAGTAGTCATACATTATGCTGCTATCAACGCATGGCGTGACAGAGATAAGCGGCGGCAAAGGGAAATATCCTTTGAATACCTTACCGAAGAGAAGTTTTACCCATTCAGTACAACAGATAAATATTTTATAGACCCCTACAAGCAATACCCGGTTACGATATGCGGTCAGAGGGTTATCCTTACGAACGGGGAGCTTGCCGAAGCCCTGTCCTCTCTGCCGGAGAAAAAAAGAGAAATCATTTACCTTTACTTTTTCGGGCGTTACACACAGCAGGAAATCGGGGAACTATACGGACGCTGCCGGAGTACGGCATGGCATCACATACACAGTGCCTTGCAAATGCTGCATGAAGAAATGGAGGTGCTTTTCCATGAGGAATCCTAAATTTGTACCGTATGAAACGATTGTCAGAGCAACCAGCGGAGAGCCGGAAGCCATTGACGAGGTTTTACGGCATTATGGCAAAAGAATCCGGCTTGCTTCCCTTGAAAACGGACAGGTCAACAAGGACACCGAGGACAATATCAAACAACGACTTATCGCTGCCCTGTTCCAGTTCCGCTTTGACGGACAGCCTACCTAACAGGAGGTGAGATTTGTCGCAAAAATAGTCATGCTTATATTTAACGACACAGAAGAAAAAGCGGTTGAGAAAGCCATAGCCGCCCTTGCGGATATGATACCGCTGGAAGCCATGCAGCCACCCCACTCCCCGGCACTTACTTTTCCGGGATTGGAAATCAGACCGCACCAACGCCGGGTACTGAAAGACGGGGCAGACATTCCTCTCACACGTTTAGAGTACGGCGCACTCTGCTACCTTGCCGCCAGTCCGGGGAGGGTATTCACAAAGGCGCAAATCTTTGAAGCCGTGTGGAGCATGGAAAGTGAAAGCTGCCAGTCAAACGTGGCGAATGTGATATGCAATCTACGGAAAAAGATAGAGCCGGACAGCGGCAAGCCCACTTACATAAAGACCGTTTTAGGCGTGGGCTACAAGTTTGCTTCTGGGGAATGATAACAGAATAACCGCCGCCCATCAGCGGCAGCCAAAGACAGGAAATCAAGAAAAGGTTTCCTGTTTTTTTGCGCCAAAAACCAAGCCGGATTTTGCGCCGCAATAAAATAATTCAAAAACTTTCGGAAAACATTGCCAAAATTTCTTTTTTTCCCGTAGTAGGTAGTATGGGGAAAAATAATTGCCGGAAAGTTTGGCATTTTTTGAAACCGTCCGTATATCACTTCAAAACGGAGCTGATTTTTCCGTTTTTGTCAAATGCTGTTGTGAAAACACGAAAAGAAATTCCGGGGAACTTTGCCAGATTTTCCTTGCCGTGCGTAGTAAGTAATAGAGTGAGAAATACCGCCGCATAGTTGGCAGAGTCCACGCCGAACAAGCCGGGGGTATCAGCAAAAGCCCACACAGAGGAAACCGCCACTTTCTTAGAGCAAGATTCTACCACAGTACCAAATTTCGCTAATCGCTCATTTTGTCCTATGGGAATCTTGTTGGGGTTGCCACCCCAAGCCCGCCTTTTGGCGGCTTACGCCGCTTATGATTACCGCCGCTTTTGCGGCAAGTGAAAGGAGGTTCACAGCCATGAAAAGATACAACACACCCCACCGCCACCGGGTAATCAAAACCCGCTTGACCGAGGAAGAATATGCAGAGTTTTCCGAGCGTGTCACCCTCTGCAAAATGAGCCAAGCCGAGTTTATCCGGCAAGCCCTAACCAAGTCAAGCATACGCCCGGTCATTACCGTTTCCCCGGTCAATGATGAACTGCTTTCTGCTGTTGGGAAACTCACAGCCGAATATGGAAAGATAGGCGGCAATCTCAACCAGATTGCCCGCTGTCTGAACGAGTACGGCGCACCTTATAACGCCCTCTCCCAAGAGATACGAGCCGCCACAGCGGAGCTTGCCGCCTTGAAGTTTGAAGTCTTGCAGAAAGTAGGTGAAGCCGTTGGCAACATTCAAACATATCAGCTCTAAAAATGCCGATTATGGGGCGGCTGAACAGTACCTAACCTTTGAGCATGACGAGTTTACCATGAAGCCCACACTGGATAAAAACGGGCAGATAGTTCCGAGGACAGGCTATCTCATTTCCTCTCTGAATTGCGGTGAGGAAGATTTTGCAATCGCCTGTATGCGTTCCAATCTGAAATACGGCAAGAACCAAAAGCGGGAGGACGTAAAGAGCCACCACTATATCATCAGCTTTGACCCCCGTGACGCACCAGACAACGGCTTGACAGTAGACCGGGCGCAACAGTTAGGCGAGCAGTTCTGTAAAGAGCATTTCCCCGGACACCAAGCCCTTGTCTGTACCCACCCGGACGGGCATAACCACAGCGGAAATATTCATGTGCATATCGTAATCAATTCTTTGCGGATTGCGGAAGTGCCATTGCTGCCGTACATGGAAAGACCAGCCGACACAAGGGAGGGCTGCAAGCACCGCTGTACGGACGCAGCTATGGAGTATTTCAAAGCGGAAGTCATGGAGATGTGCCACAGGGAAAACCTCTATCAGATTGACCTGCTGAACGGGAGCAAGAACCGCATTACCGAGCGTGAGTATTGGGCGAAGCGGAAAGGACAAGCCGCACTGGATAAAGAGAACGCTTCCCTTGCCGCCACAGGAGAGCCGCCCAAACTTACGAAATTTGAAACGGACAAGGAGAAGTTACGGCGCACGATCCGCACCGCCCTGTCCTCTGCTGTTTCCTTTGAGGACTTTTCCGGGAAGCTGTTACAGCAAGGCGTGACCGTCAAGGAGAGCCGGGGGAGGTTATCGTATCTCACGCCGGACAGGACAAAGCCAATCACCGCCCGGAAATTGGGTGATGATTTTGACCGTGCCGCCGTACTGGAAGCACTCACCCTAAACACGCAGAACGCCGCCAGAGCCGCCGAAACACCCGCACCCAAAGAGGAATACCCCCGCAGCATAAAAGACCGCTTACAGCGCAATAAAGCCGCTATAAATGCCCCGAAGAATGACGGAGTACAGCGCATGGTAGACATAGCCGCCAAGAGAGCCGAGGGCAAGGGGAAAGGCTACGAGAAGTGGGCGACTTTGCACAATCTGAAGCAAATGGCGGCGACCATGAGCGTATACGAGGAATCCGGCTTTTCTTCCCCGGAAGAACTGGAAGCCGCCCTTACCGCCGCCAGTGCGGGACTGAACAGCGTCCACGCCGAACTGAAAACCGTGGAAAGCACTTTACGGGAGAAAAAAGACTTGCAGAAACAGCTATTAGCGTACATCAAGACCAAGCCAGCCCGTGACGGACTGCGGGCGCAGAAAACGGAGAAAGCCCGGAGAGCCTACCGTGAGCAGCATGAAAGCGAGTTTATCATTTCTGAATCTGCCGCCCGGTATTTCAAGGCACAGGGAATCTCCAAGCTGCCAGCGTCCAAGACATTACAAGCGGAGATTGAGCAGCTTACACGGGAGAAGAACACGCTTTACAACGAGTACCGGGAGAAGCGGGAAAAAACAAAGGAATTACAGACAATCAAGGGAAATATCGGGCAGATTTTGAGGGGCGCACCGAGCCAGCAGAAAAAGCATGAACAGGAGCGATAATAAAACAGCCACAGGAGGTAGCACAATGAGATTTACGAACAGCGAGCTTGAAATGATTTACCAGTACGCCGCACCCACCAAAGCGGAAACCATAGGCGGCATGAAAGAAACCGTACCCGTGATTAAAGACCTTTTGACAAGGGTAATCATGGAGAACGCAATAGAAAAGCTGCAAAAGATACCAGAGCCGGAGTGCAGCCAGTTCATAGCCGACAACAAAGCCCGTTTCCTTGCGGGGCATGAAAACTCTATCCGGCGGCGGCTTGCGGAAGCAAAGGCACAGACGAAACAGCCGATAATGCAGGGGCATGACTTGACGGGCATGGAGCGTTTTCTCCCCGAAACCCGCCACATGATTGTCCTTGACGTAAAGACCAGCGACAGCCCCGTGGGATTTCCGGGGGAACGCCACCGCTATTTCCTCTCTGATGAGGGCTATAAGAACGCAAGAGCCAGCGAGGGGCGGGGAGAAATCAAGATAAAGAGCCATGCCGCCGTAGCCGCCGGGAAGCTGTACCCGGACAGGAAGCCGGAAAGGGAGCGTTAAAGGCATGGGCGCAAAAACACCATACATGGACTACCGCCAGTACCGGGCGGCGTGTCGGCTTGTGCATGAGTGCTGCAACTATGATAACGGCAACTGTATCTTACTGGATAACGGCGAGCCTTGCGTATGTGTGCAGAGTATCAGCTATTCCCTCTTGTGCCGCTGGTTCATTGCCGCCGTGCTGCCGCTGGACGGGAAACTGGAAGCCGCCCTACTCCACCGGGCAGACAGGAAACGCTGTACCGAGTGCGGCGGGTATTTTCTCCCCAAGTCCAACCGGGGGAAATACTGCCCGGATTGCGCCGGACGCATGAAAAGAATCAGAGCCACACAGCGCAAGCGGAAACAGAGGGATAAATGTCACGCTTTAGGATATTCCAAACCCCCGTAAATCAAGGCTTTTTTGACCGCCCTCAACGGGTAGGCGGTACATTTATCCTTTACCCCCACAAAAGCCGCTTTAATTGCGTAACAGAAGCCACAGAACAGACCATAAGGAGGAACGAATGGCAGACAACCGCAAATATTACTACCTAAAGCTGAAAGAGAGCTATTTTGACGAGGACGCTATCGTGCTGCTGGAAAGTATGCAGGACGGTATGCTCTACTCAAACATCCTCTTGAAGCTGTACCTAAAATCGCTGAAAAACGGGGGAAAGCTCCAGCTTGCCGAGAATATCCCCTACACCGCACAGATGATAGCCACAATCACCCGCCAGCAAGTCGGCACAGTGGAGAGGGCTTTGCAGATTTTTATGAAGCTGGGGCTTGTAGAGCCGTTGCAGAACGGGGCTTTATACATGAGCAACATTGAGCTTTTAATCGGTCAGTCCTCTACCGAGGGGGAGCGCAAACGCCGGGCAAGGCGGGCTTTACAGGAACAGAAAGCCCTGCCGGAAGCCGTGGCGGACAAACGTCCACCATATGGGGCGGACATTTGTCCACCAGAGATAGAGAAAGAGATAGATATAGAGTTAGAGATAAAGAGAGAGGGAGAGATAAAAACAGGACAGACAGCCCCCGCCCCTTTTGGCAGATATGAAAATGTATTCCTGTCAGAAAAAGAGCTTGCGGAGCTGCAAGAGGAACTTCCCGGCAAATGGGAATATTACATAGACCGCTTATCCGGCTATATCGCTTCCAGCGGGAAGAAATACAAGAACCATGCCGCCACTATCCGGCGTTGGGCGGCTGATGACAGGGCAAAGGGGAAGCCGAAAAAGGGAATCCCCGATTATTCCTACAAAGAGGGCGAGAGCCTTTGAACGCATAGATATAACGCCCCGTAAACAGGGCGTGAAAGACCATGAACAAGGAGGAACAATTTTATGTGTGATTACGATAACGCTATTTTCCGGCTTGCCACGGCACAGGAAGCAGAGCCGGAGGACTACACGGGCGAGGACGGGCTTTTGTATTGCGGGAGCTGCCGCCAGCCCAAAGAAGCCTATTTTGCAGAGGGAAAGACCTTTTTCGGACGTGACCGCCACCCCAAAGAATGTGACTGCCAGCGGAAACGCTGGAAGCCGCAGACCGGGAGCAGAAGCACCGGGAGGAAGTGGAACGGCTGAAAAGAAAGGGCTTCACCGACCCGGCTATGAGGGAATGGACTTTCGGGAACGACAACGGGAAATGCCCGCAAATGTGCTATGCCCGTAAATATGTGGAGCTATGGGAGCAGATGAAAGATGAAAACCACGGATTGATTTTGTGGGGAAGTGTCGGCACAGGGAAAAGCTATTTTGCCGGGTGTATCGCCAATGCCCTCATGGAGAAAGAGATTTCCGTGTGCATGACAAACTTTGCGGCGATACTCAACGACCTTGCCGCCAGCTTCAAAGACCGCAACTAATATATCTCCCACCTTTGCAGCTTCCCCTTGCTTATCCTTGACGATTTCGGCATGGAGCGTGGCACGGAATACGGGCTTGAACAGGTTTACAACGTGATTGACAGCCGATACCGCAGCGGCAAGCCGTTAATCGTGACAACGAACCTCACGCTGGAAGAATTGCAGAACCCGGAGGACACCGCCCACGCCCGCATTTATGACCGCCTTACGGAAATGTGCTGCCCCGTCTGCATTACCGGGGAGAATTTCAGAAAAGCCAAAGCACAGGCGAAAATGGAACGTCTTAAAACGCTGCTGAACAGAAAGGAGAGCCTATGACCGACACCCCCAACAGAAGCACCGCCACTACCGCCCGCCGCCCGGATTGCGTGACCGAGGTACGCCGGGGGAACACCGTCCTTGTGGTTTCCGGCTACTTCAAACAGGACACCACCGCCACCGCCGCCGACAAGATGATGAAAGTGCTGGAAGCGGAAAGCGCAGCCGGGGGAACTGCCGCCCATGCCATGTAAAGTGACATTCCTTACTGAAATTTATTCGACATTATGTGCCATAAAGTAGCAAAAAGGACTGTACAGCCAGCCCCGCCCTATGGTATAATAGACATACGGAATAGTGGGGCTGGCTGTCGGAAACGGAGGAAACCATGTTAAGACAGACCACCCAAAAAATCACCGCCCTTTATCCGAGGTTATCCCATGAGGACGAGCTGCAAGGCGAGAGCAATTCCATAAGCAACCAGAAGCGAATCCTTGAAAACTACGCCAAACAGAACGGCTTCGGCAATCTGAAATGGTACACGGACGACGGTTATTCCGGGGCAAATTTCCAAAGACCCGGCTTCCAGTCCATGCTTGCCGACATTGAAGCGGGGCTTGTGGGAACGGTTATCGTAAAGGATATGTCACGGTTAGGGCGAAACTACTTACAAGTGGGAATGTATACGGAAATGATTTTCCCACAGAAAAACGTCCGTTTCATTGCAATCAATGACGGCGTTGACAGCGCACAGGGCGACAACGATTTTGCCCCCTTGCGTAACATTTTTAACGAATGGCTGGTGAGGGATACGAGCAAGAAAATCCGGGCGGTAAAACGCTCAAAAGGCATGAGCGGGAAGCCTGTCACAAGCAAGCCCGTGTACGGCTACCTCATGGACGAGAACGAAAATTTCATCATTGACGAGGAAGCCGCCCCCGTGGTGAAGCAGATTTACAGCCTTTGCCTTGCCGGGAATGGACCGACCAAGATTGCCCGTGTCTTGACGGAACAGCAGACACCCACGCCGGGAACACTGGAATACCGCCGGACGGGAAGCACACGCCGCTACCACCCCGGCTATGAGTGCAGGTGGGCGACAAACACCGTGGCGCATATCCTTGAAAACCGGGAATACACGGGCTGCCTTGTGAACTTCAAGACCGAGAAAGTGTCCTACAAGGTAAAACAGAGCAAGGAGAACCCCGAAGAAAAGCAGGTAATCTTTGAGAACCACCACGAGCCTATCATAGACCGTGACACATGGGAGCGTGTGCAGGAGCTGCGCAAGCAGCGCAAACGCCCCAACCGCTATGATGAAGTGGGCTTGTTCTCCGGCATACTGTTTTGTGCGGATTGCGGCAGCGTCATGTACCAGCAGAGGTATCAGACGGACAAAAGGCGGCAAGACTGTTATATTTGCGGCAGCTACAAGAAGCGCACGGCAGACTGTACGGCGCACTTTATCCGCACCGACCTCTTGACCGAGGGAGTGACCGAGAATTTGCGGAAAGTCACCAGCTACGCCGCAAAGCATGAAGCCCGGTTTATGAAGCTGTTGACCGAGCAGACCGAGGACGGGAGCAAACGCCGGAACGCCGCCAAGAAGAAAGAGCTGGAAGCGGCAGAAAAGCGGATTGCGGAACTCTCCGCTATCTTCAAGCGGCTGTATGAGGACAGTGTGGCGGGGCGTATATCGGACGAGCGTTTCACGGAATTGTCGGCAGACTACGAAGCCGAGCAAAAGGAACTGAAAGAGCGTGCCGCCGTTCTGCAGGGCGAGCTTTCAAGGACACTGGAAGCCACGGCAAACGCTGAAAAGTTTATGAAAGTGGTACGCAAGTACACCAGCTTTGAGGAACTTACCCCTACCCTGTTACGGGAGTTTGTGGAGAAAATCGTAATCCACGAATCGGAAGCCCTTGACGGGAAACGCCGGGGGAAGCTCCGCAGACAGGAAATCGAAATCTATTACTCTTTTGTCGGCAAGGTAGAGTTGCCCGACTAAAGCCCGACCCGTCCGGCAGTCAGCCGGACAGGGAACGGCAAAATTTTTTACACTTCTTTTACTTCTTTATCTCACATGAGCAAAAAGCCAGGGCATGAAGCAGGTTACGGCTAATTAGATGTAATCAAAAGAGGAAAGGAAAAGCACAATCCAGACGGAACCGGCGATACCGTCAAGAAATGTTTGTGAGTTAGCAAGAATCCTGATATAATGGGTTTAAACGCCCATCCGGGGCAGAAAGGCAGGGAGAAAAATGCACATCAGCTACAAACCGCTCTGGCACACACTGATAGAGCGCAACATGAGGAAAGAGGATTTAAGGCTTGCCGCTGGCCTGACCACAAATATGATTGCCAACATGGGCAAAGAAGGGAAACATATCAGCATGGACACACTTGCCCGTATTTGTGAAACACTGGATTGTGGCATTATGGACGTGATTGAGCTGGTCAGTGACGGGCCTTCCGCCACAGGAGGGAACGATAATGGAAAAACTGAAAGAAAGAATCACAGAGAACGGCATTGATTATATTCTGATAGGCGATTACTATATCCCGGACTTGAAGCTGCCGGAAGAAAACCGCCCCATCGGACGCTATGGACGGCTGCACCGGGAATATCTCAAACAGGAGCATCCGGCACGGTACAGCTCCCTTATTTTGACCGGGACATTATGGACATACCTTGCCGACCTGAACGAGCAGGCGGAAGAACGGCTTGACTTAATTATTGAGCAGATGAAAGCCGCCGAAGGAGTGACCGAGGAACTGAAAGCCCGGAACCAGCTTGAATGGGTGGGGCGAATGAACAATATCCGCAACCGGGCAGAGGAAATCATAAACAGCGAATTGATTTATATTTGATTGGATATGCAAAGGCCAGCCGATTACCGGCTGGTCTTTCTAATCTTCCCTGCGCTCCAATACCGCCCGAATCATGGCAACGGCGATTTCCTGCTGGCTGGGCGACGTGCTTTCCCATAGCTCTGCCAGCTCCCGTATCTTGCTGACCTCATTATCTTCCAGCGCATCCCGCAGGAGATAATCAGGGGAGATTTTCAGTGCGTTGCAGATATTGATAAATACGGGCAGGCTGGGAACCTTTGTCCCGCCTTCAATCTGCCGGAGATAGGTTGCGTTGATATTGCACAGCTCCGAGAGCCTGTCCGCCGTGAATCCCCGGTCTTTCCTCACCATGTTGATACGTTTGCCTAATCCTTTACCTTCCATAATGCCACCCATTTCATAAGCTATCAGCATTTATTTTGTACACTTTTAGACTACATCACACTTAGGGATTGCAATAGATTCTAAAAGACTATATAATATTAGCTAATAGACAACAAATTATGAAAGGGGACAACAGAATGGAACTGAACTATTTTAGGGACAGGCTTTTTGATTTACTGAACGACAGTGAGGGGATAGGGATTGTTGACCTGAACGCAGACGAGCAGAACAGCCTTCTTACTGTCAGGACGGAGGATGGGAATGTATTTGAAATCGTATGCCGACAGGCGGCGGGAAAGGAGGACGAATGGACGAGCGCAAACTGACCGTATGCTATGGACGTGGCAATTACAAGCAATCTCCGCCGCAGATTCTTTTACAAGGTAAGTGGCTGGAACAGGCTGGATTCTCCGCAGGGGACAAAATCACCGTGAAATGCCAGCAGGGGCAGCTTATCATCACAAAAAACGGAACAAGAGCAGATTCAACAAAATAATGTTTATGACACAATTTTTTCGGAAAATCTATTCCCTCTGGAAAGTGGCTGCGGTATAATGGAGCTATCGACAAATAGGAATTTATGAGGTCAAGGCTAAATAAGGAGCATATTATGAAAAAAATATTTTGTGGTGCAGTGATAGCTTTAATAGGCGTAATTTATTCAATAGCACTTATGGTACTGGCAACGGTCAATGATGTGTATGGTAATGGAGTATCTGGATTGTGGGGATTGTTACAAGGATATGATGCGGAACTTCCGCTTATCATATCTTTATGTGTTGTGATGATTGGGATTGCTGTATGTGTTTGGGGAGTATTTGAAAAGAAAAAATAATATAATTCCGATTCGTCAGAGGGTTTAACAGAGTAAAAAAATGGAGGTTGGGGAGAAAAACCATGAGAAAAATATCTGTAATATTATTTGCCACCTTAGTGTGTTGCATCTTGTTGTCAGGTTGTGGCAAAGAACCAGCAAAGGAACCACTTGTCGTGTATTCTTTTTGTGGAGAAAATGCTAACTTTTCAATTTCAAATGGCGTAATTGTTTTGTCCTCTACGGAAGAAATTTTTTACGGTGGAAATCTGGACGGAGAGTTATCAGATGTTGTTGGTTATTCTATGACCTTTTATATCCCAGTTGGCAATGACGAAAGGATTTTACTTTCTAACAGTGTAGAAGATATGACCGGAGGAACAATAAGTATTGCTGGTGAAACAGGAAAAGTATCCGGCGATATTCTTACAGCAACAGAGATTGAGGAATTGCAAAATAATCTTTTTTTTAGGTTAAAGACAACAAATTTAAAAGGTGAGGAAAATGAGTACCAGTTGCAATTAACTTTAACAGAAATCACAGGACAGTTGGATAATTAACTTCCAGTTTGTGCGCTTAAAAATTGAATAAGAACCACCCAAAATGCCGTTGCATGGATATAAAAGCCCAAGCAACGGCATTTCCTTATCTCCGCTTCATCCTGCTCAACGGGGAATCCTTATATGCCGGAGTTTTCTTCATAACATTCTTCAAAACCGTGCGCTCCTGCTCCGACAGCTTCTCATACCGGATTTGAAGCTGCGTACACATCAGGGCAGTGAACACATCCAGATAGGAACCCGGCACGGCCAGCGCCTTCTTTGCGTCCCTGATTAGCTTCATGCCATTGGAGCCGTCCGGCGCACTGTCCGTATCGTCCTTGTGCGCTTCCCTTATGGCATGGAGGATAGTGTCCCAAGTCTGGTGCGTGACCTGACAGAAATAATCTTCTTCCTGTACCTGCATGGCTTCCAACGCCTTTAACGCAGCATCTTCCTCCACCGGCTGATATTGGGAAAGGACTTGCCCCCGCAGGACTTCCAGAAGGCTGTTGAAGTTTTGAAAGTGGGCGGTTGTCACACCATCCACATAAATCTCCGTGTCCGTCATCAGGGTAACAAAATCCTCATGTGTGGCAATCTCACACAGCAGCCGGTTGTTGATACGCCCGCTTTTCAACAGCTCCACCATGCTGTCACTCAAATGCAGCTCCGTAAGTTCCATGCCCGGATGGTTCCGGTTCTCTGTCAGGCAGAGCAGGTAATCCGTTGACACACTGTAAAATTTTGCCAGCTCCACAAGGTTTTTGTGGCTGATTTCCTTGAGTTCGTCATTCTCATAGCTTCCCAAGGCTGATTTGGAAATCTTTGTAGCCGCCGCCAGTTCCTCTAATTTTAAATGCCGCTCCGTCCTTAAATCCTTTAACCGTTCCTGAATCGTTATCCCCTGTTTCATAACTTCCTGCTCCTTCCCTGCGGCCAGCTTTTGCCGCCATTCCCATTGTACCACATATCCATGCCGGGCGCATTTCCCTTTGTGATTCTTTTCAAAGGCGCAAAATGCGCTTTTGATTTGCCCGGATTTTCAGAAGTGCAAAATGCACATCTGATTTTTGCACCCGTCCGGCAGAAAGCCTTTTCCGCAATCGTGGAATTTTTTAGATTTTGGGCTTCATTCCTGATTCGTGGACATACGGCGCATGGTACAAAAATGTCATATGATATAGGCAGTTCATCGATGGATTATTCCAATCGAATGACCGGCCTGTATGGGATATGCTCCCCGGCGATGTAACGCAACGACTTCCGGCAGGGAAACGGAGGAACCCTGACCGCAACGAGCGTACCAAGGAGAGCGAAACGCCGCCAAAGACGGGGGTAGGAACGACAGCAGAAAGAACCGGCAAAAATGAACACCGAAACGATACCGAAACACAACAATCTCACAGGGCATAGTCTGCCCTGCCCGTAATACCAAGGGGGATTTTGGGGCGGCTCTACGGCTGTATTTCCCCTGAAAATCGTCCCGAAACGATACACAAAAACCACTGCCCGCCCATTCCGGCTGTACCTGCTGAATCGGGCGGTTTTTCTATGAAGGAGGCACCATGCCGAGAATGTCAAAGAAGTTGAAGAAAGAGCTTGCTTTCTTCCTGAACGACCGGGGGCGCAGAAGCTACAATGAACTCTGCCGGAAATGCCAGCATGAATGTAAGCAGAGTTTCCGGGCTGTCATTATCGACTGCCCCCGCTACCAATCCAAACGAGCCAAAAGGAGGACACCATCCAATGAATTGTGAATTTATGATAGCCAGTACGCCCCTGCCGCCCTGTATGCCGCTCCCAAAGGCAATGCTCCGGCTTCCGGTCAGCAATACGGCAAAGGTTATGTACGCCCGCCTGTTGGATGAAATCCTGACAAGGGGAACCGAGGACAGCAACGGGATTCTATTCATCCGCTTCCCCGTCATGGAGATAGCGGCGGCACTCTCCCGAAGCCCCCAGACCTGCAAGCGTTCCCTGAACGAGCTGGAACAGGCCGGGATGATTATGCGTGTCCGTCAGGGCATCGGGGAGGTCAGCCATATGTATATCCTGCTCCCGAAGGAGGACACCGCCCATGAATGAAAAGCTGGAAAAACTGAATCAGGAAATTGAAAAGACCGAAGCAAGGCTGCGGCGGGCGCAGCATAAGGAGAAAATGCTGGAACACCAGATAAAGACGCTGAACCGGAAGGAACGGACACACCGGCTCTGCACCAGAGGGGCTATGCTGGAAAGCCATCTCCCCCACCCGGAATCCGTAACGGACGAACAGGTCAGCGCCATCTTAAAAGTGCTGTTCTGCCGGAGCGACACCAAACGTCTTGTGGCACAGGTTCTTACAGAAAACCGGAAGGAGGACACGGAATGAAATTTTCAAAAAGCGAGCTGGACATTATCTGCCAGTATGCCGCACCGACCAAGGCGGAAACACTTGCGGGCATGAAAGAAATCGTGCCGGTGATAAAAGATATATTGACCAAGGCAATCGTGGAGAACGCCATCCGAAAACTGGAAAAGATACCGGAGCCGGAGTGCAGCCAGTTTGTTGCCGCAACAAAAGCCCGGTTCCTGACAGAGCATGACAATTCCATCCGCCAGCGGCTTGCGGCGGCAAAGGCACAGGAGCCGATTATGCAGGGGCATGACCTGTCAGGAAAAGAACGGTTCCGACCGGAAACCCGGCACATGATTACGCTGGAAGTACAGAAGCAGTGCTTTGTCGGTTTTAAGGGGGAGCGGTTCCGTTTCTATCTCTCCGATGAAGGCTACCGGAACGCAAAATGCAGCGAGCAGGAGGGGGAAATCAAGATAAAGAGCCATGCCGCCGTTGTTGCCGGAAAGCTCTATCCTGACAAGAAGCCGCAACAGCAGGAACGATAAAAAAGCCTGTTCCAGAATCAAAGTGCGCCGGGCGCGTCTTGATTTTTCAAGGGAAGTTTTAACGTGGACAAGCCGGGCGCGCTCACATTGGCGGCTTTCCATGTGTAAAAAATCAGAACGAGCCGGGCGCGTTCTGATTTATGCCGCCTATGGCGTAATTGGTACGGATGATTTCCAACTGCCATAAACTCCGCTTGCAATTTTGGCTTCCAAAGCGACAAGCTGGAAAATCCCCCTCTGAAAGAGGGCGCAATTATACACCACTTAGGGAAGTGGTGCATTGCGCCCTGCCGGGAGCGTCCTGCGGACAGCAGATGATTTCCGTAGATTTCCAATCTGCTCCAATCATCACAGGGGAAGCTGTCCTTCCCCTGCGCTGGCTCTGCCAGCTACCCCTTTTGTCGGGAATATAAATCTCAGATATGATTTTTTGTCCCAAAATGCTAAATGTAAACTTGCGTTGCTTGCCGCAACGGCTATAATAGTGCTATAGTTTTGAACGAGGAGGCGATATATCATGTTTAATGAGAATCTTAAAAGGCTGCGTAAGGAAAAAGGGGTCTCTCAAGAAGAACTTGCTGTAAAGCTGAATGTTGTTCGTCAAACAATATCCAAATGGGAAAAGGGTCTTTCTGTACCGGATGCCCAGCTTCTGATAAGCCTATCAGAAATACTGGAAACCCCGGTGAGCGTACTTTTGGGAGAAACCATTGAAAGCAAAGAAAGTGTAAGTGATAAAAATGCAATAGCAGAACAACTATCACGAATCAATTCCCAGCTTTCTGAAAAGACACTAAGAAACCGGCGCATATGGAGCATTGTTAAAATTGCTTTAATTTCCATAGTTGTTATTACATTACTAATAATGCTTTTGAGTGCAGCCAAGTAAACGAAGTATTGATAAAGGAAATGTTTTATGGAAAAAGCAGGAAACTGAAAAAGTTTTCCTGCTTTTTCTATGCCCGGAATCCGGGAGAAAGGAGGGCGCACACTTGCCATGCCCGCATTGTAAAATTACCATCATCAAGCGGAGCAACAATGAATCCGCCGTTTCTGCCGCCGCCTACCAGAGCGGCGAAAAGCTGTTCTCTGAATACGACCAGCAGCAGAAATACTATCCCTACAAAACCGAAGTCACCCACAAGGAAATCATGCTCCCGCCCCATGTGCTGCCGGAGTATGCAGACCGCAACACCCTATGGAACTCTGCCGAAGCGCAGGAAAAACAATGGAACTCCCAGCTTGCCCGGAGGTTCGTGCTTGCCATCCCAAGGGAAATCCCATCGGAACAGCACGCCGACCTTATCCGTGACTACTGCCGGGAGTTTTTTGTTTCCAAAGGCATGATAGCCGATTTTGCCATTCATGACAAAGGGGACGGCAACCCCCACGCCCATATCCTGCTCACCATGCGGGCGATGGACGAAAAAGGGAAATGGCTCCCCAAATGCCGCAAGGTATACGACCTTGACGAAAACGGCGAAAGAATCCGGCTCCCGTCCGGCAGATGGAAAAGCCATAAGGAGAACACCGTGGACTGGAACGACCAGAAATACGCTGAAATCTGGCGGCAGGGATGGGCGGACACGGCTAACCGCTACTTAGAAGCCAATCACCGCCCGGAACGGCTTGACCTGCGCTCCTATGCCCGACAAGGGATTGATAAAATCCCCACCGTCCACATGGGGGCAGCCGCCTGCCAGATGGAGAAGAAAGGAATCCAGACCAACGTTGGCAACCTGAACCGGGACATCAAAGCCGCCAACTCCCTCATGCAGTCCATCCGCCAGATGGTGCGCCACTTAAAAGGCTGGATTGCCGATTTAAAAGAGAAAAAAGCCGCTCTGATGGAAGCATTGGAGCAGACGAAGGAACCGACCATACCGGAGCTGCTCTCACAGTATTTAGAACTGCGGAGCGGACAGCGTGCCGGCTGGACTTCCAGAGGAAAGCTCAAAGGCACAGTTGCCGACTTCAACAAGGTACAGGCGGCAATGGATTTTCTGCGGGAAAAAGGAATCTCCACCGTGGAAAGCCTTGACACCCGGCTGGACGAAATCAGCCAGACCGCCGTTTCTGTCATGGAGAGCGTGAAAAAAAGCGAGAAGCGTATCAAAGCCATCGACACCATGCTGTCCTACATTGATAAATACGAAGCCAACAAGCCAGTCCATAAGGAGTACGCCGCTATCGGCTGGAAGAAGAAAAAAGAGCAGTTTGCGGAGAGCCACCGGGAGGAACTGGACGCTTACCATGCCGCCACCCGGTATTTTAAAGCCAACCTGAAAGGCAATTCCTACTCCCGCAAAGATTTGGAAGCGGAACGGGAACAGCTTGCTTCTGCCCTGCCGGAACAGGGGGAGGAACTGGAAGCGGTGCAGGCAGATGTAAAAGTGCTGCGGGATGTGCGCCGCTGGCTCAATCAGGTATTGCCATCCGAGCAGTACCGACAGACCGCCGAGCCGGGGAAGAAACCGTCCGTACAGGGAAACCTGAAAGGGCGGCAGGAACGCATCCGGCAGGAGCAGGCAGAGAAACGCCAGCCGCCCCGGACACAGAAACAACAGAATATGGAACTTTAAACAGGCACTTGTTTTGTGATTGGAAATCGCTGGCAGGTGCTTTTTTATTTTGAACAAGATGGATTTACAGACAACGTGAACGACATTGTGCCGCTCACGTTGGGATTATCAGGAGGAAACGCCTATTGAACGTATTTGAAGCCGTGAAGCAGTCCGTCACCACAAGGCAGGCTGCGGAGCATTATGGAATCCATGTAAACCGGAATGGGATGTGCGTCTGCCCGTTCCATAACGATAAGAACCCAAGCATGAAGGTTGACCGCCGCTTTTACTGTTTCGGCTGCGGAGCCACCGGGGACGTGATTGACTTTGTTTCCCGTCTTTATGGAATCGGCAGTAAGGAAGCCGCCCTCATGCTGGCGCAGGACTTCTCCATCCCCTATGAGGATAGAAAGAACACCGGAAAGCAACCCATCCGGCCACGCTTACGGAGGGAAAGCGAAGAACAGAAATTTAAGCGCATGGAGCGGCACTGTTTCCGGGTGCTGTCCGACTATTACCATCTCCTGCGCCGCTGGAAGGAGGAACACGCCCCACGACAGCCGGATGAAGCATGGAATCCCCGGTTTGTGGAAGCCCTGCAGAACATGAGCCGGGTGGAATACCTGATAGACGTACTTCTATCGGGGGAACTTTCAGAGCGGGCAGCCCTTATCACAGGACACGGAAAGGAAGTGAGAAACCTTGAAAGGCGAATGGCAGAACTTACCGCCAGAGATACGGCAGGAACTAAAGAACATGGCAGAAAACACCGAGCCGCCCCGGAGCGTTGAGGATGTCAAAGCCTTGCTGGAAACCACCGAAAAAGGCGGCTTCCGAAACAGTATCCGCAACTGCCTGACCGTGTTCCAGTGCGACCCGCTCCTTTCAGGGGCGGTTGCCTATAACCTGCTGACCGACCGCACCGATATTTTAAAGCCCATCGGCTACCAAAGAACCCCAAACAGCCCCATGACCGACACAGACATGAAATATATCCGGCTGTATCTGGAAGAAACTTACGGTCTGACCAGTGAAAAGAAGATACAGGACGCTGCCGACCTTGCCGCCAACGAGAACAGCTACCACCCTGTCCGGGAGTATTTAAACAGCCTGACATGGGACGGAACTGAACGGATACGCTCCTGCCTGCGGTATTTTTTAGGAGCCGGTGAGGACGATTACACATACCAATCCCTGCGCCTGTTTTTGTTGGGAGCCATCCACCGGGCATTTTCCCCTGGCTGCAAGTTTGAAGTCATGCTCTGCCTGGTGGGCGGTCAGGGAGCCGGGAAGTCCACCTTCTTCCGCCTGCTGGCAGTCAAAGACGAGTGGTTTTCGGACGATTTGCGGAAGCTGGACGATGATAACGTATACCGCAAGCTGCAAGGTCACTGGATAATCGAAATGTCAGAGATGATTGCCACGGCAAACGCCAAAAGCATAGAGGAAATCAAGTCATTTTTGAGCCGCCAGAAGGAGGTCTACAAGATACCCTATGAAACCCACCCGGCAGACCGCCCAAGGCAGTGCGTGTTCGGCGGCACATCCAACGCCCTTGACTTCCTGCCCCTTGACCGCTCCGGCAACCGCCGCTTCATCCCCATACAGGTATGCCCGGAGCAGGCGGAAACGCACATCTTAGAGGACGAAGCCGCTTCCAGAGCCTATTTAAACCAAGTGTGGGCGGAAGCGATGGAGATTTACAGAAGCGGCAGATGGAAGCTGACATTCAGCCCGGAAATGGTGCGCCATCTAAAAGAACACCAGCGGGACTTTATGCCGGAGGACACCAAAGCCGGGATGATTCAGGCTTTCCTTGACAGCTACCCCGGCGATACCGTCTGCTCCAAACAGCTTTACAAAGAAGCCTTAAACCACGCTTTTGACGAGCCGAAACAATGGGAGATACGGGAAATCAACGAGATAATGAACCAGTGCGTCACCGGCTGGAAGTATTTCTCCAATCCCCGGATGTTTGCCGGATACGGCAGACAAAAAGGATGGGAACGGGAGCAGCCGACAACGGACACCGGCAACGGGGCGGGAAAAACCCCGGAGGGATTTACGCCGGTGCCGGAACAGATGGAACTTCCATTTTGAAAAAATCCGGTAAATGACAGCCCGTTGCACACTTCGTTGCTATCCCGTTGCCGAGCCGGTTGCCGGGGAAAATCCCGTAACTGTCGGCTTTTCTCCCCTTTAACAACCAAAGCAACAGAAAAATAAAAGAAAAAGTATAAAATAACCCAACCGCCAGACAAGGATTAGTTCCAAGGTTTTTTGAAGCCCGTTGCCGGACTTCGTTGCCGACCTTCCCTGTCTGGCTGTTTTCATCTATGGAGGACAACTGCCTATGGCGAAAAATAAAACAGAGATTCATGTCACCACAATATTTGACGGCGAACTGGACGCTACGGACGTTTTCGTGAGCCTTATCGCACAGAAACACAGCAGAAAAACAGATAAAGAATATCTTGCTAAATCACAAGAAATAGGGTATAATAAAGATGAGGTTCCAAGTGACCGTGTTCCGTCTGGATTGTGCGGGTAAACGGTTATGATGAACACTTTTGGATATACAGGGATGGACACGATTCTTGCCGGAAGCTTCCGGGCAGCTATCTATTGCAGGCTGTCCAAGGACGATGACCTTGACGGGACGAGTGCCAGTATCGAGAACCAGCGGGATATGCTGGAAAAGTTCTGCCAGAAGCAGGGATGGGAGGTTACGGCAGTCTATCAGGACGACGGCTTCACCGGCTTGAACATGGAACGCCCCGACCTGAAACGGATGTTGAAAGCCATCGAGCGGAAGCAGATAAACCTTGTGATTACAAAGGATTTATCGAGGTTAGGACGGAACTACTTGCAGACCGGGCAGCTTATCGAGGACTTCTTCCCAAGAAACGGTGTGCGCTACATCGCCATGAATGACGGTATCGACACCATGCGGGACAACAACGACATTGCGCCCTTTAAAAATATCCTGAATGAAATGTACAGCAAGGATATTTCCAAGAAAGTCCATTCTTCCTATGTGCTGAAGGCGCAGAAAGGCCAGTTCACCGGCTGTATCGCCCCGTTTGGCTACAAGAAAGACCCGGAGGACAAGAACCACCTTCTCATTGACGGGGAAACCGCCCCGGTTGTCCGGCTGATTTTTGGATATGCGCTGGACGGGCACGGCCCCAACTACATCCGGCGCAGGCTGGAGGAAGAAAAGCATCCCTGCCCGACATGGTGGAACCGGAAGCGGGGACACCGGAACATCCGCACCAAATGGGAAAAGAAAGACCCGGAAAACGGGCGGTACGTCTGGGACTTCTCCGTGATTAAGGAAATCCTGATGAACCCCGTCTATACCGGCGCAATCGCTTCCCAAAAGACCGAGTACCGCTTTAAAATCGGCACTATCCGGGATAAGAAGCCGGAGGACTGGATTGTGGTGGAGGGGACGCATGAGCCGCTGGTGGACAAAAAGGACTTTGCGATTGTGCAGGAAAAACTGAAATCCCGCCAGCGACCGGGCAAATCCGGGGAAATCAACCTCTTTGCAGGGCTGATAAAATGCGGGGAGTGCGGAAAGGCTCTCACCATCCGCACCACGCATGAGAAGTTCCCGAAGCGGATTTTCTCCTGTAAAACCTACAATGCCTATGGGAAGCAGCACTGCACACAGCACCGGGTTGAGTTTGACACGCTCTATTCTCTTGTTCTGAACAAAATACGGGAGTGCGCCGCCGCTGCCCTGACCGACAGCGAAGCGGTGGCCGGACGGCTGACCGACACCTGCCAGACCGAGCAGAAAGACCAGCGGGAAGCGATGGAGCGCACCCTTGCCAAAGACGAAGAACGGATTGAAGTGCTGGAAAAGATGGTATTGCGGCTCTATGAGGATATGGTAGCCGGACGAATCACAGAAGAAAACTTCAATCTCCTGCTGGAAAAGACACAGAAGGAACAGGCGGAATTAAAAGCCAAGGTTGAGGAAGGCCGGAAACGCCTTGCCGATGAAATCCGGCTTGCCGTGGACGCAAGGCAGTGGGTGGAATCCATACAGGAATACCGGGACATCAACGAGCTGGACACTTCCACCTTAAACCGCCTGATTAAAGAAATCGTTGTCCATGAAACCATAGACAGAGATAAGACAAGACACATTTCTATCGAAATTCATTTTAATCTCAAACCCATACCGGAAGTGGAGCAGGTCACAGGCTGACCGCTCCCCTGCTCTTAACTTGACCCACAATTATAACATATATTTTCGATAAGCAAGTAATGAGCAAAGAACCTCTAAGCCCTGACAAATAGAACGTGCTCCGGGCATACCATCGCTCGGAGCACCTTTTATTCCACTCAGAACCCCTAAATCATAAATCGCCTCTTTC
>CAJTCR010000071.1 GCA_910574915.1 Eubacteriaceae bacterium
GAATTTATCCCAAATTTAGGAGTCATAGCGGGCTATGTTGACTAAATTTGGGATAAATTCTCCGCAAAGTGGGGAGTGCAGATCACGGGAATGATTTTTCAAACACGCTCTAGCGTCCCATCATGCAATAAATAAACTCTTCCTTATAGTATTATTTCACATTTCAAATACCCCTAACTTCCCATACAATGTTTCACGTGAAACATTTTCAATAAAATAAATAACAAAATAAATCCAACACATTACTCCAAGCAAATCTTCCTAATAAATTATTTTAAATTTTAACAAAATATTTAAACATATCCAGTAAAAAATAAGGTATAATAATAGTTAAGAATAAAATAAACATATTAAAAACTAACAACAAATTTCAAATCCATATGAGCAACCAGGCTGCAAATTTGCAGCAGATTGTATATATAAAACAATTTTAATAAACAAGGAGGATACTTATGAATAAAGCAATCAAACAAATTTCAGTCGCATCAACATTATTATTGGCAGGAATGCACGCATTTAATTTTATCACAGATCGATGCTTGATACCTGTTACATCATCAAAGAATTATAAAATATATACCTGGAAAAACTTAAATATTAATTACTCAGAAAAAGGTGATGAAAATAAGCCTGCTCTTCTATTGATCCATAACCTGTCGCCTGCTTCTTCACAGGAAGAATGGTATCGTATTGATAATGAATTAGCTGAACATTTTCATATTTATAAAATAGACCTGCCTGGCTGCGGAAAATCTGATAAGCCAAACATTATTTATATCAACTATTTATATGTTCAGCTAATCAGTGATTTTATTAAAGAAGTTATCAAAAAGAAAACAAGCATATGTGCCACCGAATATTCCAGTTCTGCTACATTAATGGCAGCACGGATTTATCCTGAAATGATAGATAAAATTATTATTATCAGTCCTCCGCCAATCGATGAACTGATAAAACAGGCAGCAAAAAAAGAAAAAATATTAGATAAAATTCTAACCGCTCCTATTTTAGGCACATTTTTATATAATTGCATTATGAATAAAGAAAATATTTTAGACCAATATACCTATGAATATTTTTATAACAAGATTAATATTCCAGAAAAATCCGTAGACATTTCTTATTATAATGCACATTATAATCACTCTTACGGAAAGTATTTGTATGCAAGTATTTTAAGCAATTATACAAATATTAATATTATACATGCCCTACCGAAAATACAAAATAAAATCTATATCATAAGCCATGAAAATACAAAAGAAATATGCCAGGAATATAAAAAATACAATCCAGCTATAAAAGATATTTATGTTTCCAACTGCCGCAAGCTTCCACAATTAGAAATACCTGAAACGATCAGACAACATATTTATAAGATAGCAGCCTGTTCATAATTTTTTTATTTTATGCCAATACTATTTATCCGCTCTTTATCAGGTCAGAAATTGAGTCTTTATTTTAAAAATAACAAGGTACGATAAACATATTAAGAACTGATTTCTGTCCTGATATTGACAAACCATTAAGGAGTAGTCAAATGTATCAATATGCAATGATCAATAACGCTGGCACGCCAACTTCTGAATATTTAACCACAAACATTAGCAATGTATTTCTACCCTCTGCATTACTGATATTAATTGTATTTTACAGCATATACTTTATAAAAATGTTTTCACAAAAAAGACAGGGTATACAAACCTATCAGCTTGGGCAGCGATGCGAAAAATCTATACGAAATACTGAAATTTTGCTTAAACTTTCAACTGGAATGATCATCCCTGTACAAATTTGTTCCATCTTATTTAATTGCAGTACTCTTCCTGCCTTAGCAAGAATCACAGGTATTTTTATTGGAGCAGCAGGCGATTTTATATTCCTGATAGCTATATTAACGATGAAAAACAGTTGGCGGGCTGGAATTCCTAAAAAAGATAAAACAGAATTAATTTCTCACGGTATTTACAAATACAGCAGAAATCCTGCATTTTTAGGCTTTGATTTTATGTATATTGGTATTCTTCTCCTCTATCTAAATTTGGTACTGTTGATACTTACATTGCTTACGATACTTACTCTTCATCTTCAAATACTGCAAGAAGAAAAATATCTTGAAAACATATTTGGAGAACAATATATTACATATAAAAAATGTACACATCGTTATTTCGGAAAAAACATTATATAAAATAATCAAAGTTACATTAGAAATACTTACTATTTGCTGTATTCCCGCAATTAAGCAAAAAAATAAAAATCAGAAAGCAGGTTTTATAAGATATAAAATCTGCTTTCTGATTTTTTTAACTTTTCCAATCTGTAGTAAAATAAAATCTAAATTTTTCTCACTGATACAGCAACACATAATCAAAAATCAATAAATAATTCAAACTTGTTCTCTATAGTTCTATAGCGGTTGTCTTAAAAATCCTTTCCGTTAGGATCGCAGGCTTTATCTTTACAAAGGATCTTTCACCGGCGTACCTGCTTTTCTTGGATATTTATTCGGTGTATGCTTTACTTTATCAATCAATACAAAGGATCTTAAATACTCCGTATCTGCCAGTTGAAATTGCATTACTTTACGCAGTTTTCCACCTAACAGCTTCACTGCATTTTTTGACTCTTCAATCTCCTTCTCAATTCCTGCCGATTTATATGCAGCAAACATTCCTCCTTCTTTTACATAAGGCAAACAATATTCACTTAAACTTGACAAATTTGCAACTGCACGCGACACACACAGATCATACTGTTCCCGATATTCATGTTTGTGTGCAAGCTCTTCTGCCCTGCAATGAACTGCCTCGATATGATTCAGCTTCAGCTTGTCAATCACTGCATTTAAAAATCGAACCCTTTTATTTAAAGAATCCGCTAACAATACACGAAGTCCCGGAAACATAATTTTCAAAGGAATTCCTGGAAAACCAGCCCCAGTTCCCACATCTATTATTTTCCAATGCTCATTTAATTTTATATAAGCCGCCAGAGAAATACTGTCTAAAAAATGCTTCTCCACTACTTCATCAAATTCAGTAATCGCCGTCAGATTCATAACCTGATTCCACTCAATCAACAAATCATAATAGTCTGAAAACTTATCTTTCTGCTCCTCATTCAATGAAAACCCCCATTGCAGCAGCCTATCTTCCAATAAATCAAATTTATCCTTCATAACTTTCTGTTCTTCCCTCCTGTCAATTCTATATCCAACAATAAATGCCATTTATAATAAAATAAATTGTCAAATAATAAAACCAGTCACGCAGCCTATCAAATGGCAAACTGTAAAAACCAAAGTAAAAATCACCGCTATCCCATTCTTCCTGTCAATAGCAAAAAAACAAAAATACACAGTGTTAGCAAAACAATCTGAACATTTGGACAAGCCTCCCACCATGTAAAACAACCTAGAATGTTTTCGTAACACTTTACAAAGAGCAGCCGGGAGAGAGGATGTGCCTCCCCTGGCGGCGGCTTTGGAAGAATGCTTAGAAGCCCTTAGTATTCTGCGGGGCAACCAGGGGCGCAGCCAAGCGGCACCTTTAGCTGCCAGCAGGCAGCGAACTAGTTGGCGCGACCGGACACAGCCACAGCGTACCAGCAGGATACTTAGGGATTCTTAACATTCTGGAACTGACGCCGCCAGGGGAGGCACATCCTCTCTCCCGGCGTCCCTTCCCAAAAAAATACCAAATCCAAAACAAATTAAATCAACTTTTATTTTTATTATGATAATACTGCTCCAAATACACTAACAAAACAGAAATATCTGCTGGAGATACCCCAGATATTCTGGATGCCTGCCCAATCGATACCGGACAGTACATCTTTAACTTCTGCCTAGCTTCCATTCTAAGCCCACTCACTGCATCATAATCAAAATTTTTTTCCAACCTTTTCTTTTCCAGCTTTTTAAAGCTTTCCACCTGTTTAATCTGCCTCTTAATATAACCATCGTACTTGATATTAATATTCACCTGTTCGACTACATCGTAAGGCAGTTCTTTTCTGTCCTGATCCAGCTCAGATAACAATTCGTAACTTAATTCCGGCCTTCTAATCAGTTCAGCTAAAGTAGATCCTGTATTTAAAGGAACGCTTTTATATTTTTTCAATACTTGCTGCGTTTTTTGATTTGCTCCTACGACAACAGCACAGACACGCTCTACTTCAGCTTGAATCAACCGCTCTTTTTTTAATACCCATTCATAGCGTTCTTTTGGTATCAGCCCTACTTTATAGCCTTTTTTTGTCAGGCGCAGATCCGCATTGTCCTGCCGCAGAAGCAGACGATACTCTGCCCTGGAAGTCATCATTCGATATGGTTCATGATTTTCTTTTGTTACAAGATCATCAATTAGTACTCCAATATAGGCTTCGGAACGGTCAAGAATCAGTGGCTCTTTGCCAAGGATCTCCATTGCAGCGTTAATGCCTGCGATTAATCCCTGTGCGGCAGCTTCTTCGTAACCGGAGCTGCCATTAAACTGCCCGCCGCTGAACAGCCCATGTATCTTTTTAAATTCCAGTGACGGATAGAGCTGATTCGGATTGATGCAGTCATACTCTATCGCATAAGCGCATCGTACAATATCAGCATGTTCCAAGCCCGGCACTGTCCGGTACATAGCATACTGCACATCTTCAGGCAGAGAGCTTGACATGCCGCCGACATACATCTCATTTGTATGAATTCCTTCAGGCTCTATAAATAATTGATGCCTGTCTTTCTCTGGAAATTTTACTACTTTATCCTCGATTGACGGACAGTAGCGCGGGCCTGTTCCTTCGATCACGCCGGCATAAATAGGAGAACGATCCAGGTTATCGCGGATAATCTCATGTGTTTTTTCATTCGTATAAGTCAGCCAGCAGGAAACCTGGTCAATCTGTACATCCTCAGGGTTCGTTGTAAAAGAAAATGGAACAACGCGTTCATCTCCTTTTTGCTCCTGCATCTTTGAAAAATCAAGAGATCTTTTGTCCATTCTTGCTGGAGTACCCGTCTTAAAGCGGAACATTTCTACACCGTTTTGTACTAAAGAATCCGTAAGGTAGTTTGCAGCCATCAATCCGTTTGGCCCGGTATGTGCAATCATTTCTCCCGTTAAGCACCTAGCGCGCAGATAAGTACCAGTACATAAAATTACAGCCTTACAATAATAAGCAGCTCCTGAAACTGTTTTTACACCGATGATTTTTTTATTTTCTATATTTTTATTTAACTTTTCGTAATCTTTGGATATATCTTCTGGCTGTACATTAAGCTTCTGATTGCTATCACTATCTTTAAAAGACATTAAACTTTCTTTAGATTCCACTTCCTGATAAGGCTCGGTTAATATTTCAGATACTTCAGCCTGCCGAATCGTTAAGTGTTCTGTATGCTGGAGCGTCGTTCTCATCTGCCTGCTGTAATCGGCTTTATCCGCCTGCGCACGTAAAGAATGGACTGCCGGGCCTTTGGACTTATTTAACATTTTGGACTGGATAAATGTCTTGTCAATATTGATGCCCATTTGTCCGCCCAGTGCGTCAATTTCCCTGACCAAATGTCCCTTGGAACTTCCTCCGATATTCGGATTGCACGGCATTAACGCAATACTGTCAATACTTACGGTAAATATAATCGTTTCCAAATTAAGCCTGGCACAGGCAAGCGCAGCTTCACACCCAGCATGTCCGGCACCAACAACGACTACGTCGTATGTTTCTTCTAATTTATTTTTGCTGATTTGATTCTTACTTGGACATTCCATCTAAAAACCTCCATCTATTGTTGTAAAACAGTTATTTACCCATACAGAATTTTGAAAAGATTTCATCTGCCAGATCATCTTCTACAGATTCACCAATTACCTTCCCCAATGATTCATATGCATTCATTAAATCGATCGAATAAAAATCCTCCGGCATCTGGTTTTCAATACTTTCTTCTACCATCTTTAAACTTTCCGATGCCCGTGCCAAAGCATTTTTATGCCGGATATTTGTAATCATTACTTCATCGTTATAATCCAGTTTGCCATGCAAAAACATTGTGCTGATCTGATCTGCTAATTGTTCTATCCCGTCTCCCTCTTTTGCTGAAATACTAATTACATGTTGAGATACGTGCGCTATATGTTCCAGACATGCCTTTTGCTCCAGATCTGATTTGTTTACTAATACAATTACATTTTTACCCTCGACCATTTTTGCAATTTCATAATCTTCATCACTCAGGCTTTTGGAGCTGTCAATCACATAAAGCACCAGGTCTGCCTGTTCCAGATATTCCTTTGCCTTATCCACGCCAATTTTTTCAACAAGATCTTCAGTTTCATGAATTCCAGCCGTATCTATGATATTTAAATTGATTCCGTTCAAGTTAATCTGCTCTTCCAAAATATCTCTTGTCGTGCCCGCTACTTCTGTAACGATCGCCCGGTTTGATCCGGCGAGCACATTTAACAGAGAAGACTTTCCTACATTTGGCTTTCCTACAATCACAGCGTGAATGCCTTCCTTTATTACTCTGCCCTGGTCTGCGGTATCAAGCAAATGCTGGATCTCACTTTTTAACCCGCTGACGATACCGCCTAGCTGCTGTGAATATCCATCCAGAGAATAATGCTCCGGGTCGTCAAGTGCAGATTCAATAAATGCGATTTCATGGATCATTTGTTCACGCATCGCTGTTATTTTATTTAAAATTGAACCTCTTAACTGATTAAGCGAACTTTTTAACGCAAATTCATTTTTAGAATTAATAATATCAATCACCGATTCTGCCTGCGTCAGATCAATTCTTCCATTTAAAAACGCCCGCTTTGTAAACTCTCCCGGCTCTGCCGGTCTGGCACCGTGACAAATTACGGTTTCCAGAATCTTTTTCATCACAAGGATACCGCCATGACAATCAATTTCTATCGTATCCTCTTTTGTATAACTGTTCGGCGCTTTCATCAGCAGTACAAGAACCTCATCAACGATTTCATCCTGATTGATAATATATCCATAGTGAATCGTATGAGATGCACATTCCCTCAAAGGCCTGCCGTTTTTCGGCTGGAAGATGCGGTCTGCAATTTCAATCGCTTCTTCCCCGCTGATTCGAATAATTCCTATTCCAGAACTCGCCATCGCCGTAGCAACCGCGGCAATCGTATCCGTATTCATATAATCAAAATCCCTCCATTCCTGCCAAAACTGCATAAATATTGTATTTGAAAAACTGCCAGGAAATACTATATTTCCTGACAGCCTGCAATTTCTTTTTTAATTTCTTTTCAAAGTAACGACTACATGTCGGTATGGCTCTTCCCCTTCGCTATGGGTTGATACAAACCGGTCATTTTGCAAAGCAGAATGAATCACCCTGCGCTCGAACGGATTCATCGGCTCTAATGCAACGGGCCGTTTTGTCCTCTTTACTTTATATGAAATATTCTTAGCAAGATTTTCTAATGTATCTTTTCTCCTCTTGCGATAATCTTCAGTATCTAACTTCACTTTAACATAATGATCTGTCTGTTTGTTAACGGCAAGATTGGTCAGATATTGTAAAGAATCCAGTGTCTGCCCCCGTTTTCCGATCAGGACTCCCATTTCATTTCCCTTAAATTCAACATCAATCAAACCGTTTTCTTCATCGTATTTCGATACAATTTCTACATCGAGATGCATAGCATCAAATACATTTGTTAAAAATTCTCTTACATTCTCTTCTGGAGAATATTTTTTCCGCGCCTTAATGACCGCAGGCTTACTTCCAAATCCTAAAAATCCTGTGCTTCCCTCGTTTACTACTTCATATTCCAACTGATCGCTTGTCACGCCAAGCCGAACCAAAGCATCTGTAATCGCGTCACCCACTGTTTTTGCACTTACCTCAATAAACTCCATCACAAAAATCTCCCCTTTATTTATTATTCCTTTCATTAAAATCCTTCACCAAGTTTGCTTTTGCTGTTAAACTATTCGGATTGGCTGTTTTTCTATATTCGTATGCTTTTTCGATCTTCGCGTCCCTTTCTGCTTTGGACAGATTTGCCGATAGCTGCGCACTGCTTTTCGTGCTCATTTTTGCGGCATTGCGTATCTGATTTTCACTGATCCCCATTTTTTCAAGTTTTTTCTTACGCTTCTCAACATTTTTTGCAATTACCTGATCCAAATCCAGATTTTGAATATGCTTGTTTACAAAATACTGCTGGACACATCTTGTCAAAGAACTAAAAATCCAGTAAATACCAAGTCCAACCGGTACGCTAAAACAAAGTACCATTGAAAATAAAGGCATTGTATAATTCATCATCTTCATCTGCCTTGCCATCTGGCTATCAGGGTCTGAATCTGCCTGTGGCATCAGCTTGATGTTGAGCATCTGAGAAGCATACGAAGAAAACGGTATTAAAAGCGCCAAAAGTACAAATAAATACGCGTGCTGCTGAAAACTGCTCATCATAATTGCAAGCGGCGAATCCGAAATATTCATTCCAAGAAACGTATTCATATGATTGAGCTGCACTTCAGTAGAATCAATCACCTGCTGTAAGCCTGGGAATGACGCTCTTAATTCATCCCAGCCTGTAGTCGGCATTTTATAAATAGAATCTACAATAAAATTCTTTACCGCTTCTAAGTTTGAGCTGTTAAAATCTGCCCCAATCTGCTGAGTCAGTTTCAGGTTTTCCAGAAATTTTTCCATAATTCCCTGATACCCGGCTGTATGGATAATTCCTTCTACCACTCCGTCAAACGCTGCTTTTACCCCGGATACATAAGCAGGTACGTTATAAATCACGCGGTACAATGCAAAAAATACCGGGAGCTGTAACAGCATCGGCAGGCATGTTCCCATCGGAGAGATCCCGTATCTGGCATACAGTGCCTGTGTCTCCTCGTTCATTGCCAACTGGGATTCCTGATCCCTGCGGCCTTTGTACTTCTCCTGAATCGCTTTGATCTCAGGCTGCATTTTTTGCTGAAGCTTAGAAAATTTCTGCTGCTTAACCGTAAGCGGAAGCATACACATATAAATTAAAATCGTTAATCCAATTATGGTAATACCTATGTTTTCGATTCCAAATACATTTTCTAAAAACAGATAGACCCAATTCATTACCCATCCCAAGACCTTTGCAATGGGACCTAAAATAGAACCGGAATATTGTGTCAGTATGATCGTAGTCAATGAAATACCTCCTTATGGGACAGGATCATAACCGCCTTTTGAAAATGGATTGCAGCGCAGGATTCTCCATGCCGCAAGCAGCCCTCCTTTGACCGCTCCATGTTTTTTGACCGCTTCAAGCGCATAATCAGAACACGACGGAAAGTAAGGACACTTTACTGTTTTCATCGGCGATAAATACCTTTTATAAAAATTTATACCACAAATTATTATTTTTTTCAATTTTTCTCATCTCTTTATTCAATTTAAAATATTCTGAAGACCTGCAAGATGCATCAGTGCACTCTCTGTTTCCCAATAAGATATTTTTTTCGCTGATATTCTTGCAATCACTACAATGTCTAAACCATTTAAAAACATGTCCTCATGCAGCCTGTAAGCCTCTTTAATCAAACGCTTCACCCGATGTCTGACAATACTGTTGCCTACCTTCTTACTGACTGAAATTCCTACCCTGTTAGAACCTGTCCCGTTTTCCAAAATATACATTACAAGAAAACGGTTTGCATAGGATTTCCCTTCTCTATATACCTTTTGAAAATCAGAATTCTTTTTTAACGATTCAGAAAATTTCATGTTTTTTACCTAAACAACTCTGCTTCCTTCTCAAATTCAAAATAGATATAAGAAACGGTTATTTTTTATGGGATTTTTTCAATGGAAACGCTTTGCGAAAAGCTGTTTTAAAAAAATAACCGTTTTACTGTAAAATAAGAAGAAAGACCACAAAAGATGTGGCCTATGCTGATAACTTCTTTCTTCCTTTTAATCTTCTTGCAGCCAATACCTTTCTTCCGCCTGCTGTACTCATTCTTTTCCTAAAACCATGCACTTTCGATCTATGTCTTTTATTTGGCTGGAATGTCATCTTCATATTACATGCACCTCCTCTTTCAAATCCTTACTATTGAAAAAATACCATTACAATTATAACAAAAAAGATGCGCAAGTCAAGAAAAACCTTTGCTTTTTATAATTTTTTTATGAAATTTTTTACAGCTATCCCTGTCCACATGTTTTCACAGGAAAGTTATCCACATTTTTTTTATAAACAAAAACTTATACACATACTTATCCACAGATTTTTTGCGATTTTTAAAAAAATTGTTGATTTTAAAGCCTTTCAAAAGCTCACAAAATTGTGGATAACTTCTAAAAACTGCCAAAAAAGAGGTTTATTCTATGTGAATAAGCTCCTTACAAAAATATGCCAGATTACATTATTTTTCTATTTTCGACACTTTATCCACTTCAGAGTCCATTTTTTTATCTGAAGATTTAATTGCTAAATTCGTCATTTTGGTTTATGATATATAGTGTGGCTTTTTATCTGCTTTTCTAAAATGTATAAAAATGACGGAGATATGATATGTTAGTTGAGGAAAAATGGCAAGAAATACTATTAACTGTAAAAGAAGAATACGAACTTTCCAAAGTAGTCTATGAATCGTGGATTAAACCTTTGGAAATCTTTCGGATCGACGGCGACAAAATCTATATCCTCGCCCCGCCGGAGCAGATTGCACTAAACTACATTACAAAGAAGTATCTGACTCCTTTAAAAGTTGTAATTGCAGAAATGACAGGCATTGACTATGAGATTGAATTTATTCTTCCAGAAGATGCGAAGAAAATGAAACCAGCAAAATCAACTGCCATGCAGGAGGACGCTGCCTCCCATAAAAATCATGATCTGAATCCAAACTATACATTTGATACTTTTGTAGTTGGCAGCAATAATAAACTCGCGCATACAATTTCTCTGGTAGTCGCAGAAGAAGCTAATAACCCTGCAAAAAAATACAACCCGCTTTTTTTATGGGGAGGTGTGGGACTTGGAAAAACACATTTAATGCATTCCATTGCGCACCATATCCTGGCAAACCACCCCAACCTGAAAATACAATATGTACCTTCAGAGGTATTTACAAATGAAGTCATCGACGCGATTCGAAACGGAAGCAATTCCCAGATTAACGCGATCCGCGACAAATACCGTAACGTTGACGTACTTTTAATAGATGATATTCAATTTATAATAGGAAAAGACCGAACACAGGAAGAATTTTTTAATACGTTTAACGTCCTGTACAATGCCGGCAAGCAAATTGTCGTTTCCAGCGATAAACCTCCAAAAGAAATGACTACCTTGGAAGAACGCTTCCGTTCCCGGTTCCAATGGGGATGCATGGCGGATATCGGTTCGCCTGATTATGAAACACGTATGGCGATCCTTCGCCGAAAAGAGGAAATGGACAACATTGAATTTGACGATGAGATTATTAAATACATAGCCACTAATATCAAGTCCAATATTCGAGAGCTTGAAGGCGCGCTGAACCGCCTGATGGCTTTTTCGCGGTTAACTAATGTTGAAATTACAATCGAAACCGCAAAAGAGCAGCTCGAAAGTATTATAAACCCGGATATGCACAGAGAAATCACGCCGCAGTTAATTATCGAGATTGTAGCTGAACATTTTCAAAAGACGCCGGAACAGCTTATTTCCAAATCGCGAAGCAGTGATATTGTAAGGCCGCGCCAGATTGCAATGTACCTATGTAAAAATATGACCGGCGCTTCCCTTGCAGGGATCGGTGAAATACTTGGAGGCCGCGACCATTCCACAATCATACATGGCATCGAAAAGATCGAAGCCGAATGCAGCAGCAATCCAGCTACACTGACTTTAATAGAAACGATCCGCAAAAAGATCAATCCAAACTAATAACAAACCATTTTTCTTTCAGATTTATGTTTTCCAACATTTTGTATGTTTATACACGAATCTGCCAAGACTATTACTATATTATCCACAGTTATCCACAATAAAATGTGGATAACTGTGGATAACTGAAGGATTTCCTGTTTATGGTACTGTATAACCTGTCCACTTAAACACTGCAGATTTTGACCGCTTATTTGACTTTCAAGTTATACACAGATTATAAAGCTGCTCACGTGAAGTTGTTCACGTAGTTTTAAAGGTTGTAATCAATGATATTTTAAGGGCTTAAAGTGCTTTTACACTTTTACACGAACCCTATTATTACTACTATGAGTTATTATATATATTATTTATAAAATTTACCCCGAAAGGAGTTATGCACATGAAGCTGATCTGTTCAAAAGCGAATTTATTATATGGAGTAAACACCGCAATCAAAGCAGTTCCTACAAGAACAACGATGCCTATTTTAGAATGCATCCTGATCGATGCCTCTGAAGGGGAAATAAAGTTAATCGCAAACGATATGGAACTAGCCATACAAACTTCTATCGAAGGAACCATCAAAGAACCAGGTGTGATTGCGTTAGATGCAAAGATTTTTTCAGAAATCGTACGAAAGCTGCCTGACAATGATATTACGATTACCTCTGATTCTTCTTTTAAAACAGTCATTACTTGTGAAAAAGCAAAATTTAATATTATTGGCAAATCAGGAGAAGACTTTCCATATCTGCCTGATACAGAAAAAAATGAAACGGTTTCCATTACGCAGTTTACTTTAAAAGAAGTGATCCGCCAGACAATTTTTTCCATCGCTGACAATGATACAAACAAATTAATGACAGGAGAACTGTTTGAGATTCAGGAGAACAAACTGAAGGTTGTTTCGCTGGACGGACATCGTATTTCCATTCGCAATATAGAATTAAAAAATAACTATGAAAATAAAAAAGTCATTGTTCCAGGAAAGGCTTTGCAAGAAATCAGCAAAATACTGCCTGGTTCAGCCGATCAGAATGTAGATATCTATATTTCAGAGAATCATATCGTATTTGAATTTGAAAAGACAACGGTAGTATCGAGACTGATTGACGGAGAATACTTTAAAATTGATCAGATGCTGTCTTCAGCTTATGAAACGAAGATCAAGATCAATAAGCGGGAACTATTAGGATGTATCGACCGTGCAACGCTTCTTGTAAAAGAAGGGGACAAAAAGCCGATTATTATGGACGTTAAAGACACACATATGGAACTTCAGATTTCTTCTTTTATCGGCTCTATGAATGAAGAGATTTTGATTGAAAAAGAAGGCAAAGACCTGATGATTGGGTTCAATCCGAAGTTTTTTATGGATGCACTGCGTGTGATTGATGAAGAAGACGTCATGCTGTATATGGTAAATCCAAAAGCACCGTGTTTTATCCGGGACGATAATGACAACTATATTTATCTGATCCTTCCGGTAAATTTTAATTCTGTAAACAGTTGATGACAGCGAGGGGATCTATGAAAAGTGTAAAAATTAAAGATGATTATATTAAACTAGGCCAGGCAATGAAGTTAGGCGGCATGGTCAGCTCCGGTGTAGAAGCAAAAATAGCCATTCAAGGCGGCGAGGTTATTTTAAATGGCAGGACGGAGCTTCAGCGTGGGAAAAAATTACATGACGGAGATATTGTTTCTTATCATGGGGAGACAATACAAATATCACAATGATGATTCAATCCATCGAATTGAAAAATTACCGCAATTACGAAAATCTGAAGATTGATTTTACATCAGGGACGAATATCCTGTTTGGCGATAATGCACAGGGGAAAACCAATGTGCTGGAATCGGCTTATGTCAGCGGCACATCAAAGTCTCATAAGGGCAGCAAAGACAGGGATTTGATTCAATTTGGCAAGGAAGAATCCCATATTCGTACCTTTGTGCTTAAAAATGATAAGGAATTTCAGATCGATATCCATCTGAAGAAAAATCGTTCCAAAGGGATTGCGGTCAATCGGATTCCAATTAAAAAGGCAGGAGCGCTTTTTGGAATTTTAAATATTGTTTTTTTTTCACCGGAAGACTTAAACATTATTAAAAATGGTCCTTCACAGCGCAGACGCTTTTTGGACCTGGAATTATGTCAATTAGATAAGATTTATCTGTCTGACCTGACGAATTATAATAAAATTTTGAATCAGAGAAATAAACTGTTAAAAGACTTGATTTTTCGCCGGGAATTGATAGATACACTTTCTGTTTGGGATATGCAGCTAATAGAGTATGGACAACGGATTATACGCCGCAGAAGTGCATTCATCAAAGAACTAAGTGAGATTGTATACAGTATTCATAAAAATATTTCTGGAAATCGGGAGGAGCTGCGGCTGACTTATGAGCCAGGAGTGCAGGCGGATCAATTTGAAAAAGAACTAGAGAGGGTCAGGCAGAAGGATATGAAGTACTGCCAGACTTCAGTCGGGCCGCATCGGGACGATCTGCTGTTTCAGATCGGCGGGGTGGATATTCGTACATTTGGTTCACAAGGGCAGCAGCGCACATCTGCGTTATCACTGAAGTTATCTGAGATCGAGCTTGTAAAAAAACTGATCCATGATACGCCGGTGCTGCTGTTAGATGACGTATTATCAGAGCTTGACAGCAGCAGGCAGAATTATTTGCTTGCCAGCATTCATGATATACAGACAATTATTACCTGTACAGGCTTGGATGAGTTTGTTAAGAATCGTTTTCAGATTGACCGTGTATTTGAGGTGAAAAGCGGCAGTGTGATGCAAAAAGTAAAATAACCGATGCAGAAGAATCAGGAGGGTGACATATGGGGATCGAAAATAATTATGGAGCTGATCAGATCCAAATTTTGGAAGGTCTGGAAGCAGTGAGAAAAAGGCCCGGCATGTATATCGGGAGCACTTCATCAAGAGGACTCCATCATCTTGTATATGAGATTGTGGACAATTCTGTCGATGAAGCACTTGCCGGATACTGTAAAAATATTGAGGTGAAGATCAATCCAGACAATTCTATTACGGTAATTGATGACGGAAGGGGCATACCGACCGGTATCAACCATAAAGCCGGACTTCCTGCTGTTGAGGTTGTGTTTACTGTACTACATGCCGGAGGAAAATTTGGCGGCGGCGGTTATAAAGTGTCCGGCGGTCTGCACGGAGTCGGGGCTTCGGTTGTCAATGCACTGTCCAACTGGCTGGAAGTGGAGATCTGCGTAGACGGAAAAGTGTATAAGCAGCGTTATGAGCGGGGAAATACGATGTATCCGCTAAAAGAAGCCGGTACTTGTGATCCGCAAAAGACAGGGACAAAAGTAACGTTTTCACCAGATGGGTCTATTTTTGAAGATACAGTATATGATTATGATACGTTAAAGCAGCGTTTGCGGGAAACGGCATTTTTGACAAAAGGGCTGCGGATCGTATTAAAAGACAAACGGACAGATCCTGTGCGGATGCATGAATTTCATTATGCGGGAGGAATTAAGGAATTTGTGACTTATTTAAACCGCAGCCATGAGGCATTGTATCCTGAGGTCATTTACTGTGAAGGACAAAAGGACAATGTAATGGTAGAGGTTGCCCTTCAGCATAATGATTCTTATAACGATTCGACGTACAGCTTTGTAAACAATATTATTACACCTGAAGGCGGGACGCATCTGGCTGGTTTCCGCAATGCGATCACCAAGACATTTAATGCATATGCGCGTGCGAATAAAATATTAAAAGACAGTGACAATGCTTTAGCGGGCGAAGATATTAGGGAAGGGCTGACTGCTATTATCAGCGTAAAGCTCGAAGAGCCGCAGTTTGAAGGACAGACAAAGCAAAAACTTGGCAACAGCGAGGCAAGAGGTGCTGTGGATTCTGTTGTGAGCGAGCAGTTGACCTATTACTTAGAGCAGAATCCGCAGGTAGCAAAAGCGATTTGTGAAAAATCGCTGCTGGCTCAGCGTGCAAGGGATGCGGCAAGAAAAGCGAGAGACCTTACACGCAGAAAGACCGCTCTGGAAAGTACGTCGCTGCCAGGAAAATTAGCGGACTGTTCGGACAGAGATCCGAAAAACTGCGAAATTTTTATCGTAGAGGGGGATTCTGCGGGCGGATCTGCAAAAACAGCGAGAAACCGTGCAACGCAGGCAATTCTTCCGCTGCGCGGCAAGATCCTAAATGTAGAAAAGGCACGTTTGGATAAGATCTACGGCAATGCGGAGATCAAAGCGATGATTACGGCTTTTGGTACGGGCATTCAGGATGATTTCGACATCGAACGGCTCAGGTATGATAAAATCATTATTATGACAGATGCCGACGTAGACGGCGCGCATATCAGTACGTTAATGCTTACGTTTTTGTATCGTTTTATGCCGGAGCTGATTCGCCAGGGGCATATTTACCTTGCGACACCGCCGTTATTTAAAATTGAAAAAAATAAAAACGTCTGGTATGCCTATGATGAAAAGGAGCTGGAAAAGATATTGCTGCAAATCGGACGGGACGGCAATAATAAGATCCAGCGGTACAAAGGGCTTGGGGAGATGGATTCTGACCAGTTATGGGATACGACTATGGACCCGGAAAAACGAGTGTTAAAACGAGTAATGATTGATGAAGAAAAATCTTCTGAAATTGACCTGACATTTACTACCTTAATGGGCGACAAAGTAGAGCCTAGACGGGAATTTATTGAGGAGAATGCACAAAAGGTTCAGAATTTGGATATTTAGGGGGTAAATTAAAATGGATGATAAGATATTTGATCAAATCCATGAGGTAGATCTGAAAAAAACAATGGAGTCTTCGTATATCGACTACGCTATGAGTGTGATAGCTTCCAGGGCTTTGCCGGATGTCAGGGACGGATTAAAGCCTGTGCAGCGCAGGGTGCTGTTTTCTATGATCGAGCTGAACAACGGCCCAGACAAGCCGCACCGTAAATGTGCCCGTATTGTCGGTGATACGATGGGTAAATATCATCCGCACGGGGACAGTTCTATTTATGGGGCGCTTGTAAATATGGCGCAGGAATGGTCTACTAGGTATCCTCTGGTAGATGGTCATGGAAATTTTGGCTCTGTGGACGGCGACGGCGCAGCGGCTATGAGGTATACGGAAGCAAGGCTCAGCAAAATCTCTATGGAAATGCTTGCCGATATTAACAAAGATACGGTTGACTTTAGGCCAAACTTTGATGAGACAGAAAAAGAGCCAGTCGTACTTCCGGCACGTTTTCCAAATCTGCTTGTAAATGGAACGACAGGTATCGCAGTTGGCATGGCGACGAATATCCCGCCGCACAATCTGCGTGAGATTATTGACGCTGTTGTAAAGATTATCGACAATGAAGTAGAACATGACCGTGCGACCGATATGGAGGAGATTCTGGAGATTATCAAAGGACCGGATTTTCCGACAGGCGGCAGCATTTTAGGCACGGCGGGCATTAATGAGGCATACCGTACTGGAAAAGGAAAGATCAGGGTACGTGCGGTCTCCAATATTGAGCCGATGAATAACGGCAAGAACCGCATTATCGTTACGGAGCTCCCGTTTATGGTAAACAAGGCAAGGCTGATCGAAAAGATCGCAGACCTTGTACGGGACAAAAAAATAGACGGAATTACAGCGCTGCGGGACGAGTCTGACCGCCAGGGAATGCGTATCTGCATTGAGCTGCGTAAAGATGTCAGTCCAAATATGATTTTAAACCAGTTGTATAAGCATACGCAGCTTCAGGATACATTTGGCGTGATTATGCTGGCACTTGTAAACGAGCAGCCTAAAATCTTAAATTTAATGCAGATGCTGGAGTATTATCTGCTGCACCAGAAGGAAGTAGTCACCAGAAGGACAAAGTATGACCTGAATAAAGCTGAAGAGCGTTCTCATATTTTGGAAGGCTTGCTGATTGCTTTAGACCATATTGATGAAGTGATCTCGATTATCCGTGCAAGCAGGACGACAGCACAGGCAAAAGAACGGCTGATGGAGAAGTTTGGGCTGACCGATGTGCAGGCTCAGGCGATTGTAGATATGCGTCTGCGCGCCCTTACCGGCTTGGAACGGGAGAAGATTGAGGGAGAGTATCGGGAATTGGCTGAAAAAATCGCGTATTACAAAGCGATTTTATCCGATGAGAAAAAACTGTTAGGAGTGATTCGGGAAGAAATCCTGCTGATATCGCAAAAATACAGCGATGAAAGAAGGACTGCGATCAGTTATGACGAGATGGATATTTCTATGGCAGATATGATCCCGGTAACGAATACGATCGTTACAATGACAAAATTGGGCTATATTAAGCGCATGAGCATGGATAATTTTCGCAGCCAGCACCGCGGCGGGCGCGGCATCAAAGGGATGGAGACGATCGACGACGATTATATCGAAGACCTGATGATGACCACTTCGCACCATTATTTAATGTTTTTTACAAATACCGGGCGTGTGTACCGGATGAAAGCATATGAAATACCAGAAGCGGGGCGCACATCGAGAGGAACAGCCATTATTAACCTTTTGCAGCTACAGCCAGGAGAAAAGATTACAGCATTGATTCCGATTCAGGAATATAAAGACGGGGAATATTTGTTTATGGCGACCAGAAAGGGGATTGTCAAAAAGACCCCGATTCAGGAGTACGCTAATATCCGCAAGACGGGGCTTGCTGCGATCAGCCTGCGGGAAGATGATGAGCTGATCGAGGTAAAAATGACGGATCATGACAAGGACATTATTTTAGTGACGAAATATGGCCAGTGTATCCGTTTTCATGAAAAGGATGTGCGCAGTACCGGAAGAAATTCTATGGGCGTAATCGGTATGAGCCTTGCCGCAAACGACGAAGTAGTTGGTATGCAGCTAAACACGCAGGGAGAAATGCTTTTGACCGTATCGGAAAAAGGTATGGGAAAATGTACGCTTATGGATGAATTTACCGTACAAAACCGCGGCGGCAAAGGGGTCAAGTGCTATAAAATCACGGAAAAGACCGGAAATATCATAGGTGTGAAAGCAGTCAATAAAGAAAATGAAATTATGATGATTACGACTGAAGGAATCATTATACGTATGCCGGTTGCAGGAATTTCTGTTTTGACGAGAATTACTTCTGGTGTGAAGCTTATGAACCTGGAAGCAGATGTAACAGTTGCAAGCCTTACGAAAGTACATGAAGCAGATACAAAAGAAGAAACAGAAGCAGAAGAAGATCAAAAAGACGATGAAACGATTTAGCCCATAAAATGCTAAAGGAGATCACAATGAGAACCATCCATACAGACATCATTATAAATCATATCAGTGAGATGTGTATTGAAGCGAATCTGCATCTGTCACAGGATGTTGCAGATGCTGTCTGCCAGGCAGCAGACCAGGAAACATCGGAGCTTGGAAGCCGGGTGTTACACCAGTTAAAAGAAAATATGGACATAGCGGCAGCGGAACAGATTCCAATCTGTCAGGATACCGGAATGGCAGTTGTATTTTTAGATATCGGGCAGGATGTGCATATCGAGGGGATGAACATTGAGGAAGCTGTAAATGAAGGGATCCGACAGGGATATACAAAGGGCTACTTGCGCAAATCTGTCGTAAAAGACCCTGTTTTGCGGGAAAATACAAAAGACAATACGCCTGGCATTATCCATTATAAAATCGTACCAGGTGAAAACCTTAAGCTGACAATCGCTCCAAAAGGCTTTGGCAGTGAAAATATGAGCAAAATCTATATGTTAAAGCCGTCAGACGGGATCGAAGGCATCAAATCCGCGATTTTAAATACAGTAAAAGAAGCAGGGCCAAACGCATGTCCGCCAATAGTTGTAGGCGTTGGAATCGGCGGGGATTTTGAAAAATGCGCACTGTTGGCAAAGCAGGCGTTGACACGTGATATAAATGACCATTCCAAGATCCCATATGTTAGAGAGCTGGAAATGGAAATGCTGCAAAAGATCAATGCACTTGGCATCGGGCCAGGCGGATTGGGAGGGAAAACGACTGCGCTTGGCGTTCATATAAATACGTATCCGACGCATATAGCGGGGCTTCCAGTAGCGGTTAATATTTGCTGCCATGTATCAAGGCATGTAACAAGAACACTGTAATTTAAAAGCAGTTTATAGGGAAAAGAAAGGATTCAAAATGGAGCAGCATATTCATACGCCAATAATGGAAGCTGTGACAAAAGGCTTGAAAGTAGGAGATTATATTTATCTGTCAGGTACCGTCTATACAGCACGTGACGCAGCACACCAGCGGATGTCCGAGGCATTAGACCGGGGTGAAAAGCTGCCGGTTGATTTAAAGGATGCAACTATCTATTATATGGGGCCGTCTCCTGCAAGAGAGGGACAGGTAATCGGTTCCGCAGGGCCGACAACGGCAAGCCGTATGGACAAATACGCGCCAAGGCTGTTAGACCTTGGACAAAAAGCGATGATTGGAAAAGGAAAACGTTCTAAAGAAGTGGTTGATGCCATGATTCGCAATAAAGCTGTTTATTTTGCAGCAGTCGGAGGAGCGGGCGCTCTTATATCAAAATGCATTACCAAATCGGAAATTGTCTGTTATGAAGATCTGGGGACAGAGGCGATTCGAAGGCTGGAGGTAGAAAACTTTCCTTTGATCGTGGTAATTGACAGTGAAGGAAACAATCTGTACGAAAATAAATAGACGTATATCATATCCTCCCTTTTTCAGAGACACGCTATTTTTATTGAAAAGGGGAGGATATCATCTTAACAATGCCGCTGTATATGTGGGTTTGCGGACAAAATGATAAAAAATGAAAAAAATTTAAAAAACATATTGACAAATTCTCAAAATGATTGTAGAATAACTCTTGCGTTGCGGCGCATGACAATTTAAAATAAAGTATCATAAAGAACTTTGGAGAAGTACTCAAGTGGCCGAAGAGGTGCCCCTGCTAAGGGTATAGGTCGGGTAACCGGCGCGAGGGTTCAAATCCCTCCTTCTCCGTTTTATTTTTTGCCAATTATTAGGGAAAACAAAAAAATAAAAAAAGTAGTTGACAAAAAATAGCAAAAGTGATAATATATAGCAGTTGCAAAAAGTCAGCACAGCATACTTTGGAAAATAAAAAAGTAAAAAAAGTAGTTGACAAGGATTGCAAAGAATGGTAAGATATAAAAGTTCGAGTCAGCAAATGAGATTACAAATGAAAGCAAAAGTTTTGAAATAAAAAACTTTGAAAAAAGTAAAAAAAGTTGTTGACAAACAAAAAAAGAACTGCTATAATAACAAAGCTTTCAGCAAGCACTACAGACAAGCAATACAATATTTTGAACATTGATAACTGAACAGTGAAATAACCTTGAAAGATTCAGAAAAGAATTTGAGTAAAAACTTCTTTAAAAACAGTGAAGAATCGGTTAAATTAGCCAAGCTTGATTTTTGACCGGGCAAACATTTTAACATGAGAGTTTGATCCTGGCTCAGGATGAACGCTGGCGGCGTGCTTAACACATGCAAGTCGAACGAAGCGGCTGCAGGGATTCCCTTCGGGGAGGAACAGTAGCTGTCTGAGTGGCGGACGGGTGAGTAACGCGTGGGCAACCTGCCCCATACCGGGGGATAACAGCCGGAAACGGCTGCTAATACCGCATACGCCCAGGAGGCTGCATAGCTTCCTGGGGAAAACTCCGGTGGTATGGGATGGGCCCGCGTCTGATTAGCTCGTTGGCGGGGTAACGGCCCACCAAGGCGACGATCAGTAGCCGGCCTGAGAGGGCGGCCGGCCACATTGGGACTGAGACACGGCCCAGACTCCTGCGGGAGGCAGCAGTGGGGAATATTGCACAATGGGGGAAACCCTGATGCAGCGACGCCGCGTGAGCGATGAAGTATCTCGGTATGTAAAGCTCTATCAGCAGGGAAGAAAGTGACAGTACCTGACTAAGAAGCCCCGGCTAACTACGTGCCAGCAGCCGCGGTAATACGTAGGGGGCAAGCGTTATCCGGATTCACTGGGCGTAAAGGGAGCGCAGGCGGCACGGCAAGTCTGGTGTGAAAACCCGGGGCTCAACCCCGGGACTGCATTGGAAACTGCCGGGCTGGAGTGTCGGAGGGGTAAGCGGAATTCCTAGTGTAGCGGTGAAATGCGTAGATATTAGGAGGAACACCAGTGGCGAAGGCGGCTTACTGGACGATGACTGACGCTGAGGCTCGAAAGCGTGGGGAGCAAACAGGATTAGATACCCTGGTAGTCCACGCCGTAAACGATGAATACTAGGTGTCGGCGGGCAGGGCCCGCCGGTGCCGCAGCAAACGCAGTAAGTATTCCGCCTGGGGAGTACGTTCGCAAGAATGAAACTCAAAGGAATTGACGGGGACCCGCACAAGCGGTGGAGCATGTGGTTTAATTCGAAGCAACGCGAAGAACCTTACCAGGCCTTGACATCCCGGTGACAGAGCATGTAATGTGCTTTCCCTTCGGGGCAGCGGAGACAGGTGGTGCATGGTTGTCGTCAGCTCGTGTCGTGAGATGTTGGGTTAAGTCCCGCAACGAGCGCAACCCCTGTCCCCAGTAGCCAGCAGGTAGCGCTGGGCACTCTGGGGAGACTGCCGGGGACAACCCGGAGGAAGGCGGGGATGACGTCAAATCATCATGCCCCTTATGGCCTGGGCTACACACGTGCTACAATGGCGCAGACAGAGGGAGGCGAAGCCGCGAGGCGGAGCAAACCCCAGAAATGGCGCCCCAGTTCGGACTGCAGCCTGCAACCCGGCTGCACGAAGCCGGAATCGCTAGTAATCGCAGATCAGAATGCTGCGGTGAATACGTTCCCGGGTCTTGTACACACCGCCCGTCACACCATGGGAGTCGGAAATGCCCGAAGTCAGTGGCCCAACCGCAAGGAGGGAGCTGCCGAAGGCAGGTCCGGTGACTGGGGTGAAGTCGTAACAAGGTAGCCGTATCGGAAGGTGCGGCTGGATCACCTCCTTTCTAAGGAAATCGAGTAGATGGTTATTTCGCTGTTGAGTTATCAANGGTGGCTATGCGGCAGGGGGCAACACCCGTTCCCATACCGAACACGATGGTTAAGACCCTGCCGGCCGATGATACTCGGCTGGAGACGGCCCGGGAAAGCAGGAGGCTGCCGGAATATCATAAAAAGCATAGGTTCATCTGCGATCCATAGACAGAAACAGTTAGCGGTTAGAGAATAGGCTGCTGGGATTTCAATAGTGTTCTGTACATGGATGGCTGATGAAACAGGCAGCCAGGCGCAGGCAGTTACTTGCAAAAGCGCCAGCGTGTACCTTGAAAACTTCATACAGAAAGAGAATTGATTAAATTCGATGAAAGCTTTTATAAAACGATAAAAGCTTCTAAAATCAGATAATCAAGACATCCGAGAATAAAACAAACCAAGCAAA
>CAJTCR010000072.1 GCA_910574915.1 Eubacteriaceae bacterium
TGGCCGGCTTGAGATAACCTAAACATTTAGTTATTCCGATGTTTTTCATAAAATCACTGTATTTTCTATGAAAGCTTAGAAACTTCGGAATAACTATTTTTTCGGTATAAGATCCGTTATGCCGAATTCGGCATAATGCATCCGCATCTATTACCAGGACTCTTTTTCCCTGCTTTGCCAGCCCGATCCCTAAGCTGCTCGTTGTGGTGGTTTTTCCCACTCCGCCTTTCTGGTTTGCTATTGCTATCACTTTACACATGGTTTTATTCCTCCGTTTAGTTAGTTTTTTCTTTGATGTTGGCTTTCTGCACTTCCACATAAGCCCGGTAATACCTGTTTGTACCCTTATTCCGGTACAGCTCGGAAACTTCCGTCACAGCCACTTTAGGCTGTCTTTGCAGGAGCTTCTCGAACCACTTAATATCATTCTTCGTTCCCATCAGTCGAATTTTCAGCACGTTTCCTCTCCATTTCTGCAAGGATCTCCTCAATAGACCTCTGCTTTTGGCAGTATTCAGGGTAACGGAGTTTAATGCCCTGCCAGAAGTACAGTGCGTAGCCGCAGCAGAAAATATCGCTTACGGAATACTCCCTGCACTCGCCAATCTGCTCGTCCTTGCGCTTATAGTCATCAACGCTCGGCGTTCCGTCCGTGTAAAGGTTAAAGGCAAGCCTTACCACCTTTACGCTGCCGCTGGTCTGCCAGCCCTGATGCAGACACTCTGTTTTGACACACCCGGACTTCATATCGTAAATCTGGCTGAAATGGTTCCTCGTGTCCTCAGAAATACCGGGAATGTAAATCAAAGCCTTGTGATAGCAGTCCTGATACCTCGCTTGTTCCAGTTTTTCATAATAGAATCTCTCATGTTCCTCGTTTGCAAAAACCATGTGTGTGTTGTTGGCGCTCTGCGCCCCTGCTCTTAACGCTGTGTTGTTCATACCTGAACCTCCTTCATTAAAGATATTGAATAAAAAAAGGGAACAAACCCCGAAATAGGGTCTATTCCCAAACATCAAACAAGGGAAAGCACTTTGCTTTCCCTTGCAGAACTTATATATAGACTTTTACCACAATATCTTTAAATCTGTTAGCCTTTGTGTACTCTGGACGTTCAGCCATAAATGCCCTTACATCCTCTCTCGACAACGTTAAGGTACAGAAGTAAATATAGGGTTGTCTAATTCCTCTAGTTGTTAATAGCCGCCTGAGCCGCTGCCAATCTAGCAATCGGCACACGGAACGGTGAACAAGACACATAATCCAGCCCAATCTTATGGCAGAACTCAACTGAAGAAGGATCTCCACCGTGCTCGCCGCAGATGCCTACATGCAGCTTGTCATTTACTGGCTTGCCGAGTTTAATTGCTGTTTCCATCAGCTTGCCGACACCTGTCTGATCCAGTTTTGCAAATGGATCGTTTTCGAAGATCTTAGCATCGTAGTATGCATCTAAGAACTTACCGGAGTCGTCACGGGAGAAGCCGAAGGTCATCTGTGTCAGGTCGTTTGTACCGAAGCAGAAGAAATCGGCTTCAGATGCGATCTCGTCAGCGGTAAGAGCTGCTCTTGGGATCTCGATCATTGTACCTACTTCGTATTCGAGCTTCACGCCTGCTGCTGCGATTTCTGCGTCTGCTGTTTCTACAACAACTTTCTTTACGTTCTTTAACTCTTTGATATCGCAGATTAACGGAATCATGATTTCCGGTTTTACGTTCCAGTCAGCGTGTGCTTTCTGAACGTTGATTGCTGCGCGGATTACTGCTTTTGTCTGCATCTTTGCAATTTCTGGATAAGTAACTGCAAGACGGCAGCCGCGGTGTCCCATCATCGGGTTGAACTCATGCAGAGAATCAATCAGTGTCTTGATGTCTTCTACGGACTTGTTCTGTGCATTTGCAAGCTTTGCAATGTCTTCTTCGTCTGTTGGTACGAACTCATGCAGTGGCGGATCTAAGAAACGGATCGTTACCGGGCAGCCTTCCAGCGCTTCATATAATTTTTCAAAGTCGCCCTGCTGATACGGAAGGATCTTGTCAAGCGCTGCTTCTCTTTCTTCTACAGTGTCTGCACAGATCATTTCGCGGAATGCTGCGATTCTGTCTTCTTCGAAGAACATATGCTCTGTACGGCAAAGGCCGATGCCTTCTGCGCCGAGTTCGCGTGCTTTCTTAGCGTCTGCCGGTGTATCTGCATTTGTACGAACTTTTAATCTTCTGTATTTGTCAGCCCAATCCATAATTCTGCCGAATTCGCCCGCGATTGTAGCGTCTACGGTCTGGATTTCGCCGTCATAAATGTTGCCTGTGGAGCCGTCGATAGAGATGAAATCTCCTTCGTGGTATTCCTTGCCGGCAAGTGTGAATTTCTTGTTTTCTTCATCCATAGCGATGTCGCCGCATCCTGATACACAGCAGGTACCCATGCCACGTGCAACAACGGCTGCGTGAGAAGTCATACCGCCGCGGACAGTTAAAATACCCTGTGCAGCTTTCATACCAGTAATATCTTCTGGAGATGTCTCAAGACGTACAAGTACGACTTTTTCACCTCTGTCATGCCATGCTTCTGCGTCTTCTGCGGAGAATACGATCTTGCCGCAGGCAGCACCAGGAGATGCGCCAAGGCCCTTGCCTACCGGAGTAGCAGCCTTTAATGCAGTAGCGTCAAACTGCGGATGCAGTAAAGTATCCAGGTTACGAGGGTCGATCATTGCAACTGCTTCTTCTTCTGAACGCATACCTTCGTCTACAAGGTCACATGCGATCTTTAAAGCAGCCTGCGCTGTTCTCTTGCCGTTTCTTGTCTGAAGCATATAGAGCTTTTTGTTTTCAACTGTGAACTCCATATCCTGCATATCTCTGTAGTGGTCTTCGAGCTTCTTGCATACTTCTGTAAACTGTTTGAATGCTTCCGGGAATTTCTGTTCCATCTCAGCGATCGGCATTGGCGTACGCACACCTGCAACTACGTCTTCGCCCTGTGCATTAATCAGGAACTCGCCCATCAGCTTTCTTTCGCCGGTAGCCGGGTCACGTGTAAATGCAACGCCTGTGCCGCAGTCGTCGCCCATGTTACCGAAAGCCATAGACTGTACGTTTACGGCTGTACCCCAGGAATATGGGATATCGTTGTCGCGGCGGTATACGTTTGCACGAGGGTTGTCCCAGGAACGGAATACTGCTTTGATCGCGCCCATTAACTGCTCCTTCGGATCATCCGGGAAGTCAGAGCCGATCTTGCCCTTGTACTCAGCCTTGAACTGGCCAGCCAGCTCTTTCAAGTCGTCTGCTGTCAGGTCTACGTCATACGTCACGCCTTTTTTCTCTTTCATCTCATCGATGAGCTGTTCGAAGTATTTCTTGCCTACTTCCATAACAACGTCAGAGTACATCTGGATAAATCTGCGGTAGCAGTCCCATGCCCAGCGGGCGTTGCCGGATTTTTCTGCAATTACTTCTACAACCGTTTCATTTAAGCCCAGGTTTAAGATCGTGTCCATCATACCAGGCATAGAAGCTCTTGCACCGGAACGTACGGATACAAGCAGAGGGTTTTCTTTGTCGCCGAATTTCTTGCCGGTGATCTCTTCCATCTTTACAATGTACTCATTGATCTGGCCCTGGATCTCTGCATTGATCTCGCGGCCGTCCTCATAATACTGTGTACATGCTTCTGTTGTGATTGTAAAGCCCTGTGGAACCGGAAGCCCTAAGTTTGTCATCTCGGCAAGGTTCGCACCTTTGCCGCCGAGCAGCTCACGCATGTCTGCTTTACCTTCGCTGAACAAATATACCCATTTGTTTGCCATTTGTTAATTCCTCCTAAATAATACTTTGGTTTGCTTATTTTTTTGTGAACTTTTTCACAGACGGGCTCGTCCGAAATCCATCCACATTGTCAACATTGTTTGTGCGATACAATACGCACATCTCTATTTTAACATATTTTTTCACAATCGCAACCACTTTTTCCAAATATATGAAAAAAAATCAAAACGGCAGTGACCGGACTGGTTAAAAATCAAATTTATCGGAAAAATAAGCATCCAGATCGGCGATTGCCACGCGCTCCTGCTCCATTGAGTCACGGAAGCGCACCGTAACGGCATGATCCTGCTGTGAGTCAAAGTCATACGTCACGCAGAACGGCGTACCGATCTCGTCCTGGCGGCGGTATCTTTTGCCGATATTGCCGCGGTCGTCAAATTCACAGTTGTATTTTTTCGACAACTGCGCAAATACCTGCTCTGCGCCTTCATTCAGCTTTTTGGAAAGCGGCAGCACACCGATTTTTACCGGAGCAAGCGCCGGATGGAAGTGCAGCACGGTACGCATATCCGGCTTTTCCTGCGTGCCGATATTTTCCTCATCGTAAGCCGCGCATAAAAATGCAAGCACGACACGGTCAGCACCGAGCGACGGCTCGATGACGTAAGGAATATATTTCTCATTTTTCGTATCATCAAAATAGGACAAATCCTGACCGGATGTATTTTGATGCTGGCTTAAGTCGTAATCGGTACGGTCTGCGATGCCCCAAAGCTCGCCCCATCCAAACGGGAATAAAAATTCAAAGTCCGTCGTCGCTTTGCTGTAAAAGGCAAGCTCGGCAGGATCATGGTCTCTAAGACGCAGCTCTTCTTCTTTCATACCAAGGCTTAACAGCCAGTCGCGGCAAAAGCTTCTCCAGTAAGTAAACCACTCCAAGTCTGTGCCAGGCTCGCAGAAAAACTCCAGCTCCATCTGCTCAAATTCCCTTGTACGGAACGTAAAATTGCCAGGCGTGATTTCATTTCGAAATGATTTCCCGATCTGGGCAATTCCGAACGGGATTTTTTTACGCGACGTACGCTGTACGTTTTTAAAATTGACAAAAATGCCCTGTGCGGTTTCTGGACGCAGATAAACCGTATTTTTCGCGTCCTCCGTAACTCCCTGAAACGTCTTAAACATCAGGTTGAACTGGCGGATATCCGTAAAATTATGCTTGCCGCAGCTTGGACACGGCACCTGGTGGTCTTCCATAAACTTCACCATTTCCTCGTTCGACCAGCCGTCCACGCTTTCTTCGAGCAAAATGCCATGCTCGCCCGCATAATCCTCTATAATTTTATCTGCGCGAAACCGCTCGTGACATTCCTTACAATCCATCAGCGGATCGGAAAATCCGCCGAGATGCCCAGACGCCACCCATGTCTGCGGATTCATTAAAATCGCACAGTCCACGCCAACGTTATACGGGTTTTCCTGCACAAATTTCTGCCACCATGCTTTTTTTACGTTATTTTTCAGCTCCACGCCAAGATTGCCGTAGTCCCATGTATTCGCCAGGCCGCCGTAGATCTCGGAGCCTGGGTATACAAAGCCTCTTGCCTTCGCAAGTGCGACAATCTTTTCCATTGATTTTTCCATATTTTTGATCCTCCCTTATTTCCAAAACTGCGCCTTATCGCCTATTTATATAAAATATAAGCCGGCTGCGCCTGTTCGTCTTCCACATCATAATGCACGCGCGCCGTATTTTTCCCGGTTACCTCCGCATTGCCGTCGGATACTGCCTGTATTTCTCCGTCTACTTTTACGACGGTCTCGTCACCGATTACGATCACACGGATTTGTTCATCTTCCAAAAGTTCCTCTGCGCTGGTACTGCCTGACGCCTCGCCTTCTGCTGCCATTTTGAATGCCTGGTCAAACGGATAACCTTCGCTGCGCGCCTCAGATACTGTCCCGGCAAACATTGTGACATCGTTAAATAATGCATAATCAATATAGGTCGCATAATTTAAATATAGCTGTGCCGTCACGCCGTCTTCCTTTGATGATTCGATTTGAAACCGGTCTAACTCCAGACTTCCGTCTCCGTTTGATGCTACATAATCTTCAATGGATTCCGTAATATACGCCTCTAGTTCTTCCTCGTCATAATATTCTTCATTAAAATCCTCGATATCAGCGCCGATCACGTTCCCTTCTTTTGTAATGTAAACCGTACTCTCATCAGCTTCAAATGAAGTCCCACACGATGTGGTCATGCTGGCCGCCGCAAAAATGAGCAGCATTGCATACAGCTTCCGTCTCATAGCTATTGCCTCCTCTGTTGTTTTTGCAGATCCTCTTTGTCTTTTGCCTCCGCGGACATTATACTATTCCTTTTTTGCTATTTCAATCACTTTTCACCATTTTTCGCGGTTTTTTGCAGGTCGGCACCAAAGCTGTCCAGCATCTGCGCAGACTGAAATTCATGATCCTGGTACTGGCGTATGTAGCCCGCTGTGATCTCCTCAAGACGCCCAAGCACCGGAGCGCTTAACGTAAAGCTGTAAAGCTTTTGCAGCGGTGCCGTAATCACATATTGCAGCGCATACAGCGTCGATGCGTCAAGCGGCACTGCGTACTCCCCTTTCAGGCAGTCCGGGCACAGGGTGCCGTGGCGCCGCATGGAAAAATAGTAAAGATTTTCCTTTTTGCCGCATTTCGTGCACGAAAATACATCGGGATATTCCCCTGACAGCACGAGCACGCGCAGTTCATAGATCCTGCGCACGAGGCGGTTGTCCACCGCTTTTTTAAGCAATGCTTTGAGCGTTACGTACAATAGATTTAAATAATCCGTCCCGTCCATATTTTCCTGTGTATAATAAGACGCCATTTCCAGAAAATAAAAGCCATAAGATACCGCATCCAAATCTTTCGCCAGTTCTCTGAAATAGTGCGTAATCGACGCCTTCGCTACGTTATAGGAGCTTTTCCCCTCATATACTTCAAACTCACCGAACGAAAAAGGATTGGACGAAGCAAGAAACGCACTGTTCGGGCGTCTGGCTCCACGCACAAACGCCGCAATCTTTCCTCTTTCCCTTGTCAGAAGCTGTATTCTTTTGTCATAATCACCGACAGGCATTGCCGACAGCACCATGCCTGTCAGGACGATCGTCTGTCCCATGTGCCTTATCACCCATCCATGCCGCCGAACAGTGCTGCTGCCTGCCGCAGTCTTCCTGTTCCCGGTACTTTAAATAATCACTGATCCTGCCGCTTAACGCAAAATTATCCCAGCAGCCGCTTGTCATATGCATCCCCTCGATTCCTTTCCTTCATTCTCTATGATAGGTTCCGCATATTTATGAATAATGATACAAGATAAAATCTGGCATTTTTCAGCAATCGTCTTATGAAAGCTCCTTATATCCAAAATTTTTCAGCATCGTATCGCTGTCGCGCCAGTTTTTCCTGACCTTGACCCACAGCCGCAGGTTTACCTTTTCCTCGAGCAGCTTTTCGATCTCAAACCTGGCGTTTGACCCGATTTTTTTCAGCATCGCGCCGCTTTTTCCGATGATAATGCCTTTATGAGACTCCCGTTCGCAGATAATCGTCGCTTCGATATCGATCAGTTCTTTTCCCTTTCGCGGCTTCATCCGGTCGATGGTAACCGCAATTCCGTGCGGCACCTCCTCCTCTAACGCATGAAGCGCCTTCTCCCGTACAATTTCCGCCACAATCTGCCGCTGCGGCTGGTCTGTAACCGTATCTTCATCATAAAACATCGGTCCATACGGCAAATATTGAAAGATCATATCGACGACATCGGATACATTTTCTCCGCGCAGCGCCGATGCCGGGATAATTTCATTAAAATCACAGATCTGGCGGTACGTATCGATAAAATGCAGCAGCTCTTCTTTTTTGGCAACCGTGTCGATTTTATTAATCACAAGCAGTACCGGCACCTGCGCTTTTTGCAGGATCTGTGCAATATGCCGCTCTCCTGCTCCGATAAAGTCCGTCGGTTCCACCAGCCACAGGATCACGTCCACATCCTGCAAGGTATGCTCCGCCACATTGACCATATATTCACCCAGCTTGTTTTTTGCCTTATGAATGCCCGGCGTATCCATAAACACGATCTGCCCGCGCTGCGTATCGGTATAGACCGTCTGTATGCGGCTGCGCGTCGTCTGCGGCTTATTTGACGTAATTGCGATTTTCTGCCCGATAATCCGGTTCATCAATGTGGACTTTCCCACATTCGGCCTGCCGATAATTGTTACAAATCCTGATTTAAAGCTTGTGCTGTTATCCATCGTATTCCTTTCTTAAAATGCTGCCTCTTAAAACAAATCTTTCACTTCCATAAACAGATCCGATTCTTTTTCCAGCATCGTCTCATTGCCGATCACGCAAATATTTTCTTCTGACAATACGGCTGCGATCAAAGGCTCCAGCGCACGGATGTCCTGCTCGCCTGCACAAAGCACCTCGTCGCGTTCTCTTTGTATGTCTTCCAGCGTCAGCTTTGTCAGGTAAGCCATCATAGAGCGCATCCCCTTCGCAGACGGATTGAGCGGCGTGTCGATGCTGCTGATCGTGCCGATCATATATTTGGTCATATCCCGCTCGTCTGCGCAAAAATGGCGCAGGTATTCTGGTATGCCGTTAAACACCTCATTGGAGCCGCGCAGGTTCGGATCGCGGTAGGTGGAAAAATACGTATCCCCGTTTCTGCCAAATCCGCTCATACAGCCATACGCACCGCCTTTGACGCGGATATTCAGCCATAGATAGTCATAATTTAATATTACCTTTAGCATCCGCAGCGCTCCGGTATACGCAAAGCCGTGATCTCGGAAATTGCCTGCCCTTGATACATACTGTACCTGCGCAGCGTTTTTAAAGCCTTCGTTTTTCTTTGTGCAGATTAACGGCGCGCCCGGCTTTTCACAATTATCCGTAAACAGGTCTTCCTTTAATACTGCAAGCTCCGGTTCAAACACCGCAAGCCCCTGCGCATCGCTGGTCAGGCTGACCACCATATGTTCCGGGCGGAAGATCGCATGAAACAGCTCCTTTAGCACTGCCTTGACCGTTTCCTTCTTATTTTCAAAGTCGCTTTCTGTCTCAGCCAGAACACGGTAGAGCCCGATGCCGCCTGCAAGATCGCTGAATTTGCCTGTTTTGGAAAAATACGACATGGCGCGCAGCGCCGATACCGAGTGCCCTGCCTGCATAAACTGCATTTCCACTCTTGATTTTGCCTGTGCAATCACCTCGTACAAACGCTTGTCATCGTCCAGCTTGGTACGGCAGATCATGCTCCGCAGCAGCTTCATCGCCGTGCTGGTCTCTGCATAGAGCGCTTTTATGCCGACTTCGTATTTCAGCACAGACTGGTGTTGCGGCGTATTGTCAGACGCCGCGATAATATTGACCGAAAAGCCGCCTGTATGCAGGTTGATCTCATTTGCCAAATCCTCGTACGTATACTCCTGCGTATCCATATCGCCGAGCACCGCCTTTAACATACCAAGGTACGGCAGCCATTCTTCTTTGATTCCAGATAAGTCGAACATCAGGTGAATGTAGTTAATGCCGTTGGAATACAAGTTGTGATGGATCAGCGGAATTCCTGCCACCGACTTTTCTTCGTTATAAAACGGCGCTGCTTCTTTTTTAATATCCTCCCTGGACAGCATCGGTATTTTTTCCATATCTTCCTTTGCGGACGGCTCCTGCTGGTAAGCCTTTAAATGCGCAGTATCTGCAATCAGCGCTGCTTCCTCTTCCTTTGTCAGAGCGTTTTTATACGCTGTGAGCTTTTCCTTTAACGCCTTTTCTGTCTTTTCATTTAATCCTTTTTCTGGTTCTACGACAACGACTGCCTTGTGCATATTGTCAAGGAAATACGTTTGCAGCAGCCCTTCAAAATATCCCTGTCCTGCCTGCTCTTTCAAAAGCCCGAACAAATCCAGCGCTTCCAGATAGACAAACGGCTGGTTCTCGTCATACAGCCAACTGTCAAGACATTGCAGCCCGTAAATAAGCCCTTTTGGGTAATTGCCGAAATCTGCTTCACGGAACTTAAATTCACTGCTGTTAATCCCGGCAAGCAGCGCTTTTTTATTTAACCCTTCTTTCACGAGCTTTTGCAGCGTGGACTCAATCACATTGACAAACGCCTGCTTCTGCTGCGTGTTTGCATTTTTCGCCGTAACGGTAAACACCGGCTGGTATGTGGAGCTGTCAAAGCCGCCGATCACATCTTTGCCGATCTTCGCATCTAAAAGCGCCTGCTTTAACGGTGCGCCCGGCGCGTTTAAAAGCGCATAGTCAAGTATTTCAAACGCCAGTGCCAGCTTTGGCTCCAGCGTCGTGCCAATAACGGCGCTATACGACAGGTACGTATGATCCTGCTCGCTTTCCGAGCTTGCAATCGGATACTTCTTTACCATCTCGAAAGGCGCCGCAAACGGGCTTTGTAGCTGGATACCCGAATCCAGGTCGATCTTATCATAGTGCGACAAATAGTTTTGATCGATCCAGTCCAGCTTTTGTGCCGCATCCATATCCCCATACAAATAGATATAAGAATTGCACGGATGGTAATACCTGCGGTGAAAATCCAAAAACGCCTCATACGTCAGATCAGGAATATACGCCGGATCGCCGCCCGATTCGTTCGCATACGTCGTATCTGGAAAAAGCGCGCTCAGCGTTACCCGCTCGAGCACATCCTCCGGCGAAGAAAACGCTCCTTTCATCTCATTGTATACGACGCCGTTTAACGTCAGCTCGTCGTCTTCTGATTCCAGCTCATAATGCCAGCCTTCCTGCTTGAAAATCTCGCTGTATTTGTAAATATTCGGATGCAGCACCGCATCCAGATAGACGTGCATCAGATTTTGAAAATCCTTGTCATTGCAGCTTGCAACCGGATAAACGGTCTTGTCAGGATAAGTCATTGCATTTAAAAATGTATTTAATGACCCCTTGACAAGCTCCACAAACGGGTCTTTTACCGGAAATTCGTCAGAGCCGCACAGCACCGAATGCTCAATAATATGCGGCACACCCGTACTGTCTTCTGCCGGTGTGCGAAACCCGATATAAAACACCTTATTTTCGTCGTCATTTGAAATCACCGTAATTTTCGCGCCGCTTTTTTTATGGCGCAGCAGACACCCGTTTGAATGGATATCGGGCAGTTCTTTTTCTTCTATGATCTCATATGCGGTCAGATCTTTTAAGTTCAAATTTGTTCCCTCCTAAAATAATATCGTCTGCGATTGATTTATTTTCCTGTTTTCACACATAGTATCGCATATTTGCACATTTTTATAACAAATTACGATTACCCGTGAAATTCCTCTCTCTTCATATGCACATCCACCTGCGGAAATGGAATTTCCACACCATGCTCGTCAAACGACAGCTTTACCGCCTCCAGCATGTCCCATCTCGTCTGCCAGTAATCTTCTGACTTTACCCAAAAGCGGCACCCAAGCTCCACGCCGCTGTCCGCCAGGCTTGAAACAAACACGTTGACCGGCTCTTCCTCCAGCCTGCGTGTCTCCTTTTGCGCCAGCTCCCACAGCAGGCTTTTTGCCAGCTTTAAATCTGCGCTGTATGCAATGCCTACAAGAATATCCACACGCCTTGTCTGCTGCCCGGTCACATTGACAATCGCACCGTCCGCCAGCTTGCCGTTTGGTATCATCACCGTCTGGTTGTCCGCGGTCTGTATCCTGGTATAAAATGTCGTAATCTCCTTAACTGTTCCTTCGTGTCCTGTTTCGCCGGAAATAATGTAATCATCTACGTGAAACGGGCGCAGCAGAAGGATCAGCACGCCGCCTGCAAAATTTGCAAGGCTTCCCTGCAAGGCAAGCCCCAGCGTCAGCCCGGCAGAACCAAGCAGTGCAATCACAGAAGCCGTCGTAATGCCAAACAGCGTTAAAATCATCAGCCACAAAATAGCGTACAGGCTGTATTTGCTGACCGAATCCAAAAACTGGCGCACTCCGATATCCACGCTTCGCCGCTCCAAAGACCTGCGCAGAAATTTGCGTATAAATGAAACCACGCGCTTCCCGACCAGATACAACAGGACGGCAAGCAGAATCTGCACGGCAAAGTTGATAAGATCCGGCACGATGCCTTCCAAATATTCCTGAATCACATTTTTATCTACCTTCTGCAAATTTTCCAGGCTTTCTGTAATAATTGTTGGCTCCTGCGCTGTAAGCATATGATCCTCTCCTGTCGTTGTATCCGTCTTCCCGGATATTGCCTGTATATCCTCTATTCATCCAATGCATGAATAAACAGCCCGCTCCTTAATTTTGGCTCAAACCAGGTAGATTTCGGCGGCATTAAAAGCCCGGCGTCTGCGACTGCAAAAAGCTCCGATATATCGGTCGGATACATGGCAAACGCTACCGCACAGTCTGTTTCCACCCTGCGCTCTAGCTCGTCCAGCCCGCGGATACCTCCGATAAAATCAATGCGCTGATCGGTCTTTGGATCGTGAATGCCAAGCACCGGCTCCAGCAAAAGATCCTGCAGCAGCGACACATCCAGGCTTTTCACCGGGTCAGCAGACAGATCCTCTGCGCGGACGCTGCACATATACCAGCTTCCGTCCAGATACATGGAAAAATCTCCTTTTTTCTTTGGCCTGCGCTCGTTCCTGGACACTTTTTTCAGATCAAAAATACTGCCTGCCTTTTCGAGAAACTGCGCAGGAGAAAGCCCGCCGAGATCCTTTACCACACGGTTATAGTCCATAATCATAAGCTCGTCGTCAGGAAACAATACCGACAGGAAAAAACAAAATTCTTCCTCTCCTGTACAGCCTGGATGCGCTTTCTTGCGCATTTGCCCGACCTTTACCGCAGAAGCCGCACGGTGATGCCCGTCCGCAATATAAATCGACTCCATTTTGGCAAATGCCTGCTGGATCTCCCGTATCTGTTCGTCCGCAAAGATCCGAAATACGCGGTGGCGCACGCCGTCCTCTGCGACAAAGTCATACAAAGGCTCCTGCTTTTTCGCCTCCTGTACAACCGTACGTATCCCCTGATCCGCACGGTAAGCCAAAAAGATCGGGCCAGTCTGGGCATTGCAGGTATCTACATGGCGAATGCGGTCTGCTTCTTTTTCCTGCCTTGTATTTTCATGCTTTTTAATGACCTGGTTTTCATAGTCATCGATCGAAGCACATGCCACGATTCCCGTCTGCGTCCTTTTGTCCATCGTCAGCTCATAAATATAATAGCAGCGTTTCTCCTCTTTTAGAAACGTATTGTCTTCCACCTGCTTCCACAGCATCTCACGCGCCTTTTGATAGACCTTGTCGTCATACATATCCGCATCGTCCGCAAACTGTGTCTCCGGGCGGTCAATATTTAAAAAAGAGTCTGGATTTTGCGCCGTCACCTGTTTTGCCTCCGCTCTGCTGTATACATCATATGGAAGCGCCGCGATCCGCGCTGCTTTTTCCCTGCATGGACGGATGCAGAAAAATGGTCTGATCTGTGCCATTACTGTCTCCTTTCAGTCAATTCCCGTTTTTTCCAAGTGTTTCTATTATAACGTTTCGGGGCGGATACGTCAAACAAAAAAACACCTGCTGGTGCGGCAGATTGTCAGAACGCCGAGGCAATTAAATGCACTTTTCATAATATTTTTGGCTGATGAATAATCACATGTATGTGCTTATCTTTCATTTTTTCTTCATATGTTTTCTTAAAACAAAAAGCATTTTCAATTATCTTTTCTTTATCATAGATAAAAAAGCAGATATTCTTTTCACTGTAATGTACCATATCTGCTTCTATTTCTTCAATTAATTTTTTTAATGACATCCCTTTTCTTGTACATTTTATTTCAACTGCACAATCCTCATCCAGCAATATATCTGCCCTAACGGTTCCATATCCTGTATCTTCATTTACTTCTAACCGTGCCATTGGGTATAACGGTTTTAAATACGCATACAGCAAGTGCTGAACATCATATTCATTTCTGATTTTGAATCCCGCAAGCTGGATTTTATTTATTCCACTCTTTTTATGCGGCTCTCTTTCCAGAAGATTTTCTAAAAACAAGTAAAAGTTCTCCAGCACCTGGATGACCAGTTCTTTATCTGTACGCTCACTCATTATCCCAGTAAGATACGCTATCACTCTCTTTTTGGCATCTTGCATTTTCTCTTTTGTATCTTTTTCAGAATATCCATTCGAAATATAAAATGCCCTTTTCTCCAGTTCAATAAAAGATGAAGCTTCCATTCCAAGCTGTTTCATATATATCCTCAAATCACTGATCGCATGTTCAAAAGCATTTTCATCTGAAACGTTTTCTACCCTCTCTATCGCATCCCGCATACTTCTAATATCATGAAACATTTTTCATACTGCCTCCCCACCTTAAATAAAACAGAAATAAAGGATCCAAAATATATAAGCTTCCTTCTTTCCAGTCCAGCACTTTAAAGATATCTTCTCTGCCATCTAGTAGCTCTTGCAGCTTGACCAGGCTTTCTTTTATAGCCTGTGGTGCAGGCTTTTTGCTGTCATCAGCAACTAAACGATAGATCCGTTCTTTCACATCATCAAATTCTAATTTCATAATTGGCGGATTTTCCGCAATAGATTTTACAATCAATTCATAGATATCATATTCCTGCCCATCGTCAGCAAGAAACCTATTCCTGCTTTTTCCTCTCATATTCGGGCCTTTCTGCATTAGAGAAACTACATCCCCATACTCAAAATTCGCAGTTGTATACCGATAAGCTGTTCTTAAAATTTCCTGTTTCACGCATCTTTCACTATTCCCCGCCATTTCTAAAATTGTACATATATTTAAACAAATATACTGCATGAGCTGTGGAGATGATAAACTTTCTATTGCTATCTGTCCTGCCACTTCATCTTCAATCTGTATGCCAAGTTTTTCAAAACCTACTTTCGCAATCTCCTTAAGGTCATTCACCTCCCACGCCGCCATGTTGATCATGCTTAACCTGCCGGAAAGATCTGCATTCCTTCGGATCGCTTCATCCGCTCTGTGCGGAAGTGAAACGACGATTGCCTTAAATCCCCTGCGTATTGCATCCTTTAACTGCTGTGCGATCTGCATCCGTTTCTCTTCCGATGCATAATGAAAATCATCTATAACCAAAACTAAATTCTCTTTTTTGTAGTATTCAATGATTTTATCCTTTGTTAAAGAATAAGTTTCTTTTTTTGAATATTTATCATTGGTTTCAGCAATGATTTTTTCTGAGGAAAACTGTCCCTCATATGCCATGCCTGCTTTTGCAGCAGCCAGCTTCCAAAAATCTGTCTCTATGTTAAAATCCGCACCTGAAACTTCCACAATTTTTTCAAACCCGACAACTTTTTCACAAAGAATTGTTTTTCCCATCTTCGAAGGGCCTACCAGAGAAGTTAGAAATCCAGACACTTTCAGTGCCTGCATCAACCGAAATTCATATGACAGGTCTGAAACCGCAGATTTACGTGATATATAGGTATACTCAGGAAACGCTCCCGGTCTAAAAACATCTTCTGCTTTTAATTCCATAATTCCATTCTCTCCCTCTTTTTACCTGATTATATCATAAATACAGCATTTTTAAACACTTTTATTCATTTTAATGCTATTTAATTACTTTTTAACCAATAAATATAAAAAGGCATCTGCCAGCAACACCGTTGCCGCAAATGCCTTTTCCGATCTTTCTTATTTTACAATGCGCACCTTAAGCACGCCATTCATTGCCTTCATTTTTGAAACCGCCTCCTGCGTCATCGGTGTATCCAAATCAAACATCGAGTAAGCATAATCCCCTTTGGATTTGTTCGTCATGTTTGCAATGTTAATGTCGCATTCGCCAAAAATAGACGTGAACTTACCAATTACACCTTTGCTGTTTTTATGCAGGACAGCCACACGCCCTTCGGTCGTGCATTCGCCCATATCGCAGTTCGGATAGTTTACGGAGTTGCGGATGTTGCCGTGCTCCAGATAATTGCGGATCTCCTGCGCTGCCATAACCGCACAGTTGTCTTCGGATTCTTCCGTAGACGCGCCCAGATGCGGCGTTACGACACATCCTGGCTTGCCGGCTGTCGTATTGTTTGGGAAATCGGACACATATTTTTTCAGCCTTCCCTCAGCCAGCGCTTTTACAACTGCTTCTTCATCCACTAACAGGTCTCTTGCAAAGTTTAAGATCACTGCCGTCGGCTTCATCATTGCAATCGCGTCTTCATTAATCATTTTTTTGGTCGCATCTAAAAGCGGCACATGGATCGAAATATAATCGCATTCACGGTAAATATCCTCTACATTGCGCACATGCTTTACGTTGCGTGACAGATTCCATGCCGCGTTAACGGAAATATACGGATCATAGCCATAGACTTCCATATCCAGATGCGTCGCTGCGTTTGCCACACGGATACCGATGGCACCCAGCCCGATCACGCCCAGCTTCTTTCCGGCGATCTCGCATCCGGCATATGCTTTTTTCTGCTTTTCGGTCAGCTTGGCAAGCTCCTCGTTGTCTTTTTCCGACTGCACCCAGTTCACGCCGCCGTTGATATCGCGGCTCGCCATAAACATGCCGGCAAGCACAAGCTCTTTTACACCGTTCGCGTTTGCGCCTGGTGTATTAAATACGACAATGCCCTGCTCTGCACATTTTTCCAGCGGAATATTGTTAACGCCCGCGCCTGCGCGCGCAACGACTTCCAGGCTGTCCGGCAGTTCCATTTCGTGCATGGACGCAGAACGCACAAGCGCTGCCTGCGCATCCGTGATCGCCTCTACTTTCTGGTAGCCTTCTTCCAACACATCCAATCCTACCTGTGCGATTGGATTTAAACATACATAATGAAACATTTTCTCTCCTCCAGATTCTGCTGCTTTACGCATTTGCTGCTTCAAATTCTTTCATAAAAGCAACCAGCTTTTCTACGCCTTCCTTTGGCATTGCATTATAAATAGAAGCTCTCATGCCGCCGACAGACCTGTGCCCTTTTAAGTTTACAAAGCCTGCTTTTGCAGCTTCTTCTACAAATTTTGCGTCCAGCTCCTTATTTCCTGTAACAAACGGCACATTCATCAGCGAACGGTCTTTCTCCACGACGGTGCCGTGAAACAGTTTGCTCTGGTCAAGAAAATCGTATAAAATCTTTGCTTTTTCTTCGTTGTGTTTTTTCACTGCTTCTAAGCCGCCCATATTTTTTAACCACTTAAATACTTTTCCGCAAATATATATGCCGTAGCATGGCGGTGTATTATACAGGGAATCTGCGTCAGCATGTGTCTTGTATTTTAACATGGTAGGCGTGCCTTCCAGCACATCGTCGCGAATCAGGTCTTCTCTGATAATCGCAATCACCACGCCCGCCGGGCCGACGTTTTTCTGCACACCGCCGAAAATAACGCCGTATTTGCTGACATCCACCGGCTCTGATAAAAAGCAGGAAGATACGTCTGACACTAAAAGATGCCCTTTTGTATTTGGCAGCTCTTTAAATTTTGTGCCGTAAATCGTATTGTTTTCACAAATATATACATAGTCCAGATCCTCTGGGATGTCAAGATCCGAACAGTCTGGAATATAAGAAAACGTCTTGTCTTCGGAAGATGCCAGCTTTACGGCTTCCCCATAGATCTGCGCCTCCTGGTACGCTTTTTTTGCCCACTGTCCAGTAACGATATAGCCCGCTTTTTTGTTTTTCATCAGGTTCATCGGAATCATCGCAAACTGCTGGGAAGCACCGCCCTGTAAAAACAGCACCTTATAATTGTCCGGTATCTGCATCAGGTCACGAATATCCTGCTCTGCTTCTTTTATAATCGTATCGTATACTTTGGAACGGTGGGACATCTCCATAACCGACATCCCGCTGCCCTTGTAATCCAGCATCTCTTCCGCTGCCTCCTTAAGCACCTCTTGCGGCAGTACTGCCGGGCCTGCGGAAAAATTATAAACTCTGCTCATTTGGTCTTCCTCCTTTTATTTTGACACTTTCAGATCTTCTTCGGAAAACGCTTCGCTGATCGGCGCTCCCGGTGCGACCATTGGCCATACTTTATCGTCGCTGTCGATCATGCAGTCCAGTACGACCGGCCCGTCTGCTTCCAGCGCCCGTGCAAACGCCTGCTCAAATTCATCTCTCGACGTCACGCGGATGCCCGTCGCACCCATTGCCTCCGCCAGCTTTACAAAATCTACCGAATCACGCAGTACCGTTGCCGAATAGCGCTCTTCATAAAACAAATCCTGCCACTGGCGCACCATGCCCAGTACATGGTTGTTAAATACGACTTCTATCAGATGCAGCTTCTGGCGGACTGCCGTAGCAATCTCGTTCATATTCATGCGGAAACATCCGTCTCCCGCTATATTAATTACTGTTTTCTCTGGGTTTGCCGTCTTTGCGCCAATCGCGGCGCCAAGCCCGTACCCCATCGTTCCAAGGCCGCCGGATGTCAGAAAATGCCTTGGATTTGCATATTTATAATACTGCGCCGCCCACATCTGGTGCTGCCCGACTTCGGTAACAATCACTGCTTCACCGTTCGTCTTTTCATAGATCTTTTCGACCATAAACGGACCGGAAAGCCCCTGCGCAGCATACGTCATCGGATACTTCTGCTTTAACTGTCCGATATAGGAAAGCCATTCGTCGTGGTTTTGCTGCGGAAGCTGCGCGTTGATCCTCGTCAGTATTTCCTTAAGGTCTCCGATCACACTGGCTGTGACAAGGATGTTTTTATTGATTTCCGCAGGATCTACGTCAAACTGGACGATCTTTGCCTGTTTTGCGAATTTTTCCGCATTTCCAATCACACGGTCGCTAAAGCGGACGCCGACGGCAAGCAGCAGGTCGCATTCGCTGACCCCGTAATTTGACGTTTTTGTCCCATGCATTCCAAGCATTCCGGTATATCTGTCGTCTGTCCCGTCAAATGCGCCCTTCCCCATCAGGGAATCGCATACGGGAGCCTGCACTTTATCCGCAAACGTGCGCAGCTCTTGTGACGCTTCAGCCAAGATAACGCCGCCGCCTGCAAATATGTACGGTTTCTTCGCTTCTTTAATATAAGAAACCGCTCTGTCAATGTCCTCCTGGCGCAGTTTCAGCGTCACACGTTCCGGCATTTTTATTTCTTCCGGCACATACTCTGCTTTGTTTGCCGTTACGTCTTTTGGAATGTCCACAAGCACCGGGCCTGGCCTGCCTTTTCTTGCAATCGTAAATGCACGGCGCAGGATCTTTGCCAGGTCGGCGACATCCTTTACTATAAAATTATGCTTTGTAATCGGTGTTGTGATACCCGCAATATCAATTTCCTGAAAACTGTCTTTGCCAAGCAGCGGAACATTGACGTTGCATGTAATTGCCACCAGCGGTATCGAATCCATATAAGCCGTCGCAATGCCAGTAACAAGGTTCGAGGCACCCGGGCCGCTCGTTGCCAGGCAAACGCCTACCTTTCCGGTACTGCGCGCATAGCCGTCGGCAGCATGGGATGCTCCCTGCTCATGAGAAGTCAGTATATGCCTGATCTCATCCCTGTGTTTATACAATTCATCATATACATTCAGGATGGCGCCGCCCGGATAACCAAAGACGGTATCGACACCCTGTTCTTTCAGGCACTCAATTAAAATCTGCGCCCCTGTCAACTGCATGATTTCCTGCCTCCTTTTCTGGTTATTCCTGCGTACCAGGCATCTGCATCACTGCCCCGCGGTTTCCAGAGGTCACCATAGATGCATACCGCGCCAGATAGCCGCTTGTCACTTTCGGCTCCCTCGGCTGCCATTTTGCCCTTCTTGCTGCAAGCTCTTCCTCAGAGACAGCAAGATCCAGCTTCATATTTGGAATATCAATTTGAATCGTATCGCCTTCTTCCACAAGCGCAATCGGCCCGCCGACCGCCGCTTCCGGTGACACATGCCCGATCGATGCGCCGCGGCTGGCTCCTGAAAAACGTCCGTCTGTAATCAGTGCCACCGAAGAGCCAAGTCCCATGCCTGCTATCGCGGACGTCGGATTTAACATTTCACGCATCCCCGGCCCGCCTTTTGGCCCTTCATAGCGGATCACAACGACATCGCCTGCCTGGATCCTGCCGCCTTTAATCGCTGCAATCGCATCTTCTTCGCAGTCAAACACCCTTGCCGGGCCTTCATGCACCATCATCTCCTGCACGACGGCAGAACGCTTTACGACCGACCCGTCCGGCGCCAGATTGCCCTTTAATACGGCAAGCCCGCCTGTCTTGCTGTATGGATTGTCAATCGGGCGGATGACTTCTGGATTTTTATTGACCGCGTCTTTAATATTTTCTCCGACGGTGTGTCCCGTTACCGTCATGCAGTCTGTATGGAGCAGCCCGATATCCGCTAACTGCTTCATCACCGCATAGACACCGCCCGCTTCGTTTAAGTCTTCCATATAAGTCGGGCCGGCAGGTGCAAGGTGGCACAGGTTCGGCGTCTTTTCACTGATTGGGTTTGCAAACGAAATGTCAAAATCAAATCCGATCTCATGCGCGATCGCCGGAAGATGGAGCATACTGTTCGTCGAACAGCCAAGCGCCATATCTACCGTCAGTGCATTAATTACCGCTTCCTTTGTCATAATGTCTCTTGGGCGGATATTTTTTTCAAGCATCTGCATTACTGCCATACCCGCATGTTTTGCTAATTTAATGCGCTCCGAATAGACCGCGGGAATCGTACCGTTGCCCCTTAAGCCCATGCCAAGCGCTTCCGTCAGGCAGTTCATGGAATTTGCCGTATACATACCAGAGCAGGAACCGCATGTCGGACATGCCTTCTGCTCGTATTCCCGCACATCCTCCTCGCTCATCGTACCTGCCGCATAAGAGCCGACCGCTTCAAACATCGATGACAGGCTCGTCTTATGCCCTTTCACACGCCCTGCAAGCATCGGGCCGCCGGATACGAATACGGTCGGGACATTGATCCTTGCTGCCGCCATCAAAAGCCCCGGCACATTTTTATCACAGTTTGGCACCATCACAAGCGCGTCAAACTGATGCGCAAGCGCCATGCATTCTGTCGAATCCGCAATCAGATCCCTCGTTACAAGCGAATACTTCATGCCGATATGCCCCATCGCAATCCCGTCGCAGACCGCAATCGCCGGAAATACAACCGGAACGCCGCCCGCTTCCGCCACGCCGAGCTTGACCGCATTTACTATTTTATCCAGATTCATATGGCCTGGCACGATCTCATTATAAGAGCTTACAATGCCGACCATTGGTTTTTTCATCTCTTCTTCCGTAAAACCGAGTGCGTTAAACAGGGATCGGTGCGGCGCCTGCTGCATCCCGGTTTTTACCTGATCACTTTTCATTGTTTGATTTCCTTTCCTATCCTATTGAATCCTTTCACAAATCACATCGCCCATCTTTGCCGTCCCAACCTGCGTCAGCGCGGCACCACTTCCTTTTTCAAGCGGCAGATTGCTGTCCATAATATCAGCCGTGCGATACCCGTCTGCCAGCACCTGCTTCACCGCCGCTTCCACTGCGTCTGCTTCCTGATCCAGATCAAAGCTGTAGCGCAGCATCATCGCTGCGGAAAGTATCGTTGCAATCGGATTGGCGATGCCTTTGCCTGCAATATCCGGCGCAGACCCGCCGCTTGGCTCATACAGGCCGAACTTTGTATCGTTCAGGCTCGCGGACGGCAGCATCCCGATCGAACCGGTCAGCATGGACGCTTCATCAGATAAAATATCTCCAAACATATTTTCCGTTAAAATCACGTCAAACTGTCTCGGATCTTTGACAAGCTGCATCGCACAGTTGTCTACGAGCATATGTTCATACGCGATGTCCGGGTATTCCTTTGCCGTCTCTTCTACGATCTTTCTCCATAAACGGGACGAGTCCAGCACATTTGCCTTATCGACGCTTGTTACCTTTTTGCGGCGCTTTACGGCAATATCAAAGCCGCGCTTTGCGATCCTTCGGATCTCTTTTTCATTATAGGTCAGCGTGTCTTCCGCCGTCATAACGCCTTCTCTTTCTTCTGTCACGCGCTTTCCAAAATACAAGCCCCCGGTCAGTTCACGCATAATCATCATATCAAAGCCGTCGCCGATGATATCGTCTTTCAGCGGACATGCTCCTTTTAACTCTTTATATAAATAAGCCGGCCTTAAATTGGCAAACAGGTTCAGCGACTTGCGGATCTTTAGCAAGCCTGCTTCCGGCCTTAAGGATGGTTCTAATTTGTACCACGGGGATGTCGCCGTGTTGCCGCCAATGGAACCCATTAATACGGCATCGGAAGCCTTCGCCTGTGCAATCGCCTCATCAGTCAGCGGCACGCCGACCGCGTCGATCGAACATCCTCCCATTAAAATATCTTCATAATCAAACTGGTGTCCGTATACAGCACCGACTTTATCTAATACTTTTCTCGCTTCCGCGGTTATTTCCGGCCCGATTCCGTCTCCGGCAATAACGCCAACATGATATTTCATATGAAAACTTCCTTTCTTTTGAATTTTGATACAGTCTGCCGTTTACTATCATATAACTTTTGCCCCCATTTTTCAACCATCAAATCTAAAACTGTCTGAAATTACCGAAAAAAAGGAGCTGTTCAGAAATAACTTATACATGTTGCGCAGAAAAACACAAACAACATGCATCCATTATTTTTGAACAGCTCCAGCTTATTTCCCCTTTTTGCTTTCCACAGCAGCAGCCGAGTCTTCCGGCTTTTCCACAACCGAGATCGCTGCGCGCTGCATTGGAATGCGGCAGTTTTTATTGCTTCCAAATTCTACGATTACCGTATCGTCTCCGTTGTTTTGCAACCCCTAATAGATACTTTCATTCATAAAACCTTAATCCACCCGCAATACCTGGATTTTTTTATGTCAAGTCTTATGCATTTTTTTGTTGTATTATATTGTGTTTCACGTG
>CAJTCR010000073.1 GCA_910574915.1 Eubacteriaceae bacterium
GGTAAATAATGTTGTCTTATAACTTCTGATGGAGGGGGATTCCTCCTTCCGTTATATCTATATAGATTTATTAGATTGGACTTTGTAACTATTAACCAGTAGTCATTCTTGACTACATCATTATTATACTAGGGAGTGTCGTTTATGCCAAGAAAATTACTAGATTCTGTACATGAGCAAGAGGCGAAGGAAGAAGAAATTAAAAAAGCAAAAGAAAAAATAGAGGTTAAAAAACCTATTGAAAAAATTATTTCAAAAGATGGGATGAAAGATAAACAAATATCGGCAAAAGTTAATGTGAAGATGTATAACGCATTTACAACAATAAATAAAATGCAGGGTATATCTAATAACTCAGCCTTAAATATGCTTATGGCAAAATATGTTAGAGAAAATAGATCACTATTAGAAGAAGACGGTACAATTTATTAGTATAGTTTGGTATTATATAATAAGTATTATTTTTTATATTAAAAGTAATACTTATTATTCTGTTAAAATTAAAAAAGGGTATTGCAATTTTTCTGATTTACTTGTACAATAGAGAGTAACTTGGAAATAAAAGGTAAATCAGAATATTGCAATATTATTTTTAGATTTTTAATGTTCAGAAATCAAGAATGAGAAAAGCGATATGAAGATTCAACCTCATATCGCTTGTTTTTTTGTTTTAAAATTTCGAAACGGAACATTTACCAGATGCCTCCGTTGAGTGCCAGATCGTTTACCAGACGATGCTTGCACAAAAACTGCAAAATCGACTACCAATCGAATTTGCATAAATTGTGACTTGACTACCAATCAAGCTGCAAAAAACTTTAAAGAAAGGAGAATATACTTTCGTATTGTAACTTGATTACCAATCAGGTTACTAAAACAAAAAATTTAATAATAAATATTCAACTCTCAGTACAATATTTCAAAAAAATGAAAAGTAGTGAGCTGTGTTTAGTTTTGCCAAGCAAAATAGAAACTGAATAATAAAAAACAACTCGATACATTTAAAAGCCAATGTAGAAAGTTGTATATAATTCATTTTCTTAACAACTTGGATGAAAAAAACTAAATAGCAAAAAACAATTCAGTACATTTTTAAAAAACAATGTGGTGAGCTGTATTAAGTTTTGCCTTTTATAAGGTATATTCTAAGACACAGACACTATTTTGTCAAGAATAAATATATGTACGGGTGTATTAAATTTACTTATTTTCCATAGAAAAGTAATAATATTTATATAATAAGTAATACTAATCGCAGAGTTGGACAGGGTTTGACTTACTCCTGTATAAATAAAAGAGTTAGTATTGGCAAGCTCATTCAGAGAATTGTCAGGGTGGCAAAGCTGCATCTATCAGTTTTGCAATACCTAAGGGGCTGAAGCGTGTGCGGGGCCTCATATGCCTAACCAGGATTCCTATTGGTACGGATTTCTGCACATTGGTTAAGAATAGCACACGGGGGCGAAAAGTAAGCCTAGATGTACATAGGGAATACTTGAACACGGCACCTATATATTATTTTGATATAGGATGCGGAAATGGACAAGCACGGGAAACAGTGCGTAGTGAGGGCGTGGATCGACCACTATCAAAGTCCATGCGGAGGTAATTAGACCGCACTCATAGATTGCAACTGCTCTACAAGAATACGGATACCTGTGATATACAGATTATTCAAATTTAGAGTGGCAGAGTTTCTTTTTCATTTCACTAGGGAAACTCTGCCCTCTGATACAGAAGCCGTTTCCTGTTTCTACCAGATTATTTCGCCTACGGCGTGATAAAGTCAAGTTTTTTTAATATATGCTTAAAATTCTTTGTTTATTACATTTCAAATAATCATTAATCTATTTTACTACTACTACTTATCATTACTACTGATTACTAAATTATCATGAATAAAGTTTAAAATTTAAGATAAGAAAAAATTGAAATAATATCATATCTCTTATCTTAATGATGCGAAACTGAACTGTATATATCTTATCTTCTTGCCTTTATGATAAGAAGATAGGAAACTAAAATCTTATCTAAAATTTTATCAAAAAAAATAGAATTGTAAAAAAGAAAGTGAGGAATAATTTTTATGAAAAGTACAACAGCTAAAATCAAACAATATTCAGACGATCAATATAACAGAACACCCGATCATGAATTGGGATCAGGATTTTCAAACTACGAAAGATTAATGGTTGAACTGAACAACAGACAGTATTATCCAAAAGAAGTATATGAAAATTTCTTAAATGAAAACGGTCTGGATGCATATGACACATTCGACAAGAATACAGACCATGCAAAATTATTAGAAACGGTATATAGTATTCTGCAAACGCTGTTATCTAATATTGACATGTATAGGCGTATAGAAACTGAATTTGTTACATCGGGTGAAGCTGCCACATCATTAAGGAACAGATTAAAAGATTTAAGATCAGAAATCAATCGAATCAAAGCAGAAATGCATTATGCTGACTCTGACTTTACATTTATGTATTACACACGTTAGGAGGGGATATCATGGGCTTTAATCTGATGTATACACCGCTTGAAACGATATTTGATGCCACTATGGAGCGTGAAGGCAGAAATATAACGGCTTATACGTCTGGAAATGAATTTCAGGCGTTTATGCGGCGTAATGACGATGGAAATAATTACGAAGACAGAATTACGCTTTATTACTATACGAATGCGCCAGTTGTTCAGGGAAGTTTAATCTCGTATGGTAATAAAATATATATTCTGGTTAATCGTGAGACAGAAGAAAACCATTGTTACTATAAGTCAAGTGCATTAGCTTGTAATGGAAAGATTACTTTGAACAATAGAGAAGTTATAGGGATACCGTGTTATGCTTCTGCAATGAAAAATGAATTAGCGGAAAGTAATAATGTGTTGTCACTCATTAGCGGTACAATGGAGTTTATCACAGAATCCAATTCACTTAGCAGACAGATAAAGATAGATGATACTTTCAATGAATTTGGGCGGACATACAAGGTGAATAATATCTATTATAAGGATGGAATTCTACATGTTATAACAGAAGTTACAACAAATCAGATGCCAGTGGAGCATTTGGCAGTCATAATTGATGGATTGACAGAAAAATTCTATATGACTGGTGATACGGTACAGTTATCCGCGACACTATATATTAACAATGTAATTACAAACGGAACCATAACATGGGAAAGCACGGATACAAGTGTTGCTGTTATTGATGGAACAGGGAAAGCTATATTTCTTTCAGATGGATCAGTGTCATTCAAGGCATACTGGGTAGAAAAAGATATTTCTGAAACAAGTACTATTGTTATAGCTGGTAATCCAGATGTATCCTATACATATAAAATCATTGGAAAACCAGAACTGATATGTGGTATGCGAAGGAAATATACACTTAAAATTACAGATAATGCTGGAAATGAAGCTGATAACGTGGCTTTTACATGGAATGTTCTTGCTGATTTTGAGGTAGAACAGATTATAAATGGAAGTCAGATAACATTGTGTGTTGATGATGAAAAAATGGACGGGAATACATTTGTATTACAGGTTATTGTAGATAGCAGTGTTATGGAAGAAATGGAAATACTGGTAAGAGGTGAATTATAGATAATGAAAATACCCTTAAATGAATTTAGAGGTTTAGGGGTATGTTTTAAGGAAATAATTATTTAAAATATTATACAAATTCTCGCAAAATATGCTATAATATTCCATAGTCAGATTAGGACAGCGTAGGGATAGTCTGGTGGTTGTACTTTCCGGGAACGGAAAGGAGGTACATATGGATACGTTAGAAGTTTTGACGTTGCTGTTAGTTATATTCGCGGCTTTATCATATCTCGACAACCATCATAAAAAGTAAAACGGCTATCTCCTACGCCAATAGGGGATAGCCTGTAACAACTTAAATCAATACTATAAGTTTCCGGTGACAATCATCGGACATGCACAAATCCTATAACTGTCTCTAAACTGATTATAAATGATACCTTGCTCATTTGCAAGCGTTAATTTAGGAAATGGGGATGTTTTTTATCCCCATTTTTTCAATTCAAACGGCTCTCTATGCGTTTTTCGTATCGTCAATGTGTAATTATCCACTTTGAATATCTGAAAACGCCATACAAAGGTTTTTTGTTCTGTTTTTCCATACGCCAAAGTGAATACGATCTCAGAATCTATTTCTTATCAATATCAAACGTTTTCAGTCTCAATTCGATCAGCTTTTGATTATAACCAAGCATTCTTGACATATATTCCAGTGTACAGTTCTGATTATCAATAATTTCTATGATAGTTTCATCTGATATTAGTAAATTTACTGCAAATGTATTTGCTTCTATTTCTATTTTAGAATCAAGTAAAAGTGTTTTATTACGAATAAAATAACAATTAAGTTTCCTATGCATGATAGCATGTCCGAGTTCATGAGACATAACCAACTTCATATCACTTTCGGATAAATTTTCATTTAGGAATATACACCTATGGTTTTTAAGAAACATATAACATCCGCAAGGTGTACCGAGTTGTCCTATTTGAATCTGTATTTTCAAATAATCGGCAATGTCAAAAGGATTTCGGCTACCGCACTTTTTTACATAATAATCAACGATATGTTTTATGTTTTTATTCAAATGTATCCACCTGCTTTTTATTTTTATTTGGATTATATTTTTCCTTATTGATTGGTTTTAAACGTCTGAGCATGATTTCAACCTGTCCAAGAAACAGATCAAGATCATCGTCTGGTATATTATTCCCATCAAAATTTACTGGGCCATCATCACGATTGGTTAATTTTCTTTTGAGACTGTTTAAATCTTTTGCAATATCACGGTTATCCTTTTCAGAAAGACCATTCTGATCAATACCGTTTAATAAGTAATCCATGCTTACACCAAAATACTGGGCTACTTTATTTAATTTATCTGCGTTTGGCGTAGTTTTGTCCCATTTTGTAATAGTGCCATTTCCAAAACCAAGTTTTGCTTCGAGTGCTGTTAAACCTATTCCCTGCTCATTTGCAAGATTTTTTATGCGTGTTTTTAATGACATAATGTTTACCTCCATAATTTTATAGAAAAAAATCTAAAAATAGTATTGACAAATAGAATATTATCTACTATACTGCATCTTAGATAGAAAAATATCTATCAGTTATGAACATTGTCTACATATAATATAGAATATTTTCTTGGGAAAGTCAATAAAAATTAGAACAAATTCGTGAAATGACTATCGGAAAATAATTACTATTTGAAAGAATGGATTAACAAAAGGAAGGTGATATAACACTTGAAGAAAAAGAAATGGATAAAAAGAGAATGTCGTGGATGCAAGTCATACAATCCAGAGTGTGAAAGAGGGGCATGTAACCTGAATCCGCACAGATGGAAGGATGTTGAAAGGAAAAAAGAAGAAAATGATACATCGTGAAATGAAAAGGCTGAAAAGCTGATTATTTTTTAGGTTTTAATGAACAGCTATCTATGAATATCAATACATACAGGTAACATTATCAGTTCATTGAAAATACATATAACTCACAGAAATATTATTGGAAAGGAGTAAACAGTGGAATTAACAAGGGTAGATTATGTAGTTTTGAAATTTTTGAAAAAGAAAAACTGTATAAGCCATTTTGAAAGTGCGACACTGCAGGAAATAATGAGCATTACATCTAATTCAAGACCAACGGCATATCGTAGAATGATGAATTTGCGAAAGCATGGTTATGTTCAAAAAGGATGCAAGGCTATCAATGCAGATACTTTTTATCTGCTTGAAAAAGGAATTAAAATTGTAGAAAGCGGAGGAAATGAGAATGATTAAGGATGAAGTATTTGTAAACGGCATTGGATTAGGCGGCGAAAGAGTAGGATATGAGTTTCAGAAGAAGAATTATCCAACATATCTTATCAATGGTTCAGGGCAGGATAACAAAACAATTTCAGAAGCAAAAGATGTACTGGTTTTAGAAGGATACGATGGATTAGCCGGTGACAGGGGGCTTGCGGTTGAAGCACTCAAAAAGAATAAGGCCATTTTGCAAAAAATAATTTCTATTGACAAGAAAATTATTCTGCTTGTTGCAACTGGCGGGGGAACAACAGGAAGCGGATGTATTACACATCTGGCAAATATACTCTGCACAAAATGCCCGGATAAGATCATATGCGCATGTCTCATGATGCCGAGAAAGGATGAGCCGATACAAAAAAGAATCAATGCCTATAATACCGCAAAAGAACTGATGGAAATACCGGAAATGGGGGCTTTGATATTAGTTAATAACGAAGCGTGTGATTCTAATCTGGATAAAATCAATTTCAACCTTGTAAATATGCTGGATGCATTCTTTACAGATAATTCATCATCAAATGTATCGAATTTTGATGATTCAGAGAAGATGAAAATGTTATCGGATAACGGTTCTTTTGTGATTGCAATGCGTTCAAGCAATAAAGCAGATTCCCAGGATGAGAGTGAAAAAGGCAATACACAGGATCTGATCAATTCCCTGACAGCAAACAATATCTTTCTTCCTATCGGGAATGAGCAGATTGTCTCACATATTGGCATTATCAATCAAAAGGACAATCATATTGATGAAAATGAAATTGTAAAAGCGGTTGGAACGCCGGAAAATATTTTTATCGGCAATAACGGGACTGTAAATATTGTCTGTGCATCGGGTCTTGGATTCCCTACAGAATATATTGCTGATATGGGCAAGAAAGCTATGGAAGAACAGAAGCAGCGTATTGAAAAGAAAAAATCATCTAATCTGCTTGATGATTTGGAAGAATTGGAAACAGAAAATGACATTACTATGAAAAAGTCAAAAAATAAGCGTAAGCAGGTGAGTTTGGATTTATTACGTGAATTGGATTAAAACGGTTATGCTACAGATAGCATACATTTAACCTACTGTATGATTTCACGTAAAATACTAATTTTTGACAATTATCACACACATACAATTGTTAAATCGTTTAATCGTAAATGATCAGAGCAGACATGGAATTAGTAAATATTAATCACAGATAATCCGTACATATTTTATCATGGTCAGAATTTACTAATTCCTAATCAAAAATGGAGATGTGCAGCGGGAAACAAAATACAGCCATCTTACGATTATGAAAATATAAACAATAATAAAACAAAAATTGTGGAGGAATTTAAGTATGAACAGGGAACAGAGAAGGAAACAGGCAAAAGAACAAAGAAGAGTTAACAGCAAGAAGAACTTCGTATATGCAGGCATGAAAGAGATTCCTATAGATAAACTGCAGCATGATCCTAATCTGAAAGAATGTGATCAGGAAATTGTAGATTTGATTTCAAAGCGTTATGACTGGGCAGAGCAGGGACTGGTTAAAAATGATCTGTCCAAATGCATTATCATGAAAGGGTGCGATTATTTAGATTCTCTGTGTTCATTCCGGTTTGATATTACAATGCCGGATGATAAAGCATCCATCAGGGATACCATGTATTATGTTGGAAATCTTACAAATATGTTTTTCGGTCTGATGATTGATAGCAAAAGCAGAGATTTATCATTAGCTGAACGCAGTGAGGAATGTCAAAAGAACGGACAAACACAAATGAATGCAGTACTGGTTCATGAACTGTATCCACAATGCAGTCTGCCGAATAAAAATATCATAGATAATTTATATGCAGAGTTTTTGGCAAAACATGCGCAGGAATTATCATCATTTTTGCTGCAAACGCGAAAATCTGATATTAAAAGTGATGAAGAGTATGTATTTGAGGTATTAGACATGATCCTGAAAAAGACGGACGAGCTTTTGCCGGAAGTACAGGTAAATTCACAGAAATTTGTTGTCAGTTTGTAGAAATAATATATACCAACAAGTATGAAATATGCTATGTAATATGTTTTAAGCAATACATTGCTAAATCGAGTGCAGTAAACAGGCAGTATGTCCCATGATAAGCCGCTTATGAATTGATTATGCAAGACGCTTGGAAAGAATTGAAAGTTTGAAAGCCAAAGGAAGAATGTCTGATGGTGGTAAAGGTAAGGAAAATTTTCCTGACCTTAAAGGACAAACCAGAGATACAGTTGCATCTAAACTTGGCATTGGTTCTGGTAAACAGTATGAAAAAGAAAAATATATTGTAGAAAACCAATCCTCACTTACACCAGGAGATTTCTCAAACTGGGATGAAGGAAAACTTTCAACAAATAAAGCATTTATGAAGATTCAAATACAAAAGGAGAATATTCGAATATGAAACATACAGATTCAACAAATAATACAAATATAGTAAACACAATCAAAAGCAACGCACATAACAATCAACCACAGAACGCAAATACAGAGCCATACAGCGATCTCATGAATAGCATAGAGTATTTCTCTGTATTTAGATTTTTATTAGCTGGTATGGCGAATTATATGCTTCATGAGAAACTAATGTCTGATTAAAAGATGAAACGAATAGGGGGAATATAAATTCAGATGAAACGGAAGACAACAACAGCACAGATCAGCGAAGCACTCACAACCAACCTGTTAACGGTCACAAGAACAGAATGCTATCATAAGACTTTACGCCAAACAGATAACATAAATCCAGAATCTTTTATAGAGGATCTGCAATTTCTTTGTGAAGCAAATGTATTTATGGATTGCGTTGGTTGGCATTATGAAAAAGATTTTAAAACTGGGCAGTACATAATTGAAGCTGGACGTTCAGATGCATATTCAGAGAATATTATTACTATACATATGCGCGTGAATGAAGGTGTAAAAATAGAAGATATAGAAAGAGCATTAAAAATTGAGGAGGAATAAAGGCATGGAAACAAAATTTGATTATGCTAATGATATAGGTAAGCAAAATGCAAGAATGATGGCGAATAGACACCAGAATCTTACCATAGAAGAAAAGCAAGCTATGAATACTTATTTTAACACATTCCATATGTATTGTGAAAATGATGCGATTGAGCGTTTCAGACGATTACAAGAGAAATTAACAAGTAAAAATCTGATGTTTAAGTTTAATGGAAGTAAATACGCAATCTTTCATTTGGATGTGACAGATAGAACGCAAATTACAGATTATAAACTTACATTGGAAGAAGCAGAAGATTTTGCAGAAAAAGTGTAAAAGATATACTTCAAATGGAGAATATCATTTTATAAAGCAACCGAAGGATATGTATTCAAGAGACAAGGAGAAAATCAATAATGACAGGAAAAGTTAAATGGTTCAACAATCAGCGTGGTTTTGGGTTTATTTCAGGTGATGATGGCAAAGAAGTATTCGTACATTATTCTGGTATTGTAGGCGAAGGATTCAAGGAATTAGCAGAAGCAGAGCCAGTAGAGTATGACGTTATTGACACTGAAAAGGGTGTACAAGCTGTCAATGTCAAAGGCGTGTAAATTTTGTACAAGTTGATTGATAAAAAGAGAATAGGTAATAAGGAAGTAGTGTAACGCTGATCTTCAGCGTTTATTCCCATTTTAATAAAAAAACGAAGGAGTGATGTAGTATTAGTAACAACACACAAACAGATGTATTAAAAAGATACTATGATATGCTTTATCCTGAAAAATTAAAGGATAATGAGTATGTTGCTTTATTCTTTATCAAAACTGATAAAAACGGGAATGAAGTAGTTGGCAGGGATGGAGAGATAGTGAAGTTTCATAAGTATGCAAAGAATTTTGAAGAATATCAAGATTATATAGATAGGTTCAGATATAATTTTCATGCTTATAATGCTCTTGCAACTGTAAAAGCTGGATCAGATGGTGAACCTCACAGGCGAAAAGGCAGTATGAGACAACAAAGGGTGTTATTCATTGATTTTGATAAGAAGGACTATCCCAATTTAAAAGATGTCTATGATTTTACCAAGATGATAAGAAAGAAATTACCTAATGTATTTCTCCATGCTTATTATGATTCTGGACATGGATATCATTATTACATAATTATTCCACCGACTTGTAAAATTAGAGAGATTAGTGAGTTTAATAAAGAAATATGTGCATTAGTTGGAGCAGATACCAACGCTTGTAAAGTGACACAAGTAGCAAGAATACCTTGTACTTTCAATCGGAAGAATCCAGATGAAAATGGGAAGTTTCCTATGGTAAAGGAAATAGACCATTACCGTAAGCATCCACAACAGATAGCAAGATTTCATCCGCTTAACATAGATAATTTAAAAAGAACCGTAAATAATGCAAAGAAACTATTCACAACAGAAAATATTCCAGAAATTCCGTTTACAGAGTGGAAATATGATACAGGCGGATTTGACATAAAACAATACAACTGCCTTTGTACTGAAAAAGTATTCCATGAGGGAGCAGATATACATGAGAGAAATACATGGTTAGGAAGGATCATCGTATGGCTTACAAGACAAAAATGTCCAGATTATAAAATTGAACAAATGTGTCAAGAATGGAATACAAGATGCAGACCTCCAAAAAGCATAGCTGAGACAAGAGATGAAATAAACGGGTGGTATAAATGGTTTGAAGAGCATGGCGTGGAAAAAATTGGCGGATGCTGGTGGAATATTGAAGATGAACGAAAAAGAGAGATAGTCTGTAAACAATGTGACAAGTATCATTGCAAACAAGCTGTGAATCCTTATGAAAGCATGAGCATTTCAACAGATGTAGGTGTGAAAATGAATGAAAAAGTTTTGACAGATGGAAAATTGAGCGTCAAAGGAAAACATTCAATGTCAGGATATGAATATTTAATATTGACAGTTTTAGACAAATATATACCAAAGACAGGAAGAAAACCATTTACAGTGAAAGATTTGAAATACCGGATGCAATATAAAAAGCATGGGAAATGGCAGCTTTGCATGGATATATCAACTTTGAAAAAGACAATGGAAGATTTGGAAAATCATAAGTGTATAAAAGTAACTGATCCTACACCAGCACAATGTAAAAAGAAAAATCCGGCTTTTGATGATAAAGTAATTAAACTAACCAGAGGATTAAAAGAACTGGATATGGATAAATATATTGTATTCTATTATTCAGTTGCAAGAGCATTAATATGTCATCAAATTACACAGAATGAGTATAAAGTTTATTTGTGTATTTTGAATAATTATAAAAATGGTAAAAGCAGTACCTTAGAGAAAATGAGCATAACTCTTAATATGGAAGAAAGAAATGTATTAAGGGCGATACAAAGTTTAGAAAAAGCATCATTGCTGAGAGTAGACCGTTTACCTCCTAATGATAAAGGCAAGAAATATAATATGTACTATCCTGTTGATACAGATAGATGGGATGAGGCTACGGATATTGAATTGAATGATATGGTATCAGGATTAAGCATAACATTGATTGCATAAAAATAATCCTATTAAAAGAGTGTGTTCCACAGATGTATCTACTTCGTAGGATATAATACATTCTATACATAGCTGTCAAAATTCCATGTACAAAATCCCAAAACCATTGAAAAATAAGGGTAAAGAGTAATTCCTATCGTGCAAAACAGGGTTGTCAAAATTCCATGTCATTTTTTCAGAAAAGCCAGTAAAATCAACGGTTTCCGGCGTTTTTTGCGTGCAAACTAAAAAATGCAGTTCCATGTATGTTAGAAACTGCTCTTAAGTTTTATCAACAGGATAACATACATGGATTGCAAATGCAAGAATTTTTTTCGGATATTCAGTTAATGTTACAGATAAATTGAAAAGTTAAAGGAGATAAAAGAAGAATGATTAAAAAGAAGAAATTATATCGTGTATATGATTATGATGAATTATTTTTTTGGAGAAACAGAAAATATAAAAATGCTGAGAAAATATAAGGAGAATTTGAAATTATATGACAATAGACTTTAAAAAGATACAGATTGATGAAGAGTTAGCGGATTTGCTGCCCAAATTATCAGAAGATGATTCTAGTTCATTAACACAATCATTGTTAGACAATGGATTTGATCAGAAATTTGGAAGGATTAAAGTGTGGTTTCCAGAAGATAATGATGGTACTGGATACATAGTTGACGGACATAACCGCTATAAAATGTGCAGCAAAAACGGCATTGAATTATCAGATTACTGTTTTGAGCCTGTATTTTTTGATTCAAAGGAAGATGTTATTAAATGGATGCTTGAAAACCAGCTTGCAAGGCGAAATCTGCAAACGATCCAGAGAATTGCCATTGCAGAAAAATACAGACCAATTTTTGAAAAACAGGCAAAAGCAAACCAGTCTCTTGGAGGCGGTGACAAAAGATCAGAAAATTATCAGAAATCGGTTGTGCCAAATCTGGCTCAAGCGGTTGATAAAAAAAGAAATTTAACAACAGACGAAAAACTTTCTAAAATATCAGGAGTAAAAAAGACCACTTATAAAATGGGTGCAAAAGTCCTTAAATCTGATAACGAAGATTTGAAACAGCGTGTTTTGTCAGGAAAAATGTCTATTAGTTCTGGTTACAGGGAACTCAGGAAAAGTGAAAATGAAAATCTTGTACTAAAAAAAGAAGAAAATAATGCACCAGAACAAAGGATTATTGAAGCAGATAACCGTATGAATGAGATCGACAGAAAGATAATTGATCTAAAAAATGAAAGAGAAAATTTAATGCGTAAGCGCAGTATGATATTTGAATCGCTGGATATTGAATGTGAACTGAAATATGAATTTGTAATCGACAAAGATGGCTTTAGGGATTGTCAATTTTATATAGAAAGTAATGGTCATAAAAATGTCTATATTACTTGCTGTATTCTATTTGATGAGACGCCAAATGATATGTGGATGAATATGATTCCTAAAAAATATAAAAATGATTTTATCATGCTCTGGAAAAAGGCACATCAGGAAGACGTATTGTATAGGAAAAAGATTGATGAAGAAAAGCGAAAAAAATATCATGATGCTTTTAAAAAGATTTTCGATGAATCATCTATAAATAAAGTGGATGATGAAAGAAAAATTTATTATAAAAAATTTTACCGTGTACTGGCAACAGTATTTCATCCAGACAGCACAAATGGTGACGCTGAATCCATGAAATACGTGAATGAATTAAAGGAATTATGGGGTGTGTAATCCCTGTATTTGTAGAAGTACATAATGGGGGTGATATGCCATCCCATAGGAACAATATTTTGAATAAAGAAAGGAATTAACGAATGGCAGAAATTTATAATGAGATGCTGATCAGGAATGTTGATTGCGGAGTTTTGTATTTTCAGATAAAAGATGATGAAGCAATTAAGGAGTATGAAGATTTAAAGAAAGAGAAAAATGCAATAGAAAATAGTGATAGTTCAGATGATAAAAGACTTGTGGAAGTACAGAAACGGATTGAGGAATTGTCAAAGGGTATCTTCTCCATGAAAAAGCCTGTTAAATTTTCAAAAAAGAACAACAGATTTTACTATTCTGGAACAATCGCGGATTCTCTAATGGGGAGAAAATTAAGACAAGCCGCAAAAGATAGAGAAGAATATGATAAAGTGATTAGAACTGTTGGTGACAGTGATTATACAGATTTGATTATCAATCTAAAATTCAAGTCAGATATTATGATACCAGATGACGCTCCAGTAAAGGTGTATGATCCTGAAACAAAATCCATTGTGGAAACTGACAGAAAGAAAATGAAGCGTCTGATCTCAAAGAAAAAATTACGGAGGATGGCGTATAAGGACGGCGTTACGATTAATGGTGTGCATTATGTGAATTACCAGCGAACCAGTTCAAAGGCAAGAATGGGGAACTGTCTGTTTATCAGGGAAGATTATTTTGCTGTAATGGATGAATGGCAGAATTTAGGCATACCATTCAGTGAATTAAAAGAAACTGATATTGTATCAATCCGAAGCTACCAGAGTCTGATAGCATCTTCTATTATAGGAGAACTTGAGATTGATCCTTATTCCATATTATTGATTAATGATGTGGCAGGACAAGCTACAATGGACTGTAACGTGATTAAACCATTTCCTTCGGAAAATGGCAAGAGTACAGAACTGAAAGTTTTAAAAGAGCCTTATACACAAAAGACAGATTTGTGGGATGGACAGTCATTACTTGATTTTAGTGTATTTAAGAATGGTAAGTATGCTGTTAAAGATAAGGACGGAAATATTGTTGAGCATAGTTATGAACCATATGGATTTATGCTTTTGAGAAATCATTTCTTTAAAACGGCAGCTTTTAACACGAATTTACAGGAATACTATAAGGAGCGTTTTAAGGATATAGAGAATCCAATATTAACGGATATGTTTGGAAATGAGTTTCAAACAAAAAGTATTAAAATGGTGACCACTCCTAATTCTGTAAAGATTTTTAAATTTTCTGATATTGTTTGTGAATACATGATTTCAGAAGATAGAAAGAAACATCTCAAAGAACTGGAAACACCATTGATTGAAAAGCATGAGGAATTAAGGAAAGTAAAACATGCGGTAATTGCTGCAAAGCGTAAACTTACAATGCTGTTAAATTATGATCCAGAAAAAGGGAAAGAGCCACCGACAGAAGATGATATAGAAACGTCACAGTACAGTATAAGCGAAGCTGAAAAGAAGTATGATGCAATCTGTATGTCTTATGATGATGAAACGAAACAGATTTTGAAAGATATTAAATTTGAGCAGCAGCGTTTGACATGGGACTGGTTTAGGAAAAAGATTAAGGATGAAAAGTTTGGTGTATGCAAGACTGAGCATAAATCAAAATTAGGTGATAAGCAACAATTATGGTATCAGATTCTTGTTAGTCTGAATTTCAATAAGAATGAATTATGGGAATTGGTAAAGCCACAAGTTGAAGAAATAAATTTGATGAAGAAATATCCAGCATTTTTTAAACGGCATCTTGATATGGGGGCAACAGATAAAGCTGGTGATTCAATGATGCTTGAACTCTTGAAATGCAATGAGGATGTGAGTAGAACAAAGTGGTATACAAATTACAGACATTCAAAGATTCAAAGAATGATTAAAAAGCTTCTTGCTGGAAAGATTCAAATTGAAGGATCGGATTTTTGTGTTTTATTTGGCAATCCGTTTGAAATGCTTAGAGCGTCTTGTGGTGACGAAATAGAAACAAGTATTATAAATGGATTTGAGTGCTATTGTAGCAGATATGGAGATGGGGCAATTCTATATGGCATGAGATCGCCTCATATTTGCACTGGAAATAATGCAATCTTGATGAATACATATCGTGACGAGTGGAAATGGCTTAATTTGTCAGATAACATTCTGGTTATCAACCTGTGGGGAAAAGGAGCTTTCTTATCTTGTAAATGGAATGGGAGCGATCAAGATTCAGATACCGTTTTTATTGGCAATAATCCTATCATTTTGGAAAAGGTAAAGGAAGTGCAGGATTATCTGATACCAATAAACTGTGTGCCACAAAAGTCAAAACTTTATGAATATACTAATGAAAATTTGGCTAAAGTGGATGGGCAGTTATGCAATGATATGATCGGAATAATCTGCAATCTGGCTAGAGATTTATCATCGTTCTACTGGCACTTATATAATAGCGAAGCAGAAGAAAATAAGCAAAAATATCTGCCTATGATATATGATGATATATGTCTTTTGGAAGTTTTATCAAATATAGCTATTGATTCAGCTAAAAGACAGTATGATTGCAATATTGAAGCTGAAATAAAAAAGATTAAATCAAGACCATATATGACTTCACAAGGAGCAATCATTCAGAATGATAAGATTGTATTCAAGGAAACACGGTATAAAAAGAATTTATCAGAAAGTCAGATTGCAGATTATGAAGACCGTCTCAGGGACAGGGAAAAAGCCACGACACAGGAAGAGATAGATATAATCAATAAAAAGATTGAAGGAATATTAAAGACAGAAGATGTATATATGATACGTCCAGATTTCACAAAAAATTTAAAATCACAGCCTAAGAAGAAAAAGCGTAAAAAATATGAGAATGAGGAACAGTGGGAGCTGCATCGGCAAAAGCAAAAAGCATATGCTCTGGAACAAAAGGCATTGAAAGAGAAGGTATATAAAAAGCTGGAATCTCCAATGGATCTGTTAAAAGAAGTGATTTATGAACATCTTGAAAGAAGCCCAAAGACAAAGTATATTGACAGATTTACGGATATATTAGCTCCAATACCCAAAGGGGCAAAAGCTGATTACAACCGTATTGAGAAAATTAAAGAAGTCTGTATTGAAGCCAAAAAGAAAATGGACTGCAAACAGAGTGAGTATGATATGGGCAGAATATCATTTGATGAAATGACGGATGAAAAGAAATCTATTCAGAATGATGTTATCAATAATCTGAAAGACAGAAAAGTTACTGTATTAGAAATCAATAAACTGATCAGAGATGTGTATGACGAGCATCCAGAGCAGAATAGACACGGACGTGTGATTAAATTAAATAATGGAAAGCCTAAAATGACAGATGCAAGGGATCAGAACCTTGTGAAACATGAAGCAGGGGGATGGATGCTGCAATGGCTGTATGCAGCACACAGGGATGAATTTTTAAAAGCAGTAAAGCAAAATAAAGGGGAAGTATCTTATGTCAGAAAATATGAACCTGAGAAGAATTATACAAGTAACAAAATATACAAAGTTTCTAGTCTCAAAGATATAGGGAAGCTGGTCAAGTTCAAAAATGAAATTGTTACATGGGATGGGATACAATATGAAATAGCGACACGTAAGGCAGACTAAATCTTCTATACAGAAATTCCCCATCTAGTAATCCTAAAAATCTGCAAAAAGTATAAGAAATACAATGCTTTTTGCAGATGTAGTTTTTATAGTTAATGAACCATATGGTATATAGAAATAATAAATAATATTTTATTATAACACAAATAAATAATAATTCATATAGTAATATTTACTAAAATTCATTGGTCTATTTGTAAAGTTTCTACAAGAAAGTGAGGAAATATATATGTTATCACAGGAAATATTAAGAAATAGACTGCTAAATTATATCAGATGCAACGGAACCACTCAAAAGCACATCTCAAAGCAGACGAAAATCAGAGAGTGTGATTTATCCAAATTTAAAAACAACAAGGGTGAATTAGGTTCCCTAAGTGAAAAAGCCTTAAACAGTTATTTGCTGTCAAAAGGTTATTAAAATTTAGGTATCTATATGGAAGTGTATGTTGTACGACATACATGGAAATATTGATATAAATTTATAGTGAGTTAATTTACTAACTATACTCTTTTCTATACGGATTAACGTATAAAAATTTTATTAAATGTCATTATAAATGTTTCTTGTTTTAAATCCCAGTATTTAAAATCTTGAAATTAAAATAATGCCAAAATAGTCTTTTTTCGGTTTTCCTATAACCTCCTTTCAAAAATTGAAAGAAAACCGACATTTTGAGTGCTTTATGACGTATAGCAGCAGTTTATATATAAAAAGAAATAATTATTTAATGAGGAAAGGAACAATAAAATATGGAAGATAATAAAAATAATGAAGATCTGAATGCAGGCAAAGACAGTAAGCCAGAGGATAAAAAGAAAACTGATTCTAAGGCAGACAAGCCAGAGGATAAGGAAACACCTGTAACATATACAGAGGATGAACTTGCAAAGAAAATTAAGAGCACAGAGGATGAACTGCATAAAAAGTATGCCAAACAGATTGAAGATTTGGAAGCTCAGATTAAAAAGTTATCACCTGTTGAAAAAAGTGAAGCTGAGATTGCGCTGGAAAAACGTATTGCAGCACTGGAAAAATCTGAAAAGGATATTGCAGACAGGGAAAGAAAGATTGCGGTTCAGGAGAAATTATCAGCAAACGGGCTTGATAAGGGGCTGGCTGATTATTTAAAGGATGATGCGGATATAGATGCGCTATCTTCTCTTGTGGATGGAATTATAAAAGGAAGAATGAAGGAAAACGGGTATAAACCTGTAGATCATAGTTCTGATGATGCTGTCACACCAGAAGAGTTTGCAAAGTGGCCTTATTCAAAGAAGGCAGCGTTCGCAGAACGGCATCCAGAATCTTTCAAGAGATTAAGAGGTAAAAAGTAAATATAGTTTATAAGACAGTCTGATTCTGAACATGGATCAGGCTTTTATATTGAAAATTTTAAGAAAGAAGGTAAAAATTTATGGCAAATACATTAGTTATAGCGGAGCTTTTCTCAGAAGCCGTTAATGCGAAAATGGACATTGCATTGCGTGTTGGAAAGCTGGCCGTAGATATGACAGATTTAGCAGAAGATATTCGTACCTGTGGTGATACAATTCATTTTCCGACATTTGATAGGATTTCAGATGCAGCGGATGTTGTAAAAGGAACACCGCTTGTACCGGAAGAAGTTAACATGAGTGATTCTACCGCTAAGATTAAGCAGGTAGGAAAATCTGTCAGAATTTATGATAAGGATTCTATTCAGGTGAAAGGAGCAATGAAAGACCGTATGGCTGAACAGCTTGCTCAGACGATGGCTAAAAATGTTGATAAGTCTCTTATTGATGAGCTTGACAATAATGCTGTGTACAAAGTTGCGTCTCCGTCACTGGATATTACAGCTATTGAATCCGCCTTCGACTGTTTTGGAGATGACGTAGATTCTGCAAGTTTCGCGGGCATACTGATTAACCACAGGATGAGAAAAGTATTCACTGCAATGGATGAATTTATTTCCATTTCCAAAACATATGCCAAAGACGGAAACGGTGTTGTTGAAAATGGAGTTATCGGACACTGGCTTGGCGTGATTCCTGTTATTATATGTGACAATAATACATATGATACAGATCTGCTAGAATGTAAAACATACATAGTCAAAAAGAATGCGTTAGGCGTAATCTGGCAGAAAGAAGTCACGATTGAAGAGGAACGCGAGGGCAAGCTGTTAGCAACTGACCTTATTGCTAGTGATCTTTATGCCGTTAAATTAATGGATACAAAAGGATGTGCTGTCATCCGTAAAACGATTGCTTAGTCATTTCTCACTGGTTTTCAAGACCAGTATTTTTCTAATATGGGATGCAATTATGCAGTTACAAGTTGCATCCCGTTCTTTTAAGGCAATTATTTTTAAGAAAGGATAAAAATAGATGTTATCAAGGTTTGATTTAAAGGATTACAGGCTGCAAAAAGAATTGTCATTGCGTGATGTTGCAAGGTACTGCAATGTCTGTCATGAACTGATCGGACAGGTTGAGCGCGGGGTAGTAAAGGTTACGGAACATAACCATAATGAAATTATAAAGGGAATCAATGCTGCATCTCAGGCTAAAGTATACGGTACATTTGAAGCTGATAAGGAAAAAGAGAAGATGGAAGAGAAGGCACGGCTGGAACAGATGAATGAAATGAAAGAAGAAAAGCAGACAACCAAAAAGCCCGGAAGACCGTCAAAGAATGGTGCTGGAAAGAAGTCATAGGGATAGAACAGCATACATTGAAACTTGAATTTTATTGATAAATCAATTTTGGAAGGAAGAATATTTATTATGGATGAACATGGAAAGAAAAAGACATGGAAGCCAAGACCGCGCTATATGGGAAAGATTACAAAATTTTACCGTGATAAAGGGTATGGTTTTATAGTGAGTGATTATGATGGTGAAAGTTATTTCTTTCATATCTCGCAGTTTGTGGACGATCTGCCGGAGCGTGGTATGATTGTGAACTTTATGATAAATACAAATAAGGAAACGGGAAAACAGTACTGCAGCAACTGTCTGGTTGTGGAATATCCGCCAGAGCGAAGGGGACGAAGATAAGAGGATATGGTTGTAGTATGATGGAGGAACTTAATTGAAGAATGAATTAAACTGGGCAAAGGTTGGCATAAGTCTGCCATATTATAACCTTATGCTGGAAGTAACGAGAAAATGTAACCTTACATGCAGTCATTGTATGCGTGGAAATCCACAAAACCTTGATATGTCAGATGAAATATTGAATAAAATCTTTAGTCAGGTTGAACAGATATATCATTTGTCACTGACAGGAGGTGAGCCGTTTCTGGCTCCTCATGTGGTTGAAAAAATGGTTGATATTATCATAGAAAAGAAAATCCGTCTTGGGCGGTGTACAACGGTAGATAACGGTACAATCTTGAATGATCTTGGTATCAGATGCATAAAGGCACTGAACCGCCTTGCAGATTATATTTATAATTATGTCTGGAATGATGAAACAAGGAACGATCCAAAAGAATCACCTCCAGTTTCAATATCCATATCAAACTCAATATTTCATAAAAATGATATCCAGAAAGCGATTGGCTTTTACGAGTCATATGCAAACCAGCATGTGAAAGTGGACGATCAGGGAGAGTGGGAAACAGGTTTTAAGGATAAACAGGGAAACGTATTAAAAAATAAAGATATTAAGTCTTCAGGATGGATAAAAAAGGAAGGCAGGGCAAAAGAGAATAATATTAAAAATTCAAAATATATGGCTGGAACATATCTTGTAGAACTGGTAATGGATGAAGATGGAAATACAATTTGTGTGGATACGGGGATACAGGTATGTGCAAATGGCAATGTTGTTGTAGAGGAGCCGTTATCTTTTGAAACAATGGATAAAATTAACATGGGAAATGTTTTAAAGGAGCCAATATCATGCATGATATATAAATGGAACTGGATGGAGCCGTTACAATATAATGAGGTGGCTGTGTACTGCAATAATATGACAATACTCGAAAATCCTAATATTTCTGACGAAAAACGTATAGATATTGAATTAGGAAATACATATTTTGACCTGAAAAAATATCTGTATGTGAAAGGGCATAAGGATTATCCATATCTGACCCATGAAGAACTTGCTGCATGTGTAGCGGCTGAACTGGCCCTTGTGGTATGCAGGGAATTTGAAAATGTGGAAACTGGAATGTCAGAAACGGAGATGATAGAAAAGATTTTGAGGAAAGAACTCATTGGCGAATATACAACTAAGTTTACGAAAGCAGATTTAAAAAGATCTATTGATAATATTACTGCGAGAAATTTTGAAAGAGCGTGGGAGAAAATGAATATTATTGATTACATAAAGTATGTTTCAAAACTGAGAGCTAACGCTAAAAATCAGATAGATACATTGTCTGGTGATAAACTTAAAGGATATGTGTATGAAAAATAAAAACAGAATTATTATAGGGGCCATTCTTGGAATGCCTTTAGGATTAACAGGCATAACAGGAGGCTTTTTGTTAACATCAATTTATAATAAAATTTTAGGAAGTGGTACATTTGGGAAGAAAACCAAAAGATTCAAGTGAAAAATCAAGCAGTAATGGCGTATGGGGAAAATCTGTTTCTAAAGAGAAGTCTATATATGCGACACTCAAGGAGATAACAGGCACAGACATGAAAGCGTATTATATCATGTTCCTTTACTGCCCTGAATATCTGAAAGAAGCTGACAGAAAACCAGTAAAAGATTTTGAAGATCTGAAAAGCCGTTATAAGTGTTTTTCAGAAACAATTACAGAAGATATATGTAAAAGATATATTATGGAACAGGGGTGCCAGACTGCCGTTAAGTGGCTGCTGAAGCGTCTGCATCAGAAGAAAATGATAGAATTATATGATACATACTATAAAAAGGCTCTGGATGGTGATGTACAGGCATTTAAAGCATGGCAGGACTTTTCAGACAAATTTTTTACAGAAGACAAAGAAAATGAACTGACTAAACTATTGAACAGGATTCCAGATGATGATCTGGTTAAAGATGAGGAAGACTACAGCTATTCCTATGAAGAATAAATTACACCACTTTACAACTTTTTGAAATAAACACAAAAAACGTACAAAGCACTTCGTACTGTATAATAAGTTCACCACAACTAAAATACAACGAAAGAAGATGACTTTGTACGTTAAAC
>CAJTCR010000074.1 GCA_910574915.1 Eubacteriaceae bacterium
CCACTCTTTTAAACGGTATTGTACAGCCACTGCTGTTGTTGCTGAGTTCATAGACTTACCTCCGTATAACGGTATCAAAAGTTAAGGCTTAACTTTTAATACTTATGATAGAAATATAGCCTATTGTCACACACTTTGCCCTCATAGTCGAGGTACGTACTATCTACCGTTTACGATGAATACTGGATTTGGGACGGGTATCGTGATACCTGCTTTTTTAATACAGAGGAATTTCGCCCTCATAGTTGTCGGCTCTTTCCAACAGAGGACCGGTTGCGCCCATTGTAAAAGCTATATCACTGCTTCGGATAGACAATAGTTCCATTCCAACATTCAGATTAAGAAAGTCTAATATCTGCTGATTAAGCTGAATTATACCATTCTTTGAAATATTTACCCAACAGTATGACCGCCCTTTGTATTTGACAAATTCGCCCTCTGCGGTCTGATAATTCAGTAAAGTCGGATTATCGGTAAGAATGTGTCCTAACTTTGACGGTTCTAACAATCCTTTTCTTGTCACACAAAAGCCGCCAGTGACCTTGCTTCCAGTAAAAAGATAGACTTTTTCATCTACTGTGGTGTTGTACTCTGTAAGAGCCTGGGCTGGCAGATGGATTGTCAAATCATTTCGTATCAATGATTTTCCGAAAATAAATTTACCGCCTTTATTCATCTGTGGCATATATCATCAACTCCTTTTCCTAAAAGTGGAAGTCCACTATACCACAAGAAAATTCAAATGTCACTAAGGCTCTCTAAAGTGTGGCAAGTTATTTTTTGGCATAGCGAGAATGATTAGTTGTCGGGATATATTTTTTAGAGAGAGCCTGTTGCCTCTAATTGTTTTCGGAAGCGTTATTCTCCGAGTAGTAATGGAACGCTTTTACGATATAATCAGAAGCCCCCTCTCCATATTTGTTATCAGTCATGTTTTTGATATAATCGCTTGAATATGTGTCGATAAGAACATTGATATAGGGCTTATCGAGGGATACGCCGGTGCTATTTTCCTGTATAAGCCGCAATAGTTCGTGTACAATGGATTGTATGTTAGGGGAGGAAACATCTTCTGGCAAATTAGTGGTTAGTCTGCCATACAGAATATCAGATTGTTTTCCAATTTCTTTCACTTCTTCCGTTAGTTGTGTTTCCATGAGTTCAGAGAAATGCTCTAAATTATGTTTCATGGCTTCGGTGTATTTTTCAATACTGCCGAATTGGTGAATAGCAAGTTTAGCTACCTCTGCTTCATCATCTTTAATTTTTTGAATAAACATATCAAAATTTTCAATACTTCCCCAGTGCTTGATAACATCATCAGTGCTGTTATTTTTAAAATCCTCTAATGCGGTAATGTAATCAGACAGGTCAAATTCTTTAAAACTCATACATTGCTCTCCTTTCTCTAAGCGGCTAAGAAGCTGTATAAGTTTGTCTGTCCGATTGCGCTTCAGCAAAAGCAATTCTTTTTGTCTTTTGAAAGCATTGATCTTGTCAAAGTCGGGTTTTTGCAGAATTTCTTTAATCTCTTTCAGCTTAAATCCCAATTCCTTAAAAAACAGGATTTGTTGTAGCTTTTGCAAGGCTTCATCATCATATAGGCGATAGCCGGATTCGGTCAATTCGCTTGGCTTTAACAATCCAATCTCGTCATAGTATTGTAGTGTTCGTGTGCTTATGCCTGTTAATTCTGCAACTTGGCTTATGGTTCGCATTCTTATCAGCTCCTTAAATTTGTGAAGAAGCAGGACAGAGATTGTCGGCTTATATCTATTCTGCTCCTATGAGAAAAGAATACAGTATCACGTTACGTGGAAGTCAATACTTTTTGCTCAAAAATTTTTCATTCATTTTCGGGATAAATTTTTACAGATATACCCCTAACACCCTTTTTGACAATCTTACTGTCATCAAGTATACTCTGCTTAACAGCGTCTAAATCCTTTGAGAGTGCTTCAATCGCCCGTTGGTGTTCTTCTTCTGACGAGAAGCGTTCCGTATCATTCAAAAGGTTCTCCTGCAATTCCCTTGCTTTCATGTATACGCCCAGCTTATGATTGAGCAGAGAGTTCTTGAAGGATATTTTGATTGTAGCGGGATTGAAACTTCCGTCCTCGTATCTCTCTGCTTCAAAGTTCATATCTAATTGTTCGTCCATTTTCAAAATCAAAGACAATACATCTGACACTGTTTCTATATCAAAATCCATGAAAACATTGATACTGATACCCAAAGCATTTGCAATTTTCATCAGTTGGTCGGGCTTTGGATTGCGGATGCCATACTCGTACTTTTTAATTGTGGCGGAATTGATGCCGGAAAGCTGACCGAGCGTTTCCTGTGATATGCCACGCAAATTCCGAAAGTGTTTAATCTTTTCCCCGGTAGTCATGCCAATACCTCCAATTTATGTGATTTTCGTAAGTGCTTAGTTCAATTCTATCACATCAGGACACATTTGTGTATAAAAAATTAAAATAAATACTTGACGTTCACAAAAGTGTACCGTATAATAGAAACATAAAGGTCACATATGTGTACCTAAAATAAAAAGAGAAAGGACAGGATTATATGGAGAATGGAAAGAAAATGTATGTAACGGCAGAGGAAGCGGCTGAAATGCTTGGCGTATCAACGGGCTATGCCTACAAGATTATCCGGGGGCTGAATGAGGAACTGAAAGCAAAGGGCTATCGGACAATATGCGGTAAAGTCCCGACAAAATACTTTGAAGAAAAATTCTACGGTCTGACCGTAGCCATGTAGGAAAGGAGAGGTTTTATGTCAGCGACAAGAGACGGAAAGATGTGGCGCTGTCAGTTCTATTATAAGGACTGGCAGGGCGTAAGCCACAAGAAGAACAAGCGGGGATTTAAGACAAAAGCGGAAGCGGAACAGTGGGAGCGTGACTTTCTGCAACAGCAGCAGAGGAATTTAGACATCAATTTTGAAAACTTCGTACAAATCTATTATGAGGATATGGAACACCGTCTGCGTGAAAATACCATGCGTACAAAGAAATTCATTATTGACTTGAAAATCATTCCGTATTTCAAGAAAAAGAACATGAATGAGATTAAGGCTTCCGACATTCGGGCTTGGCAAAATGCGCTGATGAAAAAAGGATATTCGGAAACGTATCTGAAAACAGTCAATAATCAGTTGTCGGCTATTTTCAATTATGCGGTTCGGTACTATGACTTGAAAGACAATCCATGCAGGAAAGCCGGGAGTATCGGAAAGAGCCATGCCGGGGAAAAGGAGTTTTGGACGAAGCAGGAGTTTAAACAGTTTCTTGTGACTGTGGAAAACAAGCCGGAAACAAAAATGGCGTTTCTGCTCCTTTATTGGACAGGAATGAGGATTGGAGAATTACTTGCGCTTACCTACAATGACATTGACTTAGAGAAGCGCACCATTTCCGTAAACAAGTCCTATCAGCGGATAGAGGGCAGGGATATTATCACACCGCCCAAAACGCCAAAGAGCAAGCGTATCATAACGATACCGCCGTTTCTGACAGAGGAATTAAAAGAGTATATTTCGCACTTATACGGAATTATGGCAGACGAAAGAATGTTCCGTTTTACAAAATCCTATATGGAGCATGAGATTATCAGAGGTATCAAGGCTTCGGGAGTGAAAAGAATACGCTTGCATGATATTCGTCATTCCCACGCTTCGTTACTCGTGGAAATGGGTTTTACACCATTAGCGATTGCGGAACGGTTGGGGCATGAGAAAATCGAAACAACATTAAATACTTATTCACATTTATATCCCAATAAGCAGGGAGAACTTGCAGATAAATTGGAGATGGAGAACAGCAGGGAGGAAGAAGAATGAGTGGAGTGCATAAATACCCGACAATCAGCTTTCGCATTTCCCCCAGAGAGAGGGAAGAAATCGAAGCAAAGATTTTGGCAAGCGGACTTTCTAAGAAAGATTATTTTGTCCGTTCCTGCATTTATAACCGGGTGTGCGTGGTCGGCAAAAAAGAACTGGTTTACCAGTTGGTAGAGGAACTAAAGATAATGCAGACAAATATCCGGGAAGTAACAGAACAGTTTGAAAAGGCAGATGTTGATTTGACGCCGGAGGGACTGGAAGATATGCGGAATGGCTGTCTTGATATGCTGAAAGCTATCCTGTGGGTATTGGACGGAGCAAAATATCTGTGGCAGGGAAGCACCAACGGAGAAGAAAAAAGCCCCGACAGCGGCAACTGTTAGGGCTGTGATAACTGGAAAACCTCTGTTATCAACAATCACAATATCAGTATAGCAGAGGTTTCTTCCAGTGACAACGATTTTTCAGAAATGGAGGGCATTATGGAAGAAACAAAAATCGAATTACAGTTGATTAAGTTGTCGGAGGTACAGTCGCAGGAAGTTTCTTGGCTGTGGTTTCCGTTTATCCCTTATGGCAAGCTGACTATTGTTCAAGGCGATCCGGGGGACGGAAAGACAACATTTATTCTGAATATAGCGGCGAAACTGTCTAAGGGAGAAAATTTAGACAATGGAATGAATTTTACAGAGCCTTTGAATGTAATCTATCAGAGTGCGGAGGACGGTCTTGCCGATACGGTAAAGCCCCGTTTAGAACAGGCAGGGGCAGACTGTGAGAAAATCTCTGTCATTGACGAAAGGATAAAATCCCTTTCTATGATAGATATACGGCTGGAAGAAGCCGTTATAAAGACAGGTGCAAAGCTGCTGATTTTAGACCCAGTACAAGCCTATTTGGGCGGCGGTATGGATATGAACCGTGCGAATGAAGCAAGGGACATGACAAAGAAGTTGGCGGCATTGGCAGAGAAATATCAGTGTGCGATTGTCCTTGTCGGTCACATGAATAAAGCGGCGGGAAATAAGGCGGCATACCGGGGAATGGGTTCGATTGATTTCTTTGCAGTCGCTAGAAGTGTTTTGTTGGTCGGCAGAGTAGAGGGGGAAGAAAATACAAGGGCTGTGGTGCAGATTAAAAACAACCTTGCTGCGTTCGGACACCCAAAAGCATTTGCACTGTCGGAGGACGGTTTTCAATGGCTTGGAGATTATGAGATTACCGCTGATGAAGTGTTAGGCGGCATTGCTCCAAAAGCAAATAAAATGGAACAGGCGAAACGGTTACTCCGGGAACTGGCAGAAACAAACAACGCCATACAAAGCAATGAGATTTTCAATCTTGCAGACGAACAGGGCATATCGAAGCGGACACTGGAAAATGCGAAGAAAGAGTTGGGTGTCCGGGCGAAGCGGATAAACAACACATGGTATTGGGAACTGGATAAAATCAGACAGTGACGGAGAAAGGTAACAGCGCAACAATGCAGGGTATTAGAATTTTGCAGTCTTGGAATTGCGCTCTTGAAGATTGCAAGGTTGCAAAAATTATAGACATTGCAATGTTGCGCTGTTGGGAGGAAGCCGGGAAGCGGCGGTATCAAGGCGGCAAAAAGCCGCCCCGTCCGATAGGACGGTATGCTGTCCAACGGACAGCTTGCCCCCGGCAGGGCGCAAAGGCACTTTTGATGGAGCGTAGCCTGTCGAAAGTGCTTTTGCGTTACTTTCGGGAAAGTAACAAAGCCTTGCGCCTGTCGGCGCAGTAAAATCAGTATATAGAATGTGGAGGATATGCCTATTGGAAAGGACAATTAGCGGCATGATGGGGAAAGGTTCAGTCAATCACAATACGAGAGCCTTTAGCGCAAAGAATGTAGATAAGGAACGAAGCCGGGATAACGTGGAATTTTGCCACTCGGATATAAAAGAGGTCTATCACAATCTTTTTGATGATGCACTGGAACGCTACAACGCAAAGCAGAAACGGAGTGACCGAAAGATTGATGATTACTATGAGAAAATACGCCGGGGAAAGCAGGAGAAATTATTTTATGAGGTAATCTTTCAAATCGGCAACAAAGACGATATGAATGTACAGAGCAATGAGGGGCAGTTGGCGAAAGAGATTTTATGTGAGTTTATGGAACAGTTTCAGAAAAGAAATCCGAACTTATATGTTTTTTCAAGCCATTTGCACATGGACGAGCAGACACCGCACATTCACATTGATTTTGTTCCCTTTATCCGTAATAGCAAGCGTGGACTTGATACGAGAGTTTCCCTCAAAGGCGCATTATCGGAACAGGGCTTCAAAGGCGGCACAAGGGGAATGACGGAATGGAACGAATGGATTGAAGCGGAGAAGCAGGAACTTTCAAAAGTCATGGGGCGGCATGGCGTACAGTGGAAACAGTTAGGCACACATAATAAGCACTTATCCGTACTCGACTTTGAGAAGCAGGAGCGGCAGAAAGAGGTTGCGGAACTGGAACAGACCATCTCCGGCAGTAAAGAGGAATTATCAAATATTCTTCATCAGCAGATAGCGGCAGGGCAGGAAACGGAACAGATACGGAAAGAGGGCGAAGCGATCCGGCAGGAAGTATCAGAACTTACCGCAACAAATCATCTTCTGAAAGAGCAGGCGGCAACGCTGACAGGAGATAAAGAAAAGCTGTTGTCCGAAAATGAAAAGTTGGAAAAACAGCAGAAAAAGTTACAGCAGGAAATCAACAAAATGGTACAGTCAAAGGAAGTCATGGAGCGCAATATACACGCTTATGATGAAGATGTGAAATGGCAGTTGGCAGAGCCGGGGGCATTGATGAGCGCAAAGGCTTATCGTGATAAAAAGGCTTTACCGCTTGTGGAGAGATTGAAAGAGGTCGTTAAAAATCTGACTATCAAATGCGTACAGCTTATGGAGCAAAGCAGGAAGCTGACTGCCAAAGTAGACGGGCAACAGAAACAGATTAGCCGCTTGACGGATAAAGTCATGGAGCAGAGCGACACCATAGACCGATTGCAGGAAAAAGTGTCTGATTTGGGGCGTTTGGAGCGTCATTTAGGCAGAGAGCAGGTGCAGTCGATAGTGGAACGGTCTAAGGTATTAGAACAGGCAGAAAGGGCAATTAAACGCCCGAAACGTGCCTTTGAAATGAGCCGATAGGAAAGGGGATTGATAGGATATGACGGATATGGAGAAGAAAGTCATGGTGCGGCTGTGTGCTAAAATCGTGGCAGAAACAGACCTTTACGAAACGGACAAGGAAGTGCAAAATCTGATAGACTGGGTATGTCTTTCGGAACAGATAAAGGAAAACAATAATACAATCCGCAATCTGACCGGGGAATATAAAAAGATAGAGCCAGATTGTCGGGAGGGAGTGAGGGCGCAGTTGGAGCGCATGAAAGAACTCTGCAAAGAACGCAACAGCCTATATGAAAAACAGAATGATTTGAAAGGACAGAAACAGCAGATAGAGAGGGCGTTGGAACGATAAAAGATTGCCGGAGAATGACAGTAATAAAAGAAGTCATTCCCCGGCTCTTTTTACATCAAATTTATAGCCGACACCTAACACGGTTTTTATGTAGGTTGGGTTCTTGCTGTCCGGCTCTATCTTTTTCCGTAGATTGCAAATCACGGTAGAAATGCTTGATTGACAACTATCACTGTCCATGTTCCAAACAGTTTCAAAAATTTGCGTCCTTGTGAGGACAATGCCGGGATTAGAAGCAAGGAGTACAAGAGTGCTGTATTCAAGGTGGGTAAGGTGGATTTCCTTTCCGTCTTGAAGTACCCGGCGTTGGTGCTGTCTGATTTCCAGTCCCGGAAATGACAGGATAGAAACAGGAGCAACCTGTATAGGTTCAAGTTGTATACAATCAGATATTGCAATTATGATTTTGTCAATCGCTTTTTCCTCTTGTTCGTTAAGTGCTAATACTAATAATTTACTCATATCAGCACTTTAATACCTTGCTTTTTCCATTTAGATACAACACCTTGATACTGGCTTCCTTTTTTGATAACAAAAGGGAAAATTCCAAATCTGAATATTATAAAATGCTTAATCTTTTGGCATAAATAAGGTTTTTGCTTATATATGTCATTATAAAATTTATCCATTGCCCTGTTTACTCTGTTTTGTGTTTTAGAATCGCTTAATGGATTAGCAGAAAAGGGTACTTTAATGAAAAGTGAATTAGAAATAGTTGCCCCGGAATAAGACAATAATCTATTTAATACTTTAGAAGTATCCTTGCCACCATAATTTTCATATGTCGATATACTAACCGCATATTTTCTGAATAGTAATTGCTCTATCACAAAATGTCCTCGGTCAATTAGAACTTTCATTTGCCCGGAAACATTGCTTGCATATGTGGGAGAGCTTATTATAATACCGTCTGCTGTTTCAATATTTTTTGATAAATTTTCAATGTCATCATTAAAAATACATTTACCACTTTCGTAGCATTTGCAACAGCCGACACAATATTTTAAATTTAAGTCTGCAACATTATAAAATTGAATTTCTACGTTAGGGTAAGTCCCCAATTTTTTATACATTTCATGTAGTATCAATGCTGTTGCTCCGTTTTTTCTGTAGCTTCCATTTATTATTATAATCTTCATTCCTTTTCCCCTTTCATTTTTTATTATAGTGGTATATAATACTTTTTGAAAAGTACGCACTTTTTTGTGTGATACTATCAAAAAGGAGAGTAATATTGTGAAAAAAGAACCTTGTTATCTTCAAAATTTTGGATATGAAAGATTTGAAACGATTGTGGGAATGATTGGTGGAAAATGGAAATTAAGAATAATATATATGTTGGCGTTTCATGAAGTGTTAAGATATGGGGAACTAAAACGCTTGCTTGCGCCAATCACGCATAAAATGTTGACAAGCCAATTAAAAGAGTTGGAAAAAGATGGGCTTATTGTTCGTAAGGAATATCCACAAGTTCCTCCAAAGGTCGAATACTATATGTCTGAAATGGGAAAAGGGTTAAGACCTGTAGTTAGAGCAATGTATGAATGGATTGAAAAATATGATATTAAGTAGGTAAGTGGAAATAAGGACAATAAATTTTTCCTTAATTATTATTTTTTACATGGTGCTAGCACCATGTAAGTTAATGTAGATAAGGGAAATAGTAATGTGACAGTTAGCAATATCAAGCGAATTGCCCATTTTTATGGAAAAATAGGCGGTTATGTGGTAATATATAGGTGCAAAGATAAAAACACAACGCAAGTCAAACTTGCAGAACTGGTAGGTAGTCCAGTCGCACTATAATGGTGTAAGTAGCCCTCCCTCCTTAGGGTCGTCCATTCTTTGCTCATTACAATTATTTTAAGGAGGAATTGTCATGGACAAAGTATCGGGAAAGTTGACAGTATTTTTTGAAGAACCATTTTGGGTGGGTGTGTTTGAACGTGTATCGGATGGTAAGCTATCTGTATGCAAGGTTACGTTTGGAGCAGAACCAAAAGACTATGAGATTTATGATTTCGTTCTGAAAAACTACTATCGGTTACGATTTAGTCCGGCTGTGGCAACTGGTGTAAAAGAAGCTGGTCGCAATCCTAAACGAGTACAACGTGAAGTGCGGAAACAGGTACAGAATACAGGGATAGGAACGAAATCGCAACAGGTTTTGAAATTACAGCAGGAGCAGTTGAAAACTGAACGTAAGATTGTGAGCCGGGAACAGCGAGAAGCAGAGAAACAGCGGCAGTTTGAACTGAAACAGCAGAAAAGGAAAGAAAAGCATAGGGGGAGGTAAAAGCTTTTTGGTTTTTATATTAACATAGGTAAACTTGTTTATACATTTACGATAATGTGAATTTGAACAATAGAAATATAGATTTGAAGCATACTATAAGGAGAAAGAATATGGAAAAATGGAATCCGCTGGAGCTTGTAACAATGAATAGTAATGATGATTATAAACAACTAGCTGTAAATAGCACAAAACAACAAATTAGAAATATTTTAAAGTCATATGTCGGGTATTATGATCCGTTGTGTGAACTACTCCAAAATGCGATGGATGCTGTTGATAGGAGAAAAGAGGTATTACATGAAGAAAATTATGAGAAAAGAATTAAAATAATAATGAATTTACAGGAGAATAGTGTTTATGTGGCTGATAATGGAATAGGATTTGAAGAGAAACAATTTAGAACGTTTCTTTCTCCTAATATTACTTTTAAGAAACAAGGTCATTCAAGAGGAAATAAAGGGGTTGGAACTACTTACATTGCATATGGATTTAATAGAACGGAGATTTACACTAAAACGGCACAGTATGAAAAATACGCTTATATTGATGGTGGCAGAGAGTGGATTGATGATTTTTCAGACACTGTTGAAATGCCTTGTGTTGTTACGCTTGAGAGCAGGGATGAAAAGTTCGTTTATGATAGAGGAAGTTCGTTTAAATTATATTTTACTAATGAAGTTGGCAATAAAATTAAAGATTTTACATGGCTTGGAATAGACACAGCGGAATCATGGAAATATGTATTATTAACTAATACACCTTTGGGTTATATAAAAGGTTTCGATGAAACACATGATATTTTTTTTGATCTTGTTATTGTAAAAAAGAATGGAGATAATAGTATATTAGAAAAGCAGATAGCAGAATATTATTTTCCTCATAAATTTTTAAAGAATAATTCTCAAGATTTGGAAAAAGTTATCGAATGGCAAAAAAATGAGGTGGAAAAAGGAAGGAATAGTTTAAATATACCACAGAAATTTCAAAGGAAATTGGCTATTTATAAATTTTTTGATTTAGATGAATTGTTGAAGCTAGTTATTAGGTCTAAAACATTTGAAGAACAAGAAATCGAACTGCTAAAACAGTATGAAGTGAGTGTATATGGGTGTTTTTGCAATTCAGTTGATAGATGGAAAGATATAAATGAGAAAATAATTAAAGCAAGAAAAGGCGCAAATGTGATGTCATATGGTTTGCAAATGGCTACAGATAATATGATACAAGGAAGCAGTCTTCAGATACCATTAACATCAAATATTGGATATCAAAAGCAGGCGCAAGTCATTGTACATTTTAACGGTGCCGAGCCGGATTTGGGTAGAAAGGGATTTCAGCCAGAGTTAAGAATTATTGCGGAAAAAATATCATCAACTATTGTTAGTCTTGGACTAAGTGTATGGAAGGGGTTATTGGCGGCAGATGGACATTATGACTTGCGAGATAGTAAAGCAAAAACGTTGCACGATTATATTAAAGAAATGGAAGAACATGAACAAAAGAATCCATTGAAAATTATTAGTGAGGAGTTTTTCCTTCCTACAAAAGAAATATCTATTTCGGCGATACCAAAATCAGAACAGGATGTAGTGGTATTGTTCAATCAACTTATAGCTGGGGGAGTTATTCGTTCTATAGAGTTAATGGCTTCAAGCACATATGAACAATATGATGGTTTGTATAAAATTCGTATAAAAGAGCCGTTGGAGAATCATTATTATGAGAAATGCAAAAATCCTTTAGGTATTGAACGTGAAAGACCATTAAAACCAGGAATACTTACAGCACCTGAATGCCTAGAATATAAGTATACTTTTGATTCGCTAATTCAAGATTTTGATAATGAAGATAAAGATGTAAGAGATATAGGATTAGTTATTGTTTGGACATTAGGCAATCGTTGGCGTGAGAGATTTCAAGTGATTTCTTATCTATTGCCAGAGTATCGAGATAGAAGACCCTATCATGGTTTAACACATGAAATATTTGATAGTTCTGTGAATAGTAGAGCGTTCTTTTGTGTTGTGCTTGAAGAACTAATTGATTATCTAAATGATGAACAAGGTTATATACAAACATATAAAGAAAAATATGAGGAAAGTGAATATTAAATGCAATGGCTCTAATTTGGCTCTAAAAATTTTGACTGGCAAAAATACAAGAGCAATTTTTGTACAATATGGATAATAAATGCTTGAAAAATGAGGGAAAAACAGTCAGTTCAAGCTATCCGCCGAGGAGTTCGAATAGCGGACATTTGGACTGGAAAGCCTGATTTTATAGGGTTTTCCAGTCCTTTTTCTGTCTCTGTGAGATTGATATGAGATGGAAAAATAAGTCCTTTCCACATATTCCGCAGAATCGGAAATTGTTGTAAAATGTCAAAAGGTGTGCTACAATGCATTCAGGTGCTGCCAGGATGGCAGGCGGTTAGCCCTCTCCGGAGGGACTGTGACCCTCCGTTTACATAGAAACCCGAAAGGGAATCTGGGAAAGGAGGGCAGAACGGATGTTGACATTGGAAGGACTTATTGCAGTGCTGGGTTTCGGCCTGACCTGCTTCGGACTTGGATATGCCATCGGAAGCGATGATAGAAAGAATTCACAAAAATAGCCGCCCCAGTCTGACAAACTAAGCGGCTATTTTTACTTATTATGTTAGGCTAGCCGTCTGTCGGCAGCACTGTTTCTATGTATAATATAACATGATACCGATATGATTTCAAGCATTTTCTTCATCCGGCCTGCGCAGCTTATTTAATGCTCCGGCCAGTTTTGTGTCTTTTTCTGGATACAGGTGGGAATAAGTGTCCAGCGTGGTTTTAGCAGATTCATGCCCAAGCCGTTCTGAAATCTCCAAAATGTCAAAACCCATATCAATCAGCATGCTGGCGTGTGAATGCCTGAGGTCATGCACACGTATGTTTGGCAAGCCTGCTTTTTCAGCAACCCGTTTGATCTCCTTTTCCAGTGCGGATTTTGTAAAATAAAAGATCCGGTCATCTTTTCCAATCCCTCCAAGTTTTGAAATATAATCGAAAATATCATCATAAAGAAAATCGGGTATGGCGATACTCCGGTTGCTTTTCGCTGTTTTGGGAATCAGGATTAGCTCCTCGCCTTTTACTTTGGCATAGTTCTTGTTGATGGAAATACGCTTGTCCGGCAGTATGTCAACAGGCGTAAGCGCAAGAAGCTCTCCAGACCGCATTCCCGTGTAGAACAACATATCAAAAGCCAGCTTTGTTGCAGATTTCCGGATATTTTTGGAGAATGCCTCATACTGTTCCCGCGTCCAGTATTTCATTTCACCAGCTTTGCTTTTTCCGATGCTTCCTGCAGCCCTGCATGGATTTGATGCCAGATTATAGTGCGTAACAGCATAGTTCAAGATTGCGGAAAGCTGGTTATTCACAGTTTTTAAATATGTCTGGGAATAAGGCTTTCCGTTTTCATCACGGAAAGATATCAGCTCGTTCTGCCATTTCCGGACTCTTATGGTGTCAATGTCGCACACTTTGAGCCTGGAAAAGTAAGGGAGCAGTTTGCTGTCTATGATATTCCGCTTGTTGTCCATAGTAGTAGGCTTTAGGCGGTGCGACATATCCTCCATATAAATTTCCACAAGGGAAGAAAAGAGTATGTCGCTTGTGGCGTTCTGCTGGTCCAGGACAGAACGCTCGTATTCTTTTGCTTCACGCTGCGTCTTAAAGCCGCGCTTGCATGTGTGCCGGTATTTGCCGGTCCAGTCGGTGTAGTTGAAGGCGGCATACCACATGGTTTTGCCGTTTTTTAGAGTATACTTGTAAGCTGGCATCAGGCATTTCCTCATTCTGGAAATAAGTTGTTCTGTTGGCGTTTTTTACTTTCATTTTCAAGCTGCCGGACACTTTTCTCTGGTGTAGGCAGATGCTCCGGCATGGTTCCGCCTAGATCTGAAATGGTCTGGCGCACTTTTTTTCCAACATTGTAATGTGTTTGGTTTGCAGCATCTTTTCCTGAAATATTTTCCCTGCGGAGCTTTGCATCTGTCTGTGTTGCCCGGAATAGGTTTGCAGCGAGTTCTTCTGAACCCATATATTCTAAAATGTCCTGGCTTTTCTTTAAGCCTTTGCGTTTTTTTATGTCTGCAGCTTTCAGCCCGCCATACAGCCCCATGTATCCGCAGTTTTGGAAAACGGCATATTCAAGGGGCGTTTTCACGCCTGCATTGTGCGCGGCTTCCGCAAGGGATTTGTTATGGTTTTTCAATTCATTGCGGATGGCGATCCGTTTCTGGTTTTCAGACAGTTCATCGAAATCTTCTATAAGTTCCTGCTGTCTGGTTTTTACAGCAAAATAGGACTGCCCGAGGGCAATTACTTTTTTTCGAGGATCCCCATTCTGCACAATGAGGTAGCAGGCATAACGTGAAAGCTCGTAATCTTCAATTTCACGTTCCGCACCAGAACCTACGTTCACCATTTTTCCCACTTGGGAAAAATGGTCGGAAACACTGTTTTTACTGTTCATGCAAGCATCCTTGGCTTTTTCAATAACATTTAAAAATTTATCCCAGCGCTTATATTCGAGCGCAGTTTGAAGTTCCCTTGCATACCAGAATTCCTGTCCGTATTCATTTGTATGTTTGATTGAGTCGAAAAGTGCTTGCGTATCTTCTGTGGCAGTAACAAGTGCATCTTCTGACTCAAAATTAAAATAAAATTCCATATAGTGATACCTCCATTTTTTAGGGTGTATTTATATGCTGGCATAGTTGTCCTTCGGTGGTCACTCCTTTAGTTATTTGATTCAAATTTCTTTATGTCTGTACGCGGACCCTTTTTTAATTGTATTCTGTATGGGTCAGGCATTTTGTAGGTGCCCCATTTTGTGTGAAGGAGTTCTATCGCTGTTTCTGGATTGGCTGGAACAGGTGGCTGCGAAATGTTTGGAGTAAAAGTGTTTTCAGAATAGCTATGGCTGTATGTTTTATTGTCTTGGGAAGAATTCTCAAAACATTCACCTTTCATTTTCAGGCTAATGCGGTACTGTTCTGCATCGGGAGTATCCGTGAATTCAACTGTCTTATCAAAATTTTCCTTAATTACTTTTTTTATTTCATTAAGAGTGACATGGAAGAATTCACGCCGGTGGTTTACCATATTTACTTTTTTATCTTCAAATGCCCTGTGCAGTGCTGCTTCAAGTGCAGGGGCGTCATCAGAGAAAATCATTGCATGTACATCAAAGTTAAATGGCACTGAAGCATCGCCAAGTTCATCAACGCGGTCCTGCGGTTCCAGCCGCCTGGTCATGCCAATTTTATATATGTCCCTGCCAAAAGAGCCAATGTTTGAGATTACATATACATATCCGGCTTTCATGTTTGCCTGCCTGTAGTCGATGTCGTTAAGGGCTTTGTTTATGTCAGACAGTGTGTGCTCCATTTCCTCTTTACGTGACAGGAGGCCAGCATCATCAGGGTGTGCAAGGAGCTGTGCAATGATTTTTTCATAAGCTGTCTGATAGTGGGCCTGCTCTTTCTCAACTTTTCGGCGGCGTTCTTCTAATTCTTTCTGTATCCTTGCCTGTTCACGCTGTTCAGCTCTTGCGGCTCTTTGTTCTTCCTTTTCCTGCTGTTTTTTGAGCTGGTATTCAAAAGCAAGGCGCAGTTCTTTCACTTTTGCGGAAAGATACTGCTGTGTAATTGAGATTGACATTATTATGCCTAATTTTGAAATTGCTTCTGCCGATTTATAAATCCTGTTTAAAGATGCGTCAAAATTTGTATAGCGGACTTTTGAGATCAGTTCGTCACATTCGACATTAAATGCCCGGAGCAGTAGTTTTTGCGTATCGTTTACCATTTTCTGGCCTTTGGAAGAACTTCCATTGACTTGCCATTGGGTGTTTCCTGTGACTGCCTGCTTATTTTTTATCAGTGTTTTCTGTTCAGACCTGATTTCAGCAAGGGCCTCTTTATAATCAAGGGCAGATGCAAAATCATACTGTGGTTTGTATAATCCGAATTCCTGTACCAAAATTTCATCATCCATGGATATTAAATTCTTCTTTTTTTCCTGTATTGCACGGTCTAAGCTGGCTAATTCAGAATTTTTATGGTTAATAGCGGATTGTATGCTATCAAGATTTTTTTGTTCAGCGGCCTGCATATTTTGTAATCTGGCGATTTCTTTTTTTATGTGAAAGGCTTCCTGGATATCCGGCGTCATTAATTCTTTCAGGCTTTCATGCTCCTGTTTTAATTGATCTAGCTCAGCTTTATACTGGTTTCCCTTAAATGTATCTAAAAAACCCATTTATTTCCTCCTGTTGTATCTTTTTAATTATTTGTTGGCAGCATGAAGAGGGATGATTCACCTAGGCAGTGGTGCCTGGGTTATAATTTATTGTCGTGTCTGATTTTGTGTAACGAGGCAAAAGGAGAGGACTTTTTTAATCGTTGGAAGATGCCAGGTTTAAGCGTTATTGATTTAAGCGAGTTTCCTTTTTCATAATCGTCCAATATTTTTTTTGCTTCTTTTAATGTCAGGCCAGTTAATCTTCTTAATTCACGGATTGCTTCTACCTTATGATCGCCATGCTGCCGGATAAGTTCGTCCAAATCACATTCTATATTATTTAGTATCATTTATAACGCCTCCTCAATAATTAAGTTACTTTCAGTGTTTTATGAAAGCATTTGATTAAATGATAAAGTATGAATTTTCTGACGTACACTACAAAATATTATTAGATTCGACATTTAAATTATTTTTTTTAAACCGCCATTGTGCCGCCTCTGGTACCACTCGAAGGCAAGGATTTTCCCTGGCTGTCAATATATTTTTCATCTGCTGCAACAGATGACGATTCTTTTTCTAATTCAAAACATTTTCCCAATATAATACCACGGTCTTTTCTTTTTTCTAAGGAACAAAATGATTCTAATAATTCCATCACGTCTTCTGGGAATTTATGGTAATACCTTAGAATAAGTTCTTCATCCGAAGTTATCTTTTCTCGCTGTGAATTATCCACCAGGTAATCTATGGAAACATCTAAAACAGTTGCAATTCGTATAAGTTCTTCTGCAACTGGCTGTGAATTTCCATACCAGAGAGCATCTAAACGAGTTTTTTCAATACATGACTTTTCAAGCATTTCTTCATAAGAAATTTCTTTTGATTTGGCTATTTTACGAATAGACCAGTTAGCATCACCTTCTTCATAAAAATAATTGTAGCAGTCATTAGTTTCAGAATTGATTTTTTTTAATCCAAGCAATACATCCACAGGAACATCAAATAATGTAGATAATTTCTTTAATACGTCAGCAGGTGGAATGCGTTCGCCTTTTTCATAATACGATACGTTTCTTTGGGATACGCCTAAATGTTCTGCAAGTTCACGTTGTGACCATTGGTGAGTTTCTCGGTATAGTTTTATAAATTTGCCTATATCATTTTTCATATTAGAACCTCCTGTTCTTATTTTACTATACAAATTAAAAAAAACTTGACATAGAACAAAAAGTGCTGTACTATTATTTCAGAACATAAAGTTCTAAAAAGGAGGACATATATGGCACTAAATAATATGAAAGAATACAGAATTGAAAAAAAGCTATCAATGAAAGATCTTTCATTTTCAACCGGGATTTCTGAAAGGTATCTATATTTTATAGAAAATGGTGAACGAAATCCGTCTATTGCAACAGCTAGAAAAATTTCAAATGTACTTGAAAAAAGTATAAACGATATTTTTTTTGCTGATTGCAAGAACTAAAAGTTCTTACATAAAAGATAGCATAGGGAGTCAGAAAACAAAATGGCAAATATTACATCAAAAACTAGTTCCAACATTTTTTATCAGGCACGTTATGCAGCGTCAGCACACAATGAGCAGTTGAAGAGTCGGGAAGGGGCAGCAGATATAATGTCCATTGATAGAGGCCGGCTTTATAGAATAGAGTAGTCTCGGAAACTCACTGAAGATGCAACAGAAAAACAGGCCATATAAACGAATTCAACAAGTGGGAGAGAAAAATGTTCATTTTAAAATTGTTCAGGGGAACTTTCCCGAAAAAAGGGCATAAAGTAGTAAGCCTGTTAGAAATGCGTTTTTTAACAGGATAAATGGCTGGTTATAGAGTTCGAGTGTATTCATAATAGATCAGACAGCGTACAAATGTGCCACTTTATATCTCGCATCAAGATGTATGCAGATGCCAATGAGCATACTCCAGAATGAGAAATGATCCCTGCCGCGTATTTTCAGGCTCTGCAGGCAATAGTCATTGAGAACGCGGCCGTTGACGCGTTCACAGGCGGTACGTTCCTTGTAAATATCCTTATATTGCTGGGAATCCCTGGGGATGCGCGGCTGGAAACGGAGCTCTCCTTTATTCTTTATGTAGGCCGTGCGCCCATAGCTGCCAGGGGAGCATTCGGCGGCGCAAGGGCATTCCTTAATACGGCCGCATTTCCAGGGGCATCGGTATTTATGAGCATCCTTGACTGGATCATTTCCCCAGGGGCACATTTCATGCCCAGCCTTGCAGACAGGATGCCCTTCCTTGTCAAAAGTGACATCCGCAGGGGCGTTTTCTGATGACTTTGCCCTGCCGTTGATGTCAATCAGCGCATTGATATCCCAGTGTTCCAGCAGTTCA
>CAJTCR010000075.1 GCA_910574915.1 Eubacteriaceae bacterium
ACGCCTGGAAAAGGAGGCGCCTGTCTGGGAAAAGTTCTGGACATGGATTGAAACGCTAAAACCGCTTGGCGGCAGCAAGCTGGAAAAAGCCGTCAATTATTCTGTAAACCACAGAGAGACACTGCAGAGCTATATGCTGGACGGCAGATGCGAACTTTCTAATAATAAAGCCGAACGCTGCGCGAAATCCTATGCGATTGGCAGGAAGAACTCTCTGTTCCACGCATCTGTCGCCGGGGCAGAAGCAACCGCGCTTGTTTACAGTATAATAGAGACCGCAAAAGCGAATAAGCTGAATGTATTCCAATACCTTTATGTCCTGCTGCTGTACATGCCTGAGCATAAAGAGGATCCTGATGCAGTTAAAACGCTTCTTCCGTGGAGTGGTTTTATCAAAGAACGCTGCACAGGACTGATCGATGTTGAAACGATAACACCTGAAAACAAACCTGAATTGCCAATATAGACTATTTTACACCTAAACGGAACATATGTGGAACGGTAGGTTATTCATCGCTTACCATCTGTCGTCATTTCCTCTTTGGATTTGTTCGAAATGCTGCTGTCATATGTAAATCCAAAATAACTCGGAGGGTTGGATACTACCATGTCCCCCGCCCATGCTGATGAGCCGGATTTTTCCGCCGCATTCTTTCCTTCCGCGGCTTTCTGCACCTCCTCCGCAAAATTCCCGGTTCCTGCCGCCTTTTGGCTTCTGTTTGTGTAGGCATAGGGATTCACCCCTGCGCCGCTTACATTACTGATACTCATACCTGTCTCCTTTCCTGTAACATCACCGTTACACTGAACTCATTTTTCTTTACCCTGATATCCACGTCCCCCATATATTTCTCCGCTTCCCTCTTTACATTGGAAAGCCCGATCCCGTGCATGGAACCCTGCCTTCCGAAAGGCTCCTTTTCCTTTGTGGAGATTGGGAGGTTCGTATCCGCGTCCATTATGATCTCCCCTTCAAACGGGTTTCTGACTTCGATCAGGAAGAACTTTCTCTTCTGCCTGCTGGAAATGAAAATGTACCTGTCGCCCTGCAGCATCTTCCCGCAGGCTTCCAGGGCGTTCTGCAGCAGGTTGTTTACAATGATGCCTATGTCATAGGCATCATACCTTTCCGATTCCGGGTAGGTAAATTCTGACCGGAACCGTATGCCCTGCTTTTCCGCTGCTTTCTGCCTGTCGTTCACGATCACGTCAGTAACGGCATTCCCTGTCTTTATGGAAATTTCAAAGGCATCCATGCTCTCATCCATTCTGGAGATGTACTGCCCCATGCCGCCATAGTCCCCGCTTTCAAGCAGCCCATTGATATTGGTCAGATGGTTTTTCATCTCATGCTTCATCCGGCGGATGCCGTCATAGAACTGATCCACCTCCGCCATCCGCTCCTGTATGGCATGGACCTGCTGCTGTTCCACAAAATATCTTTCCTTTTCCTCCTGGAGCCCCACCATTTTCTGATAAGATATTATGGTCACCAGAATACCGGCATAAAACAGTACGGCGGCCACAGGCACGATCCCTATCAGCACCGGGTACTGCTCATAAAGCTGTATGGACAGCTCCCCCGTGGTCACGATCAGAATCCGGAATAAAATATTGACAAACAGGATGCCCGTCACGGGCGTCAGCAGAAGATAGCACAACTCCCTTATGTGCAGTTCCATCCTGCTTTTCCTGATCTGGCGTGCCGCCGTATACAGCAGTGCGGAAAAAAGCACAAGCTGCAGCAGTTCCACCAGACAGAAATTCAGGGCTGCATTCCGAAGTACCCGCTCTACTCCTTCCTCCCCTTTCACAAGATGCCTGCCCGTGTAGAAATTCACGCTTGCCACCGCCAGCGAACTCAGGTTCCTGATGCAGAAGAACACCACCCCCATGAACAGTGCGGTCTTCTTTTCCACCCCTAAATACTTTGCCGCCAGCGTCAGCAGGACTATTACGGAAGCCATGCAGACCAGCGCCCCCATACTGACTGCCATGTTAAAAAAATAGATGATGGAATAGGATGCAAACACAGCCAGCATCTTTATGATATCCGCCGGATGCCCCCCCTTTTCCGCCCCGCCATATACGGACAGAAAAATGCCGTCAGGCAGCAGGCATACAGAATGACCTCAATCCCTACCGCTGTATTTTGGAACAGCGTAAAACTTGCCTCACTCAATGACAGCCCTCCTATTTCATAAACCGCAGGTACGCTTTTACAAAATCTTCATACTTATATTTTGAGATCAGGAGCTTATCCCCATTTGTCAGCGTTACCTCTGTTTTGTTGTATTCATCCACATAGGACAGGTTGACCAGGTAGCCTTTGTGGACACGGCAGAACTGCCCCTGCAGTTCTTCTTCCAGATCACTCATTTTTACATAATATTCCAAAATCCCGTCCTTCATATGGACGGCTATTTTATGGTTCTGGCTTTCCATGTAATAGATGTCGCTTAACGGTATTGTTTTTCCCGTATTCCCATACTGGACCATCAGCACCCTTTTCCCCTGCCCGGCCTGCTGCGCCGCCCTCCTAAAAATCTCGGCAAACCGCCCTTCGTCAATGGGTTTCAGCAGGTACTGGAACGCCCCCACGTCAAAGGCATCATACACATATTTTTCATAGCCCGTGACAAATATGATGATGGGCTGTTTGATATCTTCCATGCCCCTGATCCGTTTTGCCATTTCCATACCATCCATTGATGAATCCGGGCCTTTCAGCTCAATGTCAAGAAACAGCAGGTCATGATCAGCCCCCCCCCGCTAAAAAATAATCCTCCGCCGTGGCATATTCCGTGACCTCACACTCCACTCCCTGTTTCCGAACCAGCGAACAGATGTAGCTCCTTATATTTTTTTCATCATCACAGACCGCTATTTTGATTGCCTCCACCTCCTTCTTTCAGCATTTATCCCTAAAAATGCTTTACTTCGTGTATCGGAAAAATAAGAATATTTTTAACTCCGACAGCGTGAATAGACGATTTGACAGCGTAACTGGATTGACGCTTTTTATCCTTAATATCCCCTCTGCCGCTCTCAATATCCCCCGCAAGGCGGCACAAACGCAAACCGCCGTGTAAGCATATTACCTCTGATTCCCCCCCCGCTTTCCAAGCGGTTTTCTGAATAGGAAAAAGGGCCTGTGAGCCCTTTCCTCATTTCTCTTTAGTGTATTCTCCCTTTAAAGCCGCAGGGCTTCAATCATCTCATAGGCAATGCTGATGTCTGTCAGCCCGTCCGGAAGCCCTGTGCGGGGATGCCACTCTGCCGCCGCCAGTTCCTTCCTGTCAAGGCGTATCCCATCAGGCCCGTCCAGCCTTGCGGTATAGCCTGCGATCACGGAGCCGGAGAACCCCCACGGCTGGCTGCCAAAATACTGCAAATCCCGGATGCGGATGCCTGTCTCCTCATAAACTTCCCTCTCCGCCGCTTCCTCCAGCGTCTCCCCCGCCTCCACGAAACCGGATATGAGTACCCACTGCGGGAGGGAGCGGTCTGCATACTTTGTCATCAGCAGCCTGTCCCCGTCCGTGACCGCCACCATTACCACCGGGGCGATGCCGGGATATACCGTGTTCCCGCACTCCGGGCAGGCAAGCGCCCTCTGCCCTGTCTTCCTTTCCATCCTCCCGCCGCACCTGCCGCAATACCTGTTCCCTTCATACCAGCGGCTTAAGTGCAGGGCCGTGGCCCCGGCAAAGAAAACCCACTCCGGCAGGACGTCTTTTAATTCACAGATGGGGAAATACCCAAGCCCCCGGCATCCGTTTACCTCCTGCCCCAGCAGGTAAACGGGCTCCCTGCCCGCCCGGAACAGGAATACCGCCCTGCTTTCCATTTTTCCTGCCGGATGCCCCAAATCCCGGAAGGACGGGAGGCTCCTATGCCCGTCCCCCATATCCCGCAAAAGCACATCCTCTCCCCGGAAGGAGAAAAAGCAGTCATCCGGGACCGGGGCTGTACCGCGGTATGCCGTATCCAGCCTGTAAGGGGAGATATCCTGTATCATGGCTCCCCTCCTTACAGATGCCGCAGGTTCTCACGGTATCTGCGCAGTTCCTTTTCGTCCACAGCGCCGATGACCTCATCCAGCCACTTGACCATCCGTCCCCTGTCCTTCGGCAGATGGCCTTCCACGTTGATGCAGTTCGATGCGCCCATCGTTGCAAAATAGGTGTCTATGTCAAGGCTGCCGACCAGCGTCCTTAATTCATACAGCTTTTCTATCTCCGTTTCCTCCGTCCAGTTCTCCGCCTGGATTTCCCGGTACAGTTCCGAGGTCGGGTAGACCGTCAGCATGGAGGAAACAATGACCTTCGGGTGGAGCTGGTTGAACACCTCCGCCGTGTTCTTCACCCCTTCCTCCATATGCCCGGAGCCGTATATCCCGGCAAGGTAGAAGAAGTTATAATCCATCCCCACCTCATCCAGCCTTTTACATTCTTCTATGATCTCCTTCGTGCCGAACCCTTTATGCATGAAGGACAGGGATTCCTCGTCACCCGCCTCCACGCCGATGGTAAGGCTGTTGTACCCAAGCCCCCTCAGTTCCCGTAGCTGCTCCGTGGTCTTCGGCGTGATGTCCGTGATGCGGGCGAAACAGCCGATGGACTGCACTTTTGGGTAATATTTCCGCACCAGTCCCGCCAGCGTTTTCAGCTTGTCAAAACTTAATACGAAGGGGTTCGCCCCGGTGAAGAATACCCTCTTTGCGTTCCGGTAGTAACGGCTGATCTCCTTTAAGTCCGCCTCCACCTCAGATAAAGGTGACATACGGAACTTAAACGGCACGTCCTCATAGAGCGTGCAGAACCTGCATTTGTGGTGGGTACAGCCCGCCGTCGCCTGTACCAGTGCGCTCCCCGCCTCATAGGGCGGCCTCCATATCGTTCCCGTGTAATGCATAAACCATCTCTCCTTCCTGTCTGTAAAAATCTAACTGACGATACCCCTGATCTCCTTTAAGTCCCGGATACCGTTTTCCTCCATGTACTTTTCCAACCCGCCGATGATCTCCGGCATGGCATAAGGGTTCCTGAAATTCGCCGTCCCCACCGCCACCGCGGCGGCACCGGCCATGATGAACTCCAGCGCATCCTCCGCCATCTGAATCCCTCCCATCCCGATGACCGAGATATTTACCGCCCGGCAGACCTGCCAGACCATCCGCAGCGCAACCGGCTTTATGGCAGGCCCGGACAGACCGCCCGTCTTGTTTGCCACGCAGAACGCCCTTTTCTTCACGTCAATCCTCATGCCCGTGATGGTATTGATCAGCGAGAGCGCGTCCGCACCGCCGGCCTCCGCCGCCTTTGCGATCTCCGTTATGTCCGTGACATTCGGCGTCAGCTTCATGGAAACGGGCTGCGCCGCTTTCTTTTTTATCTCCTTCGTGATGTACTCCACCATCCCCGGCTCCTGCCCGAAAGCGATCCCGCCATGCTCCACGTTCGGACAGGAGATGTTGACCTCCAGCATATCTATCTCCTGCCCGGACAGCCGTTCCACCACTTCCAGATAATCCGCCACGGTGCTGCCGCATATGTTCACAATGACCTTCGTATCAAACTGTCTGAGGAAAGGGAGATCCCTCTCTATAAAGACGTCTATCCCCGGATTCTGCAGCCCCACCGCGTTTATCATCCCGCTGGCCGTCTCCATGATCCTTGGGGCCGGGTTCCCCTCCCACGGGACGCATGAGACGCCTTTCGTGACCACCGCGCCTAACCGGTTCAGATCCACGAACCCGCTGTATTCCTGCCCGGAGCCAAATGTCCCGGACGCAGGCATCACCGGGTTCTTCAACGTGATGCCCGCTATATCCACTGATGTGTTTATCCCGTCCGCCTCCTTTCTTGAATCACATTATAGCAACTGGCGCGGAAAAGAAAAGTACTGTCTTTTTTCGTTTATAGTGCGAAAATTGATACCAGTATCAAAAAGTATAGTACCTTGCACTTATAGAAAAAATATCGTATAATGCTGCCAAAAGGAGGGAACCACATGAGCAACATGAAAGCACCGCTGCCCCAATGCGTGGCTATGGTCAGGGTACAGAACATCTTAAGCGGGAAATGGAAGATAACGATATTATGGTACATCGCGGAATATGAGGTGCAGCGGTTCGGGGAGCTGAGGCGGAGGCTTGGGGACATCACGCAGTCCACCCTTACCAAGCAGCTCCGCGAACTGGAACAGGACGGCTTCATCTCCCGCTATATCTATCAGGAAGTGCCGCCGAAGGTGGAGTATTCCCTGACTGACCTGGGGAAAAGTTTTATACCAATCTTAAAAGACATGAAGAAATGGAGCGACACGCATCTGATGTAGGCTGAACTGCAAAACGGGCCTGCGCTGCAATGCCATGCCAGCACAGGCCTCCATTCTGCCTTTAGATAATAGACAGGTGGCTTCCGGTTTAAGACCCGTTCTCATCTTCTTCTATCCAGACTATACTGTCGGTTTTGGAATCTCACCCTGCCCTGCAGATGCCAGTATTAAGTTGTAAAAAACTGTCTATACCGTTTCGTAAGAAACCAGTTCTTCCACCAGGATTCTGGTCTGTGAGTGGCGCTCCGGGTCTGCCGCTTCCTCGTCCGAATACCCGACTGCAAGGATATTGACCGGCTCCAGATTTTCAGGAAGTCCAAACTCCCTGCTGATAACATCCGGCTTGAAATAGCAAATCCACACGGAGCCGAGCCCTAATTCCGTTGCCTGCAGCATCATGTGGTCTGTCAGTATGGAGGCGTCTATATCGGCGGTCTGCTTCTTATCAAACGGGCGCACCCATGCCTTTCCGTGGTCGGCGCAGACGATGACCGCCAGCGGCGCTCCGTAAAGGTTCGCCCCTTTCCCGATCTTCGCAAGCCCCTCACTGCTCTGCACAACAATCAGCCGGACGGGCTGGAGGTTGGCCGCAGTCGGCGCAACGTGGGCGGCCTCCAGTATCTTTTTCAGCTTTTCCTCCTCCACCTTTCTGTCCTGATAGCCCCGGACGGAATAACGCTTCTTTGCAATTTCGATAAAATCCATAGTGGCAAATCCTCTCTTTCTATTGTATACTGAACGTGTTGGTCAACCGTTGACCTAAATTTTAGCAGGATACAGAAATTCTGCAAGAATGCACTTTTTGGGTAGATACTTCCCAAAAGGGTAGTTATTAAAAGTTGGAGGTACATCATGGAATATTCAAAAGACCAGTTTAACTGCCCGGTGGAGGCCACGCTGTTTTTGATCGGCGGGAAATACAAGCCCCTCATCCTCTGGTACCTGATAGAAAAACCGCTCCACTACATGGAGCTGCAGCGCATGATCCCGAAAGCGACACCCAAAATGCTGTCGCAGCAGTTACATGATTTGGAAGAATGCGGGATGCTACACCGGGAAGTCATCCCGGACAAGCCGCCTCGGACACTGTACTCCCTCACCCCATTTGGCAGGAGCATTATCCCGGTGCTGGATGCCATGTGCGATTGGGGCGCGGGCTTTTTGGACGGGCTGGACATCCAGCCGCCATGCTGCACAAAAAAATCAGCAGGAGAACCTTGACTGGCTTTCCTGCATCCCACTCTTTTAAACAGCACCAACAAATATGTTATTTAGTAGCTTTCTATTGTACGGAACAGCTCAGTCATCCTATCTTGTCATGTTCATAAATGGCATCTGCCATATCAGGAAACTGAAAAAGAGACATCAACAGCCCTTTTGCAATACCCTGCAAGACAACACCTAAGCCGATGTGTTAAAACGGAAAACCGCCGCATATGGAGTGAACCATAGCGGCGGTTACTTTTACATGGTTGCTTCATTACAAGCTATCCCGTCCCGGCATTTTTACTTCACAATATACGTCACAGGCGCAGAGGTATCTATGCCTTTATACATTTCCTCAAATCCCGCATAGCGATCCAAGCCTTTCTCCACATTTGCCTCCAATGCCCGGAAGTGTTCATCACGCTCTTCTTCTGTGTTAAAGTAGATAATATTGTCTCCAGACAGGTCATCTGCCAAAGCACTGGTTTTTTCTACAGGTGCGCCATAAATATCATCTGACTGCACCGGGACAGCCGTTTTCATATCTTCTGTGTCAGCACCCGCGGTTCTTCCACCGTCCTTGAAAAAAATCCCAAAACTGTCGTCAACCTGCGGAATAGAATCCGGCTTGGTTACTATTTCTGTCCCACTGCCCTGCCCCGCAGATTCGGCCTGCTGTGCATTTGCAGAAGTGGCAAACGCTGTTGCAGTTCCTACAACAATAAATCCTGCCAAAACAAGTGAAAAAACTGTAGTTTTCTTAATCTTCATAATCGCAGTTATCCTTTCTTCAATCGCATTTTTGCTAAAACTACTGCACAGAGGGGTCAACCCGCTCCGTGTCTCCTCCATACTGATCAATGCCCGTGCATAGGCCGCTTTTGTATTTTCGCCGAAAAAGCGGACAACCGCCTCATCACATGACAGTTCAATATCCCTGTTCGCAAGGATATACATAACCCATACCAGCGGGTTGAACCAATGCACGCACAGCACCACGATCAAGACCAATTTCCTGATGCTGTCAAAACGCCGGATATGCACATATTCGTGGGCCAGAACATATGCCAATGAATCTGTATTTTCCCACTTTGTAGACGTAGGCATCAAAATCACCGGGTGAAGTACGCCATATGTAAGCGGTGCAGAAAACCGGCCAGACTGCCGGATGGAAATCCTGCGCCCCTGCTGATGGACGCTTAACCAGTTTTCAGTGAAGTCATTCCCCACCGGAATGGATGTCTGGAACTCCTTCCGACATTTCCAATATGCCAGACTAAAAAACACCGCACAGACCAACACGCCAGCAGCCCATACAACCGTCCATGTGGAAACCGCATTTGTGATGCTGTCCGGCATAGACGCTGCCTGCCCGGATGCCCCAATCGGCAGTACGCGAATGGCCTGTGAACCATTGCCAGGTGCATGACTACCCATCAGCGAATACACACTAAACGCAGACGGGATAGAAAAGGGAATCATCAGCCGCACAACTGATATCCACCAAAGTGCATTAAAAGCCTTTTTGGGTAACATATTGATTGCCAAAGCACGTATGACGATGACCGCTAAAATCAGTATGCCCCCGGTAAAACTCATCTGCAACAGACTCATTCACATCACCTCACTCCAGATCATTGACAATCTGTTTCAGCTTTTCAATTTGTGCGGCGCTCAACTTTTTCCTCCCCAGCAAAGCGGCAAACAGCTTATCAACGGAGCCGTCATACACTTTGTCAATCAGCTCATTTGTCTCTGCCTCCTGGACTTCCTCTTTCGGAACGAGCGCATGGCACATGAAACCGGGCTCAGAACGTTCAATCGCTCCTTTTTTAATACAACGCTTGATCAGGGTATAGGTTGTGTTTACATTCCATCCCAATTCCTCGGTAAGCAGCTTGGCGATATACTTAGCCGGAACATCGCCATCACGCCAAAGGACAGACATCACTTTCAGTTCAGAATCGAACAGCTTGACGTCCATTTAACAGCACCTCCTTTTTTAAGACTGTAGTAGTGGCCACGCATACATACTACCACAGTCTTAAACCTCCGTCAATACTACTGCGGTCTTAAAACTAAAAAATATTTCTTGAATATTTTGGAAAACGCAAAATGAAATAGATATGATTCAATAAGATATGCCTTATATTATCACGCAAAACCCAAAACTATCACGGAAACTCATATACAAACACGAAAACTCCATGCAGTTTCCGTGTTCGTATTATATCTCCCGTTTTTCAACAGCATTTTCCGTCAAACTAATACATCTTTCAGCCAAAACCGCCAATATCCTACTCCTTTTTACCTTTCCGTTTTATACTATCACGGAAACCCCTGACTTTTGCGTGAAAGTATACTTTTGCCTGATAGTACGATTTTTGCCCCAATCGCCATCCTATCAGCGGCATCCAAAAACAAAAAAAATGGGGCCCACCACCCACCGTGATGAACCCCGTCAAGCCTAAAAAACCTTGATTTTAAGCCATTCTTTAATACTTTTGCCTGTTAGTACCAAAAATCCTATGGCATTATTTCTGAATAGCCGCCTGTGCCGCTGTTAAATATTTTTTATCGCTCCCAGCACAAGGCTCTGCCCCGCCCCATTCAAACCTTTTAACGATTCCTGCTATCGTTAAAAAGTGGTGCAAAATCAGAAAACGGAGCTGCTCCCTCAACAGAAAAAAGGCTCAAAAAGCGAAAAAACAAAACCGAAGAACCCGCGAAATGCCTTATTTTCAGGCTTTTCTGCGGTTTCCCATTGTATCAATTTCGTTGTTGCGATGTTCTTATGATGACCGCTTGAAAAAGATACTGCCAACCAGCCATACGGTGGAAATGAAGGAGCAGGTTGAAAGGCATATTGCCCTGTTGGAAAAGAGACTGACAGCAGGAATTGGGGAAGAAGAACTAAGGATTTTCTCTGATGTGCTGAAAAAAATGCAGGAAAATATGGAATTGACGGAAAGGGGAAACAGGTACGGATAGGTTTTGTGTGTTTTCATCATGTATTTTGAGTTAGGAGGTAAAAATGGATACAACAGTAACAAAAACAAATCCACTTGGTACGGAACGGATTGGGAAACTGGTACTTACGTTTGCTGTTCCAAGCATCATTTCTATGGTAGTCAACGCACTGTATAACATCGTTGACCAGATTTTTATCGGGCAGGGGGTAGGGTATCTTGGGAATGGCGCTACAAATGTTGTCATGCCGATGACGGTAATCGCTATTGCATTAAGCCTGTTTATTGGCGATGGCGCTGCGGCATACCTGAGCCTAAACTTGGTGAAGGAGACGAAAAATCAGCGGCCAGGGGCGTGGGGTGTTCCATATCTGTCATGGTAATTGTAGGCGTTGTTCTCTGCGCCTTGTTTAACCTGTTTTTGGAGCCTTTATGTGTTTTATTTGGCGCGACAGAAGATATCCTGCCGTATGCAATGGATTATGGACGGATTATTTCCTATGGGATTCTGTTTTCTTCCATTGATTCTGGTATGGCGGGGATGATCCGTGCGGATGGCAGCCCGAAATACAGCATGGCAGGATTGCTTGTGGGATGTATTACCAACATCATCCTTGATCCGATTTTTATTTTTGTATTCCATTGGGGCGTAAAAGGAGCAGCATGGGCAACGATTGCGGGGCAGATATTGAATGCTTTTCTGTATTTTGCATATATCTGGAAGTTTAAGAGCATCAAGCTGGATAAGGATTGCTTTCGAATCTCTGGGAAGGTTATGGCAAAGGTCAGCAGCCTTGGTATATCCAGTTTTATCACGCAGATTGCTATTGTGCTTGTCATGGCTGTTACAAATAATATACTGGTGTCCTATGGAGCAGAATCGAAATATGGGGCAGAGATCCCGCTGACAACAATCGGCATTACCATGAAAGTAAACCAGATTGTTTCCGCTGTCCTGCTTGGACTGGCGACCGGGGCGCAGCCTATCTTTGGGTATAATTATGGAAGCGGGCAGAAGGACAGGGTGAAGCAGGCATACCGCATTATCCTGACAGTATCTACAATCGTTTTAATCCTGGCATTTCTGGTATTCCAGTTTGCGCCTATGAGCATTGTCCGGCTGTTTGGTTCAGAATCAGAACTGTATAATGAGTTTGCGGTGAAATGTTTCCGTATTTTCCTTCTGGCGTGTCCAATCAACGGGCTGCAGATGGCAACGGGTATTTTCTTCCAGTCAACTGGCAAACCTACACAGGCAACGGTTCTTTCTCTGTCCAGGCAGATTGTGTACCTTCTTCCTGCAACAATCTTACTGCCGCTGTCATTAGGAGTAGAAGGTGCGTTGTGGGCAGGCCCGCTGGCAGACGTGCTGGCATTTATAACGACTCTGATTATGTTGAAATTATACTGGAAAAAAATTTAGGAGGTATTTATGCAGGGAAAGATTATTACAATCAGCAGACAGTGTGGAAGCGGCGGACACAGTATTGGAAATGAGCTGGCAAAGCGGCTGGATGTTCCGTTCTATGATAAGGAGATCATAGAAATGACGGCTAAGGAAAGCGGTTTTCATCCACAGTTTGTGGAAGAAAAGGGGGAGCATATGGAAAGCAGTATGCTCTCCAACCTGGCAAGGCATCTGTCTTATGCGGGGCGGGGAAGCTATGAGGACTATCAGCCATTACAGGATCAGCTTTATTTTTCGCAGGCAAAGATTATAAAAGAGCTGGCAGAAAAAGGGCCATGTGTGATTGTAGGAAGGTGTGCAGATTATATTCTGCGGGACAGAAAGGATGTTTTGAATGTCTTTATCCATGCGGATATGAAATTTAAAAAGAAACACTGTATGGAGAGAGGGCAGTTTACAGAGGAAAACGCGGAGGAATTGATTACCAGAAGGGATAAGCTGCGGGCAGACCATTACCGGTATTATACAGATCAGAAATGGGGGAATTCATTTAATTACCATTTATGCCTCGACAGCAGTATATTCGGAATTGAGAAGTGTGTTTCTATCATTGAAGATGCTTATAGGGCTATGCATCCGGCTTCATAAAAAGGAATGGTAATAACAGACTATTTTAGTAGAAAACAGGCGGCATTTATGTTTAAAACACTTTTGAAACAGATTGGAGATTATAGAAAAGATGCCATCCTCACGCCTGTGTTTGTTATTCTGGAAGTCGTTATGGAGGTCATTATCCCACTCATGATGGCCGCAATCATAGATTACGGATTGTCTGAACAAAGCCTCAAGATGGTTTGTCTAATTGGGGCGGCAATGATCGTGATGGCCGGGCTGGCGCTATTTTTTGGAGTGGAGTCCGGGAAGACAGCCTCCAGCGCCAGTTCCGGCTTTGCCATGAATCTAAGGCAGGCTATGTATGAAAAGATACAGATTTTTTCTTTCTCCAACATAGACAAGTTTTCCACGGCAGGGCTTGTGACCAGAATGACGACAGACGTGATGAATGTACAGCAGGCATTTCAGATGTCAATCTGCATCTGTGTGAGGGCGCCGATTATGCTGGTCAGCGCTATGGTGATGACGTTTCTGATTCATCCCCGCTTCGCATTGATTTTTCTGGTGGTGATCATCGTCTTGGCAGCCGTGCTTGCCCTGATCTCATCAAAGGCAAACCCGATTTTAAGAAGGGTGTTTCATGAATACGACAACTGAATGCAAAGGTGCAGGAAAATGTGAATGGGATGCGGGTAGTGAAATCTTTTGTACGGGAGGATTATGAAACCCGGCGGTTTGAAGCAGAAAGCGAAAAAATCCGCAGCCTTTTCGTGAGCGCGGAAAAACTGCTTGCCTTAAATTCCCCGGTCATGCAGTTTTCCATGTATTCCTGCATCCTGTTGATTTCATGGATGGGAGCAAAAATGATCATTGCGGGGAGTCTGACAGAAGGGCAGCTTATGAGTATGTTTACATACGTTATCAATATCCTAATCAGTCTGATGATGGTATCCATGACCTTTGTGATGCTCATTATGTCAAGGGCATCGGGGGAACGGATTACAGAGGTTCTGGCGGAAGAACCGGATTTATATAATGTTCCCCATGCAGGGGGATGTGGTCTTTGACCATGTGGATTTTGGATATTCAGAAGGAAAGACCGTTCTGCATGACATTGAGATTTTTGCAAAACCGGGGCAGAAGGTGGCATTTGTAGGGGCAACGGGAGCCGGGAAGACAACCATTACCAACCTGCTGAACCGTTTTTATGATATTCAGGATGGGAAAATACGATATGACGGGATTAACATTCATAAGATCAGGAAAGAAGACCTGCGTCATTCCCTTGGGATTGTTTTGCAGGATACGCATTTGTTTACGGGAACAGTAATGGATAATATCCGTTATGGAAAGCTGGACGCCACGGAGGAAGAAGTAATAAGGGCTGCAAAACTGGCAAATGCCCATGATTTTATCATGAAACTGCCAGAAGGGTATCAAACCGTTTTGAGGGGCAGCGGCGGCAGCCTTTCCCAAGGACAGCGCCAGCTCCTGGCGGTTGCGAGAGTTGCGGTGGCTGATCCTCCGGTGCTGATTCTGGACGAAGCTACTTCAAGCATTGACACCCGGACAGAAAAAATCGTACAGGAAGGCATGGATCAGCTTATGAAAGGCAGGACAGTATTTGTGATTGCACACAGGCTTTCTACAATCAAAAATTTGGATGTAATTATGGTATTGGATCATGGGCGGATTGTAGAGCGTGGAAATCATGACAGCCTGCTAGCAAAGAAAGGGATGTATTATCAGCTTTATACCGGGAAATTAGAACATGCGTAAATTTTGTTTTAGGTGTCTGGTATCTGACTGGGAAATTTAGAAATTTATCAAAGAAAGCTCCGCCTGCTGGACTTGGATCTGGTAATGGGATACCTTTTCGCTTTCTATTCCTCTGCCGCAAGACCCGCTAACTTTCTCTGTTGGGCTCTTATTTTGACCGTATGGACAGACTTGGGAAGCAGCCAGAAGCCTCCCGGCGGACAGGCAGGAAGGACCTTTTCCCAAGGGTAAAAATGGATAAGCATGAGTTGCTCTCAACTGGATTTGTCTGCATATGAGCCCATGACAAAAGATGAACTGATTAAGGAGCTGGTGAAATCCAGGACCAGTGAATGAAGGCAATCTTGGTAATTATATGGAATAATCAAGAAGTTTATAACGGTGAAACGGGAAACAATATATTGGGTACAGATATTAAATGTTATCCTCAAGTTTACAAATTTTCATTGGATATCACACGATTTTCATCATATGTTCACGAAATTTTCAGAAAATATCGCTTGAAAAAACTATTTATATTAGTTATAATCTTATTAAGAATAGTTTTTAAGGAGGGAAAACAATGTGGCACGGGTCGGACTTGACAAGAAAATTGTTATAAGAAAAGCAGCAGAACTGGCAAATGAAATAGGTTTTGAAAAAATCACACTGAAATTGCTTGCGGAAAATCTGAACGTCCAGCCGCCGTCGCTTTACAATCACATCAAAGGAATTGACGATCTGCAAAGAGAAATTATGCTTTTTGGCTGGAAACAGGTGGAAGCGAAAATGCTTGAGGCTGCGGTGTGCGTCAGCGGATATGAAGCGTTGGAAGCAATATGTCGGGCATTTTATGAGTATGCAACTGAAAACCCGGGAATTTTTAATATAATGCTCTGGTACAATAAATTTCAAAATGATGAAGCACAAAATGCAACGAAAAAGCTTTTTTCAGTAATATATAAGAATCTTACAATGCTGAATATTTCAAAGGAAAATTGTGACCACTTGATAAGAACGTTTCGTAGTTTTTTAGAAGGCTTTGCTTTATTAGTCAATAACAGAGCTTTCGGAAATCCGGTATCAATTGAGGAGAGCTTTCATATTTCATTGCAGGTTTTGATAGCAGGAGTAAAAACGCTTAAGAATAAAGAGATTGATTATGAAGAATTTACATAGCATTACACAAATAAAAAGATCCTTTTTCTGGCTGGACATGGGTCAATTTGATAGCCGCTATAATACGATCAGTCCTAAGAAGAGGCAAAATATAATGAAAAAAGCTGTGCCGAGTTGAGAGAATGGGAAGGATGGGTTATTATGCGTTTCATTTTGGTTATGGCAATCGGACAAAATACGCTTCCCGCTGCTATGGCATATGTCTTCGGAGCGATTACTTTGCTTGATTGTGCTGTAATAATTCGATATGTAAAAAGTGTGAGTCGTAAAGAAGCAGTGTTCTAATCCTATAGCCTGAAAGACTGCCAGAAAACAAATTGGTGACCAAAGACGGCAAGTGAAAATATCAGTACTAAGCTGACGATCGGAATTTCGAATACTATTCGAAAGATCGTTGTAATGTAACTGCGAGATTGAAATATAAAGCGAAAGGAATGACAAATCAATGAAAATCGAAAAATGCAAAAAAGAGTCCTTTGTCGTAATTGGAAAAGAGGGTTCAACATCGGACGGAGAGGGCTTTATTCAAAAGTTGTGGGACGATGCCAATTCCCATTTTGGAGAAGTTGCTCATCTGGCAAAGAAAGACGAAAACGGGAACATTGGAGGGATATGGGGCGCAATGTCTGATTTCTCCCGATCCTTCCGTCCTTGGGAAGACTTCAGTAAAGGGCTTTATCTTGCGGGCGTAGAGTGCAATGAGGACGCGCAAGCCCCCGATGGCTGGACAAAATGGGTGATTCCCGGCTATGAATATATCTATGCGGAACGTGAAAATGACGGCGTTTTTATGGAAGTAATACAATATTTGCAGGAGCATGACATTGCATTAGCCGGAGCCGTCCATGATTTTACATGCCCTCAGACCGGGAAAGGATATATGTTTTTTCCGATAGGGAAGTTGTAAAAAATGAGAATTTGCGGAGGAAAATAGAATGAAATCTATCTGCGGAATTTGCGCTGAAAGGTACCTTTGCCAACATGGAATATACCCTTCCCAATGGTCAGACTGTAAAGTTTTGGGATGACAACAAGATTTATCTGGGGAATCAGATGCATAAAAAGGACAGCGATAGGTCCTATGGGATCATTGCTGATGAGAAATACCTAATGGTATCTGAGTACAGCAGCTATGGAGCTGATGCGGAGATTATTGTGTTCAAACAATGGGATAAAGCGGAGAACAAATAGATATTTTCGAGGAAAAAGTATAGTAGGCATATATTTAAGAGATTTTATAAAAGACAATTCGGGACTTTGGAACGGAAAGAGGGTGCTTTGTCTTGCTACAATGGGGAAGAGCTTATATATATGGATTATGAATAAGGGGGTTACAAGTTTTGGAAGTTCATAAGGATATAAAGAGTATTACACAAAGACCATTTAGTGTATTAGCAGATTGCGGAAAAGTATATGAGTTCCTGCTTGAAATATATGAGCGGGACTGGAGAAACGGCGTACCAGCTCCCTTTTTTGAATACGCATACGCATCATTTTCCGACTGGATGGATATCTCCTATTCTTACAAAAATCAAATCTGGGAATGTGACGGAGAGATTGTGGCATTTTGCTTTTATGAAAATCCAGTGACAGATATCTATTTCTGTCTGAAACCTGGACATGAAGAGTTGGCTTTAGAAATGGTGACATATGCAGATGGAAATATGGTCACAAACGAAGAAGATATTCGATTTGTTTTATTTGGCGGACAGGACGCATTGATGAATGCTGCGCAGCAGTTGGGGTATGGACTAAAGTCAGAACACTGGGATATGCAGTATAATTTTGAAAATGAATTGCATTATCCGCTACCGGAAGGTTTTCATTTTATAAACCCGCAGAACCTAGACATATCAAAAGTAGGAGAATGCTGCTGGAAGGGGTTTGACCATGAACAGAGTGAAGGACCGTGGAATCATCAACATGAACAACATAATTATTTGCTGAGTACCGCACCGCACGCAACGCCGGAGCTTGGCGTGGTGATTGCGGATGAGTCAGGGGAATATGTCTGCTATGCAGGCATGTGGTGGACTCCAAAAAATCATCTGGCGTACATGGAACCGCTCTGCACTATTCCTGAATATCGGCATAAGGGTCTCGCCGCAGCAGCATTGTCTGAAATGTATCGGAGAACAAAGGCGTTAGGGGCGACGCATATGACAGGCGGTGCAAACAGGTTTTATCAGAAGGTTGGATATCAGAATGCAGTAAAATGGACTTTCTGGAAAAAACAATAAAAAAATGGAGGGACGTCCAGTGAAAAGCGCTATACTGACAGCACAATTTCCCTGCGACTGTAAAACGGTATAAAGAAAAATAATTTTTTAGTATATGGAGCTGTCGCATTTTGATGCGACAGCTTTTTTGGTGTGCCCGGTGGGCATACGTTCTAACGGGTAAAAGTCCCCAATCCGCCCGGCAGTGGGAAGGATACAGCTGAAGCCAAGGGTGTCCACCGCGAGGTGGAATCTGAAGAAAGGATTAGGCAAAACTCTGGCTTGCTACATTTGAGGCTAAAT
>CAJTCR010000076.1 GCA_910574915.1 Eubacteriaceae bacterium
CTTCCCAGTTATAGAGGTTTTCCACCTGCATTTCCAGATTAATCAGCGTATTGTCATTGAGTACGATATTGATGTCCAGAATAAACGTTTTTTCATCTACCGTTTCCCCGAGAATAATTGGATTGATAATTTGAATCGAACGAATTTCTTGCAGACGCAGACGTAGCAGAGAACAGACCAGGCTTTTCAAGACTTTTGGATTTTTTTGTAATGCTGCGTGGAACATATAATCATTTGTCATCTGATAATCTATTTTTCCGGTTGCTGTTTGCAATTTTTCAGATATGTGTGTGATTGTCATAAGTAAAACTCCTTTTATAAATTAATAATGGAATATTATATCTCCCAGCTTCATAATTTCGGCAATTTTATAATGATAAATTTCTCAAAAGTATGAAACACTTGTATTGAAAATGCGGCGAAATGCCTGATTAAGAGGAAATAAAGATTATTCTTTTCAAAACAAGTTACATTTTATTCACTTATTTTATTCAATCTTTATTTTTTCCTCTCAGTTGCTCTTTTAGATGTTGAATAAGAAGATCTTTTTCATTATTTTCAGTTTTTAAACTATCATTTTCTATACTGAGATTTCTTACTTCAAAATTCAAAGTCTCTACTTCAGAATTCAAAGTCTTTACTTCAGAATTTAATTTTTTATTTTCTTCAACCGCATTTTCTTTCTCTAAAAGCAGTTCTTCCATTCTCCGGTTAATCGAATTATGCAGCCGATAGTAATCTGCGCGTGCCTCACACTGCCTGCGCACCAGCTCATCTGCATTTAAGGTATACAACGTTTCCGTCGCTTCTAACAGGTTTTCATCTTTCTTTGCAATCATCCTGATCTCCTCCCATGTCGATGCTTTAAACAGCCTTGCCCAATGCTCCAGCCCGCTTGCCTGATCCTCTGCTGTTGCAAGTTCAATCTGCCTTAAGTCTACCACACGCAGTGTGAGCTTGTCACTATAAATGTGATGGTTTTTTTCGTTCATAAACTGATAGGATGCATAAAACTCCGGGTATTCTGGAAATGGGGTGAAGTCTAAAAAGCTGATATGTATGACAGGCTTGGCACTGCTATACTCTTCTCCTTTTTGGAGCTGGTCAAAAGTGCGGCACAGGTAGCTTAAGGATCGCTCTTCCCAGTTATAGAGGTTTTCCACCTGCATTTCCAGATTAATCAGCGTATTGTCATTGAGTACGATATTGATGTCCAGAATAAACGTTTTTTCATCTACCGCTTCCCCGAGAATAATTGGATTGATAATTTGAATTGAACGAATTTCCTGCGGATGCAGCCGTAGCAGAGAACAGACCAGGCTTTTCAAGACTTTTGGATTTTTTTGTAATGCTGCGTGGAACATATAATCATTTGTCATCTGATAATCTATTTTCCCGGTTGCTGTTTGCAATTTTTCAGATATGTGTGTGATTGTCATAAGTAAAACTCCTTTTATCAATTAATAATGGAATATTATATCTCCCAGCTTCATAATTTCGGCAATTTTATAATGATAAATTTCTCAAAAGTATGAAACATTTATATTGAAAATGCGGCGAAATGCCTGATTTAGAAATAAAGGCCATAATTTAAAATAGAAATTGGTCTCCAAATGAAAAACTTATATTTCAATATATTTAAAATAACATATTTAATGTACAGTTGTAAATTGTTGAAAATGACGAAAAATTACACTTCGGAAAAAATATTTTTTACCAAATACTTGATTTTATCTAAAATAATGATATGATTATAGAGTGGATCGATATTTTCAGAGCAAGATTGAAAATATGAATTAGTCTGAATCTGTTCTTGCCGGGCTTGGTTCAGCTAGAACCTGGTCGTTTGCAACTTAAATGACCGGGTTTCCACAATTAATACTTTTTTATATGCAAAAATAAGATTCTTTTTTCTTTAGAAATATTTCTATATAAAACGTTTTATCTCCTCTGTTCTTCCAAATCTAAAATAAAAAATATAAGAGAATATGAATGTGATATGGTTTAACATTATTTTAAACTTGCCCATCGTCTTACCACATGATAAAATAAATTTACCTTAAAATATGCAACCATCTGAATAGAGTACTAGAGCGTGTTTGAAAAATGCATTCTGCCAGATGTATTTCACAATTTGTGGGAGATTTGCTGGAAGGTAAAAAATAAGCCTGCCTTGATTTAGGATAGATCAGGCAGGTTTATTTTTGCGGCAGTAGTTACCGCTTCTACATTATGAGACATACTACTGGAGGTTTTTCCTCTTACTTGTTATATTGTAGCATAGTTTGGGACGGATTTCAATAGGGATTTTTGTTTTTTTGATTGATTTTGTGTGGCGCTTTAGTATTATATGGGGTGAGTTTGTTACATTTTGTGTATGTGTTATTTTTTGCAGAGAGGGACGCCGGGAGAGGGGATTGGCAAGTCCTGGCTGCGTCAGTTCCAGAATGTTAAGAATCCCTAAGCATTCTGCTGGTACGTTGTGGCTGCGTACGGTCGCGCCACCTTGTCCGCTTCCGGCTGTCCGCCGAAAGCTATCGGTGCCGCTTGGCTGCGCCCCTGGTTTCCCCGCAGAATGCAAAGGGCTTCTAAACCTTCTTCCAAAACCGCAGCCAGAACTTGCCAATCCCCTCTCCCGGCTGCTCTTCGTAAGTGTTACAAAAACAACCTCTATATAGTTGTATTTGTTCGCTGTAGTATTAGTGCCACAATAAAAATAGCACAAACTGCCAAATGGCATTGTCTGTGCTATTTTCATTACTAATATATTGCAAATAATACTTTATTTCTTAAAACTCAATACTAACTGTAGATTTACTTATAGTTGCTTTATTATCAGCTCCAAACTCACTTAAAGTGAAAGTAATTGGTTTACTGTTAACATTTTCACCTGCTGAATTAGCAGAATCAGCGGCTACTCTGAATTGGAAAGTAATAGTTCTCTTATCAGATATCGCACCTTCTAAAGAAATAGTATCCTTAGATACATAGTAATTATGCATACCTGTATTTTCATCTACCTTACCTCTAGTCATGCTCTTCCAACTACCATAATAGCCATACCCAGTTGTTACTCTGTACTCAATAGCTCCAGAAGAAACCGCCTGAACACCTTTTTCTTCTGTTCCAATAGAAAACTCAAGTGAACCACTTGAAACAGTATCTGCCTTTCCAATTGCAGAACCACTAATCGTTACATTAAAAGCAGATCCTGTGTTAATCTTATTAGATGACATCGGCTTAACAGTACCTGAACCAGAACCACTACCTGTACCAGGTGTCCATGTACCAGAACCGCTATTTGATGCTGCTGAGCTTACTGTCTGTCCTTTAGCGCCTACTGCTACATTCATTGTAGTATTGTTGTTTCTTGTTACTACGATTGCCTTTGTTGTGTTATTTGTTACAGCTACAGAAATACCTGTTGTCTCAAGTTTGATTGTACTGTCTTCAGCACCTGCTAAGAATGTTGCTGCAATCTTAGATGCTGTAGAAACTGCTGCCTTAATTGCTGTAGATAATGTAGCATCTGTTGCTGATGCTGTGAAGGAAATGCTAATCGCCGGAGCGCCTGTTGCCAACTTACCTGTGATTGTTAAATCAAGCTTAGCAGATACAGTAATTGCACCGATTGTACCTTCCTGAACATCAATAGCTACTTTTGCGCTTGCTGTAGGAATTGCGATGTTCTTTACAGAAGCACCTTTGCCAACTACAAGTCTGCCGTTTGCAGCTTTCCAGTTGAATGCGTTGCCTGTACCTTTTTCTGTCCATGTGCTGGACTTGATATTTTCAACTGTGATGCTCTTGAATGTAGCACTGTTTTCGATTTCAGACTGTGGAGCATCTACAATCAGGTCAACATTGTTATATGTTCCTGTAGGAATTGTAAAGTTTACAGCGCCTGCTGGCTTAATTGTAATCTTTGTGATGCCGCTCTTAGCTAATGCATCTGTCAATTCCTGCTGCGTAGTTACGGTTGCGTCTGTCTGTGTTGTTGTACCAGGATCTACCGGTGCTGGGGTAGTCGTAACAACTTTTGCTCTACATCTAAGAGTCTTTGTGTTGTTTTTCTTTCTCTTAGTTGTAGCGAGTTTTACTCTGATTGTTGCTCTACCTTCGGATTTACCTTTGAGCATTACAGAGCTGGTTGTTTTGCCGTAAACCGTACAGATGGTTTTGTCGGTTGTTTCAACCTTTTTGATTTTCCAGTTAATTGTGTTGTTTTTCAGCGTCATTTTATATTTCTGGCCTACTTTTAATGTTTTAAAAGTAGTCTTCAAAGAAACATAAGGCGCTGCTGCGGATGCAGTCACTGGATTGGCTGCTGGTATTAATGAGCAAGCCATAGCGATCGACAACGAAACCGCAAATACCTTTTTAATGAGATTTTTCTTCATCATCATCCTCCTCACATTTTTTACCCAAATTGGGCATTTTTATCGTTGCGTTATCATTATACTCCTTTTCCAAACTTATTACAATATCTTTTTTTATTTTTTACAAGATTTTGTGCATAAAATCCGATACATGAATCTTGTCGTTGTACTTTTCCCTGTCAGGCAATAGCCAGGCTAGTACGGCAGCTAAGCTGCGGCTGCAATAAGTATGTCTGTTAAGAGACAACACACCCTTACCATTTAACAGCACAATGATAACCTATAATAATATTACGTATACACTTAAATACAATCCGGGGTCTTTCTAAAATCTTCCAAAAAGAAAACAGTACAAATTTTCCCCTTATTTTTGATTTGCCGGCTCGATATTGATCGATTTTCCTTTGATCTTTGCCTTGGACATTGCTTTTAATACTTCTTTTCCGTACTCACGCGGCACTTCTACAAAAGTATACTTGTCGTACATATCGATTGCCCCGACCAGGTCGCCGGATATGCCTGCTTCGCCTGCGATTGCTCCCAGAATATCGCCCGGACGGACTCTCTGGTTTTTACCGATGTTGATAAACAAGCGCACCATTCCTTCTTCCGCTCCGGTATCGCCAAAATCAAAAAAGTCGTCGTCAGAACGTCCGTTTTCTTCATAGCCGTACAGCGCCTGCCTTAAAAACGCGGCTGCGATATCCATCGCAGTATAGTCCGCCTCATTGATCTTGTCTTCGATCAGGTCAAGCATCCGGGACAAATCGTATTCTTCCATAATATGTTCGAGCTGCTCCATAATCTTTTCGGTCTTGATTACGGTCACATCGTCCATTGATGGGAGCTTGCGCGCTAGAATTTTTGTCTTGCAGTAGCGCTCGATTTCCTTAAGCTTGTATACTTCTTTTCCTTTTACAAATGTAAATGCCATACCTGTACGTCCTGCACGCCCTGTTCTTCCAATGCGGTGTACATAGTACTCGTCATCCTGCGGCAGATCGTAGTTAAATACCGCTTCTACGTCATCGACATCAATACCCCTTGCTGCCACATCTGTCGCGATCAGTATTTCAGTCTTGCCATTGCGGAAATTTTTCATGACCCGGTCACGCTGCGCCTGCTTCATATCTCCATGAAGTCCCTCTGCAAAATAGCCACGGTCTGAAAGTTCTTTTGTCAGCTCGTCCACGCATCGTTTTGTATTACAGAAAATCAGTGACAGCTTTGGATTATAATAATCCAGCAGACGCGTCAGCATATCTACTTTATCGCGGCGCTTTGCATCATAATAATACTGTTCAATGCTTGGTACGGTCAGTTCTTTTTTTACGATCTTGATCGTAACTGCATCGTGCTGGTATTTTCTCGTAATCTCCAAAATCGGCTTTGGCATTGTCGCTGAAAAAAGCACCGTCTGATGCTCTCCTGGAATATAGTCCAAAATCGTCTCGATATCCTCTCGAAATCCCATGTCCAGCATTTCGTCTGCTTCATCCAGAATAATCGTATTGACCTGCTCACAGCGGATCGTCTTTCTGCGCAAATGATCCATAATACGCCCAGGCGTGCCTACAATAATCTGGCAGCCACCCTTTAATGAACGGATCTGCTTTGTGATCTCCTGCCCGCCGTATACCGGCAGCACTTTAATGCCATGCATATATTTGCTCAATTTACGCAGTTCGTCCGCCACCTGGATCGCTAACTCTCTCGTCGGCGACAGAATCACTGCCTGTGTCTTCTTACTGGATGGGTCTACTTTTTGCAAAACCGGGATGCCAAACGCGGCGGTCTTTCCTGTACCGGTCTGCGCCTGTCCGATTACGTCTTTTCCTTCCATTAGTACTGGGATCGCTTTGCTCTGGATTGGAGTCGCTTCTTCAAATCCCATTTCTTTAATTCCGCGCATTACTGCCGGAAACAGTTCTAATTCATCAAATTTCATGTTTACTCCTTTTATTTGCCGTCTGCAACGTGTTCCATCATAGCAAACAAAAACAGAATTGTCAAATACTGATATTGTATTCTTCCAATATTTTTTCCAGATGTCCCTGCTGAATCAGCTTTTGCTTCTGCGCATGGCTTAATTTTTTAATCGCAGCTTCCCGTTTCATCGCATCTGATTTTGTCTGTGATATTTCCAGATACCGCAGCGTGACAGGCACCCTGCCGCGCGTGAACTTCGCTCCTCTGCCGCTGTTATGTTCGTTGATCCTCTTTTCGATACAGTTGGTCCATCCGGTATACAGCCTTCCGTCGCTGCACTCTACTATATATGTATAATTTCTATACGCCATCTATCTGTGCTCCATAACTATGTAAGGAGCCTTTGAACTGTCTTCTGATACAATGCTGTATCAAAAGGCAGTTCGCAAGACTCCTGATCCCACGTCTATGCAATCGACCAATTTGCGTACCATAACAGGCTTTGACGGTTCCCGTCAGAATCGCTCTGCCAGCCTGGCACACGGAGTATTCTGCTCACAAATGCAACTTACGCATTGTATCTTCGCCGGCATTCTCTGTGCGTAATGGTTTTTCTATCGGTATTGATTGGTCGTTACATTAACATTATATGCTTTTTCCCTGTTTGTGACATTCATTTTACTGCATATACTGCATCGGGTCAATCGGTTCATCATCCTTTAACAGCTCAAAATACAAGTTGCTGCCCTCTACCGAATAATACTTGGTCGGCTCTGCAATATAACCAATCGCATTCCCAGCCTCTATCGTAGCACCTTCTTTGTACAGTACTTCCTTTAACTGCCCATAAACAGCGCTGTAGCCGCCGCCAAGATCCATCGTAACCGTCACGCCCGTCTCTTCATTTGCTGAAATATCCGTAATCTTTCCCGTCGCTGCCGCATTGACCGGATCGTTTACCTTTCCGGCAATAATCAGTGCCGGATTGTATTTGTACTGATCCAATGTGGCAAAATAAACAGTCTGATCCATACTGTAGTTTAATATAACATCTCCCTGCAACGGCCATGACAGATCCGATTCCGGAGAAAAATTCAATGCGACTGCTGCTTTTGAATGCGCAGCGGTATCCTCTTTTTTCTGCTCTTCCTTATCCTCTGCCTGTTCAGGCTGTTTCGTCGTTAGCGGCTCTTCCTTGATCTGGTCAGACTCATCCGATGCATTCTGCTTAGTATCCTGCATCTCCTTATCTGCCTGCGTCTCATTTTCCGTATTTTCTGTTTCCTGCGGCTTTATAATAGAAGTAACACTTGTCAGATCTTCCTCCTGCTCTTCTGGCAGCTTATCAGGATTTACAAACTGATCCATATGATTGTCCATAGACAGGCTTTGATCCGCAAGTTCCTGCTGTTTTTGCGCAAGCTCCTGTTCCTGCCGTTCATTCGTAATCCGGTTTGACACATACATACCCGTCATCGCTGCAATCGCTGCAAATAATACAAGGGAAGCGATCGCATATTGTTTCTGTTGAAAAAATCTTCGCATTCTATTCCTTTTCATATGACACCTTCCACCTTTTTCTTTGTTTTAGAAATAGTGTTGCCTGAAAACGGATAGTTATGCAGGATTTTTCTTTTTAATATTTTCCAGATATGATAAAACTATATATTAGCAGATGATAAATATAAACAATCCGTAGTTATATCAAGAATCTCTTTAAACTCTTCTATTTGTAACTCATGATACAATCCTATCTTATAAGAAGCCCCAGACGAATAATTAACATCTAAATGATATAATGGATGCATTTTTCCATTTTCATGCACGGCATCATAATCATAGCGTATATATCCTTCTTCCATATACCACAATTTAACAACCAATTTCCATATATCATCAATATTTTTATATTCATAATCATTTGCACTGTCTATAATATGATCCACCGTATTTTCAAGAGATTCTTCCTGATTTATGTTTTTCTCAAAAATACTGATTAATAACGAAAGCATCTGGTTCGTTATCTCAAAATCTGTAAGGCTGTCATAAATTCTATAATTACCATCTCCTGTTTTTTCCAGAGAAAATGGAAAATAAAAAGAAAAGATTTTATCATCTGTCCAATAAAAAATCCGGCTCATTTTATCTATACAGATCATAATTTTTCCTTTTTTATTGAATAAATTATTTTCTGTATGATTTACCAGTTTCATGGTTTCCAATAACAACAATATTGTGTCTCTTTTGTCACGGATTGGCATACTTATCTTCTCACAAATAAAACGGTTAATTTTTATCTCTATGATTTTCATCTCTGACATCCTTTAAATCATACAACTATAGTTCATCCTTATAATATCATACAGCTTTTCTCGGTCAAATTCATCCGAAAAAGCATCTTGTATGATTTTATGAATCTTGTTTCTATATGTTTTTTCAATTTTAATTCGATCCATAATCTCCTCAACAATATCATGCTGTGACTTAAATACATTACTCCTATTAATCACTGTGTTGTATAATTTTTCCCTTTGTCTCAAATCCGGTTCTTTGACATGTAAATATCCATTCTTATTTACAAAATCTACTCCTTGTTTCATCTTGTCAATATTTTCTTCATCATTTGGCAGAATAAAATAAGACGTAATAAAAGAACGGGTCAACATCATGTAAATCGAATTTCTGTTTTGAAGGTCTCTGTCCAGCTTACTTTGCATCACACAAATTACAAATGGAAATTCCAGCCCTTTTACGTTGTTCCGGTTGCTGACAAATACTGTTCCTTTTCTTTTCACTTTCGATTCATACCCAATATTAACACTCCATTCAAATTTATCTTCAATGGCTATTTGCAGCTCATTTGCAAGTTCATAATTTACATTATAATTTTCCAAAAACATAATACCAATATCATCTGGCAGCAGAGTAGGATTATTATTTTGCAGTTCTTCGATAATTTTTAAAATCTGATTGACATACTGTCTCCTGTCAATGGAAAAAACCTGAATATTCTTAATTCCGGTATTTTCCAGATCTTCAAATCTTCTAAGCGGTTTCCTATATAAGTTATAAAAACCTTCTTCTTTTTTTATATCATAACCACATGCTTCCCACGCTTTATCATCCAGCCATCTAAGATAGTGATCTGGTTTGTTCATAAACAATCCCATCCCAATCGCATGAGCACAGATCAGCGTTTTAGGATCAGTCCTGTAACATTTATTAAGAAGAAAATCCGGGCTGACCTGACTGATATACTCCTTTTCAAAAACATTTTGAAAAATATCGCCAGCTATATACAAGCAATTTTTCGTTACCTTTTTACATAAATCAAAAAATCCATCTGAAAAATCCTGGCTTTCGTCAATTAAAATATAATCAAAGCATTCTTGAAAGCTATCTATTTGATCCAACTCTTGCAATGCCCGCTCACATACACTGTCAAATGTTACTCCATAATAAAATCGTTCAAACGGAATATGATAATAATAGCAAATATAACTATATACACCAGAATTAGGATTCCCTTTGGAGCCCCAACCGCTCATCACCCACAATTTTTCATTCCATTTTATCTGTTCATCCACTTTCATAAAATCAAAAAATTGTGGAATACGTTCTCTAAGATTTTCAGCCAGTATTTTATTATGACAGGTAAACACAATTTTTAGATCATCTTTTTTTAAATACAATTCTTTTATTTTGTGCAGTAGTAATTCCGTCTTTCCAGTACCTGCCAGTCCCTGGATGATAATCCTGTCTTTATGAGGTTCATCAAAAATAAATCTGGTCTGATCACCATCAAACAAAATAATTTTGCGTCGTATTTTTTCTAATATCGTATCAGGATAATCTACACCTGTTCGTTCTACATCATTAATACTGCCCGTCAATAACGAAATTAAAAATTCTCCTTTTCTCTCGTCTTCCTTTGTCCCTAAACGGTTCTTTTTCAAAAATTCATCTAATGGATAACGTTCCATGTCCTCATATTGATAGGATATGATAAAAGAAGACTTCCATTGCCTTGGCCTGCCTAAAATTTTCAAATAATCATACTTTTTTGATAACTGACCCAAATCTTCCAGAAAATCTTCTCGAAAATCCTCAAATTTTTCCTGATTGTTTCCATAATTTATAAAAATAATCTTATGCTTTGGAATCAAGATTACAACTGCTTTTTCATAATTATAAGAAATATTTTTTTCTTCTAATGGCCGATTAATGATATAAACAGGGTTTGTTCCTTGTTCTGCGTAATTTTCAAATTTTTTTATCATACAATCAATTTCATCTGTGTTTTCCAAATTTGTATAAAACAAACCGTTACTATTCTTCATATTGAAAGTCTCCCTGCTTTTCTGACAATTCTACTCTGATTTCCAAGTCCATACATTCAGCCATCTTTATAAGCAAATCTAATGTCGGATTGCACTGTCCTGATTCAAAGCGGCTTATATTCGGCCGTTTAATTCCCATTCCCGCAGCTAACTCCTCCTGTGTAAGATTTTTCATTTTTCTATATTTAATATATTGACTGATAAGCTGCTGTTTTACGGTATTTTGCTGTTTTTCCATATTTTTGTTTTCATCTGCTTTTTTCATATGCATGATACCCCAGATATATTTTTATAAAATGTAACATATATATTACTAAAAGTCAAGATCCCAAAATTACTGTCAAATATTTCAAGATTTTCAGGAAATTACTGCTTGATTTCCAATAAATGTGTTATAATACCTAATACTACAACAAAAACAAAATCAACTAAATACTATAACACCATCCCAGTTGTTTTCATTCAAAACAAACCAGATAAAAATATATTTTCGTAACACTTACAACGAACAGCCGAGAACGGGGATTGGCACGCCCTGGCTGCGGCTTTGGAAGAAGGCTAATAACATCCCAATAAAAAAACAGCAAAGGAGGTACTTTTCTTATGGGACATTTAACAGCAAGAGACGCCTACAAAAATCTGGAAGACCGTATTAACTGGTTTACCCAGGGAGCGCCGCCATCCGACACACTTTATAAAATCCTTCAGGTATTGTATTCTGAAAAAGAAGCAAAATGGGCAGCACTGCTTCCTGTCCGTCCGTTTACACTGAAAAAAGCTGCAAAAATCTGGGGAACAACCGAAGCGAAAGCTGAAAAGCTGTTAGACCGCCTTTGCGAAAAAGCACTGCTTGTAGATTCTTACTACCACGGACAGCGTCAGTTTGTCATGCCTCCGCCAATGGCGGGATTTATCGAATTTGCCCTTATGCGTACGAGAGGCGATATTGACCAGAAATATCTCAGCGAACTATACTATCAGTACATGAATGTCGAAGAAGATTTTATCAAAGACCTGTTTTTTGCCACTGAAACAAAGCTTGGACGCGTTTTTGTACAGGAACCGGTACTTGCAGGGAGCAAAACAAATCATATCCTGGACTACGAACGCGCTACACATATCGTCGAAGAAGCACAACACATCGGGCTTGGCACCTGCTATTGCAGACATAAAATGTACCACGCCGGACATCCCTGCGAAATAGATGCTCCCTGGGACGTATGCCTGACTTTCGACAATGTTGCACGCTCCCTTGCAGAACATGGAACATATGCACGCCTGATTTCAAAGGAAGAAGCAAAAGATGTATTGCAACGCTCTTATGAGAGCAACCTTGTACAAATCGGTGAAAATGTCCGTGAACACCCGGCGTTTATCTGCAACTGCTGTGGCTGCTGCTGTGAAGCACTGCAAGCGGCAAGGCATTTCAGCCCGATGCAGCCTGTTGCAACTACAAACTATATACCGAAAGTATCGCTGGAACAATGTATCGGATGCGGAAAATGTGCAAACGTCTGTCCCATTCTGGCGATCTCTATAAATGCACAGGAACACGGACAAAAACAGCCCGTGATTGACGAAGAAATCTGCCTTGGCTGCGGCGTCTGCGCCAGAAACTGCCCAACGAGCGCAATCCAGCTCACAAGGCGCCCTGTCCAGATCATTACCCCGGTAAACAGTACACATCGTTTTGTCCTGCAAGCCATCGAAAAAGGCACCCTGCAAAACCTGATTTTTGATAACCAGGCTTTTGCAAATCACCGTGCGATGGCAGCGGTATTTGGCACAATACTAAAACTGCCGCCTTTGAAACAGGCATTGGCAAGCAAGCAGTTTCAGTCGATCTATCTGGATAAACTGCTCTCCATACAGCAAAAGCGCGCCAATCAGAAACAGCTATAAAACAATCAAAAAGTGCATCCCAAAGCTCCACTATCATTTGGAATGCACTTTTCTTTATATTATGGCTTTTGAATCAGAAAAGTGTCTTCCAGCAGCAGCCAGTTCGGTCTAAAAAACCGCATAATCTGCCAGTAGCCCATTCCCCGCAGCCCAAACTCCGGCAGAAGAGCAAACTTTTCCTTATAACTTCTTACATCTTCAAACCACACCTCATGAAGCTGCCCATTTTTTTCATACTGAAAAAAAGGCGATTTGGCAACTTCATCAAACTGAATAGGAACACCAGCCTCTATTGCAATCTGTACCGCCGCCTGGTTACTGACCGTAGTTGCTCGGGAGCTTCCCTGAACAAACGGCAGCGTCCAGTCATACCCATAGTTTGGAATCCCCAGATCAATTTTTGCAGGATCAATGCGCGTAACCGCATATTCCACCACTTCTCTGACTTTGTTCACAGGAGCCACAGCCATAGGAGGCCCATACGTATAACCCCACTCATAAGTCATAAGCAAGACACTGTCAGCAGCTTCTCCCAAAAGCCTGTAATCTTTTCCTTCATAAAGAAGGCCCGCCTGCGTATCCGAGATCTTTGGCGCCAAAGCAACCGAAACATGATAGCCATAAGGAGAAAGGAAATTCCTGACATCCGCCACAAATTCAGCAAAAGGAATCCGATCCTCAGGACGAATATACTCAAAATCAATATCCACACCCTGAAAGTCTTTTTCCTGCACGGTCGTTAAAAGATTTGCCAGCAGATTGCCTTTTGCTTCCTGATTATTGACCACAGCCGAAATCAAATAATTATTAAAATTTCCGTCAGGCCCAAGCGGTGTTAAAGTAAGAACCGGACGCACCCCCTCAGAAAGCGCAGCATGAATCATAAAAGCATCATCTGTCTTTGGAGGAATCAGATCCCCCTCCGTCGTAAATCCATAAGAAAAAACAGACAGCGAAGACAAATAAGGAAGGGTCTCATTTAAAACGCTCTGTTGGATATGAGGATAAGCATAGCCATTTACCCAAGCCGGATAAGAAGGTGCCGCAGTCTCTCCTGAAGACAAAAGAAGCGCCTGCCCCACCGCCAATGGGTATGGATAAACAAGTTGATTGTTATAAATAACAGAAGATACTGAAATCCCATGACTCTCAGCAATGAAATCTACAGTATCTCCTGGTTTTACGACATAAATTTCCATAAAACATTCCTATTGGCTTTTGCTTTATTCTATGCAGGAAGCAAGGGTTTGGTTACCATATCGTTATTATTTTAGTTTATCATCTATAACATTTAATACTAAACTCAAACTTCGCACTTGAATAAGTGCGTATGCACCTTGAAAATTCAATAATAACTGGAATAAAAATAGCATGAGTACCATCTGGTTTGGTATAATTGAGTTGCTCAGAAACAATTAAAACCGGAGGACCCATGCTATGAATAAAAGTATAACACAAGACGCTCAGAATGATAACCAGATTTCTAAAACTATCCGAAGATTTTTTACAAGATTCCATGTTTCTTCTGCACTGAAATCTGCTAATGCCTATAAGAAAAAAGGATTTCCTGTTGTACAAATCTTTCAGTATTTGTTTTTGCTGGTTTTTTTCAACAGAAGCATGTACATGAACCTTCTTACCAGAAGAAATACCCCGGCGTTTGCAAAGGATACTATCTATCGTTTTATGAAGATGATCCAGATTAATTGGATCCGCTTTACAACAATTCTTTCAAGCAGGATTATCAAGGAAGCTGTTGTATCGTTGGATTCTGAAGACCGTGCCAATGTTTTGATCATTGATGATTCCATGTTTGAAAGGAACCGTTCTAAAAAAGTGGAACTGCTTGCAAAAGTATATGATCATGCAAAACATGCTTATAAATCTGGCTTTCGAATGCTTACATTGGGCTGGTCGGACGGCAGCACTTTCCTCCCGGTTAACAGTGTGCTTCTTTCTTCTGAAAACAAGAGGAACAGGATAAACGAAGCATCTGCCATGGATAAAAGGACTGCCGGATACAAACGGCGCCGGCTGTCTATGCAGAAGGGGGCTTCTGTAATGCTTGAATTGTTAAAGCATGCTAAAAGCGCCGTTATCCCGGCAAAATACGTCCTTTTTGACAGCTGGTTTTCCTCCCCGAGTTCCATCCATGCCGTGAAAGGGATCGGATATGATGTCATTGCCATGGTTAAGAAAACACCAAAAATGTTTTTCCGTTACAATGGGGAAGACATGTCCTTAACAGCCATTTACAGCAAAAACAAAAAACGCAGGGGACGTTCCAGATATCTTTTATCTGCCATGGTTGATGTCGTAAAAGATGGAAAGGCCATTCCAGCCAAAGTGGTCTATGTTCGGAACAGAAACAAACGCAAAGAATATCTCTGCATCATTTCAACCGATACGGAATTGGATGAAAATGAAATTATCCGCATCTACGGAAAAAGATGGGATATTGAAGTCTTTTTCAAAGTCTGCAAAAGTTACCTGCATCTGGGTAAAGAATGCAGATCCATCTCCTATGATGCGATGACAGCACATACCGCAGTAGTCTTTACCCGATATATGATGTTATCCCTTGAAAGCCGTGAATCAAACGATGAACGGTCTCTTGGTGAACTCTTTTTATATTTTTCCGATGAAATGTCTGACATAACATGGATACAGGCATTTCAATTATTGCTTCAAATGTTCAGAGAGCTGGCCGCCGATCATCTTGACACAACAGATGATAAGATCGATACATTAGCAGATGCATTTATGGATGCTGTTCCTTTCTATTTATTATCTTACAAAACACTATCGCCACAACCGTACTCACCATCGTAGCCACCATCGCAGGTCCCACAATCCCAGCCGGATTCACACTCCCATACTGACTGCGGTACGGTTGTGTCAAGCTAAGACTAAAAAATTCCTTATCTTTTTCAAATATATTTTAACTATGATACATCTTTTACATTTTAACGAAATGTCCTATCGTATCTTTCAAATCGTCACTAAAATCATTCAGATCATCCATCGTGATTGCGCCTTCGTTCAACAGTGACATCATAGGAAGGTATGTCTATTTGAATCAAACAGTTATGATGAACGATTCTTCATAATATGGGATTATTGAATCATGTGTTAAAAACATTAATTTTTCTGCTTTTGCTTGGGCGATCATAATTCGGTCAAACGGATCATTATGACGTGGTGCATTGGGGGCGCGTTTTAATGTTTCTAAGTATGAAACATGTGCATTTAAAATAGGCAATACAGTATATCCATTGTTTTCGCATCCTTTTTCCAGAATATTCCCATTCATACGAAGTTTCTCTGGATGCAACATATGTTTTATTGTAATTTCCCAAATAGAAGCCGTACTGTATAATATCTCATTTTCTATATCAAGAAGCAGTTCTTTTGCTTTTTCAGGCAACTTAGGATCATTTAATACTGCCCAGATGGCTATGTGCGTATCTATCAATATTTTCATCACGGGCACACTCCAAACATCTTTGCAATTTCATCATTGCACTCATCTATATCATAATCTGCATCAATAAGATCCTGCCCTTCTAAACTGCCAATCCTTCGAACTATTTTTTTATTTATAGCCAACTCGTTAACATTTTCCTCTTTTTTTTCGGAGGATTTCATAAAACGCTGTATCATTTCGAGTAAAAAGCTCAAATTATCATCCGACAAGCCATCGAGGGATTGAATTACTTTTCTTTGTAAAATTGACATGTCCAATTACCACCTTTCTTACTTAAACAAAATTCTTTTCCTTAGTATACCCTAAAAATCAATTTCTCTCAATATACTTTCAAAACTCTTATTCGTCACTTTTTGAATACTACGAAAGCGGAAGATGTTATATCCTCCGCTTCCCATCCATCATCTTACAATACACCACCGCCACAATCGTACTCACTGCCGTAGCCACGATCCCCGCGCCGACGATCCCGGCCGGGTTCACGCTCCCGTACTGACTCCGATAAGCAATCACATTCACCGGAATCAACTGTAAGGAGGAAATATTAATAATTAAAAACGTACACATCTCATTACTGGCAATTCCCTTCTTTCTCACCGGTCCCGGAAGTCTACCCCGCCTCCTGTCGTCCTCCAGCTTTGAAAGCTCTTCCATCGCCCGTAATCCCCCTTGTGTCAAGTTAGTGACACGAACTTTGTGAAAAACATCTTGTAATAATGGTTTTTTCCTTTCTCTTATTGTTGAATAATACCAAAACAAGAAAATCAATATAATAAAAGCAGGATTTCTCCGTTTCATGAGTTCCTGCTTTCACAATCCACCGCAAAATTCATTATGCCAGTTGTAAATCATTCTCAAGTCTTTCCACTACACTCAATGGCAAATCTAAATCCTCTGCAATTTCCTCTTTTGTCATTTTTCCTCTTTCCAGCATACGCTTTGCTGCTTCAATTTTTTCTTCATTTAAAAGCTGCTCCATGATTTTACTCATAATTTTTCGTCCTTCCTCATCTTTCTTGAAATATCTTGCCCGGTCTGCTAATTCCTTATAATTCATATCGTCTGGATCAGCACAGCTTAAATCGTGCATCAACCGCCCTAATGGTGTATCATCTTTAATCTCTCCGTTTACATATATAATATGTGCTTTATCATTAAACAACGCCCCTGTTTCTTGAATTGTCCTGTCAATATGATAAATCGGGAGATTACCTTCAAGCACATCATTCTCTGTAATAAATACCACATACGTTTCCGCCAGCATTTCCGTATCATCTCCCGGAAGAATGGAATTTGCATCCATTAAACTGCTGTTATATCTCGCACGTTTCGGCTTTGCCCCACTGTCGGCTCGTTGCAGTTCTACATCGTACTGTTTCTTTGACACATCATTTGTCTTAACATCCATTCTGATAGAACGCCCTTGCAGGTTCTTTATTACCGCCTGTACCTGTGCTTCTTTTACAACTAACTTTGCATCATTCATAATAATGCGCAGCATCAGTTCTACCCCTTTGGGATAATCTTCCAGACATTTTGTCATAAATTCGTCATCAAAATAACTCATTTCCTGTAAGCGTTCTAAAAGCAGCTTCTGTTTCTCTTCCCTTTTCTGCTCATTTGTCATATCCTATTCTCCTGTCCTTATAATATCATAAAAACCTTAATTTTTCAATGTTTCCACGCTTTTGTCAGAGATTTCGCTTTTAGTATTTATATTTATTCAATTATAGATTTTTAAAGAATAGGGATAAAAAGAAGAATGCCTTTTGAGTCAATCGTACAAAAAATATATTTTCTGTATCATAGAATCAAAAAAACAG
>CAJTCR010000077.1 GCA_910574915.1 Eubacteriaceae bacterium
ACAGCACAGATATTAAGCGTTGCCCTTACCAATAAAATAATAGCCAAGCTGGGCTATATCTCCATGCTTGACTATTATCTAAAAGTATCGTGAAAACTATTGAACCGCTGTATACCGAACGGTACGTACAGTGGTGTGGGAGGTCGGCTACTCAACTAATGGGTAGCCTCCTACCCGATCGCCCATTTTTGGCATTTTCAAAAATCGCCAGTATTATGCCGTGCAAAGGGGAAATAGAAAGAAATCCCCTCTCCCGTTTGGCAAATCCGCAGGCTGTCCGTGGAGGGCGGGCGAGAAGAAATTTTCACAAATTCCCGCCTATTCGGGCTTGCGTGGTGTTGTAAGGAATGAGGGGGAATTTCTGCAAATCAACGTCCATTTTCCTTTTTGCTGGTTTGTAGGTATTAGAGGGAGAAATATCGCCGCTGCTTTGGCAAAATCCCCGCTTGCGGCACTAAAGGTATTGAGGGAAGCCAGTACAGCGGAATCCGTCACTTTCTAAGAGCAAGATTCTACCACAGTACCAAATTTCGCTAATCGCTCATTTTGTCCTATGGGAATCTTGTTGGGGTTGCCACCCCAAGCCCGCCTTTTTGCGGCTTGCGCCGCTTTGAAAAATCCCCGGAAAAATATTTTCGGATTTTTCAAAAAACACTTCCGCTTACGCCCCTGTTTTTCTCCTGTTAGTGAGAGGGGATTTTCAAGAAAGGAGGTCAACGACCATGAAAAGATACAACACGCCCCACCGCCGCCGGGTAATCAAGACACGCTTGACCGAGGAAGAATACGCCGAGTTTTCCGAGCGTGCCACCCTCTGCAAAATGAGCCAAGCCGAGTTTATCCGGCAAGCCCTTATTAAGTCGAGCATACGCCCGGTCATTACCGTTTCCCCGGTCAATGATGAATTACTCTCTGCCGTTGGAAAACTCACAGCCGAATACGGGAAAATCGGCGGCAACTTGAACCAGATTGCCCGCTGTCTGAACGAGTACGGCGCACCCTATAACGCCCTCTCCCAAGAGGTACGAGCCGCCACAGCGGAGCTTGCCGCCTTGAAGTTTGAAGTCTTGCAGAAAGTAGGTGAAGCCGTTGGCAACATTCAAACATATCAGTTCTAAAAATGCCGACTATGGAGCAGCCGAGCAGTACCTAACCTTTGAGCATGACGAATTTACCATGAAGCCCACACTGGACGAAAACGGGCAGATAATTCCGAGGAAAGGCTACCTCATTTCCTCTCTGAATTGCGGCGGGGAGGATTTCGCCATAGCGTGTATGCGTTCCAATCTGAAATACGGCAAGAACCAGAAGCGGGAGGACGTAAAGAGCCACCACTACATTATCAGCTTTGACCCCCGTGACGCACCCGACAACGGCTTGACCGCAGACCGGGCGCAGGCATTGGGCGAGGAATTTTGCAGGACGCATTTCCCCGGACACCAAGCCCTTGTATGCACCCACCCGGACGGGCATAACCACAGCGGCAACATTCATGTGCATATCGTAATCAATTCTTTGCGGATTGCGGAAGTTCCGTTACTGCCCTACATGGAAAGACCAGCCGACACAAGGGAGGGCTGCAAGCACCGCTGTACGGACGCAGCTATGGAGTATTTCAAAGCGGAAGTCATGGAGATGTGCCACCGGGAAAATCTCTATCAGATTGACCTACTACATGGGAGTAAGAACCGCATTACCGAGCGTGAGTATTGGGCGAAACGGAAAGGACAAGCCGCACTGGATAAAGAGAACGCTTCCCTTGCCGCCGCAGGTGAGCCGCCCAAACTTACGAAATTTGAAACCGACAAGGAGAAGCTAAGGCAGACCATACGGAAAGCCCTTGCCGCCGCGACCTCTTTTGAGGACTTCTCCAAGAAACTGTTACAAGAGGGCGTGACCGTCAAGGAGAGCCGGGGAAGATTGAGCTATCTTACGCCGGACAGGACGAAGCCAATCACCGCCCGGAAGCTGGGTGATGATTTTGACCGTGCCGCCGTACTGGAAACACTCACCCAAAACGCACAGAACGCCGCCAGAGCCGCCGAAACGCCACTACACAGACAGGAACACCCCCGCAGCCTAAAAGACCGTTTACAGCGGAATAAAGCCGCCATAAACGCCCCGAAAAATGACGGCGTACAACGCATGGTAGATATAGCCGCCAAGAAAGCCGAGGGCAAAGGGCGGGGATATGAAAAGTGGGCGACCTTGCACAACTTGAAGCAAATGGCGGCGACCATGAGTATTTACGAGGAATCTGGCTTTTCTTCCCCGGAGGAACTGGAAGCCGCCCTTGCCGCCGCCAGTACAGAACTGAACAGCGTCCATGCGGAACTGAAAGCCGTGGAAAGCACTTTACGGGAGAAAAAAGACTTGCAGAAACAGCTATTGGCGTACATCAAGACCAAGCCAGCCCGTGACGGATTGCGGGCGCAGAAAACGGAGCAAGCCCGGAGAGCTTACCGGGAGCAGCGCGAAAGTGAGTTTATCATTTCCGAATCCGCCGCCCGGTTCTTCAAGGCACAGGGAATCTCCAAGCTGCCAGCGTCCAAGACACTACAAGCGGAGATTGAGCAGCTTACCAAAGAGAAAAACGCCCTTTACAACGAGTACCGGGAGAAGAAAGAGAACGTCCGGGAATTGCAGACAATCAAGGGAAATATCGAGCAGATTTTGAGGGGCGCACCGAGCCAGCAGAAAAAACATGAACTGGAACGATAACAAAACAGCCACAGGAGGTAATGCCATGAGATTTACGAACAGCGAGCTTGAAATGATTTACCAGTACGCCGCCCCCACCAAAGCGGAAACCATAGGCGGCATGAAAGAAACCGTATCCGTGATAAAAGACCTGTTGACAAGGGTAATCATGGAGAACGCCATAGAGAAGCTGCAAAAGATACCAGAGCCGGAGTGCAGCCAGTTTATCGCCGATAACAAAGCCCGTTTCCTTGCGGGGCATGAGAACTCTATCCGGCGGCGGCTTGCGGAAGCAAAGGCACAGCAGCCAGTCATGCAGGGGCATGACTTGACGGGCATGGAGCGTTTCCACCCGGAAACCCGGCATATGATTGTCCTTGACGTAAAGACCAGCGACAGCCCCGTGGGATTTCCGGGGGAACGCCACCGCTATTTCCTCTCTGATGAGGGCTACAGGAACGCAAGAGCCAGCGAGGGGCGGGGCGAAATCAGGATAAAGAGCCATGCTGCCGTAGCCGCCGGGAAGCTGTACCCGGACAGGAAGCCGGAAAGGGAGCATTGACGGCATGGGCGCAAAGATACCAAGAATGAACTACCCACAATACAGAGCCGCCCGCCGCCTTGTACATGAGTGCTGCAACTACGATAACGGCAACTGTATCCTGCTGGATAACGGCGAGCCTTGCGTATGCGTCCAGAGTATCAGCTATTCGCTTATCTGTCGCTGGTTCATTACCGCCGTGCTGCCACTGGACGGAAATCTGGAAGCCGCCCTACTCCACCGGGCAGACAGGAAACGCTGTACCGAGTGCGGCGGGTATTTTCTCCCCAAGTCAAACCGTGGGAAATACTGCCCGGATTGCGCCGGACGCATGAAAAGAATCAGAGCCGCACAGCGCAAGCGGAAACAGAGGGATAAATGTCACGCTTTAGGATATTCCAAACCCCCGTAAATCAAGGCTTTTTTGACCGCCCTCAACAGGTAGCCGATACATTTATCCTTTACCCCCGAAAATGCCGTTTTAACTGCGTAACAAGAAGCCACAGACAGGAGGTGAGAACCATAACCGAATACATCACAGCCGACACCATATTGCCCCGTTTTCTGCCCTATCCCTATTTTCTGCTGAAAATGGACTTGTCGCATACTGCAAGGCTGCTCTATGGGCTGCTTCTTGACCGTTCCACCCTCTCACAGAAGAACGGCTGGCAGGACAGCGAGGGCAGGACGTACATTGTCTATCCCGTTTCGGAGATAACGGAAATGCTGGATAAAGGCAGCACCGCCATAAAAAGCGCACTGAACGAGCTGGACGCTGCCGGGCTTCTGGTGAGGGAACGCCGGGGCTTCTCCGCACCCAACCGCCTTTATATAAAAATACCGCAAATGCCAGTGGTACGGTTTTCCGACCATATGACAGCCATACAGCCGGAAAACCGACCCTCTGATAGCCGGAAAAGCGACCCTCATAAGGACGGAAAACCGACCTTTGCGTTGGACGGAAAACCGACCCCTAACCAACTTACTATAAACCAACTAAAAGAGAACCAACCAAAAGGAGTGAGTGGGGAGCAGCCCGCACCCTTTGGCAGATATAAAAACCTTTTCCTCTCCGAATCCGAGTATGCGGAGCTGAAAGGGGAATACCCGGACAGGCTGGAACGGTTCATCGAGGAATTGAGCGAGTTCATAGCCGCCTACGGGAAAGTGTACGCCAACCATGCCGCCGCTGTCCGTATGTGGGCAAGACGTGACAGGAAAGGCACAGGAAAGAAAGGAATCCCCGATTATTCCTACAAGGAGGGCGAGAGCCTTTGACCGCATAGACACAACGCCCCGTAAACAGGGCGTAAAAGACCATGAACAAGGAGGAAGATTTTATGAGTGATTACGATAACGCCATTTTCCGGCTTGCCACGGCACAGGAAGCAGAGCCGGAGGACTACACCGGGGAGGACGGGCTTTTATACTGCGGGAGCTGCCGCCAGCCCAAAGAAGCCTACTTCCCGGAGGGCAAGACCTTTTTCGGACGTGACCGCCACCCGAAAGAATGTGACTGCCAGCGCAAACGCCGGGAAACGCTGGAAGCCAGCCACCGGGAATACAAGCACCGGGAGGAAGTGGAACGGCTGAAAAGAATAGGCTTCACCGACCCGGCTATGCGGGAATGGACGTTTGAAAACGACAACGGCAAATGCCCCCAAATGCACAAAGCTCATGTCTATGTGGAATGTTGGGAGGAAATGAAAGCCGGGAATATCGGCTATCTGTTATGGGGCATGGTAGGCACAGGCAAAAGCTATTTCGCCGGGTGTATCGCCAACGCCCTCATGGAGAAAGAAGTTTCCGTGTGCATGACAAACTTTGCCCTTATCCTCAACGACCTTGCCACCAGCTACAAGGACAGGAACGAATACATAGCCCGCCTTTGCAGCTTCCCGCTACTTATCCTTGACGATTTCGGCATGGAGCGTGGCACAGAATACGGGCTTGAACAGGTTTACAACGTGATAGACAGCCGATACCGAAGCGGCAAGCCCTTAATCGTGACAACAAACTTGACGCTGGAGGAATTGCAGAACCCGGAGGACACCGCCCATGCCCGGATATATGACCGCCTTACAGAAATGTGTACCCCCGTCCGCATTACCGGGGAGAATTTCAGAAAAGCCAGAGCAAGGGAGAAAATGGAACGCCTTAAAACGCTGCTGAACGGAAAGGAGATTTGCCTATGACCGACACGCCCAAGAAAAGCGCCACCGCCCGCCGCCCGGATTGCGTGACCGAGGTACGCCGGGGGAACACCGTCCTTGTGGTTTCCGGCTATTTCAAACAGGACACCACCGCCACCGCCGCCGACAAGATGATGAAAGTGCTGGAAGCGGAAAGCGCAGCCGGACACAAGCCAATATACAACCTATGACAACCCGCACATAAAAACCGTCATTTTGACGGGCGGTAAAGTAGTAAAAAAGACTGTACAGACAGCCGCCCCATGTGGTATGATAAACATACGGAATAGTGGGGCTGGCTGTCGGAAATGGAGGAAACCATGACAAGACAGACCACCCAAAAACTGATTACCGCCCTATATCCGAGATTGTCGCACGAGGACACGCTCCAAGGCGAATCCAACTCCATAAGCAACCAGAAGCGAATCCTTGAAGCCTACGCAAAACAGAACGGATTTACGAATCTGAAATGGTACACGGACGACGGATTCTCCGGGGCAAATTTCCAAAGACCCGGTTTTCAGTCCATGCTTGCCGACATTGAAGCGGGGCTTGTGGGGACAGTCATTGTAAAGGATATGTCAAGGTTAGGGCGGAACTACTTACAAGTGGGAATGTACACGGAAATGATTTTCCCACAAAACGGCGTCCGTTTCATTGCAATCAATGACGGCGTTGACAGCGCACAGGGCGACAACGATTTTGCGCCTTTGCGTAACATTTTTAACGAATGGCTGGTGAGGGATACGAGCAAGAAAATCAAGGCAGTCAAGAGGTCAAAAGGCATGAGCGGGAAGCCCGTAACAAGCAAGCCCGTATATGGCTACCTCATGGACGAGGACGAAAATTTCATCATTGACGAAGAAGCCGCCCCCGTGGTGAAGCAGATATACAGCTTATGCCTTGCCGGGAACGGACCGACCAAGATAGCCCGTATGCTTGCGGAACAGCAAATCCCCACGCCGGGAACGCTGGAATACCGCCGGACGGGAAGCACCCGCCGCTACCACCCCGGCTATGAGTGCAGGTGGGCGACAAACACCGTGGCGCATATCCTTGAAAACCGGGAATACACGGGCTGCCTTGTGAACTTCAAGACCGAGAAAGTGTCCTACAAGGTGAAGCAGAGTAAAGAGAACCCCGTGGAGAAACAGGCAATCTTTGAGAACCACCACGAAGCAATCATTGACCGGGAAACATGGGAGCGTGTGCAGGAGCTACGCAGGCAGCGCAAACGCCCCAACCGCTATGATGAAGTGGGCTTATTCTCCGGCATACTCTTTTGTGCGGATTGCGGCAGCGTCATGTACCAGCAGAGGTATCAGACGGACAAACGGCGGCAGGACTGCTACATATGCGGCAGCTACAAGAAGCGCACGGCAGACTGTACGGCGCACTTTATCCGCACCGACCTTTTGACCGCCGGAGTGACCGAGAATTTACGGAAAGTCACCAGCTACGCCGCCAGGCATGAAGCCCGGTTTATGAAGCTGTTGACCGAGCAGACCGAGGACGGGAGCAAACGCCGGAACGCCGCAAGGAAGAAAGAACTGGAAGCGGCAGAAAAACGGATTGCGGAACTCTCCGCCATCTTCAAGCGGCTGTATGAGGACAGCGTGGCGGGGCGCATATCGGACGAGCGTTTCACGGAGCTTTCGGCAGACTACGAAGCCGAGCAAAAGGAACTGAAAGAGAAAGCCGCCGCTTTGCAGAGCGAGCTTTCTAAGACGCTGGAAGCCACGGCAAACGCTGAAAAGTTTATGAAAGTGGTACGCAAGTACACCAGCTTTGAGGAACTCACCCCTACCCTGTTACGGGAGTTTGTGGAGAAAATCGTAATCCACGAATCGGAAGCCCTTGACGGGAAACGCCGGGGGAAGCTCCGCAGACAGGAAATCGAAATCTATTACTCTTTTGTCGGCAAGGTAGAATTGCCCGACTAAAGCCCGACCCGTCCGGCAGTCAGCCGGACAGGGAACGGCAAAATTTTTTACACTTCTTTTACTTCTTTATCTCACATGAGCAAAGAGCCAGGGCATGAAGCAGGTCACGGCTAATTAGATGTAAACAAAAGAGGAAAGGAAAAGCACAATCCAGACGGAACCGGCGATACCGTCAAGAAATATTTGTGAGTTAGCAAGAATCCTGATATAATGGGTTTAAACGCCCATCCGGGGCAGAAAGGCAGGGAGAAAAATGTACATCAGCTACAAACCGCTCTGGCACACACTGATAGAGCGCAACATGAGGAAAGAGGATTTAAGGCTTGCCGCTGGCCTGACCACAAATATGATTGCCAACATGGGCAAAGAAGGGAAACATATCAGCATGGACACACTTGCCCGTATTTGTGAAACACTGGATTGTGGCATTATGGACGTGATTGAGCTGGTCAGTGACGGGCCTTCCACCACAGGAGGGAACGATAATGGAAAAACTGAAAGAAAGAATCACAGAGAACGGCATTGATTATATTCTGATAGGCGATTACTATATCCCGGACTTGAAGCTGCCGGAAGAAAACCGCCCCATCGGACGCTATGGGCGGCTGCACCGGGAATATCTCAAACAGGAACACCCGGCACGCTACAGCTCCCTTATCCTGACCGGGAAATTGTGGACATACCTTGCCGACCTGAACGAGCAGGCAGAGGAACGGCTTGACCTTATTATAGAGCAGATGAAAGCCGCCGAGGAAGTGACCGAGGAACTAAAAGCCCGGAACCAGCTTGAATGGGTAGGACGGATGAACAATATCCGCAGCCGGGCGGAGGAAATCATAAATAGTGAACTTATCTATACCATGTAATCAGGGTATAAAATGGCCAGCCAGAATATAAATGGCTGGTCATTTTAAGTTGAAAGCACCATTCCTATTCGGTCTGCCCAGTTTCAATCTCCCCATGTTCTCTTTCAATCTGTTCCAAATGCTGCATCAGCACATATTCAATGTAATTCGTCATTGAGCGATGTTCTTTGGTTGCCAGAAATCCAATTTTATCAAATACTTCGTCTGATAGACGCAAGGTAAATACACGCTTGTTGGTTGCCATATTTCTCCCCTCCATTCCGGGTATGAATTTATGGTAGCCCAAATCAGAAAAAATATATACGTTCACAAGACAGTCAAGTGATAGCATTTTATATCTAAAGACAGGAAACGCCATAATCAATCTTTAGTTTGGTCAGTTATGATTATGCCATGTTCCTTCTCTACTTTTTCCAAGTGCTGGATTAACACATATTCAATATAGTTGGTCAATGAGCGATGTTCACTTGTAGCCAAAATACCGATTTTATCAAACACTTCGTCTGACAGACGCAAAGTGAATACTTTCTTATTGGTTGCCATATCCCTGCCCTCCATTTTGGGTATGTATAAATGGTAATCGAATTTCGGCAAATAATATACAGTCACTTGACAGGTAAGTGACATCGCTTTATAGTATAAGAGTGGTCAATCAACTAAAAATGTATATAAGTTTAAAGCGGAGGAATGGAATGTGAAAGGTTTATGGCAAAAAGTGAAAGAAATGTGGTGGTATTTCTGGGAAGTGGACGAAAACGACAGCACAGAAGAAAGGCTAAGCTCATTTGATAAGCGGTGGCTCCTGTACTGGAATTTCATGACCTGTATGGGAGTGCTAATACTTTTCATGATAGTAATAGGAATCAATAATATCCGTGTAACCCGTCAGAATGGAAAAGACGTAGAGGAAGCCATAAGCATGATTGCAACCTATATGGCATCCGCCACAAAGGACGAATATGACAAGATTGCCCAGACTATCCGGCATGATTTGGTATTCAGTGAATACGGCGAGGACATAGAGAATTTTATCCAGTATATCCCCAACACCGCTGAAACCTGCCGTATCTGCATGGAAAGCTACCCGGCTCAGGCAGTCCTTGTCTGTGCCAATACAGGACAGTTCTATTCCTTAGATTTGTACGATATAGGAGAAAGCCCGGACAACAGCAGCCGAGGGGGAACCATCATGAATTTTGGTTATGATGAAGTCAGCCAGACCAGCGTCCATATCACCAAAAGCCCCGACCAAAAGACAGGATATGCGGAGATAGACCGTGGACGTGGCATTGTCAGCGTCCATAGGATGAAGGCACTGTTTTGTGACGATTGTATCTGGGATATACTGAACACAGTTGAACACCAGTTGATAGAAGAATTTTTCATTTTCGACACAGAGAAAAGGACATTCTCTCCGATAGACGATAGTACGACATTACAGATAGGCGATTACCATCTGGATATTGAATATAAGGACAGTGACTACAGAATTGACATCAACTATATCAGTGAATAAGAAGCTGCCGTTGCAGGAACCGCTAAATTTCCTGTAACGGCATTTCCTTATCTCCGCTTCATCCTGCTCAACGGGGAATCCTTATATGCCGGAGTTTTCTTCATAACATTCTTCAAAACCGTGCGCTCCTGCTCCGACAGCTTCTCATACCGGATTTGTAGCTGCGTACACATCAGGGCAGTGAACACATCCAGATAGGAACCCGGCACGGCCAGTGCCTTCTTTGCGTCCCTGATTAGCTTCATGCCATTGGAGCCGTCCGGCGCACTATCCGTATCATTCTTGTGCGCTTCCCTTATGGCATGGAGGATAGTGTCCCAAGTCCGGTGCGTGACCTGACAGAAATAATCTTCTTCCTGTACCTGCATGGTTTCCAACGCCTTTAACGCAGCATCTTCCTCCACCGGCTGATATTGGGAAAGGACTTGCCCCCGCAGGACTTCCAGAAGGCTGTTGAAGTTTTGGAAGTGGGCGGTTGCCACACCATCTACATAAATTTCCGTGTCCGTCATCAGGGTAACAAAATCCTCATGTGTGGCAATCTCACACAGCAGCCGGTTGTTGATACGCCCGCTTTTCAACAACTCCACCATGCTGTCACTCAAATGAAGCTCCGTAAGTTCCATGCCCGGATGGTTCCGGTTCTCTGTCAGGCAGAGCAGGTAATCCGTTGACACACCGTAAAACTTTGCCAGCTCCACAAGGTTTTTGTGGCTGATTTCCTTGAGTTCGTCATTCTCATAGCTTCCCAAGGCTGATTTGGAAATCTTTGTAGCCGCCGCCAGTTCCTCTAATTTTAAATGCCGCTCCGTCCTTAAATCCTTTAACCGCTCCTGAATCGTTATCCCCTGTTTCATGGCTTCCTGCTCCTTCCCTGCGGCCAGCTTTTGCCGCCATCCCCATTGTACCACATATCCATGCCGGGCGCATTTCCCTTTGTGATTCTTTTCAAAGGCGCAAAATGCGCTTTTGATTTGCCCGGATTTTCAGAAGTGCAAAATGCACATCTGATTTTGCACCCGTCCGGCAGAAAGCCTTTTCCGCAATCGTGGAATTTTTCAGATTTTGGGCTTTATTCCTGATTCGTGGACATACGGCACATGGTACAAAAATGTCATATGATATAGGCAGTTCATCGATGGATTATTCCAATCGAATGACCGGCCTGTATGGGATATGCTCCCCGGCGATGTAACGCAACGACTTCCGGCAGGGAAACGGAGGAACCCTGACCGCAACGAGCGTACCAAGGAGAGCGAAACGCCGCCAAAGACGGGGGCAGGAACGACAGCAGAGGGAACCGGCAAAATGAACACCGAAACGATACCGAAACACAACAATTTCACGGGGCATAGTCTGCCCTGCCCGTAATACCAAGGGGGATTTTGGGGCGGCTCTACGGCTGTATTTCTTCTGAAAATCGCCCCGAAACGATACACAAAAAACCACTGCCCGCCCATTCCGGCTGTACCTGCTGAATCGGGCGGTTTTTCTATGGAGGAGGCACTATGCCGAGAATGTCAAAGAAGTTGAAGAAAGAGCTTGCTTTCTTCCTGAACGACCGGGGGCGCAGAAGCTACAACGGACTTTGCCGGAAATGCCAGCATGGGTGCAAGCAGAGTTTCCGGGCTGTCATTATCGACTGCCCCCACTACCTATCCAAACGAGCCAAAAGGAGGACACCATCCAATGAATTGTGAATTTATGATAGCCAGTACGCCCCTGCCGCCCTATATGCCGCTCCCAAAGGCAATGCTCCGGCTTCCGGTCAGCAACACGGCAAAGGTCATGTATGCCCGCCTGCTGGAAGAAATCCTGACAAGGGGAACCGAGGACAGCAACGGGATTCTGTTCATCCGCTTCCCCGTCATGGAGATAGCGGCGGCACTCTCCCGAAGCCCCCCAGACCTGCAAGCGTTCCCTGAATGAGTTAGAACAGGCGGGAATGATTATGCGTGTCCGTCAGGGAATCGGGGAGGTCAGCCACATCTATATCCTGCTCCCGAAGGAGGACGCTGCCCATGAATGAGAAGCTGGAAAAACTGAATCAGGAGATTGAAAAGACCGAAGCCAGACTGCGGCGGGCGCAGCATAAGGAGAAAATGCTGGAACACCAGATAAAGACCCTGAACCGGAAGGAACGGACGCACCGGCTCTGCACCAGAGGGGCAATGCTGGAAAGCCATCTCCCCCACCCGGAAGCCGTGACGGATGAACAGGTCAGCACCATTTTAAAAGTATTGTTCCACCGGAGCGACACCAAATGTCTTTTGGAACAGGTTCTTGCAGAAAACCAGAAGGAGGATATGAAATGAAATTTTCAAAAAATGAGCTGAATGTTATTTGCCAAAATGCCGCACCGACCAAGGCGGAAACTCTTGCAGGCATAAAAGAAATCGTATCGGTAACAGCGGATTTAATGACAAAGTTAATCATGGAGAACGCCATCCGAAGACTGGAACGAATACCAGAACCAGAGTGCAGCCAGTTTATTGCCAGTGTAAAAGCACAGTTCCCGACAGAACAAAACAACAATTCTATCCGTCAGCGGCTTGCGGTGGCAAAAGCACAGGAACAGATTTTACAGGGGCATGACCTGTCAGGAAAAGAACGGTTCCGCCCGGAAACCCGCCACATGATTATGGTGGAAGTACAGAAACAATGCTTTGTTGGCTTTAAAGGGGAGCGGTTCCGCTTTTATCTCTCCGATGAAGGCTACAGGAACGCAAAGCGCAGCGAGCAGGAGGGAGAAATCAAAATAAAAAGCCATGCCGCCGTTGTTGACGGAAAGCTCTATCCAGATAAGAAACCGAAACAGCAGGAACGGTAAAAATGCGTGTTCAAAAATCAAAGTGCGCCGGGCGCGTCTTGATTTTTGCCGGGAAGTTTTAACGTGGACGAGCCGGGCGCGTTCACGTTGACGGCTTCCAAAATGACAAGCTGGAAAATCCCCCTCTGAAAGAGGGCGCAATTATACACCACTTGGGGAAGTGGTGCATTGCGCCCTGCCGGGGGCGTCCTGCGGACAGCGGATGATTTCCGTAGATTTCCAATCTACTCCAATCATCACAGGGGAAGCTACCCTTCCCCTGCGCTGGCTTTGCCAGCTACCCCTTTGTGGCTTTGCCACCCGGAAATCTTTCAGAAAGCGTATTCCATTTAGCAAGTTAAAGCTGTATAATAGTGCCAGCGATAAATCAGGATTTGAGAGGAGGAGTTTTTTATCATCAAACAGATTAAGCCATTTATTATCCCTGTACTTTTTTTGACATTGATAGACCAAACTATAAAAATAATTATATTAAAGTTATTTATGCAAGACGAGTTTGATATAATATTTCATTTGTTGCGATTTAACCCAGAACAAAATACAAATTTGTCATGGTTTGGAAATTTTGCTGATGTTTTTTCAAGTTCATTTCTTATGGTTGTTTTTAACATTCTTGCCATTTATATTATTCTATCAGGATATTTATTGTATAGAGCAAAAACGAAGAAAACTAAATTTTCAGTGAAAATAATTTTAGTTTTTGGGTTGGCAGGTTGTTTGTGTAGCTTAATAGATAAAATTTTTTGGGGAGGAAGTTTAGACTTTTTGCAGATACCAAACTTCTTTATTTTTGATATTAAGGACTGTTACCTTACAGTCGCAGGAATTATATTTGTTATCATCGGTATTTTACATAGTAAAGAAATAACCGTTAAAGAGTATTTGTACTTTTGTAGGAATAAATTCAAATTGTAAAATTTAAGCTTATCAAACTGATAACTCATCAAAAACTAAATACCTGCCGCCCACCAGCGGCAACGCAAGCAGGAAACTGAAAAAAGGTATCCTGCTTTTTCTATGCCCGGAATCCGGGAGGAAGGAGGGCGCACACTTGCCATGCCCGCACTGTAAAATCACCATCATTAAGCGGAGCAACAATGAATCCGCTGTTTCTGCCGCCGCCTACCAGAGCGGCGAAAAGCTGTTCTCTGAATACGACCAAGAGCAGAAATACTATCCCTACAAGAACGAAGTCACCCACAAAGAAATCATGCTCCCACCCCATGTGCCGCCGGAGTTTGCAGACCGCAATACCTTATGGAACTCTGCCGAAGCACAGGAGAAACAATGGAACTCCCAGCTTGCCCGGAGGTTCGTGCTTGCCATCCCAAGGGAAATCCCGCCGGGACAGTACGCCGACCTTATCCGTGACTACTGCCGGGAGTTTTTCGTTTCAAAAGGCATGATTGCTGACTTTGCCATCCACGACAAGGGGGATGGCAACCCTCACGCCCATATCCTGCTTACCATGCGGGCGATGGACGAAAAAGGGAAATGGCTTCCCAAGTGCCGCAAGGTATACGACCTCGACGGAAACGGCGAAAGAATCCGGCTCCCGTCCGGCAGATGGAAAAGCCACAAGGAGAACACCGTGGACTGGAACGACCAGAAGTACGCTGAAATCTGGCGGCAGGGATGGGCGGACACGGCTAACCGCTATCTGGAAGCAAACGACCGCCCGGAACGCCTTGACCTGCGCTCCTATGCCCGGCAAGGGATTGACCAAATCCCTACCGTCCACATGGGGCCTGCCGCCTGCCAGATGGAGAAGAAAGGAATCCAGACCAGCATCGGCAACCTGAACCGGGACATCAGAGCCGCCAACTCCCTCATGCAGTCCATCCGCCAGATGGTGCGCCACTTAAAAGGCTGGATTGCCGACTTAAAGGAGAAAAAAGCCGCTCTGATGGAAGCGTTGGAACAGACGAAGGAGCCGACCATATCGGAGCTGCTCTCACAGTATTTAGAACTGCGGAGCGGACAGCGTGCCGACTGGACTTCCAGAGGGAAGCTCAAGGGCACAGTTGCCGACTTCAACAAGGTACAGGCGGCTATGGATTTTCTGCGGAAAAAAGAAATCTCCACCGTAGAGAGCCTTGACACCCGGCTGGATGAAATCAGCCAGACCGCCGTTTCTGTCATGGCGAGCGTGAAAAAAAGCGAGAAGCGCATCAAAGCCATCAACACCATGCTGTCCTACATTGACAAATACGAAGCGGGCAAGCCAGTCCATAAGGAGTATGCCGCTATCGGCTGGAAGAAGAAAAAAGAGCAGTTTGCGGAGAGCCACCGGGAGGAACTGGACGCTTACTATGCCGCTATCCGGTATTTGAAAGCCAACCTGAAAGGCAATACCTACTCCCGCAAAGATTTGGAAGCGGAACGGGAACAGCTTGCTTCTGCCCTGCCGGAACAGGGGGAGGAGCTGGAAGCGGTGCAGGCAGATGTAAAAGTTCTGCGGGATGTGCGCCGCTGGCTCAATCAGGTATTGCCGTCCGAGCAGTACCGCCAGACCGCCGAGCCGGGGAAGAAACCGTCCGTACAGGGGAACCTGAAAGGGCGGCAGGAACGCATCCGGCAGGAGAAGGCAGAGAAACGCCAGCCGCCCCGGACACAGAAACAACAGAATATGGAACTTTAAACAGGCACTTGTTTTGTGATTGGAAACCGCAGACAAGTGCCTTTTATTTTGAACTGGAAAGATTTACAGACAACGTGAGCGACATTGTGTCGCCCACGTTGGGATTATCAGGAGGAACGCCTATTGAACGTATTTGAAGCCGTGAAGCAGTCCGTCACCACAAGGCAGGCTGCGGAGCGTTATGGAATTAAAGTGAACAGAAATGGGATGTGCGTCTGCCCGTTCCACAACGACAGGAACCCAAGCATGAAGGTTGACCGCCGCTTTTACTGTTTCGGCTGCGGAGCCACCGGGGACGTGATTGACTTTGTTTCCCGGCTCCACGGTATCGGCAGTAAAGAAGCCGCCCTCATGCTGGCGCAGGACTTCTCCATCCCTTATGAGGACGGGAGGAACGCCGGGAAGCCGCCCATCCGTCCACGCCTGCGGAGGGAAACCGAGGAACAGAAATTTAAGCGCATGGAGCGGCACTGTTTCCGGGTGCTGTCCGACTATTACCATCTCCTGCGCCGCTGGAAGGAGGAATATGCCCCACGGCAGCCCGATGAAGCATGGAATCCCCGGTTTGTGGAAGCCCTGCAGAACATGAGCCGGGTGGAATACCTGATGGACGTGCTTCTCTCCGGGGACATTCAGGAGCGGGCAGCCCTTATTACAGGACACGGAAAGGAAGTGAGGAACCTTGAAAGACGAATGGCAGAATTTACCGCCCCAGATACGGCAGGAAATAGCGAACATGGCAGACAGCGCCGAACCGCCCCGGAGCGTTGAGGAAGTCAAGGCCATGCTGGAAACCACCGAGAAAGGCGGCTTCCGCAACAGCATTCGCAACTGCCTGACCGTGTTCCAGTGCGACCCGCTCCTGTCCGGGGCGGTTGCCTATAACCTGCTGACCGACCGCACCGATATTTTAAAGCCCATCGGTTACAAAAGACCCCAAAACAGCCCCATGACCGACACGGACATGAAATATATCCGGCTGTATCTGGAAGAAACTTACGGCCTGACAAGCGAAAAGAAGATACAGGACGCCGCCGACCTTGCCGCCAATGAGAACAGTTACCACCCTGTCCGGGAGTATCTGAACAGCCTGACATGGGACGGAACCGGGCGGGTGCGCTTCTGTCTGCGGCATTTTTTAGGGGCAGACACAGACCAGTACACCTATGAAGCCCTGCGCCTGTTTTTGTTGGGAGCCATCCACCGGGCATTTTTCCCCGGCTGTAAATTTGAGGTCATGCTCTGTCTGGTGGGCGGGCAGGGAGCCGGGAAGTCCACCTTCTTCCGTCTGCTGGCAGTCAAAGACGAGTGGTTTTCGGACGATTTGCGGAAGCTTGACGATGACAATGTATACCGGAAGCTGCAAGGTCACTGGATAATCGAAATGTCGGAGATGATTGCCACCGCAAATGCAAAGAGCATAGAGGAAATCAAGTCCTTTTTGAGCCGTCAGAAGGAAGTCTACAAGATACCCTACGAAACCCACCCGGCAGACCGCCCAAGGCAGTGTGTGTTCGGCGGCACATCCAACGCCCTTGACTTCCTGCCCCTTGACCGCTCCGGCAACCGCCGCTTTATCCCCATACAAGTATGCCCGGAACAGGCGGAAACGCACATTTTAGAGGACGAACCCGCTTCCAGAGCCTATATCAGCCAGGTGTGGGCAGAAGCGATGGAGATTTACAAAAGCGGCAGATGGAAGCTGACATTCAGCCCGGAAATGGTGCGCCACCTAAAGGAACGCCAGCGGGACTTCATGCCGGAGGACACCAAGGCCGGGATGATTCAGGCTTTCCTTGACAGCTACCCCGGCGATACCGTCTGCTCCAAACAGCTTTACAAAGAAGCCCTGAACCACTCCTTTGACGAGCCGAAACAATGGGAAATCCGGGAAATCAACGAGATAATGAACCAGTGCGTCACCGGCTGGAAGTATTTCTCCAACCCCCGGATGTTCGCCGGGTACGGCAGGCAGAAGGGATGGGAACGGGAGCAACCGGCAACGGACATCAGCAACGGGCGTGGAAAAACCCCGGAGGGATTTACGCCAGTGCCGGAGCAAATGGAGCTTCCCTTCTGAAAAAAACCGGCAAATAACAGCCCAATGCTATCCCGTTGCACACTTCGTTGCTATCCCGTTGCCGGGCCGGTTGCCGGGCAAAATCCCGTAACTGCGGGCTTTTCTCCCCTTTAACAACCAAAGCAACAGAAAAATAAAAGAAAAAGTATAAAATAACCCAACCGCCAGACAAGGATTCGTTCCAAGGTTTTTTGAAGCCCGTTGCCGGACTTCGTTGCCGACCGTCCCTGTCTGGCCTTTTCATGTATGGAGGACAACTGCCTATGGCGAAAAATAAAACAGAGATTCATGTCACCACAGTATTTGACGGTGAGCTGGACGCTACGGACGTTTTCGTGAGCCTCATCGCACAGAAACACAGCAGAAAAACAGATAACAGAGATTTCGCTTTTAGATGTGAAAAAGAGTAAAGATTACCGGATTTTTAATAGATATAGAAATAGGGACAGATTTCGGGAAGATTCCTTTTTTTATGTATAAATATTCAGACTTTTTGCAT
>CAJTCR010000078.1 GCA_910574915.1 Eubacteriaceae bacterium
AAAGGTAATACACAGGATATGATCAATTCTCTGACGGCAAGCAATATCTTTCTTCCTATCGGTAATGAGAAGATTGTTTCACATATTGGCATTATCAATCAGAGGGACAACCATATTGATGAAAAAGAAATTGTAAAGGCAGTCGGCACACCAGAAAATATTTTCATCGGCAATAATGGAAGTGTAAATATAGTCTGTGCATCCGGTCTTGGATTCCCTACAGAATATATTGCTGATATGGGAAAGAAAGCAATGGAAGAACAGAAACAGCGGATTGAAAAGAAAAAATCGTCTAATCTGCTTGATGATTTGGAAGAATTGGAAACGGAAAACGAAATTTGTGTCAAAAAGCCAAAAAACAAACGAAGACAGATAAGCTTGGATTTGTTGGATGAACTGGATTAAGACAGTTATGCTACAGATAGCATACATTTAACCTATTGTATGATTTTACGTAAGATACTAATCTTTGACAATTATTACACACATATAATTGTTAAATCGTTTAATCGTAAATGATCAGAGCAGATATGGAATTAGTAAATATTAATCACAGATAATCAGTACATATTTTATCATGGTCAGAATTTACTAATTCCTAATCAAAAATGAAATAGAGAGGTAAACCAATGTCATATAACAATAATCAGATAAGAGAAAAGTTAATAGATATCACAAACAGAGGATTGCAGTTAAAAGCAATCGCTCTTAACGCTGGTCTGGACGCAAACGACTTATCACATTTTAAAAATGGAAGAAACTGTTTGAAAGATTCAGATATAAAACTGCTTTCTGAATATCTGGATGCAGTACATATTCCACAATGGATAAGAGTGTCACCTGTAAAGAGAAAAGTAACAAAATTAGAACTGCTTCAAAAGAGAATGAACAAATAACCAACCAAAAGGAGAATAGAATCATGACAAACAAGACAATGAACAATAAAACAATGACAAACAAAACAGTAGAAGCAATCAAATACGGCAGCAATCCAACAACACAAGAATTATTTGAGTTAGTCAACGCATATGACATTACCATGTTGTCTATTCAGGACAGAAACCACAAAACCATTCTGGAAATGGATGTTAACCATTTTGACTCATATAAAACTGAATATGAATTTGGACAGTTAAATACTGACACAAAATGTATCATAAACCAGTCAGATATTCTTTCAACAGAATCAACCTGGCTAGAATCAGAAGATATGATACATATCAAGTGCTGTCTGTCAGATGGCGGATATATGAACCTTGTTATTTTTCATGCTTCATCTGGGCAGAAACTTACAGCGTCCCAGGAGTATTATGAGATCGGCTTATATGAACTGAATGAACTGTTGCAGAAAACATCCGGCGATAAACCAGAGTACAGTTGTTCGGTGGTAAAAGTAAAGAACAGATTTGGCTTTCATATGAGGATGGCTTATCCAAAACAGACATTCGTTGATATGGAAAATGATGATACAAACGGGGAATTAAGTATTGAGGATGATGTAAACTTTCTGAAAATAGCGGTAATGGACGATGCCTGCAATCAGTTTTATCAGAAGGATAATGATGAAACGGTAGAAATTGTGATTAAGCCGTATAGTGAGCCGTTTATAGAAATCAGAATGGTTTTTGAAAAGCTCAGTTAATTAAAATTATCTGACTATTTATGGTTTGGGAGAAGGTGTTATATGCAGCAAAATTTAAGCAATCATATTTTTAAAGCCATTATTCAGAAATATGATCAGACAATAATAGAAGAAAGATGTTATGAAGACATTTCATATGTAAACTACTGGACTGATAAAGATGGAAATGTAAAATACAGAATCTATATGAAGAACGGTGAAGCACTGTTTTTAGCTGATAATGAAAAATTTCACAGGGAATACTGTCCATGTGGCGTGAATGTGGTCAGTGAGGTTTTAAAAGAGAAATACTTATAAGACATTTTTTAGACTATATTTTCAGAAGTAATTCATGGGCGGTATATGATGTACTATGCCGCTTATGAATTGATTATGCAAGACGCTTGGAAAGAATTGAGAGTTTGAAAGCCAAAGGAAGAATGTCTGATGGTGGTAAAGGTAAGGAAAATTTTCCTGACCTTAAAGGACAAACCAGAGATACAGTTGCATCTAAACTTGGAATTGGTTCTGGAAAGCAGTATGAAAAAGAAAAAGTTATTGTTGACAACAAAGATTCTCTCACCCCAGAAGATTTCGCAGAATGGGATGAAGGAAAACTCTCAACAAATAAAGCATTTCAGAAGATAAAAGAAGAAAAGGAGAATATTCAAATATGATACATGCAGATTCAACAGATAATACAAATTCAGCAAATACACCCAAAAGCAGCACACATGACAGCCAATCACAAAACGCAAATACAGAGCCATATAGCGACTTTATGGACAATATGGAGTATTTCTCTGTATTTAGATTTTTATTAGATTGTTTTGCAAATTATGCGTATCGTGAGAAATAAATGTCTGATTAAAATCTATTTTTTCGATAAAAGAGAAATTAAGAAGGAGAATGTAATTTATGGATGAAATTTTAAAAGGATACCCTGGAGATATGAATATCAAAACATTTACAAGAGATTGTTTTGACGGTGCTACAGAGACTGATATAGCAGTTGAAATGAAAGAAAAATATCTTAAAAAGTTTCATGAACTTTCATGTGAATTTATAGAAGACTGTATTAAAAATCAGATAGAATCCATGTCACAAACAGGGTTCTTTTTTACATGGCTGTGGTCTGAATTTGTAGAGGCTTCTATAGAAGTATGTTATGACCATCAGAATGAAGTGGATGGACAAACATGTAATGTTTATAAATTTGAAAAAGTAAATAAGGAGAATATAGAGTCATATGAAACGAAAAACCACAACGGCACAAATAAATGAAGCACTCACAACCAATCTGTTGTCAGTCACAAAAGCAGAATGCTATCATAAGACATCACGCCAAACAAATGTTATAAATCCAGAATCTTTTATAGATGATTTCCAGTTTCTTTGTGAATCTGGCATATTTGCAGATTGTGTTGGCTGGAATTATGAAAAAGATTTTAAAACAGGGAAGTACATAATTGAAGCTGGACGTTCAGATGCATATTCAGAGAATATTATTACTATACATATGCGCGTGAATGAAGGTGTAAAAATAGAAGACATTGAAAAAGTGCTATTAATGAAAGAAGAGGACTAAAGTAATGGCAAATGAGTTTAAATTTGATTATGAAAATGATGCTGGTAAAATCGGCGAAAGAATGATGAAAAACAGACACAAAAATCTTACAAAAGAAGAAAGAGAAAAAGTAAGCACTTATTTTCTTGTGTTTCAAATGTATTGTGAGAAAAACACTATCAAGCGGTTACAGCGTCTACAGGAAAAATTAGCTGATAAAAATATGATATTCAAGTTTAACGGTGATAAATATGCCGTATTCTCAATGGATCAGTTTAAGAGGACACAGTTTACGGATTATACGCTTTCATTGGAAGATGTGGAAGAGTTTGCGGATAAAGCGTAAAAGTTGATGTCTTGGATAGTTTATCAGAGCTATAAAAACAGAAGTATATATTATGAAGATCACAGGGCGGTATTGCTGTAATGGGATATCGTCTTTGATGATAAAAAATATAAATTAAGGAAGGATAAATGATTTTGGACAGAAAAGATAAGAAAAGTTATATTGTTTACAGTCAGAAGATGGCTGGATATCTGATGCAGAGAGGATTTGTACTTATTGATATGCAGCCGGATTTAAAAAATACACGAAGGAATGTGTTCTTTTTCAATAATACACCACAGCTAAAATCGGCAGTAGATGAATATATGAGCCGATAGGCGGAGGGGTGTCAATGGAGAAAACAGAATTAACATATGAAGATTTGGAAACATATCTGCCAGAATATGATTTTGATGAAAAGCAAAAACAGTTTTTTAAAGAGACTTTTGAAATTATCATGCATAACAAAGACACTTCAAAAGTGACATGCTTTGCAGACAGGCCAGGCATAGGAAAATCCACGCTGATCAAGGCATTCATGCATTGCTGTATTGGATATGATATTTTCAAAGGACATTATGATCCTATAGGCTTAATAATTGTTACTGATTCGATGAAGCGTCTGGAAGGCTTGTCTGACAGTAAGAATGAAAGGAAAGAAGCGGAAGAATGCTGGGGAGAATTATTTGAAGAATGGGGAATCAAATATCATTACAGGGAATTTGAAAAAAGCGTCATAGTACTGAAATCGGATACCCCATTTTTAGAACAGTTGAAAAAACAGCATTATAAGCCTGTGGTTCTGATGTCCACACAAAGATATTTTATGCTTTCAAAAAAAGTAAGGGATCAACTGTTTGCATTTAACCATGATGGAAAAGTGATCAAAAGAAATATTGTCATTTTTGATGAATGCCCTTATTTTTCTGAAACAGTCCAGATCAACAGCTATAACCTTGCTATGATAGAGGCTGCTTTGCTGGAAGGGCTTTCAGATGATGTGAAAGACAAGGAATTCGTTACAAGAGAGTTTGGTGTATTTAAAAACCGGATGATAGAGGAAATGGCACAAAATGAAAAAGAACTGAAACATTCAGATGTAAGCCTTTACTGGAAAGATGAAAGATATTCAACCATAACACCAAATGATGCATTATTTTTTAAAGTTGTTGATGACAATATGGAGTCATTGACACAAAAGTACAGTGCAATTATGAATGATCTGGACAGTTTAAGAGAAATGGCAGAAAAAGGAGCTATCTTTTACCGTTTTAAGAAAAAGAATGATAAAAATTATGAACGTTCATTTGTACTTGTGAAGGATAATAGGGATGCATTTTATCTGGGACAGGATAAAAAATTTTTCGTGTTTGATGCAACTGCTGATTTAGACCCTCGATACGATTTGGATTATGTGGAAATTATAGATGGAAAGAAATATAATAAACCGCTTAATATGACAATTACTAATGTAAACATTCCTACCAGCAAAACAACGCTGTGTAATAAAAAATCGGTAAAAGTAACTAATGTAATAAAAAATTATATAAACAGTAATGTTGCATGTGGATTTGGAAAGCAGAGAAGAGTTCTTATAGTTACATATAAAAATTTATGCAGCAGGTTCAGCAACGATTTTAATCATGTTGGATATTTTGGAAATTTAAAGGGGTTTAATGATTATAAAGATATTTACAAGATGGCCCATATTGGACTGAACAGGTATTCTCCAATGGCATATTTTTATCTTTACTGCGGATGCCATATGGATAAATACAGGGAATTGTCTGAAATGCCTAAAAAACAGTCATTAAAATTCCTGACAGAGTTAGTGCAGAAACAGGAATGCCAGGATTTTTTGAAAGATGTAATGGTCAGAAGTATGCTTGCTGATTTTGAACAGAATATATTCAGGCTTGCAATTAGAAATTATTTGAATATGGATAATGTACAGATATGGACTTTCTATAACGCAGATGGAGGCATATACGATGCTTTAACCAGGGCTATTGAGGAAAGATACAGCCAATATGGGGTTCATTTTGAATATGAAAACAGTCCAATAGAATTGCAGATCAGTAAAATTCAGGATAGAAAACCGCCAAAAGGCAAAGAGAAGACAAATGCACAGAAGATAGTTGACTGGAGAAATGCGCTTCCAGATGGCACAGAGTATGAAATAAAAGAGTTATTAAAAGGAACTGGATTAACAGATAAGCAATTTCAGAAAGCAAAGAGTAAAAATCAAGTGCTGCTAAGTATTTTGAATGCTGATAAAACAGATAAAAAAGGACACTATTGTAAAAAGGCAGTATGAAATCTCCCCCAAATCCTAATAGATATATAATAGGAAAAGGGGGAGAAAAAAGGAGATTGATATTCATGAAAAAAGGTTATATTAAACGTGGAGGCGTGATTGTATCTATGTATGGTGATGTTATCTGTGATAAAGAAGACTGTCCATTTATTGACGATATAGGTAATTGTACAAATATAAACGCTAAATGTGAATATGAAAAGCAGAGGAATTAAGCCAGCCAGATGTACATAAATAAATATGAAAAATTGGGGCGTATTCACAAATATCTATATATATAATAGAAAAATGTGGATTCGTCCCCAAAGAAAAATATCTGATTACAAAAAATGATACTTGTTTTGTGTAGCGAAGCGGAACAAAACAATTTGTGCAACGCACCCGCTATATCTATTGGAGGATAAGATATATGAACAGAAGTTATAGATTGAAAATGGAACAATTATTAAGTGAACATAAAATTACAAAAGAATTACTTATTAGTTGTATTGCTAAATCTGAAAAGAAAGTTTCTGAACTTGCGTATAAGGAAAAGCAGTATAGAAATATAGGCTATAACAATTTCAAACAGGACTTAGATAATCTGATTCAATACAGACAGCCATTTTTTGATGTTTTGAAAGATGGGTATCATATGACACTGGAAGAAATTAAAAATATAATTTCAGCTACAGATGCTAATAAAATACCTACTAAAAAGGTTACAGACCAGATTAGGGAAATGATTGAAACATGGGATTATACGTTGATATAAAGTATTGCGGGTGCATAGCACAAAATGTTTTGTTCCGCTTTGCTACACAAAACATCTGTCTGATTTTATAATGATTTTGAATTACAATTGATATTTTTTGATGAAAAGGAGATAAACAAAGAATGATTAAAACAAAAAAATTACATCGTGTATATGGTTATGCTGAATTGTGGAACAAGAAGAAAATTGATTATGAAAATTGTTATAAACAGTAATCAGTTTGTCAATTACAAAGAAAGGATATATTAATGTATGTATCAGTACAGAAGATTTATGGAAAATCAAAAATATATGGATATTCAAAAGATGTAGTTACCACAACAATAAATACAGGTACTACAATCCTTTATGGATGGCAGTATTCGTCAGAAAAATTTGAGAGAGAAAATTATTCATATAAGATTGTTGTAAAAGAATCATATCGTGAGGGTGGGAAGGTAAAACAGAAACAAGTGGTCATGGGAACCTTCCACTGGTTTGAATTTATAGATCATTATGTTTATGGAGATGAAATTTTTGATGAAAAGTTAGCAGATGTTTTCGCTGATAAACCTGATGAAGTAGAAAATATATATAAAGATATTGATAAAAAGATAGAGGAAATTCAATCTGTAGAATCGAAAAAATGGATGGCTTCAAAAGAATATAAAGTACATAGTAAACATCTGGAAATGATACGGAAATATGAATTAAAAAAGACAGCATATGATGAAATTTATGGAAAAGACATTTTTGAACAGATATATGATGTTCACTTAAAAGTAATGAATCAAAACCTGTATGAACAGCTTCCAAAGATCAGAGCTGAGAAGAAAAAAGCTGAGGAAGAGAAACAGGAGTATGAGCGCAGGAGCCGTGAAGAACAGCACAAACAATGGGAAAAATATTTTAAAGGTTTTGAGGATGGTAGTTACCAGACTGGTTCATGCAGTAACTACACTGACAAAGAAAAGGAATATCTGAAAAAGTTTTATAAGGCGTTAGCTGCAAAGTTTCATCCTGATGTTCTGGAAGGGGACAATGAGCCAATGCAGCTCGTAAATAAACTGAAGGAACAATGGGGAATTTAATTGGTTTGTAGAAGTACATAATGGGGTAGTGAAGTTCACTATCCCACAGAAACAATATTTTGAATAAAGAAAGGAATTAGTGAATGACAGAAATTTATAATGAAATTGTGTATATGGAGGATATAAACAATTAACCAGACAAAAATCAGATACATACTCATAGCAGATAAAACTTACAAAATCACAGATATTAATTTTGCTGATCTTACAATAGAAGCATATGAAACAAATATGAATGCAGGTGATATTCCAGAATCAGAAATCTTTATGGTTAATGAATTAAGCGGATTTGGAATAAAGCTGCATAACCAGAGGGGAAAAGCAGAAGTTGTTGATTATGAGGAATGAATAAATAATCATGGATTAAAAGACTGATTTTACCATGAAATACTTCTTTCAATCAGATGTTAGTAGAGTTGAAAATATGGCTGTATAAGGCGTTATTTTGGCTTATATGCAGTTTTATTATATGAGGTAAGGATGGGTAGGGTGGATAGTTTTGAATGCTTATTCGACGTGTGAGGGGGCGATTTGGCGAAAGGATAAGCTATCGCAGTAAATAAAAAATGGAGGAATGATTATTGGACAAAGAAAATAAGAAAAATAAAAATAAAAAGTCTAAGAAAGCACCGCTTGTATATATTAACCGTTTAAAGATGACAGAACTGAATAAAGATAATGCGTATGAATTTATTCCAGATATGATTGATCAAAATGGAGATATCATAAACAGGGATAAATTAAGCGAAGAGGATAAGAAGAAATTTGATAAGGCAGTAAACCGCAAAATTAACCATGATAAAAGAAAGCATATGATTCTTACGGCTGAATCAGAGCTGATCCGTATCATCAGATTTCTATCAAAAGACAGCGAAGTATCAAAAAGGAAGACGAAAAAGAGCAGAATAAACAGGGATTATGTTGAAAATCTTCTGTCACTAAAAGTAGGGCGGTCATATACAAAGTATAAAGACCAGATGAAAAACACTGAATGCATTGTTACATATAATGGCAGAAAATATAAACGGATCATTGTATCATCCAGCCATAGCAGGACGCAGAAGGCAATGCTTGTAGCAGAAAATATATGGGATAAGGCAATGGAAATTCTGTTATGTGGAATTAGTACAGATACAGAATACAGGTTTATGTCAAAATGGAATTCCTATATAGGGCTTGCTGCTACAGACAGCATTCCAGTATCTATGCCAAATATCGTTGTTGTTGATGATAAAGAAATACGGATGAAAGCAAAAGTCGATGTTGTCAGGGAAACTGATACAAAGGATGAAAATGGAAATATACACCGCAAGTTCACTGTTCATCATGATAAGGTAAAAAGAATCCCCACAAATCTTTTTGATGGTGCAGGCATTGTTACAGTTAAAAAAGCAAAAGAATGGAGCAGGGAACTGAATTTAGATTATATTCCGGCATCCTTCCAGTTCCGTTGCATTCCATGCCTGAAAGGGAAGCTCTATGCCATGCCTGTAGAGGAGTTTGCTAAGGAATACCATGTTAGAAAGATATCAGATATCAACGGTAAAGAATGGGATTTGTTTGATGATAAGATTGATTGCATCCTTACAAAGAGCCAGTTCAAATTCCATGATCTATATGATTCGGTACAGGAATGGCGTTCTGAATTTGGTAAGCAAGTACATGGATATAAACGAACATTTAATATATCGGAATATGATGTTTCTTATTCAGAATTAAAAGATACAACTGTGATGGCATATCAGCCGTTGCAGACATTGCACCTTGACGAAAATGGAATTAAGAAATTATGTTCTTCAACAGTAAAAAGCTATATGGGTGCGTGTTCCAGTGTAGAAGGTTTTTTGAAATTCAGGGGCATTTGCGACAAAGATGATAAGGACAGTGAAATCGAATGGTCAAAATATCCGTCTTATTACCACGCCATGTATTATAACCACTCACTGTTTCACGATAATTTTATAAAGAAGAAAATCAGGCAGGATTTAAATTCCACAAAAGAACGTGCATATACTGGCAAAATTACAGTAAGAGGAAATTACCAGACATTTACGCCAGACCTGTTTGCGCTGATGCAGCATATATTTGGGTTGGAGGTTACGGGGCTTTTGAAATACAATCAGATTTACTCAAATTATTGGAACCACCATCTGGAGGGTACGCCGTGGGTTGATATCATCCGTTCGCCGCACATTGCAATGGAACATTCCCCTGTGCAGGTTGTTACAAGCGGGATCATGGAGAAATGGTTTGCATATCAGAAGACAGGGATCATTGTCGGGGTATTTGGCAATACAATTGCATTGAAAGCTAACAGCGCTGATTATGACGGCGACCATGTCCTTACAGTGAATGATCCCGTTATCTGTGAAGCAGCCATACATGGATTTTCCAATACAATATATCATGAAAAAATTGAATATCCGTATGATGTCAAAAAGAAGAAAGAAATGATCAAAGTGAGTGATATTGATACGGTGCTGGATTGTGATTATAAAGGATATAAGAATAATATTGGAAATGTGATAAATCCTATTTCCGTATTATGGTCATTGGATCAAAGCCAGACAGTCCAGGATTACATAAAAATTATGAGCGTTGTTGGCTCTATTACGATAGATTATGCGAAACATGGTGAAGAGGCAGGCATACCGAAAGAAATAATAAAACTGCTCAAAAAACACCGCAAGCCATATTTTATGAAATATCTCCGTTCAGGGAAGAAGAAGAGGATACAGGAAAAAGAATTAAGGAAAATCAATGCCGTTGTGGATTCTGATTTGGATACAGAATTGTTTGACGATACAGACTGTACCATGAACCGTATATGTCATTACATGGAAAAATGCATTGCAAATATTGATATGGACATCAATATGGAAGATGAATTTCATTGGGAAAACCTACTACCGTATATTCCTGACATAACAAGCCACGGGTATAAAAAAATCAGGGATAAACTGGAAGAGATGCAGGAATGGCTTTATGAAATTAATAATGCCAGATGTAAGGATACCGATGATTCGGAAGAAGCAGCAAAAGAAAATAACAGGAATTATGATGCTTTGTATGAACTTGCAAAATCAGAATTTCTTGGCATTGTGCCTGATACATCGAAACTGTTGGACATGCTTCTTGTAATATTTTATTCAGATAAGAAATTTATGAAGGAACACAGTGACAAGTCTATCTTATGGGGATGTTTTGGGAATGAGCTTATGGAACGCGCAAGGAGCGGTTTTTCACATGAGGGTGATACAGAAATGGATCAGATACGAAAACGGGGCGAGAAAGCGAGAAAAAGCCTTGAAAATGTACATGAGTACAGGGAAAAGAATTATCAGGTATGGGAATTCGATAATGATAAAAATGCAGATAGAAAAGTGACTCTTTATAAAGAAGATATAAGATGGATAAAAAAGAAAGTTCCAGCAAAACAGGAACGTTGTACGGACTGTAGAAGGCTTCTTTTGGTATTGCTCTATATATGCCGTAAATGTGATTCAAACACGATTACAGTTTTATGTAATAAAAACAATCGTATTACAAAGTCTGTATTATGTAAAATGGCGGATATTGATGCGAGAAATTTTAATGAAGTTGTCAGGATATTGCAGGATCTGAGGATTCTGGATGCAGGCATAGATAAATATAATCATCTATCGTTGAAAATAAATGAAATGAATATGGATGGTAATGAAATCCTGGCGGAAGATATCTTATATAGGAAATTGAAAAGTATTGCAAAAGATAAAATAAGAGAAAAAGTTTCTAGTTCCGTCAAAAATAATTGTGCATAAGTGATAAAAAACAAAAGAAAATCGAGGGTTTTTAAAGAAATTCATGTAGAATGTGTATAAATCATACTAGGAAAGGGAAGTAATGAAATTTCATAATCCCATATGAATGGAGGTGCCGAATGCAGGATGAATTAAGAAAAGAAGCAGTTGCATACCTGGAAAAATACCATCTAAGGAAAAGCGCATTGTCTTCATACCTGGGGATATCACCGCAGTATCTGTCAGACTGGCTTTATAAGCGTGTTGACTATGATAATGAAAAAATCCTTATGATCAAGAAGTTTCTGAATAGAAAATTTTGTTAGGTAATAACATCATTCATTTGATGTTTATTATAAAATATTCAAAACATCATTATTGAATATCATACTATCGGACATTAGCAAAAGCCTGTCATTGTGGAAAAGGGCAGGCTAACAAAACTGCTGGTGTCTAAGATCTGATGCTTGGAAAAGTAAAAACCAAAATCACACGGATGGTATGTGTGTCACAGCCATACTATCTATTCATGTGCCAAACTCCACTAAGGCACATGCAAATAGTATCGAAGCATTTAATAACGATTCAAAATCCTATGTATCAACAATACACAGGTCATCTGACAGTATCCTCCACAAATGCTGTCGGATGCAGTATCGGAATACAGTATATTTATAAATAAAAATGTAGTTATCAATAATAAAGAAAGAGAGGAATAAGTTTGACACAGGAAGGGTTAAGGGCAGCACTTTTAAAAAGATTAGAACGCGAAAAGCAATGCTGGATCAGCAAAGCTACTGGCATTAATAAAGATACGCTGAGCCGTTTCAAAAGAGGGAAAATTGACTTATATGACTATCTTTTTGTAAAATTAGAAGCATATTTAACAAGCAGTGAATCATAGAACTAAAATGACTATTAAGATAGTAAAGACAAATAATGATTAGCAACAATCAGTAAAATGAAAAGATCTGAAATATTCAGAAAATCAAATAAAATCTAAAATAATTCAAAAAACAATTAATAATAACGATTTTTAGTCAAAAAACCGCTTTATTTCGCGTTTTCTTAAAAAATGTTAAAAACACAACAGTATAACAAATGTGTCAATAACTATACCACAGTTTTTAACTATTGTAAATAGGAAATTCAAGAAAATTGAAAGCTACGGTATGGTTATTGACAGGAAAGGTGAAGAAATATATATAGATGAATGAGTTTTTAATACAGCTTCAGGCGATATTAGATAAAGAAACATCCAAAGGTAATATCGATAAATCCATTGAACGGATTCAAAATCAGATCAATAAATTAAAGATACAGGCAGAGATTGATCCTAAATTAATAATTACTCTCAAAAAACAGTTAGAAAAAATAACAAACCAGAAAATAGACTTATCTAATATTAATATAGATACACCAAAAATTAATAAAGTAGGGAAACAGGCTGGAGAACAGGTTGGAAAACAACTGGGACAAGGCATATCAAATGGGCTAAAGGACAATACTAATATTTTAGAAAGTTTCAAAAAATCTTTAGAAAATATGAAAATGGGTTCTAAGGATATAGAAACCGTTGTAAATACCATTAATGAACTTGGAATAAGTATTAATTCTCTAAAACAGTCAAAAAATAATAAAGGTATCTTATCTGTAGAAGTTTCAGGTATTGATAAGGCAGGACAGGCTATCAAAGTAATTGAGTCATTTGAGAGGGAAAATGGAAAACTGCTTAAAAGTATCAGCTCTGTGTCAACTGCACATCAAAAACAATCCTCCGAAATTGACAAATATTATACAAATTATGCAAACAGATTATCCAGTTTGCAAACAAAATATGCAAAAGCCAGTATTGATTACAGCAGCTTTGAAAAAGATTTAGAAAAATTCAAAAATGGCGAAGTGACTATTAATGAACTGAGTAAATCTTTTAATACCCTTGAAAATGCTGCAAAAAGAGGAATCCAGAGTTTAAAAAGCCAAACCTCATCTTTTGACCCAATTACACAAGCTATAAACAATATGCGCGACTTGCCATCTATGCTGCAAAAATTAGAAGCTGGAATGAATGGGGTCAAGGATCAGACAAGCCTGGCAGACGTAGTAATTGAAGATTTATATAAAGATTATCAAAGCCTTCAAAATATAATGTCTAATAATGGCGGGAAAGTACCGCTTACAGAAGAATGGACATCTAAATACCAGAATTTAATGTCAACGGTTGCCTCAGCAACAAAACAAGTTGAAGCATTAAAAAAAGCAGAAGCATCCGACAATTCACAGACAACCAGGCAAGCAAATTATTATTCAGAAATATTATCAAATTACAGACAAATCTATTCATTAAAAAAAAAATTATTGGCTGCTGGAAAAGAAGAAAGCAAAGTCATTGAAAACCAAATTCGTTCTTTAAAAAACGCAAATACGGAAAATTACAAGCAGTTAAATAATCAAGGGTTATCTGATAAAAGCTGGCAGGATGAAGTAAAAACATTAAAGAAAAAGCTCGATTACGCTTACCAAATTTCTATTGCACGACAAAATGATAAAAATACAGCAAAAGAACAGTCCCAAATTACCAAAGAACAAATACAATCTGAAAAAGAACGTCTGGCTTTATTAGAAAGCCAAAAGCAGGCATTAGCAGTCCATGCAAAAGAAAAAGCAAAAACAACTGCCCAGCAGGAAGCCAACCAGCAAAAAGAAATCAATTCCATTCTATCCAGACAGCAGAATGCATACAAAGAAATTTGGAATATAAAAAAACAGACTGCAACATTAGACCCAAATCAAAATGAAAACCAATTGTCAGCGTTAAATGAAAAAAAGAAATTTTATCAGGAAATCTTTTTAGCTGCTCAGAAAGAGCTGCAGGCATATAATAATATTTCCATATCACAGGAACACTTAAATTCATTATCCGAAATAAGAAAAAGGACAGAATCTGAAATTGCTGTTGCTGTTGCAAAGCAAACAGAATTAAAAGCAAATAAAATTCAATTTCAGATTGATACGGGCGGTTATGAATCAAAAGTACAATCATTGGTTTCGCGTACAATGCAATGGACAGATGGGAACGGTAATGCAAGGATCAGTACAGACGCACTAAAACAATCTTTAGATAAACTGACTGCCGCATCCGCCGCATATGCAAGCAATAAGACAGAAGAAACACAGAGAAGGTTAATTGAAGCTGATAAAGAACTGGATAAGCAGATAAAAACAGTTACAAATTCAGTTCGTAAAATGAATGCTGAGCTTGCGAAGGATACGACAGTTTCATCCCTACATAATAAAATCCAGTCCTTTTATGATAATAACAGTGCTGCACATGGACGTTGGGGTGCGCAGTTAAAAAAGATGCTGTCTGAAACTGCATCAGGCGCAAAACTGACAACTCAGAGGGTACGTGAGATCGAACAGTCATTCAATGGTGTGACAATAGCGGCGAGACAGGCTGGAAAAGTTGGAAAATCATGGCTTCAGAGTTTAAAAGAGTCTACCAAATATTTTGCTTATTTTGCAAGTCCGACGTTCATCACTATGAAAGCTATATCTGAAATCAAGCAGGGTGTAAATGCTGTTAAAGAATTAGATACCGCATTAGTAGATTTAAAGAAAACTACCACTATGACATCCAGCCAGTTAGAACAGTTTGATTATGATTCTAATAATACGGCAAAACAAATGGGTGTTGCTACAAGTGAAATAATTGATCAGGCAAGCGCTTGGTCAAGATTAGGATATAGTTCTGCAGAAGCTGCTACACAAATGGCTAAATACAGTTCTCATTTTAAAAGTATTTCTCCTGGAATGAATATTGATGAAGCAACAACTTCTCTTGTATCAATTATGAAAGCTTATGATATAGATGTCAATAATGTATTAGATGGCATTATGAGCAAAATTAATGACATTGGCAATAAATTTGGTACTTCTAATACTGAGATTGCAGAAGGATTGAAAAAATCTTCTGCTGCTATGGCTGCTGTAGGTAGTAGTCTTGAAGATAATATTGCTTTATTTACTGCTGGTCAAGAAATTGTACAAGATGCATCACAAGTCGGTAATGCTATCCGTAGTATTGCACTTCGCATTAGAGGATACGATGAAGAAACTGAGCAATTATCAGAGGATCTTATTGATGTAACTGGAAAAGTTGCAAATTTAACAAAAGTAGCAAGTAATGGTGGACATGGAATTTCTTTATTCACAGATGTTTCGCAAACAGAATATAAAAGTTTAGTTACTTATCTTGGAGAAATTTCTGATATTTGGGATGAATTAGATCAGAAATCACAGAATGAGTTACTCGATAAATTGTTCGGGAAAAATAGGGCACAAGTTGGTGCGGCAATAATCAAAAATTTTGATACAGTTAGAAGTTCTATTGAAGCAATGACTAATAGTGCTGGTAGTGCCGACAGGGAAATGAATGTAATAATGGATGGGCTTGATTATAAATTAAACCGTCTAAAAGAAACAGGTACTGGAATTGCACAGAATTTATTTGAGAGAGATGAAATGAAGTCTATTGTAGATGGATTCACTTCATTCTTAGAAGTTATTGATACACTTACTTCAAAAATAGGACTGTTAGGAACCATTGGATTAGGAACTGGCTTATTTGCTGGCATAAAAAACGTCGGTAGGGATAAAATGTATTCCCTTATTTGTTATTTGTTTTGAAAGTGCCGACTATAATATGTGTTCTTTGGGACACCAAAGTTTTCATATTATCGTCTATGCGACACATAGATGTAAATGCTCGATATGGTCTGAATAGACTTATGTACATAATTGCATAACTGGGAAGCAAGTAAAGTCTATACTACTCTCCTATTATGGTAACATAATAAGGTTCGTAAAAATGTATAGATTCTTGTGGTCAGCACGGAAGATTCTATTTTTTAGAATAACCGCCACGGTAATGAAATGGGCATAATATAATATTGCAATATATTATATTAAATAGACATTCGGTACTAAACTAAGCACGATGGTTGAATTATGAGTAGAAATCTATCTTCTACTTTCGTGTATGTGGGCTTACGTTATCTAAGTTGATAGAGCGATAACATATATGAACAATTGAAATAAGGCTACCGCAATCCCACTGGCTTTAGACGGTGGGTCAAGGTAGCCAAAAGTAACGGTTTATGATATACTTATGACATGGGAACATGGAAAGCAAAAAACAGACGCAAACACTTTTGGAAGGGACGCACTTTCTGGACAGGCGGATATTTTGCATGTAGTGTGGGGGATGTTTCAGGAGAAATGCTGCGTAAATATATAGAAAACCAAGGATAGGAAGGCGGTGGCAGAAAATGTTAAAAGCATATAAGTATAGGATATATCCAAATAAGGAGCAAAAAATACAGATTGCAAAAACATTTGGCTGCTGCCGTTTTGTTTATAACCAGACACTTGCATACAGAAAAGAAAAATACGGGAATAGTAAAGAATCCGTTACTAAAACAGGCTGTAATAATTACTGCAACAGGGAATTAAAGAAAAAGTATGAATGGCTGAAAGAAGCGGACAAATTTGCTCTGACAAATGCCATTTACAATATGGATGCGGCATATCAGAAATTTTTTAAAGGACATGCAGGATATCCAAAGTTCAAAAGCAAACATGATAACTATAAATCCTATACGACAAATTTTACAAATGGAAATATAGCAGCAGATTTTGGGCATGGGAAAATAAAACTTCCAAAATTAAAGACAGTAAAAGCAAAACTGCACAGGAAATTTACAGGAAAAATAAAATCAGCCACAATATCCCAAGTACCAAG
>CAJTCR010000079.1 GCA_910574915.1 Eubacteriaceae bacterium
TGCTGAGACGCTGTGGCAGTGTCCGGTCGCGGCACCTTTAGCTGCCAGCAGGCAGCGAACTAGGTGCCGCGACCGTCCACAGCCACAGCGTCTCAGCAGGATACCTAGAGATTCTTACCATTCTGGAACGGACGACCGCCAAGGCGTGCCGATCCCCTCTCCCAGCGTCCCTTCTTAATTGTAAAAGCAACACCTATTCAAACTTGTTCGCTATAAAATGAATGAGAAACATTACAGAATCTAAAACAATTTTGCTCGCTTCTTTTTTCTTTTATAAATATTCTATTGACAATATCAATCCTCGATGTTATATTATATTCACAATTATCAATCCTCGATATTGGAAAGGTGTACGCTATGGGAGAAAAGCGGATAGAAATTGTTACAGAGAGCATGTTCTATACCCTGATGGCATTTCTTGCCGGAGAATGCAGCGGTGTGGAAGCTGCGGCTTTTGCGGAACAGCTCACGGATGGGCGTGTACATCTTGGCGCTGCTACGATCTATACGATTCTTGGGCGCTTTGAGTCCGAAGGAGTGATTCAGGAGGTTCGCAGAGAAGGGCGCAGAAGGATCTACACTCTGACAGACAAGGGCAGACAGATGTATGAAAAGGAGCGGCTGCGTATGGAAGCCTGCCTTGCTGACGCAGAAAAGGCAAAGCGGCTGCTCTCGCCGTTCGAATAACTACTTATGAAAAAGATTCAGAAAAAAGAAAAGGAGATGAGACGTATGCGTAATGTATATAAACTGCCTCCATGCAGTATTTATGATGTAGCCGCTATGGAAGCCTGGCTGACTGACCTTGCCGCAGACGGGCTGTATCTTAATCACGCAGGCAGTAGCCTGTTCGCTTTTTCCAGGCAGACAGCCTCGTATTCCTGCTATCGTCTGGAGCCTGTGACAGATCTGTGCAAAGAACCGACCCCGGATATGCAGGAGGACTATGACAATGCTGGATGGAGCTTTGTATGCGTGCTCCAAAAGACCTTTTTTGTCTGGCGCAGTATCCGCCTGGATGCTGACGAGCTGCACTCAGATCCCGTGATACATAGTATCGCTTATGAGCAGATCATCAGCCGCCTTAGAAAAAATGCCGTCTGTACGGCTGCGCTTGCGCTCGTCCTGCTATCTATGTTTGTATGCGGGCTGCTGCTGTCCCCGCGTCCTGTAACTATATTTTTGGCAAACGCTTCCATGCCCTTGCTCGTTATATTTCAACTAATGTCCAGTATCCGTGCGCTACAGCAGTTTCTGCGCCTGAACCGGCTCAAACGCTCGCTTGCAGACGGCGTGCCTGCACTGCACCAGGGTGATTACAAAAAAGGCTTGCTGCTCCACCGGACAGCCGGATTTTGCATCGGGCTTCTGGCATTGTTCCTGATTCTAATGCCTTTGTGTCTGTTTGCAAAAAACTGGAAGAAATCCGTCCCGGACGTCACCGTCTGCCTGCCTTATGTGCCGCTTCCGCAGCTTGAGGGAGAGGACTTTTCCTGGCACAAAGTCCCGTATATCCAAAACGGCGTAGACGCCTGCAACAATGCAGAATACGCATGGTCACCGCTTGTTCCGGTGCATTATGAGATCTATCAGCAGGGAGAAGTGCAAAGTGTCTGGCATTCCAACGGAACGGTCGCCACAGTCCCTTCCGCTTATACAGAATATTTCCGGCTGTCACTGCCCTGCCTGGCACTGCCTCTATACGAAGAACAGTTAAAAAATGCTGTCCGCCTGGATGCGGGGGCTGTCGTTACCGAGCTTTCACATCCCGGATTTGACCGTATTGCTCTGGCTTGCTCACAGGGCTTCACGCAACTGTTCGCCTGCCGCGGCAGGCAGGTAATACAGATCAAATACTGGGGATATGGCAGGCTGTCTGATCATCTGGATCTGCTTGCAGACGCATTTGTCCGGGAGATGGAACATTCGCTTTTCGTGTTCACTTATCCGGTATCTCAATGATATACCGCTCAAACGCATTAATCACCCGCGTATTCCCTCGTTCGTCCTCACGCACATGGTCGCGCCCGTAGTTCATATGCACATGCCCATGTACAAAAAACCCTGGCTTGTATTTATCCATCAGTTCGTTGAATACATGGAATCCATGATGCGGCAGGTCTTCGCCGTCGTGCAGCCCTTTTGCGGGCGCGTGGGTCATTAACACATCAAACCCTTTGTTGCGCCAGATCGGAAATCGCATTTTTCGCACTCTCGCACGCATCTCATCCTCGGTAAACTGCCAGTCGTCGTCTTTATAGCGCATAGAGCCTCCCAGCCCCAGTATGCGCAGCCCTTTGTAATTATAGATCATATCGTCAATACAAATACACCCTTCCGGCGCACGGGTACTGTATTTTGCATCGTGATTTCCGTGCACATACAGTACCGGAACAGACGCCATCGTCGCGAGAAAGGACAAATATTCCGCATTCAGGTCGCCGCAGGAAAGGATCAGTCCGACCCCTTCCAGCTCTTCCCTGCGATAAAAATCCCACAACGCTTTGCACTCTACATCTGCCAACAGCAATACTTTCATCAGAATCCCCCCTGGAGCCGTACAAACTCTTTGACTCCTTCTTTCAGTTCGTCCAGTTCAGGAATCTTGCCCTGCACATTGCTCGCCAGATAGTTCATCCGAAAGATCTCTTCTGGCTCCAGCCGTTTTCCTGCTTCGTTTGTCACTGTACCGTCCTGTCTCGTCCAGGTAAACTGGAACGGGCTGAACTCTCTGCGCCTGATCATCTCTGTCAGCAGATTGACCAGATTTTTCGTACCGTCCGGCAGCTTTTGCGAATATACGATCTCCAGCACGCCCGATGAAAGCCCCCACCAGTAATTTAATGCCTGGTTTTTGTTTTTCCCTGCCTCTTCGTTCCACGTTTTTTCTATAATACTGCGGATAATCAGTTCATACACTTTACCCCAATGGCAGATAGAAGTCGCAATATTTTCGATCTGTCCGTCTGCAAGCTGACGGTACAAGCCGTATTTTCTCGTTGGATATTTCGGATTAATCATATCCTTATCAAAGATCAGACGCACCTGATCCGGCCATTCCGCCTGGCTGTCTTTTTTTACAGACCCCCAGCGCAGATGTACCCTGACCCTTGGATTGACCATCTGTGCCCCAAGCGCAAACGCATTGATATTAGCTATCGTACTGTAAATCGGATAGTCCGCCATATAACCAATATCATTTGTCTCAGACAGCGCCCCCGCAATGACGCCGAGCAAAAACTTGCTTTCGTACATCCGGCAGTAATAGGTGCGGATCGCCTGATATTTGGAGTTTGTAGAACAGTTTAAGATCTTGACCTCCGGGTGTTTCAGCGCCGCTTTTACACTGGCGTTTGCAAGCTGCGCCGGAACGGTAAAAATAATCTGGTTGCCGTCCTCGATCGCTGCTTCGATAATGTCCTCGGAATTGTTTGTAAATTCTGCATGTTCATAAATCGACGTCTTGATCTTTTCACCAAATACATGCTCCACGTGCATCCGCCCCATCTCATGCGCATAGTTCCACGCAGAATTGACGACGGATTTTTCAAAAATAAATGCAATTTTCCGCTGTTTCGGCGCATCTGAAAGAATACGGTTTAAAATTGACATCCCCGCGGTAGTCTTTTCCTTCTGGTGCGGTTCGAGCACGATCTTCATCGACTGCCCCTGCCCAAGCGTCAAAAATTCATCCCACATTTTCGTCAGGTTGCTCTTAATCTCGTCCTCGCTGCCCGACTGAAGCTGCCATGCAGGAAACAGCTCGATATAAGCCAAAAACGCGTCCCCGGATGTAATATTGACCTTGTCTCCGCCTTTTGCCTTGTATATCTTTCGGAAGCTTAAAAACTCGCTGCGCAGCGCCTTCTGGCTCTCCTCGCTCCAGGTCTGTCCCGGCTCGTAGCCATAGCTTTTCGTAAGCTTCGCATAAGAGCCTTCTTTGGAAAACCAGATATCATAGATTTTTGCACAGTCAAAAAAATCCATAAATTCATAATAAATCCTGTTTTCCAGATCATCCGTTTTTTTCGGAATAATCCTCGTCACCTTCGCACTGATTTTTGCCGCATTCAGGCTTTTTAATACGCTGACACGCTTATTTCCTTCCATTACATAAAACCGGTGCATATATTCATAAGCGACAATCGGGTCACGGATGCCCTCTTCCAACTGGGATTCATACAGCCCTGACCACTTATAGGCAAATTCTGTGTCCTCACCCAAAAGCGGCATAAAATTGTTCGCAAACGAATTTTGCCGTCCTGCCGTCTTTGTTCCTGCGACCAGGTCTAACGGGATCTCCACGATCCCGATATATTTTTCCCCGGCTGTCCGCTCATACGGAAGAAAATCATCCAATGCACTTAAATAAGGGTACTCCCCTTTGTTCATCGCTGCGCGGTATGCCTTCTGTGCCCGTTTGTTGGCTGACTGATATGCTTCCAATAACATGCAAGCCACCCCTTTCTGTTCTGTCAATAAATATCTTCTCTGCTAAGCATCCCGGACTGTGTGTATCTGTCTCTAGCTGGACGCAATATTGCCCGTATAGAGCTGATAATATTTTCCGCGTTCCTCAATCAGCTTTTCATGGTTGCCGCGCTCAATCACACGCCCCTGCTCCAATACGATAATGCAGTCGCTGTTGCGTACCGTAGACAGCCTGTGCGCAATGACAAACGTCGTCCTCCCCCGCATTAGCTTATCCATGCCGTCCTGCACGATTTTTTCAGTCCTCGTATCAATCGAGCTGGTCGCTTCGTCCAGAATAAGCACCGGCGGGTCGGCAATCGCCGCACGGGCAATCGCAAGAAGCTGGCGCTGCCCCTGGCTGAGATTGGCGCCGTCCCCGGTCAGCATCGTCTGGTAGCCGTCCGGGAGATGGCGGATAAATCCGTCTGCGTTTGCCAGCTTTGCGGCTGCCATTACCTCCGTATCCGTAGCATCCAGCTTGCCGTAACGGATATTTTCCATAACGGTCGCCGTAAACAAATGCGTATCCTGAAGCACAATCCCAAGAGAATGGCGCAGGTCGTCTTTTTTAATTTTGTTAATATTGATTCCGTCGTAACGGATCTTTCCGTCCTGGATATCATAAAAACGGTTAATCAGGTTTGTAATCGTCGTCTTTCCGGCTCCGGTAGAACCGACAAACGCAATCTTCTGTCCAGGCGTTGCGTACAGGTCTACATTATGCAGCACAATTTTTTCCGGCACATAGCCAAAGTCCACATCGTCAAACACAACATCTCCGGTCAGCTCTGTATAAGTAACCGTGCCCTCCTGCTGGTGCGGATGCTTCCATGCCCACAGCCCGGTGCGCTCTCCGCCAGGCGCCTCGACGATCCTGCCGTTTTCTTTTTTTGCGTTTACAAGGGTTACATAGCCTTCGTCCATCTCCGGCTGTTCATCCAGCAGCTTAAATACACGCTCAGCGCCCGCAATCGCCATAACGACCGCGTTTAACTGCATACTCACCTGGTTGATCGGCTGGTTAAAGCTTCTGTTAAATGCTAAAAAGCTTGCCAGCTTGCCAATCGTAAACCCGCCGATCCCGTTCATCGCCAGAATGCCGCCGCAAATAACGCACAGCACATAGCTGATATTGCCAAGCTGCGCATTGACCGGCATCAAAATATTTGCAAAACGGTTTGCCTGGTATGCGCTCTCAAACAGCTTGTCGTTGAGCTCCTTAAAATCTTTGATCGACGTTTCTTCATGGCAGAATACTTTGACAACCTTCTGTCCTTCCATCATCTCTTCGATATAGCCGTTCACCTTGCCGAGATCCTGCTGCTGCGCGATAAAATACTTGCTGCTTAACCCGGCAAGCCGTTTCGTCATAAACAGCATCACTGCCACCATAAACAGCGTGACTCCTGTTAATGGAATGCTTAAGTAGATCATGCTCCCGACAACGCTGATAATCGTAATCACACTGTTAAAAATCTGCGGAATACTCTGGCTGATCATCTGCCGCAGCGCATCGATATCGTTTGTATACACCGACATAATGTCGCCATGCGCATGGGTATCAAAATACCGGATCGGCAGCTTTTCCATATGGGAAAACAGATCGTTTCTTAATTGGCGCAGTGTCCCCTGACTGACATAGATCATAATTTTTGCCTGTGCATAGCTTGTAATGACCGCGATTGCGTAAAATGCCGCAACACGCATAATCGCACGCGTCAAGCCGCTAAAATCTGTCGATTTGTCCGCCAGCATCGGCAGGATATACACATCGATTAAGTCTTCCATAAACAATGTTCCCTGTATGGACGCAAATGCCGTATACAGAATACAGGCGATCACTACGACCACCGCAAATGCATAATCGCGCATTACATAAGCCATCAGCCTGCGAAAGATCTTTCCCGGATTTTCCACCTTTGGGCGTCCGCCTCTTCCACGCCCTGCGTGTCCGCCCGGCGCATGTACTGGTTTTGCTTTTTCTGCCATCAGTGATCACCTCCATGCTCGTCAAAATCTCCGCCTCCGCCTGTCTGCGATTCATAGACCTCGCGGTAGATGTCATTCTCCTTTAAGAGCTGTTCATGTGTTCCAAACCCGTTTACCACACCATGTTCCAGTACGATAATACGGTCTGCCTGCTGCACCGAGGAAATACGCTGTGCGATAATCAACTTGGTCGTCCCCGGGATCTCTTCTGCAAAAGCCTTGCGGATCTTTGCATCCGTAGCCGTATCCACCGCACTTGTAGAATCGTCCAGTATCAGGATCTTTGGCTTTTTTAACAGTGCCCGCGCAATACACAGCCGCTGCTTCTGTCCGCCTGACACATTTGTCCCGCCCTGCTCGATATACGTATTGTAGCCGTCCGGCATCGCCTCGATAAATTCATCCGCGCACGCAAGGCGGCATACTCGCCTGCATTCGTCCTCGCTTGCCTGCGCGTCTCCCCAGCGCAGGTTGTCATAGATCGTACCAGAAAACAGCACATTTTTTTGCAGCACGACCGCCACCTCGTTGCGCAGCGTCTCGATATCATAGCTTCTTACATCCTTGCCGCCTACCTTGACGCAGCCCGCCGTCACATCATACAGACGGCTGACAAGGTTTGCCAGGCTGGATTTGGAGCTTCCGGTACCGCCGATAATCCCAATCGTCTCACCAGACTTAATGTCCAGGTTAATATCCGACAGTACAAGGCTGCCGCTGTCCTGCCCGCCGTCTGCCGGCTGGGTGTTGCCGGCTGCTCCCCTGCCATACGAAAAGTTCACATGCTCAAAGCGAATGCTTCCGTCCGGCACCTGGTAATCCGGCTGCGGCGGATTTTTCAGCGTGCTTTTTTCGTTCAGCACTTCTGCGATACGCTTTGCGCTTGCCGAGCTCATTGTAATCATGACAAACGCCATCGACAGCATCATAAGGCTCATTAAAATATTCATGCAGTAGGTCAAAAGGCTCGTCAGATCTCCGGTTTGCAGCTCCGTCGCGTTTGTCGATACGATAATTTTCGCCCCCAGCCAGCTAATTCCCAAAATACAGCTAAACACGGTAAGCATCATCGCCGGTGCATTATAAGTAACGATACTCTCCGCCTTGACAAACATCTCATACAGGTTGCCGCTCGCTTTTTGAAATTTGCTGATCTCATGGTCTTCCCTGACATATGCTTTTACGACACGGATCGCCGCGATATTTTCCTGTACGCTGGCGTTTAATTCATCGTACTTTTCAAATACCGCGCTGAAATATTTATACGCGTTGACCGTAATCAATGCCAAAAAACCGCCCAGCACAATGACCGCTATTAAATACACGGTCGCCAGCTTCGCGGAGATAAAAAAAGACATGACCATCGCTATAATCAAAGAAAATGGCGCACGGACACACATCCTTAAAATCATCTGATACGCATTCTGCAAATTCGTCACATCTGTCGTCAGCCTTGTTACAAGCCCTGCGGTAGAATATTTATCAATATTTTCAAACGCATAATCCTGGATATTTACAAACATCCCTTCACGCAGGTTTTTCGCAAATCCAGCGGAAGCCCTTGCGCCGTACTTTCCGCCCAGCACGCCAGCCGCCAGCCCGATAAACGCAGCGGCAACCATCCATGCCCCCATAACATAAATATGCCTCATATCCCCTTTTTCCACTCCGTCGTCAATAATTGACGCCATCATAAGCGGAATGAGCATTTCCATAATGACCTCCAAAATCATTACGACAGGAGTCATAATAGAATCCTTCTTAAATTCCTTAATATAAGAAGCTAGTGTTTTTAACAATCCGTCTCACCTTCCCTTCTTCAATATCATACCGCAATACAGCCCCTGCGCTGTCAGCAGTCCTTCCTAATTTCCGCCCGAATCGCTGCCAGCAGGTCTTGATACTCCTCAAACGCCGCAAGATTCGGATAATCGGCTTTGATCTGCTCCGTACTTTTAAATAAAAATCCAGCCTGGCTTGCTTCGATCATGCCCAGGTCGTTATAGCTGTCCCCGCTTGCAATCGTCTTGTAGCCAATCGACTGCAATGCCTTTACAGTCGTATATTTTGAGTTTTCCACCCGCATCCGGTATCCGGTAATTTCGCCGTTTGGCGCAGTTTCCAGCGTATTGCAAAAAATCGTCGGCAAGCCAAGCTTTTTCATCAAAGGCATTGCAAACTGCTCAAACGTATCGCTGATAATAATGACCTGTGTCATGCTGCGCAGCTCATCCAAAAACTCCTTCGCTCCCGGAAGCGGATCGATCTTTGCAATGGTTTCCTGGATCTGCTTTAAGCCCAGGCCGTGTTCTTTCAGGATTTTGAGCCGCCCCTGCATCAGCTTGTCATAATCCGGTTCGTCCCTTGTTGTTTTTTCCAGTTGCGGAATGCCACTCTCCTTTGCAAATGCAATCCATATTTCTGGTACGAGTACGCCTTCCAAGTCTAAACATGTAATATACATCCTGTCTACCTCCATATTCATCTGTCATCCCGCAGCAGCCACGCTCCCGCCTGGCCGCTGCGTTGTCTCCAAAGAGTTGCTTCTTTATTTTGACATAAAATGGAAAGATACGCAAGGATTTATTCAGTTAAAATCAACGATACTTTTCCCCTGTGTCAAATACAGCATCGCATCCTTCCACACACTCGCCGGATACGAGCTTCCATACAGACTGTCCAGCGTTTGGGGCGTATCGTATCCGACCCAGACTGCCACCGTATAATATGGCGTCACGCCGCAGAACCATCCGTCCTTGCTGCCATTCGTCGTCCCTGTCTTGCCTGCCGCAGGCATTGCGGACGCTTCCTGCCACTTCATATTTTTTGCCGTTCCAACCGTTAATACGCCTTTTAAAATATCCAGCATTTCTGACGATGCCTGCGCGCTGTATACCCGTTTTGGCGCTTCTTCCTCATACAGCTCTTTTCCATTGCGGTCTTTGATCGATACGATACACGACGGGTCGCGGTATTCGCCCTGATTTGCAAGTGTCGCGTACCCGCTTGCCATCTGCACCGTAGTCGTACCGTACGTCAGCCCGCCAAGTGCCGCAGACAGCGTACGGTCTTGCGGTACAATTTTGTCAAACTTCATATCCGTAATATATTCCAGCCCATATACCGGCTTAATATCGTAAAATACCGAATACGCCACACCGTTTTTGCTCTGCTCTACTGCGCTGCGCAGCGTCATCGCATTGCCGCGCAGGCTGGATATATCTACTCCCGGCTGCTGCGCCGTTTTTACGTCAATATCATACACCGTCGTATCCGGCGTATAGCCATACATCAGCGCAGGCGTATAGACGGCAAGCGGCTTGAAGGAGCTTCCCGGCTGGCGGTAGCTCTGGTAAGCGCGGTTTAAGCTGTATACATTATTCAGGTTTTCCTGTGACCGCCCGCCGACGAGCGCGATTACCTTTCCGGTCGCATGGTCGATCGCCGTCACGGCTCCCTGCAATTCATACACATTGGTCTCTGGATTGGTCTGTGTTGCAAACGCCAGGTTATTGTCCAGCGCCTGCTGCATCGCGCGCTGCGCGTCCGCATTTAGGCTGGTCGTAATCGTATAGCCGTTTGCATACAGGTTCGACTTTTCCAGGTTGTATGCACTCTCGTACGATTCCTGGTACTGCTTATAATCCTCTTCTGATTCAAACTGATAGCGGAAGTCAAATCCATGCAGCTCCATTAAATACTGCACCGCACAGTATACGATATAAGTTGTCTCATAATTTTTAAATTCCTGCACCTGTTTAGAAATCTTAATCTTTTCCCGGCAGGCGTCCTCATAGTCGCTTTTTTGCAGATATCCCTGCTCATACATATCCTTTAAAATCTTATCCCTGCGCTCTAGCGCACGTTCTGGGTTTTTATACGGGTTAAAATATTCCGGGCGGTTTGGGATCGCGCACAAATACGCAATCTGGGACAGCGAAAGCTCTGCGGCGCTTTTTCCAAAATATGCCTTTGCCGCCGCTTCCAGCCCATAGATCCCATTGCTGAAACAAGCCGTATTAATATAAAACTCCATAATCTGCTTTTTGCTGTATTTGCGCGTCAGCCGGATCGAAACCATCATTTCTTTTATTTTGCGCGTAATCGAACGTTCCCTGGTCAGATAAATCGTACGCGAAAGCTGCTGTGTAATCGTACTGGCGCCTGCCATATTGTCCCCTCTGGACAAAACAAAATCGATCCCGACCCGCACAATGCCCTTTATATCGATTCCGATATTCCTCCAAAAGCTCCTGTCCTCGATCGCGACAAACGCCTGCACCGCGTACATTGGAATTTCTTCATAATTCAAATAGCTGGACTTTCCGTTGCCCGAAGACAGCTCTGCGATCTGGGTGCCGTCGGCACCATACAGGTACGTAATCTCATCCATGCGGAAATCCTCAGCCGTACTGTCCGCTACGATCTCGTCCGCTTTTTCTGCAAAGGAACGGTAATCATCTCCAAAACGCACAAATAAAACGATCGATACGGCTGCGGTCAAAATCAGTCCTACGAGCACAAACCATTTTAAAAAATGCCATAAATAATAGAAAAAATCACAGAAAAAAGCACCGATCAACTGAAACGCATAGCCGCCGTTCGTTTCCTCCTGCCTTTGGTGCGCTTTTTTTACCTGCGAGAGCATCGGCTGGCGCCTGTGTTTGTCTTTCTTCTTTTTTCCCATTGCCTGACCCCCTGTATCTTAAAATTTTATCCTTCTTATTTCGAACAATACTCCTTTCGCAGCCGTTCAATCTCTTCTTTATACGGCGGATACTTCTTTTTCGCATCCTGCGGATCTGTAAGATAAGGCGTCTCCAAAATCTTTGGCACATCCAAAAAATCCGGGTGATGGACGACCTTCCAGAGCGCGTCAAACCCAATCTCTCCGTCTCCAAGATTGGCATGGCGGTCTTTGGACGCGCCGCATACATTTTTGCTGTCATTAATATGAAATACCGCAATCTGGTCTTTGCCGAGCACCTTGTCAAACTGCTCTATCACACCGTCAAAATCATGCACAATATCATACCCGCTGTCGTGCGTATGACACGTATCAAAGCAGACGCGCAGCTTCTCATTATGCACTACGCCGTCGTAAATCGCCGCAAGCTCTTCAAATGTCCTGCCAATTTCAGATCCTTTTCCCGCCATTGTCTCAAGCGCAACCATACACGCGGTATCCGCTGTCAGCACTTCATTCAGCCCCTTGATAATCTGCGCGGTGCCAGCCGCAGTTCCGGCTCCTACATGGGCGCCCGGATGCAGCACTAAGATCCTGCTGCCCATCGCAACCGTCCGCTCAATCTCTTTTCCCAAAAATTCCACTGCAAGCGCATATGTCTCTGGCTTTATCGTATTGCCCAGATTGATAATATACGGCGCATGGACAACAAAGCTGTCGATTCCATGCTCTTTCATATAGGCATGTGCCGCTTCAATATTTAACTCACTGATCTCCTTGCGCCTGGTATTCTGCGGCGCCCCGGTATATACCATAAATGTGTTTGCGCCGTATCCCGCCGCTTCTTTTGCAGAGTTTAAAAACATATCCTTGCCGCTCATCCCGACATGAGAACCTATTTTCAACATAACATCCCTCTTTTCTGTATTGATGATATCACTTGCATACATCTTTTAAGCATACATGCCCAAACAATGGTTCCTGCGCAAAGGCATGCTCCTGCGTCTCTTCGTCCAGCACAGCCCCGTTAAACAGCCGCACCGGAAACAAAATAAGCTGCTTCACGCCCTCGTTGACATTTACGCAGGTCAGCAGATCGTCTTCTGCATCATGCACGCGTGCCAGCACATAATAGTGCATATCTTTGCCTTTTACAAAATAGTGTGCCAGTACCGGCAGGTTTCCCACCTCTTCCGACGCCCAGTCAATCTCATAGTCTGTCATATTACGCTCAAATATTTCATCTACGGTATCTGCGTCCGCCTGGTCAAAGCGTGCCAGATCCTGTTCTTTAATTAATTCCATCGTTCTCTCCTGTTTTTTTATTTGAATACAATTCCTGTAAAACAGTATAACGAAGACAGCGCTTTTTTACAAGCCAAATTGCTGCTGTTCTTAGGTTGTATCTGTTTTGCGCCGTTTATGTATGACCCTTATAAACATCTTTTGGGATATGCAAATTTTGACTACAATAAGAATATAACTATCACACATTTGAGGAGATTAAGACTATACAATGAGAGAAGATTATGTACTGGCAAAAATTAAAGACTTGTTAACTGACCGCGGCTGGACACTTTACCGTCTTTCCAAAGAATCCGGCATCAGCTACTCTACGCTAAACAATACGTTTCACCGCAACAACGTACCATCAATTTCTACGCTGCTGCACGTATGTGAAGGCTTTGGCATTACGATGGCTGAGTTTTTCGACGAAGGCGGAGCTGTCGTAAAACAACTGACGACCGCAGACCAGGAACTCCTTGTCGATTTTCACAGCCTGCAAAGAGATGATAAAAGACTGGTCTCTGCGTATATGCAGGGACTATTAAAGGCTCCCTCTGTGTCCTGTCCGACAGAGGATACGCAAGTCTGAACAACATGCGGATTGTGTGCTGGTACTACAGCGAACAAATTTGAGTTGTTTTCGTAAATTTTAACAGGAAGGGACACCAGGAAAGGGGAGGCACATCCTCTCTCCCGGCTGCTCTTCGTAAGTGTTTACTAAACAAGCTCAATATAGTTTGGTTTGTTTGCTGTAGTACTAGCCCAGCCTTTTTAAACTACAGCTCTACACTGCCCTCGGTTTCTCCGTTAATCACATAATACGCCTTGCGATCCTCCGGCTTAACATAGATTGTGACTTCCCGCAGTTCTTCCTGGCTGCCGCTTTGTGCGTAACTTTTTCTTACTTTTTCTGACACAGCGGACATAGACACTTCCTGATCACCAAACTGCAATACGATTTCCTCTTTCGGTTCCGCTTTGACTGGCGGAGTATTTATGATATTCTGGTTTACCATATTATTTTTTGCAGATGTTCTTTTTTTCCCTTTCATTACAATGATCCTCCTTTTTCTTGCTTTCAATTACTATAACCTTTTTCCAGAGAATAGTCAAATGAAATGGAAAGCAGTAACAGTCCGGCAGCAATCCGCCTAAACTGTTGCCAAGCGCGCAATTACCGATCGAATAATAATTGCAGCTTTTCAATTTCGCTGGAAGAACTGCTGCCCATAAGAATTCCCAGCAAATAAGACACTACCTGCGGATCGCTGCCGCCGCCAGTGACCACATACGATCTGCCTTTGATCTGGCACATAGCCGTTTCATCCGCTTCCTGCACAGATTTTGCCAATACCTCCTTTCGTTTTACAGATACTGGCTGTTTTGTAACAATCTCGATTTTATACATTATACTTCCTCCTTTTCATTTGTTTACTATTAGTATGTCTCATTTCTGTGATACCTATGCACTATTGTATCACATCTTTGGTGTGATGAAAACACTTTTAAACGACGAGTATAAAAAACCTTGTTTTTTCTCATACTGTATTCGTTAAAAATATCGAAAACGGAGGTATTTATGCACAATCGATTAGCAACGCAAAGCAGCCCCTACCTGTTGCAGCACTGCCAGCAGCCGGTAGACTGGTTTTCATGGTGTGAGGAAGCATTTGAAGAAGCTGCCGCAAAAGACAAGCCTATTTTTTTAAGCATTGGATACAGCACCTGCCACTGGTGCCATGTAATGGCTCATGAAAGCTTCGAAGATCAGGAAATTGCAGATATTTTAAATAACTATTTTATTTCTGTGAAAGTAGACCGTGAAGAACGTCCTGATATAGACAGTGTATACATGCCCATCTGCCAGTCGTTTACCGGCAGCGGCGGATGGCCAATGAGTATTTTTATGACCGCGCAGCAAAAGCCTTTTTTTGCAGGCACCTACTTTCCGCCGGTATCCCGCCAGGGCATGATCGGCTTTAAAGAGCTGCTGCTTGCCATCGCAAAGCAATGGAGAGAACGCAAGTCCAGCCTGCTTGCAACCGCGGATCAGATCATAGACGCTGTGCGTAAAGAACAACAATCTGCGGATCAGAATTCTTACGAAGATCGCATACCTGACCAGACGGCATGGCATCTGCCCGCACATGCCGCACATCTTTTTTCGCAAAGTTTTGATGCTGTACGCGGCGGCTTTGGCAACGCGCCAAAATTCCCGCTCGCACACAACCTCGTGTTTCTGCTGCTGTATGCAAAGCTTTCGAACGATCAAACCGCCGCGCACCAGGCACTATTTACCTTAAAGCAAATGCGAAAAGGCGGGATCTTTGACCAGATCGGCTACGGCTTTTCCCGTTATTCCACCGATGCACATTATTTAGTCCCGCACTTTGAAAAGATGCTGTATGACAACGCCCTGCTGATTCTTGCCTATGCCGCAGCATACAAATCTAGCGGCGACACCTTTTTCCTTGAAACAGCCGAACAGACAGCCGACTATATTTTCCGTGAAATGACAAACGATGACGGTGCCTTTTTCTCCGCACAGGACGCCGACAGCGAAGGAGAAGAAGGCAGATACTATACCTGGAGTTATGAAGAAATCCAGCGCGTCCTCGGTGCAGAGCGAGGCAGCACCTTTTGCAGCCATTACGGCATTACAAAAGCAGGCAACTTTGAAGGCAAAAATATTCCAAACCTGCTGCAAACCGACCGCCCTTCCATCGACAGCGCCTTTGCGTCTGAGCTAAAACGGCTGTACGAATACCGGAAAACGCGCACAAGCCTGCATCTGGACGATAAAATATTGACGTCCTGGAATGCCCTGATGATCTGCGCCATGACCGTCCTATACCGGGTAAGCGGCAAACCGCAGTATCTTACAGCCGCCGTCCATGCACAGTCTTTTATTGAAAAACGCTTAACCGACGGCAATCTCCTCTACGTAAGCTGCCGCAGCAATACGCGCTCTGTACACGGCTTTTTAGATGATTACGCTTATGACATCCTGGCTCTTTTATCTCTATATGAAGTCACAGGCAGTTGCACCTATCTGGAACGTGCCAAAGCGCTCTGTCAGGAAGCAATGGCACAGTTTGGCGACAAGCGCGGCGGATACTATCTGTACGGCGCCAACAACGATGCCCTGATCTCCCGTCCAAAAGAAAGCTATGACGGCGCGCTTCCAAGCGGCAATTCCACCCTTGCCCTCTGCTTTGTGCGCCTTTCACAGCTTACACAAGACCCTCTGTACACCAAAGCAGCAGAAAAGCAGCTCGTCTACCTGGCAAAAGAATCCGCCCATTACCCTGCCGGATACAGCGTATTCCTTACCGCACTGCTTTTCCACACAAACCCGCCGGAAAAAATCACCGTCGTACTCTCGTCCGAGGACACCGCCCAAAAGGTACTTCCTCTATTGCCGCTCTATGCCGACCTGACCATCCTAGAACACGAGACAGGCAGCTACAAGCTGTTAAATGGAAAAACCACCTACTACGTATGCAAAAATCATACGTGCCTGCCGCCGGTAAATACACTCGAATAACAAATAAAAGTCCTTGAAAAAATACATTTTCAAGGACTTTTCGACGTGCGTGAGAGGATTCGAACCCCCGACACCTTGGTCCGTAGCCAAGTGCTCTATCCAGCTGAGCTACACACACCTATACTATTAATTTCTGATGATCTCTCACCAATGCCCGTGACCGGAATCGAACCGGTACTGTGTTTCCACAACAGGATTTTAAGTCCTGCGCGTCTGCCTGTTCCGCCACACGGGCTGACCCTTATACAATTTTGTATAAAATGGGACCTATAGGGCTCGAACCTATGACCCTCTGCTTGTAAGGCAGATGCTCTCCCAGCTGAGCTAAGATCCCATATCCTATTTTATATATCCAACGACCCAAGCGGGACTTGAACCCGCGACCTCCGCCGTGACAGGGCGGCGCTCTAACCAACTGAGCCATTGGGCCTCATTCCAGTGGACCATCGGGGACTCGAACCCAGGACCGACCGGTTATGAGCCGGTTGCTCTAACCAACTGAGCTAATGGTCCATAAAAGCCGATGATCGGACTCGAACCGATAACTTGCTGATTATAAATAAGTTCCAGTCGACCAGATAAGCCTTAGTGACCCCAACGAGAATCGAACTCGTGTTACCGCCGTGAAAGGGCGATGTCTTAACCGCTTGACCATGGGGCCATATAATTGCTAAAAACTCCCCGAGTTGGGCTCGAACCAACAACCCCACGGTTAACAGCCGTGTGCTCTACCATTGAGCTATCGAGGACTACTTCTTTCTTTTCCTGCTGCACCCTCAAAACTTCATACAGAATTCCAACCGATCTTCCTCAAACCTTCTTCTCTTCCCTTTGGCTTGCTCTCTGGCCAAGCCTTCGGCCGATTAGTGGCAGTCCGCTCCATGCATTGCTGCACTTCC
>CAJTCR010000080.1 GCA_910574915.1 Eubacteriaceae bacterium
GGTAAATAATGTTGTCTTATAACTTCTGATGGAGGGGGATTCCTCCTTCCGTTATATCTATATAGATTTATTAGATTGGACTTTGTAACTATTAACCAGTAGTCATTCTTGACTACATCATTATTATACTAGGAATATGTTTGCTGCAAAAGAAGGAATCGGACAGGTGCAGGCACTTGCAGGGTCATTGATGGAAATAGCAGGACAGTTAGCAGCGGCTGTGATTTTGGGGATTTTTTTAGCATTTAGAGATGTTTGGAAACTGGCAGAGCTGCTCTTTTTGCCTGAATATATAGCCGTGCTTGCATTATTAGCCGTGATGGGAGGCATTGCCTTTCGTATTCTGTATAAGAAAAAGAGGAGCATTCAAATTTTGTGTCAGAAGATGAGGCAGCCGGCATTTTGGAAAACATTCGGCATCAATGTGTGCCTATATATGGCAGTACTGTTTTTATTGTCTGCGTTAATGTGTATGCTTGTATGCCTGCTGGCAAAACAAGATTTGAAAATTAGTGAAGCAGGAGAGATTATGACGGTATATGTACTGGCATGGATGACAGGATTTATGATTCCTGGTGCACCGGGAGGGTTAGGTGTACGTGAATTTGTAATTACATATTTAACAAAGGAGAACAGGATGCAGGAAGTCATTTTGCTTGCAATGGTATTGCATCGAATGATTACGGTATTTGGTGATATGCTTGGGTATTTGTGGGGGAAAGGAAACAGAAGGTAACCTTTTCACCTTCTGGTATTAATTAAGCAAGAGACAGCTTATTTGGCAGCAGAAGGGGAAAAGGTTACCTTTTTAAAATGAGAAGATTTTTATTTAACAGCTAATTCATAAAGTTCATCGACTGTTTTGCCAGGATTTGCAAATACAATGTTATAAACAGAAAGAAGTTCATTTGGTTCTGTTTCCAGTTCGTCAGCAATTACAGAAAGCGGTTTGTCCTTTTTACATTTTTTCTGAATGAGAGAAATAATGTCCATAAGCTTTGTTTTTTGCGTAACTTGTTGAGTAACCTGTTGAGTAACTTGTTGAGTAACTTGTTGAGTAACCTGTTGCGTAACTTGCCGGGTAATCTGCTGGGCGACTTCTTTCGTTGCTGCCTCTACTTTTTGGTTTAATTCCTTTTGGACTTCCCGTTCTACAGCCTCTTTCAGCCGCCGATCAAATTTTTCCTGTACAATTTCCATAACAATATCGTCCATACTGTTTACCTCCTTAAATATTTTTGTGTTTGCCCGCATAATCGTATCGATCACTGACTGATATAACTTGTTGCCTGGATGCGCAAGATAGTCCGTGATTAAATTTTGTGCGCTTATAGGATCGAGTTTGTTTGTCAGGCTTTTGAGCCATAGGTTATTTTCCTTGGATAATTTTTTGGTTACAATGATCTGGATGGGAAGGAAGTCGCCATGTACCAGATAGATACCGGGTTCCTTTTCTTCCAGTGTATAATGCCGATCTTTAAGCAGATGCCGGATCAGGCGTTGCGGATATTTTCCTGCTACAAAGGTGATTGTCAGTTCCTGGATGGGGATGCTGTTTACAGAGGGAGTGTCTGCTTTATAAAAGCAGGTATAACCGTATACTTTGTAGAAATCGTCTACACTTAGGGAATCATCGGGGCTTTTATACTCGATAATATTGTATGTTCGAAATATTTTTCCGATATTCTTTTTTATGGGTGTGTTTGTTTCCTTTTTAACAATCAGCACATCGATTTCCATAGGGTTTGTCCCAAGCTGGTGTTCATTTTCAAACTCCAGGTTGTCTGCGTCTTCTTCAAGTTCTATTTGAATGTCTGCAAAAAACGCAGGATGCCAATAAGTTTTGTCTGATTCAGTTTTCTTTTGCTCCATAGAAAACCTCCTTTCTTTTATTAGGTATTAGGCAGGAGATTTTCTTGCTGTTTATCAGAAAATTTCCTGCTAAGGTTTGGATAAAAGCACGAATTTTCTGAAAGGGCTGAAAAGCGGTACCCTTGTATTAGATATGTTTCGGACAGAAATAGAAATCTGATAGAAAATATGCTTTTTTGTATTTTAACACAGATCGATTGAAAAAGACAATGCATTTTTTGCAATTTATAATTGGAGTTGTAAATGGCGGCAAAAGTATGTAAAATACCTATAGTATGTATTTTTTTGAAAAATACATATTGGCAGAACGGATTCAAGTTTTATTTTCAGAAGGGAGCATAAGAAAGATGCATACAGAGGACAGATTTACGGGAACCGTCTGGGGCGGTTTTTGGTGGGAGCGGTTAACGGGGCAGAGGCTGCAAAATGCGCTTTGCCTGGAGCAGTATGGTTATAAGGTGTTTTCGCAGAATGATGAGGATGGAATCATTGCGGAGATTTTTCGGCGGATCGAATGTGAGCATAAGGTTTTTGTGGAGTTTGGCGTGGAGAACGGGTTGGAAAGCAACTGCCATTTGCTGCTGCACAAAGGATGGTCGGGATTGTGGATCGAAGGAAACAAGGAAAGCTATGCGCAGATGCAGGAGAAGTTTCGCCCGCTGATTAGGCAGGGGAAGTTAAAGGCGGTCAATGCGTTTATTACAAAGGAAAATATCAATGACTTGATTGGCTCGGCTGGTATTGCGGGAAAAATCGGGCTTTTGAGCATCGATGTGGACGGGAATGACTATGATATTTGGGAAGCGGTCGACGTAGTCGATCCTGAGGTCGTGGTGATAGAATATAATGGCAAGTTTCCGCCGGATGTGGAATGGAAAATGGCGTATGACCGCAATCATATGTGGAACGGGACGGACTGGCATGGAGCCAGCCTGAAAGCGTTGCAGCTTTTGGGAGAGAAAAAGGGGTATCAGTTAGTCGGGACAGGCTTAAACGGTGCAAATGCGTTTTTTGTCAAAAGGACGCTGGCGGACGGCAGGTTTTATGAGCCTGCGACAGCCGAGGCGCTCTATAATCCGCTGCGGCTCGAGCTTGTTCATAAAAACGGGCATCCGGCAGATGTCTGCTTGTGCGGGCAGAGCAGCAACCGTGGAATCTTTGACTATAAGGAAGCGGAGACTGCGGCGGTATGCTACGGTTTCCATTCGCAGGAGTGCAATTCTGCGGGAGACAGGTATGCCTGGTCTTCACAGAGAGAATGCGCGCTGCTTTTCAACGGAGAAAAATTTAGGGGGGGGGATACGATCGTAGTCCCGTATTTTTCGGGTATCAGACAAGGAGAAATGCAGGTGCTTTTTGACGGCGTGCAAAAAGCGGAGGCATGTCCGGTGAAGCAGGAAGGCATGATTGAAATTTCGCTGACGCAGCAGGAACGGGAACAGTTGGATGCGGGCGGGCATCTGCTGGTGATACGGACGTCGAAGATGTTTGTGCCGTATGAGGAAGGGATAAATGAGGACAGGCGAAGCCTTGGAATCGCGGTACGGCTTGACCGGATTGCAATAAAGGATGCGAAGAAAAATACAGTGCAAAAAGGATAGGAGAAAAGATATATGAAAAAGTGGATGACGAAAAGAATGCAGGGATTTTTGGCTCAAAATAAAGATCAGGTTGTTTTAGAGCCGGCACAAGACCTGGAAGAGCTGTTTTTACAAATGGAAGACAGTGTAAAAAAGACAGAGCGCATTTTAATCAAAAATCCGGCTGATAAGGAAATCAATGTAGCGGCAACAAATTATCCTTACATCTTGAAATTGCGTATCTACTGTGGCATAATAACTGATATGTAAAAAAAACAGGAAGGTGATTGCATGTCAGTAAAAGACACCAGAATAAAACCATATACAGCAGAAAAGATCAAAGTACGCCCATATGAGCATATGGCGCAGTATTATGAGACAGATCAGATGGGGATTATTCACCATTCCAACTATATTAAATGGATGGAAGAGGCGCGAATGAACCTGATGGACCAGATGGGATTTAGCTACAAGGCGATGGAGGAAATGGAGATCATAAGCCCGGTGCTTTCGGTGAAGTGTGAATATAAGAGTATGGTGCATTTTCGCGATACCGTTGTGATCGAGGCAAGGATCGTAGATTATAACAGCGTGAAGATGAAGGTCGTCTACCGCATGACGGACAAGGAGACAGGCGAGCTGCGGGCGGTTGCGGAGAGCGAGCACTGCTTCTTAAGCCACAGCGGAAAGCCGATTTCTCTAAAACGTTCGTATCCAGAGATTGACACAAAGTTCTTTACCCTTTATGATGAGGACGGGGAAGAGATTATAGAATAATGATAAAGGAGTCATCCATGAGCAAAAAGCTGGTTTTGATCGATGGGCATAGTATATTAAACAGGGCATATTTCGGCATTCCAAATCTGTCAAATTCGAAAGGGCTGCATACAAATGCGGTGTATGGCTTTTTAAATATTTTATTTCGGATTTTGGATGAGGAACAGCCGGATTACCTGACCGTAGCCTTTGATGTAAGCGCGCCTACGTTTCGGCACAAGATGTATGCGGATTACAAAGGGACGAGGAAGCCGATGGACGAAGAGCTGCGGGAGCAGGTGCCGGTGATGAAGGAAATGCTCACGGCAATGGGCGTAAAGATTGTGGAAAAGGCAGGATACGAAGCGGATGACCTGCTAGGTACGATTGCAAAGCGCTGTGAAGCGCAGGGAATGCTCGTTTCCATCGTATCCGGCGACCGGGATTTGCTGCAGCTTGCGTCTGAGAAGATCAAGATAAGGATTCCAAAGACGAAAAAGACAGGAACACAAGTAGAAGATTACTATGCGAAGCAGGTGATGGAAAAGTACAGTGTCACGCCAGAGGAGTTTATAGATGTAAAAGCGCTGATGGGTGATTCCTCGGATAATGTGCCGGGTGTGCCTGGCATCGGAGAAAAGACGGCGGTTAAGATCATCAGTCAGTACGGCAGCATTGAAAATGCGTATGCGCATATCGACGATATGCCAAAGTCCAAGGTACGGGAGTCTTTTCGGGAAAACTATGAAAAGGCGCAGTTTTCCAAAAAGTTAGTGACGATTGAGATCCATGCGGACTTGGATTACGATCCGGCGCAGGCAAAGCTGGGCAGCCTGTATACGCAGCAGGCATATGAGATGTGCCAGCGGCTGGAGTTTAAACACTTGCTGTCGAAGTTTCAGGGGCAAAATGAGGTGAAAAAGCAAAACGCGGCAGAAAAAGCTTTTCAGGTGGTGGATCAGGCGGAACCTGCCAGGCGGATTTTAGAGCAGGTGAGGCAGGCGGACAAGTCCGCGGTTTTTCTTGTGGAGGAAAAGGGTGTTGTATACGGCATGGCTGTGGCAGTCTCGGAATCGGACATTTATTTTATCAAATGCAGCCCGTTTGAGCAGCAAGAGCAAAACGCCCCAGAGATGGTGCAGGACGAAGCGGGACAATACAGCATGTTTCCAAGTGTTGCCCCGCAGGATGCCTTATCCGGCAAAGAGCTGCTAGAACAGCTTGCGCGGATTTTAACATCGGGCAACCGTGTGGCGGCGTTTGATGTAAAGCAGCTTTTGAAATATATTACGATACCGGCGCAGAAGCAGTTGTTTGACCTTTCGATTGCCGCTTATTTGCTGAATCCTTTGAAAAATGAATATCCGTATGAGGATTTAGCGAAGGACTATCTGGACCAGATGCTGCCTTCCAAGGCAGATCTGCTTGCCAAGCTTTCTTATCAGGCGGCGATGAAGGAAAAGCCGCAGGAGTTTCTGGCTGCGGCATGCTATCCGGTGTATACGGCTTATCAGGCTTTGGATGTGCTTTTAAAGCGCCTGGAAGAGACTGGGATGAAGGAGCTGTTTGACACGATCGAGATGCCGCTTGTCTATACGCTTTCAGATATGGAAAAAGAGGGCATCCGCATTGAGGCGGACGCGCTTAAGGAGTACGGCAGAAAGCTCCAGGCACGGATCGAAGAGCTGGAGCAGCTTATTTATAAGGGTGCCGGAGAAACGTTCAATATCAATTCGCCAAAACAGTTAGGCGTGATTTTATTCGAGAAGCTGAAAATGCCGTATGGCAAAAAGACGAAAACAGGGTATTCTACGGCTGCGGATGTACTGGACAAGCTGGCGCCGGAATATCCGTTTGTCGCACAGATCCTGGAATACCGCCAGCTTGCCAAGCTAAAGTCGACGTATGCAGACGGGCTGGCGGCGGTGATTGCGCCGGACGGCAGGATTCATACGACGTTTCACCAGACGATTACGGCGACCGGGCGCTTAAGCTCTGCCGACCCGAATTTACAAAATATCCCGATTCGGATGGAGCTTGGCAGGCTGATTCGTAAGGTGTTTCTGCCAAGGGAGGGCTGTGTATTTTTGGATGCGGATTATTCGCAGATCGAGCTGCGTGTACTGGCGCATATGTCCGCGGATGAAAATCTGATCAAGGCATATAAGGAAGCGCAGGATATTCACCGGATGACCGCGTCGCAGGTGTTCCATATTCCGTTTGACGAGGTAACGGATTTGCAGCGCAGGAATGCAAAGGCTGTAAATTTTGGGATCGTGTATGGAATCAGTTCGTTTGGACTGAGCCAGGATCTGAGTATCAGCAGGAAGGAAGCACAGGACTATATCGAGCAGTATTTTCAGACGTATCCGGGTGTTAAGGCATTTTTAGACCGGAAGGTAAAAGAAGCAAAGGACACGGGCAGGGTAGTCTCGATGTTCGGTCGGATTCGCCCGGTACCGGAATTAAAGTCGAGTAATTTTATGCAGCGTTCGTTTGGGGAACGTGTGGCGATGAATTCGCCGATCCAGGGGACGGCTGCGGATATTATCAAGATTGCGATGAACCGTGTGCATGACAGGCTCCTAGAGGAAGGGCTGCGCTCCAGGCTGATTTTGCAGGTGCATGATGAGCTGCTTGTGGAGACTTATCAGGAAGAAGTCACACAAGTGTCGGATATTTTAAAACAGGAGATGTATCATGCGGCGGATCTTGCGGTTGCATTGGAGATTGATATGCATTCTGGTACAAACTGGTATGAAGCAAAATAGGAATGGTCGGTGAACGGAATGAAATTTATTGGCATTACAGGCGGTGTCGGTGCAGGAAAGTCCACGATACTTGCCTATCTGAGAAAAAACTACAGAGTCAGGACGTTAGTTGCGGATGAGGTAGCTCATGAGATTATGGAGCCGGGATATGATTGTTATGTAAGGCTGCAAAAGGAGTTTTCCCAGGAAAAAATATGGCTGCATAACGGCAGGTTCAACAGGCAGCGGCTGGCTGACATTATTTTTGCGGATGAGGAAAAGCGGGAGAGGCTGAACAGCATCGTGCATCCCGCGGTCAAGGAATATATTTTAAAAGAGGTGGAAAAGGAGCGCCGGAGCGGTTCGACGGATTATGTCGTGCTTGAGGCGGCGCTTTTGATTGAGGATGGCTACGGGCAGATTTGCGATGAATTGTGGTATGTCTATGTAACGCAGGAAAACCGCAGAAACCGCCTGATCGAAACCCGCGGCTATTCCGATGAAAAGATCGAGCAGATCTTTGAAGCGCAGCTTTCCGAAAGGGAGTACCGCAGACATTGCCAGGTGGTCATTGACAATAACGGCCCGATTGCGCAGGTTTATTTGCAGTTGGCGCAACTGCTGAATGATAAAGGAGAAAGAAGCATGGATAGAGCACTCGAACGGGACGATTCACAAAAAGAGGAGCTGCAATACGTATTCGGACTGGATATCGGTACGCGCAATGTGGTAGGTACGGTTGGATATAAAAAGGACAAGGAATTTGTCGTTGTCGCGCAGTATGCGATGGAGCATGAGACAAGGGCGATGCTGGACGGGCAGATCCATGATATCGGCAGGGTCGGGCGTACGATCTCGATTATCAAAGAAAAGCTGGAAGACCAGATCGGGGAAGAGCTGACAGAAGTCTGCATCGCGGCTGCCGGGCGCGTGCTTAAGACCGTGACGACGTTTGTGGAATATGAGTTTCCAGAGGAGACCGTTGTAACCGGAGAGCATATCCATACGCTTGACCTGCTTGGCGTAGACAAGGCGGCACAGGAGCTTAAGGACGCCAATGATACGAAGTACAAGTTTTACTGCGTCGGCTATTCGGTTATGAGATACTATATTAACGACGAGGTGTTTTCGAACCTGGAGAGCCACAAGGCAGACAAGATTTCGGAAAAAATTATCGTAACGTTCCTGCCGGAAGACGTTGTGGACGGCCTGTATATGGCGGTTGGCTTCGCGGGGCTTACGGTAGCGAATATGACGCTGGAGCCGATTGCGGCAATCGATGTCGCGATCCCGGAAAACTTTCGTATGTTAAATATTGCCCTCGTCGATGTGGGTGCCGGGACGTCGGATATTTCACTGACAAGGGACGGCAGCATTATTGCCTACGGCATGATCCCGTTTGCCGGAGACGAGCTGACGGAAATGCTGGTACAGCATTACCTCGTTGATTTTAGGATGGCGGAGCATATCAAGCTGTCGGCTGCGGTAGATGATGAGATCGAGTTTGAAGACATTATGAGTTTGAAGCATACGATTAAGGCAGAAGAGGTGTGGGAGCTTACCGAGCCGCTGGTAGATAAGATGACGACTGACGTAGCGGAAAAGATTAAGGAGCTCAACGGCGACCAGAGTGTGAGCGCGACATTTATCGTCGGCGGAGGCGGAAAGATCCACGGCTTTGACGAGATGCTTGCCAAAAAGCTGGAGCTGCCGCAGGAGCGTGTGGCGCTGCGCGGCGAGGAAGTGTTAAAAGAAGTCAAATTTTTGCAGGAAGATATCGTAAAAGACCCGCTGCTTGTCACGCCGATTGGTATCTGCCTGAATTATTATGAGCAGAAAAATAACTTTATTATGGTACGGTTTAACGGCGAGCGGTTAAAGCTGTATGACAACAACAAGCTGACGATTGTAGACGCTGCGATCCAGGCTGGCTTCCCGAACGACCAGTTGTTCCCGAAACGCGGGCGGGAAATTAACTTTACGGTAAACGGCAGGCCGCGCATTGTACGCGGGGACGCCGGAGAAGCGGCGATTATCCGCATGAATGACCGCCCGGCTTCGATCAATACGCCGATTGAGCCAAACTGTGAAATTACAATCGAGCCTTCTACCGCAGGCAGGGAAGCGCATTACGTCGTCGGGCAGTTGGAGGAATACCGCAGCTCTACGATTACGTTTGAGGTAAACGGGAAATTGATTACCTGCCCAAGATATGTGGAGGTAAACGGGATTTTGGAGCCGCCGACTTATGAGATCAAAGAAAACGATGCGATTGTAACGAGAAGCTTTTATACAGTCGGGCAGTTGGCGGAGTTTATGGATGTGGAGCTGGATATGGACGCGGATATTTTAGTCAATAACCGTGTGGAGGATTTGCAGGCGCTCGTATATGAGAACTTCAGCGTAGACTGGAAAGTTATTTCCTATCGTTCCACCCCACAGGACGTTTACCCGGACGCGCCGCCGAAAAAACTGCCGCAGAGAGTAGATGCGCAGCCGCAGAACCTGCCGCAGAAAGTAGATGTGCAGTCACAGAATCTGCCACAGAAAGTGGACGTGCAGGTACAGGGGTTGCCACAGAAAGTGGACGTGCAGTCACAGAATCTGCCGCAGAAAGTAGACGTGCAGGCACAGGGGTTGCCACAGAAAATGGACGTGCAGTCACAGGGATTGCCGCAGAAAGTAGATGTGCAGACGCAGAATCTGCCACAGAAGAGTGATATGCAGATGCAAAGTTTGTCACAGAATCTGCCGCAGCCAGAAGATATACAGATGCAAAACCTATCGCAAAACGGTGATATGCAGGTACAAAGTATGCCGCAGCCGTTTGCGCAGCCACACGAGCTGACGCAGGCATCCGCAGGGCAGATCCCGGAAAGCCAGCCGGAGCAGGCGGCAGAGACAGCAGACGCTGCAAAGCTTCGGGAGGCGACGGAAAACGCGGAAGTTTTGCTGGATGTGGTAAAAGAAACACTGGCTAATGCGTCGGGTGCCGCGGCAAAGCCGACGGACGGTGTGGTGTATACCGGGCCGGCGTCCGCGGCGAGCACGATGCAGACAGCGCCGGTACAGGCAGAGGAAGAGGAGACGAAGCAGATGGAACAGGCGGTGGCAGACACATATGCCAAAGAAGCAGATCATCCGCAGGAGCCGTCTTGCAGGATTATCGTTAACGGTGAAGAAATTACGATGAAAAATAAAAAGGAATTTATTTTTGTAGATATTTTTGACTACATTTTATTTGATTTGTCGCAGTCACGCGGGCGTATGCTGATTACGCAGGTGAACGGCGAAGCTGCGCAGTATACGCAGAAGCTGTATCCTGGAGATAAAATCGATATTTACTGGAAGGAAAACTAAGATGGAATTATGTAGTATCGCAAGCGGCAGCAGCGGGAATTGTATCTGCGTCGGTACAGAAGACGCGCATTTGCTGATAGATGCCGGGATCAGCGGGAAACGGATTGAGACGGGGTTAAATTCGATCGGGCTGAAAACGAGTGAAATGGAAGCCATTTTGATTACGCATGAGCATATCGACCACATTGCGGGGCTTGGCGTGCTGGCAAGACGCTACGGGCTGCCGATCTACGGCACGCAGGGGACGCTGGATGCCATACGCGGTGTCAAGTCGGTAGGAAAGATCGAGGAATCTTTGCTGCATCCGATCCTGCCGGGAGAGGCGTTTCAGGTCAGAGATATGACCGTACATCCGATTTCGATTTCTCATGACGCCGCAGATCCGGTCGCATATTTGGTGCAGACGGACAGCCATAAGATCGGAGTGATTACAGATCTTGGCACGTATAATGACGACCTGGTAGAGCAGCTACAGCACTTAGATGTCCTGCTGCTGGAAGCCAACCACGATGTGCGTATGCTGCAAACCGGAAGCTATCCGTACCAGTTAAAACAGCGCATCCTAAGCGACCGCGGGCATTTGTCCAATGTGTTGTCCGGCCAGCTTCTTGGGCGGCTTTTGCATGACCGGTTCGGGTCGGTGGTACTTGGGCATTTGAGCCAGGAAAACAATTTTGCAGAGCTTGCTTATGAAACGGTGCGGCTGGAAGTGTCTATGGGGGAAAATCCATACAAAGGGGACGATTTTCCGATTTACGTGGCAAAACGCAGCGAGGCGTCACAGATGGTCTGTGCATAGCCGCAGCCGTGATTACCTGAGAAAGAAGAAAGAGGGAGTAAAATGGAACAGATATCAGCAAAGCAGTCAGATAAGACAATTATTACTGTGCTTGGCAAGGATACCGTCGGGATTATCGCCAAAGTATGTACGTACTTATCACAAAATAATATTAATGTGCTGGACATTTCCCAGACGATTGTACAAGGTTATTTTCATATGATGATGATTGTGGAAATGAAGGAATCCGAAGTGTCGTTTTCCAGATGTTCACAAGAGCTTGACAAGATCGGCGAAGAGATCGGCGTCAAGATCAAGTGCCAGAAGGAAGAGATTTTTGAGAAAATGCACCGGATTTAAGGAAACAAATAAGCAGAAAGGAAAAATCAGGATGTGGCAGAGGAACACGCACAGCAGCACTTGACAGTAGATTTCCCATGATAAATATAAGAGAAGTAGAAGAAACAAACAAGATGATCGAGCAGGAAAACCTGGATGTGCGTACGATTACGCTTGGCATCAGCCTGCTGGACTGCATCGATGCGGATCTGGAAGTATTAAATGAAAAAATATACAGCAAAATTACAACGACGGCAAGAGACCTGGCAGCAGTCGGGAACAAAATCGAGAACGATTACCGCATTCCGATTGTCAATAAGCGGATCTCTGTAACGCCGATTGCCCTGGTGGGCGGTGCGGCGTGTAAGACGCCGGAGGATTTTGCGGCGATTGCCCGGACGTTGGATCAGGCGGCAAAAAAGACAGGTGTAAATTTTATCGGCGGATATTCAGCGCTTGTGTCCAAAGGGATGACACCAGCGGATGAAAACCTGATCCGCTCCATTCCGCAGGCATTGGCTGAGACAGACTTTGTATGCAGCTCGGTCAATGTCGGTTCCACAAAGACCGGCATCAATATGGATGCGGTGCGCCTGATGGGAGAGATCGTACGGGAGACGGCGCAGCGGACGAAAGAAAAGGATTCCCTGGGCTGCGCAAAGCTCGTGATCTTTTGTAATGCGCCGGATGATAACCCGTTTATGGCAGGGGCGTTTCATGGCGTGACGGAAGCGGATGCGGTGATCCATGTCGGCGTCAGCGGCCCTGGCGTTGTAAAAACGGCACTGGAGCAGGTGCGGGGCGAAAGCTTTGAGGTACTTTGCGAGACGATTAAAAAGACCGCCTTTAAGATTACGCGCGTGGGGCAGCTTGTTGCGCAGGAAGCGTCCAGGCGGCTTGGCATTCCATTCGGCATTATTGACCTGTCGCTGGCGCCGACGCCTGCGGTGGGCGACAGCGTGGCGGATATTCTGCATGAAATCGGCGTGGAATATGCGGGAGCGCCAGGCACGACGGCAGCGCTTGCGCTGTTGAACGACCAGGTAAAAAAAGGCGGCATTATGGCGTCTTCTTATGTCGGCGGTTTAAGCGGGGCGTTTATTCCGGTCAGTGAAGACCAGGGGATGATCGACGCGGCGGAGGCACATGCTCTGACGCTGGAAAAGCTGGAAGCCATGACCTGCGTCTGCTCCGTCGGGCTTGATATGATTGCGGTTCCGGGAGACACAAAGGCTTCTACGATTGCCGGGATCATAGCGGATGAAATGGCAATCGGGATGATTAATCAAAAAACGACGGCTGTCCGCCTGATTCCGGTGATCGGAAAAGGGGTGGGCGAGCGGGCAGAATTTGGCGGGCTGCTCGGATATGCACCGATTATGCCGGTCAATCCGTACGATTGCAGCGCCTTTGTCAACCGTGTGGGCAGAATTCCGGCGCCTGTGCACAGCTTTAAAAATTAAAATCTTATGGAAAAATTGATTATTTTTTGTAAAAACGCCGTCGAAACGCTGACGTATTTTTCCATGCAGCTTGCGGAAGCGTTTGAAGCGTGGGGATATGAGATTTTCTGGTTCGATATGCAGATGGCGGGCTTGAGCGCGTGGAAGCTGCGCCAGGCAATGGAACAGAAAAAAGAAGCGGTTTTGCTTACGTTTAATTTTATTGGCTTAAGCGGGGAAGAGGAGCTGTGGGAGCTGGATGATTTTTCTGTGCCGCGGATAAGCCTTTGGGAAAAGCTGGATATTTTTTGTTTGAATATTATGGTAGACCACCCGGTGTATTATGACAAGGCGCTGGCCTACCGCCTGCCCAGGATACAGACGTTTTGCGTGGACAGAGACCACGTCGCTTATATGAAACGGTTTTATCCGAAAACGCCGTGTGAATTTCTGCCGCTTGCAGGAAACGATCTGCTGCCGGCACAAGCTGTCTTGCCAGATACGTTTGAGCAGTGGCAAAGGCGTCCGTACCCGCTTGTATTTACGGCGAATTATGTGCCGGTTGCCAATATTGACCGCCAGCTTATGGAGATGGAGACAGAGTACCGGGAGTTTTATTATGAGATTATCGAGTCGTTTATCAAAGAGCCAGGGCAAGACCTGCTCTCTTGTATCGAGTCTTATTTAAGGCGCGAAATCCCGGATTTAACCGATGCACAGGTGTGCGAGGGGATGCATACGATGCCTGTCGTTGACTTGTGGATACGTACTTATTTTCGGGAAAAAACGGTGCGGATTTTGGCGGAAGGCGGGATTAAGGTGCACCTGTTCGGCAAGGACTGGGATCTGGTCGCGTGCGCGCATCCTGAAAATCTGGTTTCTGCCGGGCGCATGGTCAGCTCCGGTGACTGTGTACAGGCGATTGCGCAGGCAAATATTGCGCTGAATACAATGCCGTGGTTTAAAGACGGGGCGCATGACCGGATTTTTACAGCTATGCTGCATGGCGCGGCAGCGCTGACAGACGGCAGCACTTATCTGCGGGAACAGTTTGCGCATATGGATACGGCTGCCTTTTATGACCTGCAAAGCCTGGAATGCCTGCCGCAGCAGGTAGAGGAGCTTTTGGGCGAACCGCAGCGCCTGTATGAGATGGCGTGCCGTGGAAAAGCTGTGGCAAAGCAGCTTCACAGGTGGAAAAACCGGGCGGAGATTTTAAAAGGATACGTATAAGGAGAGAAGGAGGAACGAGAATGGAGCTTGCATCTTTGGAACAAAAACTAAAACACAATTCCTATCCGGGAAGGGGAATCGTTATGGGCTTGTCCCCGGACAAAAAATATGCGGTAACGGCGTATTTTATTATGGGCCGCAGTGTGAACAGCCGCAACCGCATCTTTATCGAGGACGGGGAAGGCATCCGCACGCAGGCGTTTGATCCTGCAAAGCTGAGTGATCCAAGCCTTGTGATCTATGCGCCGGTACGTGTCCTTGGCGCGCAGACGATCGTTACAAACGGAGACCAGACGGATACGATTTATGAGCTTGTAAGCAAAGGACAGACGTTTGAGCAGGCGCTGCGCACAAGGACTTACGAGCCGGACGCGCCGAATTATACCCCACGTATTTCCGGTATCCTGCACAGGGAGGACGGCGCTTGCCACTATGCGATGTCGATTTTAAAAAGCAACGAGGGCAATCCTGATTCGTGCTGCCGCCATACGTTTACTTACGAGCATCCGCTTGCAGGCGAGGGGCATTTTATCCATACGTACCAGGGAGACGGCGATCCGCTGCCAAGCTTTGCGGGCGAGCCGGTGCGTGTTAGTATTGCGGGAGATATCGATACGTTTACAGACACGGTCTGGAACAGCCTGAACGAGGAAAACAAAGTGTCTTTATTTGTACGGTTTATCGAAGTGGCAACCGGAACGTATGAGACAAGGATTGTAAATAAAAATAAATAAAAAGGATGTAACAGCAAACGATATGTATGAATTAATCAAACAGGAAGGCAGGGCAAAGCGCGGTGTGTTTCACACTGTCCACGGAGATATCCAGACGCCGGTCTTTATGAATGTAGGAACGTGCGGCGCGATTAAAGGCGCCGTATCTACCGATGACTTAAAAGGCATCAAGACGCAGGTGGAGCTGTCCAACACGTATCATCTGCATGTGCGCCCGGGCGACCTGCTGATCCAGAGGCTGGGCGGGCTGCACCGGTTTATCGGGTGGGACAAGCCGATTTTAACGGATTCGGGCGGCTTTCAGGTGTTTTCCCTGGCGAGCCTGCGCAAGATCAAGGAAGAAGGCGTTTATTTCCAGTCCCATGTGGACGGACGCAGGATCTTTATGGGGCCGGAGCAGAGTATGCAGATCCAGTCCCATCTTGCGTCTACGATCGCAATGGCTTTTGACGAATGCCCGTCCAGCCGCGCAGACCGCACGTACGTGCAGAATTCCGTAGACCGTACGACGCGCTGGCTAAAGCGCTGCAAGGATGAGATGGCACGTCTGAACAGCCTGGACGATACGATCAACAAGCGCCAGCTTTTATTTGGGATTAACCAGGGCGCTGTGTTTGAGGATATCCGCATCGACCACGCCAGGCGTATTGCGGAAATGGAGCTGGACGGCTATGCGCTCGGCGGGCTTGCGGTAGGCGAGACACATGAGGAAATGTACCATATTTTAGAAGAAACCGTGCCGCATCTGCCGGTAAACAAGCCGACGTATTTAATGGGCGTGGGCACGCCGGAAAATATTTTGGAAGGCGTTGCACGCGGCGTGGACTTTTTTGACTGCGTCTACCCGACACGCAACGGAAGGCATGGACATGTCTATACAAACTACGGCAAGCTGAACCTGTTTAATAAGCAGTATGAAATGGATATGCGCCCGATTGAAGAAGGCTGTACGTGTCCGGCGTGCCGCTCCTACAGCCGTGCCTATATCCGCCACCTGCTAAAGGCGAAGGAAATGCTTGGAATGCGCCTTTGTGTGCTGCACAACCTGTATTTTTACAATACGATGATGGAAGAGATCCGCGACGCGCTGGATGCGGGGAGCTTTGAGGCGTATAAGGCGAAAAAGCTGGACGGGTTTTGCAGAAAGTAGCGTGCAGCAGGGGCGGTTTTTTGCTGCAAGACGAAAAATTCAGTAAAATTTTTCTAAAATAGGTTGCCCAATGCCGAAACTTTGTGTACAATACTCTTTATGTATCTATACGGATCGATGCAGGTCGGTACAGATCTGTGCAGACACAAATCTTGTGATTGTTTAGGAGGAAAAAAATGATCTCACCACATATTCTTGCCGCGGAGGCAGCGAGTACCGCAGGTGCAGGCGCCAGCATGATTATTACGTTAGTCGCTATGGTTGCGTTTATGTATTTCTTTATGCTCCGCCCGCAGCAGAAGGAACAGAAGAAAAAGAATGCCATGCTTGCGGCGCTCGAAGTCGGGGATACGGTCTTGACGACAAGCGGATTTTACGGAACGATTATTGATATCTCAGACGATACGGTAATCGTAGAATTTGGAAGCAATAAAAACTGCCGCATTCCAATGCAGCGCGCAGCGATCTCGGTTGTGGAAAAGCCGGAAGACTCGGCTGCTGCTGTGGAAAGCAAAAAGGGGAAATAAGCTGGAGCTGTTCAAAAATAATGGATGCATGTTGTTTGTGTTTTTCTGCGCAACATGTATAAGTTATTTCTGAACAGCTCCTTTTTTTCGGTAATTTCAGACAGTTTTAGATTTGATGGTTGAAACCTGAGTTTTGCAGATGATTGAGTAAAAAAAGCTCTGGACTCCTTATAAATACTGGAGTTTGGAGCTTTTTTTAAATGCATAGAGTTGTTGTATTTTTTCGCTTTTTTGAGTTTATAAAAATTTTATATTTTT
>CAJTCR010000081.1 GCA_910574915.1 Eubacteriaceae bacterium
GGTAACTATTAACTGTATAGATGGAAAAAGATGGAGAGGGAGTCCTCTTAGAAATCATCCTACATCTATATCAAAAAAGAATAAGTCTATAGCCTGTTCTGACTGGCTATAAACTTATTATACGAGGGGGATTGTACCGTATGAATACGGTAACAAATCAGCAGATGCAATCCCACAGCAGTTTCTGGACTTTACCACAATCCTGACGGATACCGCATTTTCCTATCTGCCGGTGCTTGTGTGCTGGTCGGCGTTTAAGAAATTCGGCGGGTCGCCGATCCTTGGCATTGTCCTTGGATTGATGCTGGTACATACAGCTCTTCCCACATCATGGGATGTGGCTCAGGGAGCAGCGGAGCCGATGCTGTTTTTTGGGTTTATCAAAGTAAACGGCTATCAGAGCTCTGTGCTCCCAGCGTTTATTGCAGGATTTCTTGGTTCCAAGATTGAACAATGGCTTCATGACCATGTAATCAATGCGCTGGATTTGATTATCACGCCGTTTGTAACGGTGCTTACTTCTCTTTGCCTTGGCTTGTTTGTGATCGGGCCGGTTTTCCATTCTGTGGAAATGGTGCTGGTGCATATTGTTACATGGCTGTTTGCACTGCCGCTTGGCCTCGGCGGGCTTATATGGGGAGCATTGTGCCAGGTAATTGTAATCACGGGCGTCCATCACGCATTGAACCTTGTTGAGATAGAGATGCTTTCAAACACGTCATGGAATCCGGTCAATCCGGTTGGCTCCAGCGGCATCGTAGCCCAGGCGGGCGCTGCCATGGCAGTTGCCGTAAAATCAAAATCCGTAAAGATGAAATCATTGGCTTACCCTTCGGCTGTATCTGGCCTGCTGGGAATTACAGAGCCGGCAATTTTCGGTGTCAACCTTCGTCTTGTGAAGCCATTTATCTGGGGATGTGTCGGCGGCGGTGTCGGCGGATGGTTATCGGCAGTCTTAAACCTGCGTGGGACGGGGCTGTCTGTCACCGGCATACCGGGTGCGCTGCTGTATCTGAACAAACAGCTTCCGATTTATATTCTGGTGAATGCCGCAGCATTTGGAGTTGCATTTGCACTGACATATCTGTTCGGAGTGAAGGAAGATACGGAAAATGCCGAAAGCAGAGCAAAGAAAGTGCCAGTAATAAAGGAAGAATCAGAAGTAAAAGAAAACCAGGTAAAAGAATTAAGGGCATTTGTTTCAGGAAATGTGATTCCGGTTTCAGAAGTGAATGATCCGGTATTCTCGTCAAAAGCAATGGGAGATGGAATTGCCATCCGCCCAAGTGCGCAGATGGTGGCGGCTCCCTGTGATGGTAAGATTTCAATGGTTGCAGATACTGGCCATGCGATTGGAATTACATTGAATAATGGAGCAGAACTGTTGATTCATGTAGGGCTTGATACAGTATCTTTGAACGGGGAAGGCTTCCAGGTTTTGGTAAGTGAAGGGAAAAATGTAAAACAGGGGGCTCCGCTGCTGAAATTTGATAAAGCATTTATTGAAGGAAAAGGGCTTGCAGCAGACTGCATTCTGGTTCTGACAAACACAGATGATTTTCCAGATGTTAAATTTATCAGCGGAATAGATGCAAAACAGAGTGAAACAGTTATTTGTACTTTTTAATGAAAATCAAAGATTGGGAAATGAAGACTTTTAATTTTGAAATCAGGGATGGGACCGGCATTCACGCGAGACCGGCGGGACTGCTGGTAAAGGAGTCAAAGAAGTATGAGAGCAGGAATATAATTAAAAAATGGCAAGGCTGCGAAGCTGATGGCTGTCATGGGACTTGGCGTAAAATGCGGTGATATAGTGCAGATTGAGATTAAAGGGGCAGATGAAGAGGCTGCATGTGAGGAACTCAGGACGTTTGTTTGAACTTCATATTAAAATTGACAGAATAGAATAATTTTTCGCATAGGGGCTGTTGCATTGATAGTTTCAATTAACAGCCCTTTTAAGTTAAGTCATATCTGTTTCTGATTTAGATAAAACCATATGATTTTAAATCAGCTTCAGTTTTTCAAATGCTTTATAGAGGCCGTCTTCATTGAATGGGGAACAGATTTCGTCAGCCAGGCGTTTTAATTCCGTGCTGCCGTTTTCCATGCAAATACCAAGTGCCGCAGTCTGGAGCATTTCCAAATCATTCATGCTGTCTCCAAATGCAATCGTGTCCTTTTGGGCAATATCCAGGTGTCCGCACAGCCGCTGTACAGCAGTACCTTTATCAAATGCTTTGTTGATAAGGTCGCCGTTGATAATGCTGTGGGCATTTTCATCCTGGATACAGAAATGGAATTCGTCCTGAAGGCATTGGATAGGCTTTTGCAGGCGGTCCATTCCCGGACTCATAAAGACTGCTTTGTAGATGGGTTCCAAGCGGTACTCTGTCATGGGTCTGGTAAACTGGTCGCTTTCAATATGTTTCTGCCAGCGGAGCAGTTCACTGTTAGCATCCGAGCGAATGCCGTTTTTTAAAAATTCTTTAAAAGACTCATCGCTATAGCTGTGGTTTCTGGTTTCTATAATGTAATAGACGCCATTTTCCTGCAGAACCTTCAGAACACGGTCTTGCTGCGCTCTGGTCATAGGGCAGTCATAGACAATGTGGCCGCCATACTCAATATAACCGCCAGCACTGCTGATAAACCCGTCAAAGCCAAACTGCAGCAGAGGGGAAAGAAGCCCATAATTGCGGCCGGAACACAGCACTACCTTATGACCGTTCTTCCGGGCACGGCAGACAGCTTCCACGGCAGAAGCCGGTGGTATATTTTTTCCTGGTTCTGTCAGGGTGCCGTAAATATCTAAAAAAATCAGTTTCTGTTCCCATATGTAACCTCCTAATACAAGTGTTTTTTTGAATGGCAAGAGTCTGCTATGGTTTAGTTGCAGACTGAATTATATTTTTGCTCAAAAATCATTGCAGAATAACCATGCATTGTTCTGTTGCAGCAGCCGAACAGTATATTTTGTTCCATTTGGAAGTGTGATGCTTGCTGCATCATTCATAAAATTCCTGATACACACTCAAAAGCTATGTGCCTTTGAGTATAAAGCTTTTCTCTTCTGTAAACAAGGTTCAAAGCCATAAAAACCGTTCCTGTTTTTGCGTATAGATATGGCAAAAATAGGGATTTGATTTATTGCATGCCTGTTATATCATAGAGATAAAAGCAGCGCAAAAACAGGAAATGCAGCGGCGAATGTCCGCTGTGCCCATTTATCCACGGGGTATAGAAGTGGACTGCATTAAGATGGATGGTTAGGATCAGGTGAAATATGTATAGCAGAAAGATAAAATTGATTCGGGCACTTGTTGAAAATGAAAAATTGTCTTCAACGGAATTAATGAAGAAGCTGCAGATCGGGCAGAGGACTCTGAGGGCAGAAATTAAAGAAATTAATGATACTTTAAAAAAAGAAAATGTATATATCCATTCCCTCAGTGTAGGGGGATACTATATAAAAAGTGAAGAGAAAGAATTCATCCGGGAGAAACTGGAAGGGATGATTAGCCAGAGCAAGCAGGCCATCTTTCCAGAAACACCGGATGAAAGGCTTCTGTTCGGCTTTGCATGGCTGTTTTTTGAGAGGGAGCCGGTTTCCATCCAGAGAGCAGCAGAGAAGCTGTATGTTTCCAGAACGGCAATGCTGCAGACGAAAAAGCAGATCCAGGATACGGTCAGATGGTATCATGGCATTTACCTAGAATCAGGGAATCAGGGTATGTGGATCAGCGGGAAGGAAGAAGTCAAGCGCCATGTGCTTGCGGAAATTATCAATTACTGGACCTATGGCTCCATACTGATTGAGAGAGTGATGGGCAGTATATTTCATTTTACCATGTACTTTCTGAATTACTCGCAGAACATGGATACCGGTTGATTGACAAAGGGATTGAAGGGTTTTCACTGGATGTTTTTATAAGCCTCATGAGGACTGAAAATGATTTTATACTGGATGAAACGCACATTTATCATGGGAATTCCTGTGTTGACGCAGCCAGTGATTTTTTAGGGAAAATGGGATATATAATTTCTGATAATGAAAGGGCTTATTTTGAACAGTGCCTGATGGCAAAAAGAGTATTGTATACCTTAAAAACGGAAGATAAAGCTGGCGAAGAATATACGGCGGTAACAGAGGAATTCCTCACGGGGACAGACAGGAAATACCATACGGATTATCACAAAAACCAGGAATTGATTTTTAAGCTGTCTATACATATTATGAAGATGATATGGAGGATACAGCAAGGATATTTTGAAACAAATTCCATACTTAAGGACATCATGGACCGCTATGAGAAAGAAGTAGAAATGGCAGAAGGGATCAATCCGATCCTTCAAAAAGAATATGGCTTCACAGCCAATATCCATGAGATCTGCTATATAGCGGTTTATCTAAGGGCGTATTCCAGCCATACATTAAAAGCAGTTGTATTGTGTGACCTTGGGGAAGGCATTGCAGACAATATGATACGCCAGATTAAGAGCCATTGTGGGGAGAAGGTTCAGATACAGGATAAAATGTCTTTGGCAGAATACCGTATGCATCCTTTGCCGGTAGACCTTTTAATATCCAGTTCACGGATTTATAATGTAAAGCTGCCTGAAAAGACAAAAATAATATATGTGGATTATCTATTGAAAGAAGAAGATCTAAAAAATATACAGGAATTCCTGCTTAGGAGCGAGAAAGAAAATGGAGAAAAATGAGAGGCGGAATTGCCATTTGCCCAGACTATTTTGAAGAACACAAATGTAATACATACAATTGGCAGGCGTGCTGCGTTTCACAATGGATGTGGATTGCGGCGCGCTTTTTTATCATAAAAATCAAACTACAAAGAAAAGCGAAGTGGAGCGGCTGCTTTCCTGCCTGGACGCACGACAGAGGGAGCTTGTGCAAAAGTGCGTGATTGAGGGGTGGACTTATGCGGAAATTGCTGCCTACGAGGGGAAGGATGAATCGGCGGTGCGCCATGCCGTAAAAAGGGCTTTGAAAAAAATTAAAAAAATTTTATTCTGACCGTCCCGTTTTGCCCTCTCCCGTGGCTTATATCAGAGGGCAGCAGTAAAGGCCCTCGGAATGGAGGATACAGAGGTATGGGGCATACATTGAGGATCAGTGTATCAGAGAGACCGGCACAGGACGGGATTGTGAGCTGCCGCCAGGTGTCCGTGCGGGAGCGTTTCCTGCATAACCAGTCGCTTTTGGAGGAATATATCCGTTTCAGGGGCGCGCTGATCGAGCTTGGAAGGGTGGGCAATGCTTTCACGGCGGAGGTGGCCTGGACCCCGCCGCTCTCGCTTGCGTCCCAGGTGCCGGATGCCGTGAGCGGGACCTGCACCATCATCTGCGTCACGTACAGCGGGGATACGAAGATCGGCACAAAGACCTGTACGTTAAAGCTGTCTGTACCCGCCAGCGAGCCGTCCATCGGGAGCCTTACGGCGGAGCGTGTGGACGGAACCGTCCCGTCCTCCTGGGGAATTTATGTCCAGTCAAAATCCAGGGCAAAGCTAACAGTGAACGGCGCTGCCGGGAGATATGGCTCTTCCATAGTTTCGTATTCCATTTCGGGCGGTGGGTTTTCCTCGAATGCGTCCAGCTTCACTACCGGGTATCTGAACAGTTACGGGAGCACCACGTTTACCGCCACGGTGACGGATTCCAGGGGCAAAAATTTGGTTTTCAGACGATAAGGGCATTGGGACTGCTGGATATGGGCTTTGCTTATCTGCTGATGAAATGGCAAAGATAGGATTGCGCTGTTTGAAAAAGGGGACTTTTAACAACAGGCGTATTGTTTCTGAAAAATGGATTGAAGAAAGTACCGTAGTTAGGCTGCATTGCGATAAAAAATTTCGTAATATGAAGTATGGCTATTTATGGTGGGTTATTGATGAAAATGAGGGGAGCTATGCGGCTATTGGCAATAGCGGAAATGTTATTTATATCAATCCGCAGAAGAAATTGGTAGTAGCGGTTTCCGGCTATTTCAAACCGACAGTGTTTGACCGAATTGATTTTATCAAAGAACAAATAGAGGAAAAATTGAAACAGTAGAAAGCAGAATAAAACAAACAATCTGCCGCACGACGGCAAAAGAAAAAAAGCCGTCGTACAGCAGAGGTCTTTTCACACGTCCTTTTGACGCGGAGTTTCCAAAAGGAACTGGTCTACGGATATATTGTAGCGGAGCATAAGCTCAAAGAAAATCTGTAAACTTGTGTGCTGCCCATTGTTCTCAATGTTCGCAAGGTAGCACGGCGAGATAAACATTTCGTCGCTTACTTTCTTGCGGCTCTCCTTGCGCCCTGTCCACGCCGCTTTTATCGCTGCCCCAAAAGTCTTGAAGCCGTATTTTGGTACTGGTCTTTTTGCTATAATTATTCACCTTGTTATATTTTACTGTTCACCTTTCTTCTTGAATATGTCTACACTGTTCTATTAGTTAGCCAAAATAATTCTTAATTACGCTATACCGTTTTTCGGAAAGGTGAAAATTGGGTGAAAGTTTTCTCTAAAGTCATTGGCAGGACATCGCCGAAAGTTTTCCGTTTGGAACATGGCTGTACGATCCTGGCATAAACAAGTGAGGAAATAAATGAAAAAACAGAAAAATGGAACCCGGTAACAGCCTGCATAAGGTCTAAATATTTCTTCACGCCAAGTGAAAGGTTGATACTTTTTACAGGGAAATAACCAAGCGCTTTTTCAGGGGTTTCTTCGTCAGAAATCAGCTTATTTTTTTCTTGTTTTAACCGTTCATCCCTTTTCTTATTTAGCTCAAAAACTTCTTGTTTATAAAAGGCAACAGGGTCATCAATCCCATTCTGGATAAGGTCGTCAACATACCCCAAAGCTTTGTAAGATTTATGTGCTGTATGGCCGCGTTGCGGGTCATAAAAACTTTCATAAATTTGAAGATAAATTCCTTTTTTTAACTTTGATTTTTTCAAAAAATACGCCATAAAAACCACCCTCTTTATTATAACACCATAACACCATATAAAGCAACCACTGAAAAATATTTTTGTCAAATTTTTTTAGAATAAAAAAAGCCAGAAAATAAGCTGGTTTAAGGTATATTGGACTATATAAGATTTTCAAAAAAACATGGTGTTAAATCCCAAAGACGGGATTATTGACTATTTTCAGAGATATGGTATTATATTATTAGTGGTGAGTCCTACCGCAAAGTGGACTGCTAAAAGCGTTAGCAACTCTAATGGAGTTACTACACAAATGGCTATGTGGAAACGCATAGCCATTTTTAACGAAGAGATATATGCAGACAGATTTTAAATTATACAAGGTGGATATGAAATATATCCGTAATCTACATAATATAGATGATAAAGTGTATTGTATTTGACAGATTGCAAAATAAATCAACGGTTCCATTAGTTAGTATTGTTGAAGCTACACGCAATGAAGCAATTCGCTTAAATAAGCATAAGCTGGGGTTGCTTGGAACGATTTTTACTATGACAGAAGATTTTTTTAAGAAGCCATTTTACAACAGCAATATTGAAATCATTACACCAACTGCGGAAGAAATGGAATATATAAATCTAAAAATATCTTCCGAATTAGAATTTGGTGTCATAAAAGAAGAAACATTGCAGGGCTTTCAAAAAATAATAAAACGTATGCAGCAGGAAGATAGTATTGAAGCTGTAATATTAGGCTGTACAGAACTGCCTCTTTTACTTAATGACAAAGTAAGTCCTATTCCATGCTTAGACACCATGAAAATACATATACAGCTTTTAATTGATTTGATTGTTGAATAAGACAAATTTCAACTTATCGAGAAGAACAACGAATAATCAAAGAGCCAGACGGGAGATTTCATTATGTTGGGTATATATTTAAGTGGAACGGGAAACACAAAACACTGCATTGAAAAATTGATACACTTATTAGACGAAACTGCACAGGCAATTCCTATTGAAAGAGAGGATGCTGTGAATGAATTGTCAAAGCACGATTTTATTGTTTTGGCATACCCTGTTCAATTTTTCAAATGCTCCTATTATGGTAAGAGATTTTATCAAGCTGCATTCAGCCCTTTGGAAAGAGAAAAAGGTGCTTTGTGTTGCGACAATGGGATTGTTCAGCGGTGATGGTGTAGGCTGTTCCGCACGCTTATTAAAAAATACGGTGCAAAAGTTGTTGGCGGATTACATATCCATATGCCTGACTCCGTTTGTGATGTGAAGCTATTGAAAAAGACTATGGAAAAGAATCAAGAGATAATAAAAGCCGCAGACAAAAAAATTGAAAAGTGGGCGGATAAAATTATGAATAGCAAATATCCAAAGGACGGATTATATTTTTATGATAGGATTGCGGGATTTATCTGCCAGCGATTTTGGTGTTATGGAAAAACAAAAGATTATTCAGATAAACTGAAAATCAACCATAATTGTACTGGGTGTGGTCTATGTGTTCGTTATGTCCGATGGAAAACCTTATGATAGAAAACAATAAAGCTACTGCAAAAAGTCGCTGTACCATGTGCTACCGTTGCATTAGTTCCTGCCCATCCAGCAAGCAATTACTTTACTGGGAGATACTATTATTGAACAATGTCGCTATGAGCAATATGTGAAAGAATAGACGATTCCCGTTTGGTAAGAAGTTATAGAGAAAGACAAATCGGAATTTTATGAAGGAAAATGGATAATTATAAAATGAATGCAGATAATGAATTACTAAAGAATTTGGATAAATTGCACACAACCGAATTAGGCGTAGAACGCATTAAAAGAAATCTGTCTTTAGATACAGATGATGTAGTTGACTGGTGTAAAGCTAAAATCAATTCTGTAAATGCTGTAATCACAAGAAGCGGGAAGAACTGGTATGTGAATATAGATAACTGTATAATAACTGTAAATGCTTATAGTTATACGATTATTACGGTACATAAGGAAAAGAAATGAATTATACAATTCGTGAATTAGAAGTATTTTCAGTTATTGGGCAGGAAGTAGAGCTTACCAATTATCAGAAAAGAAACATTCAAATCAGTACACAGTTTTGGCGGAAATTTAACAGCAATTTGAAGAAATTATATTTTTCACAATCGGGAAACTGGATAAAATATGCTTTTATGGAAAGGAAAAATGGAAAACTATTTTATTTTTGCTCTATTCCAAAAAGGAATGTCATTCCAGACAGTTTTATCTATAAAGAAGTACCACCTTACAAATATCTCGTTGTAGAGCATATTGGTTCTTTGGGTAAAATATATGAAACGTATGGAAAGGCCTATCAAGAAATATTACCAAACACGAACTATATACCTTTACAAGAGAACTTCTTACACTTTGAAAGATACGATTATCGTTTTCATTGGAATAGAGAAAATTCAATTATTGAAATATGGATACCAATTAAGGGTTAGTGAAATTCCAGTTTGTAGGAAAGAACAAATATATCATCATAGAGCCAGACGCACAGACGCAGAGCCGACAGACTTGTGAGAAATCACAGTTTGTCGGCTCTCTTTATGTCTAAAAATATGAAGCCGTTTCTATAAACTCTTTACCCTGTCTATCAGCGGCGGCTTTGAATAAATCAAGGCTGCCGTTTCTTTCTATCCTCTGAAAAGGAATGACGCCACAAACGCCAACAGATACGGCGGCTAAAGGGGGTAGCCGCCATGAAGCACAAAGCGTATCGACAAAATCCGACGGTCATTGACTTATCAAAAAAAGCCCGATCACCACCTGGGAAAATCACGCCCACGAATATGAACTGTCTAATCATATAAATACTGCTTACAATACACTTGCGCTTGCCCGTTTTTTGCGGACAGGCGCATTTTATATTTTCAAAAACTTTTCCCAAAACCTTTCAAAATCTTTGGCTAATTTTCGCCGGGTGGAACTGAGGGGTACGAAAGGGGAAGTCATCACCCGCTTTCGCGGTTGCTAGAGCGTGTTTGAAAAATGCTTTCTGCCAGATGTATTTCACAATTTGTGGGAGATTTGCGCCAAATGAAGGGCGCATAGCGGGCTATGTAACCTGAATTTGGCGTAAATATCACGCAACGTGGGGAATGCAGATGGCAGGAATGATTTTTCAAACACGCTCTAGGAGGTGATACCATGAATGAACCTATTCGTACCCAGTGGGAAATCCGATGTGCGTTTAACGCTTACTGCAAGCGATCCTTGATGAATGAAAAGCTTGTTGCTTACAGGGATATGAAGCGTCGGCAGCTACGCGAAGTTGGCTTTTCTGATCTGACACAGCAGGAGGAAGATCAGCTTTGCACCTATGACACATACTTTGCAAATGACGAAGCTGAAAAATCCTTTTGCGTGGCAGGAAAAGAAATAACTGCAAAGCTGCTTGCCGAAGCCCTGCACAGTTTGCCGGACGAGAAGCGCGAAGCTGTACTGCTGTACTACTTCTTTGATATGAATGACGCGGAGATCGCAAAACTCCAAAACATTCCGAGAAGCACAGTGCAATATCGCTGGACAAGCTCTTTTGATCTCTTAAAACGCTATTTGGAGAAACACACTTATGGGAAAGACTGGTAACACCGAACAGGACGAGCGCGGCTTACTGCCATACCCGGTAATCATAGCCGCAACAAAGGGCGACCCGGAAGCTATGCAGATCGTCGTACATCATTATGACAGCTACATAGAACAGAAATACCAGATGCCGGACAGCGAGACACGGATAAGCATAAAGACGCTCGGCTACCAGAAGGGCGTGGATTATATAAGAAAGATATTAGAGACGGCTTAGCCCGTCTCTTTTTTGATTCGACAAATAATCGAATGACAATTTTCTCTTGATGTGTTATAATTTTCCAATAAAAACGCACAGGAGGATTTGCAAATGTCAAAAGAAAAACCGCAGACAAAGGTCTGTAAGCATTGCAGAACAGAAATACCGTATGATGCTCGGGTGTGTCCGCAGTGCAGAAAAAGCCAGTCAGGAAAATGGAAATGGATTTTGGCATCAGTACTTGTTTTTTGGGGGGGGGGGTAATCGGCGCTGCGCTTGGCGAAGATTCTGAAAATAACAAAAATTTAGATGATAATATAGAAATGGTATCTGGTTCTCCCGGTGAAAAAGGCGGCGACAGTCTTGAAAAGACGGATGGTTCTTCTGAAAAAGAGGATGTTTCAAGAGAAACCGCCGATTATAAGAACGTTTTCGTCCTGAACCTGCTTGAAGAATGGGAAAAGTATTCTGGCGATAATGTTTCAGTATCATTCAAAACATCTTATGTTTATGATTATGGCGACCGCACGAGAATTGATTCTGAATATTATAACGAAATAAGCGAAAAATTGAGTGTTGAAACGAAAGAATCCGAAAAGATTTCTGATGGAGACTGGATAACGGTTTGCGGGATTGTTGGAAAAGAAGAATATGACGGTTTAGAAAACGCATTCATAGAGCAAACCGGAAAGAAGCCAAAGAAAGAATATGAAAGCGGAAAATCGAAATATGATAAGAAAAAGAAGAAAGAAGCTGAAAAGAAAGAGAATAATTTCAGAAAATCAGCGAAAGAAGTTTCATATGAAGCATTAATGAGATACCCGGACACATACAAAAACAAGAAAATAAAAGTTGTGGTTAATATAACCGAGGTCGAACCGAACGGAATCATATTCCCGGGAGATATGCAAGGGACTCTGGAAGGAAAAGAAGCTGCCATATACGACGATAGGGAAGTGAAAGAACCGAAACTTGCAAAAGGCGATACAATTACAATATACGGAAAGGGAAATGGACTCACAACCGTAAAGATAAAGCAAAAATCCGGCATATTCTCGAAAACCGTGGACAAATACAGCATACCCGGAATCAGCATAAAATATATGGACTTGCAGTAAAAAATATTGCGAGTTGTTGTGCGAAAGGGGATAAAAATGAGTCTGGTTTTGGGATATGCAAACAAAGATAACGCAATCATAATGAGTGACGGCAGGGCGATGGGGAAAGTTTTTTCATCAGAAAATTATAACAAAACAAGGAAAATAAATGAAAATATTATCCTTGGGTTTGTTGGATATAAAGAGCCATGTGAGCATTTTTTGAATTGTGTTTATATGGACATGGGAAAAAGAACGGAATCCTGTTACATGGATGAATTTCTTGAGGAAATTGAATACGAAATGTCGCTGGATAAAACGAAAAAAGAATTGGAATCTGCGTTTATGATAATTGGAAGAACGGAAAAAGGAGAGATGTATAGCGTTATTGTTGGAAACAGTACAGATTATAAAATCGAGAAAAACCTGGTATGTACGCCGCGGGCACTTCTTATAGGAGGAGTTTCAGATAAAAATATGATAAACGCCTTGTACGACAAAAATATAACAAATATGAATATGAGCATCGAGGAATGTATGAGAAAAACAATAGCAGAAGCATCTGAGGTCGATGGTTCTATAAACGATAACTTTTTCACAAGAATAATTTGAGGGAGGAAGAAAGGATGAAAGAAAGGAAATCAAAGGTGAACTGGGAGGATTATCCAAAGATTGAAAAATGCACTGATATGGGAGATACAAACGGTAATAAGATGGACATAGAAGTAAAAGAAGCAGAAGGAAGGCCTATTACATCTGAAAAACCGGAAAAGTAATATTGCGAAAGGGGATTAAAATACCATGAAGAAAAGACTTATAACACCGATACTGGTGGCGTGTGTTTTGGCGAGCGGGTGCGGAGGAGAATCCGGCAAAAGTCCAGAACCGGAAACCGTTGCGGAATCAGAAAAAGATGAAAAGCCGGATTCAAAAGAGCAAAAAGAAGAATCCAATCAGGATAAAAGCGGAAAAGAAGCCAAAAACAAAGAAAGCACAAAGAGTAAAAAGAAGTCCAAAAAGAAAAGCGAGCCAAAGAAAAAGTCAAATGAAGAATCAGAAGAAAAATCCGACGCATATAAGAAGGGAGAGGAGTTAGGAGAAAAGTTAAATGAAGAATTAGATTCTATTGACTGGGAGGAAAACTACGAAAAAGCCGGAGAAGCCGGAAAGAAAGCTGCGGAGTGGCTGAATAAATTATTTGAGTAATATGTTAATGCAAAAGCATTATATTTGTGATACAATAGAAAAAATATACTAAAGGAGGATTTTGCAAATGAAACAAGAAATGAAAAAACTTTTTCCAACCATTCTGATTTTTTGCGTGGCTCTAACGCTGTTTTTACCAATGCGTGCAGAAGCCGCAAAGAAAGGAAAGAGCGGGGGAATAAGCTATACCGCTTATGATACCGGAAACGGGATTGTTCTGATTTTAAAAAACCCAAAGAACTATGTACAGAATGTAAGCGCAAAGGTTGTTTATTACAACAGCAGAAATAAAATGATTGGAACGTCGTCTGATAGCAATTATGCACTTGAGGGCAAAAAGAAGTGTGCAATGTATTTCAATGCGCCTTATGACAGCAGCTACCAGGACGTTGAGTACGATTCGTTCAAAGTAAATATAAACGCCGAGAAAGAACAGAATGTAGTAAGCAGGGTTTCCAAGATTTCTGTTTCGTCTGACGAAGGAGAAGAAAACGTAACTGTAAAAGTTAAAAACAAGGCGAAAGAAGAACTTTTCAGCGTCCAGGTTGCCATTGTTTGGTATGATGAGGATAAAAATGCAATCGGGTATGATTACAAGCACGTAGAATGCACGAAGCCGAAAAGCACAGACTATATAACGTTTGATTTTCCACATGATTCGGACTATGAAACTGTATATCCAGATTCATATGAGATTTTTGTAAATGATGCATATACATATACTTGGATGAAATAAAACTGAACATTAGACTTAATAGGGTGCATACGGAATTGATGCACCCTATTGTTTTGAAAATTTTTAATTTTGGAATTGGCATTAAATGACAACATCCTGTTTTTGTGTTAGAATATAAAAATATACTACGAAAGGGGAATGAAATATTATGAAAAAAAATTTATAGCACTGATGCTGGCATCGTGCGTTCTTGCTGGGGGATGCGGAGAAAAGGCGCAGGAAAAAGAAACGGATTCAGTAAATGTTTCAAAAGAACAAGGAAAAGAAACGGATTCTGAAAAGGAAGAACCAGAACCGGAAATGATTGACGGATTTGAAAAGGCGGAGTATGAGAAATTCAATTCTTATGCAGAAGAAAACGGCCTGGATGGAACCAACATTTATATTGATGGGGTTGTAAAAGAAAGGTCATCGGAGAATACATACATTTTCTTTGTTTTGGAACAAGAAGACGGAAATCAGTGGTTGGTTGCTTCAGGAAGAGAGCCCTTGAGAAAAATCAAAGCGTTGGACTCTGTTATAGGGAAAAAAGTCAGGGTATTTGCTTCTTACATGGGGTTTTCTGATAAGTTTGAAATGCCGTCTTGTCATATACAGGGGCCGAATTTCTATATAGAACAGACCGAAAAACTGGGAGAAAAAATAACATGGAATGATTACAAGGCAAGTAGGAAACAAATTGTAAAATGGTTCAATAAGAACGATTGTGAATTGTTGTTTTCAAAATCAGAAAAAAAGAAATTTGCAGATACCTACAAAGCGAGTACGGGAGTCGTGGAAGAAGCGCGTCAATATAGTGATGATACGTTTATCGATTTTTATCAGAAAAAAGGAGATGAATATGTATCACAATTAGCAATTATAAAAAATATTACATATGATGATATCGAAGACTTAGGCAATCTATCTGCGGGAGACGGAATAAAACTCTATTATTATATAGGAGAAGAAAATGAGATTTCTTTCTTGGCGTTTGAAAAAGCCGATCCTCCATTTTCACTTGAAGAAGTTGAGATAGACTACAAAAACAAATGCAAAGAATACACATATGAAGACATTGCCAGAAACCCAGAAGAAACAAGGGGAAATGACGCAAAATTTCGTGGAGAGGTAATACAGGTTTTGGAAGACGGAAACTCTGTAGAAATGCGTGTCAACATAACCAAAGAATCTTATGGATATTCAGACACAATATATGTTTCTTATGATAGAAAGTCGGAAAACGAAGACAGAATTTTGGAAGATGACATAATAACGATTTACGGAAAGCTGGGAGGATTAGAAACATATACTTCTATATTAGGCGCAGACATTACATTGCCGCAGGTTTTTGCAGAATATATAGAAATTGAAAAATAATCTTAAAAGCTCTTGACTTTTGTATTACATAAGTTTAAAATAAATTATGTAATACAAAAAGAAAGGGGATGGTGGTGTGTCTCCCAGAACGGGTAGACCAACAGACAATCCAAAAGGAAAGCCGATAACTATAAGACTTGATAATGAAGCGCAAACAATCCTTGACGCTTACTGCAAGCAGGAAAAAGTCGAAAAGGGAGAAGCGGCTAGACGAGGGATTAAAAAGTTGAAGTCAGAATTAAAAGAATAGAGCGTTGCCCGACCACCAATCTTGCAAACACTCTATTCAAGTGAGCACCCTAGAAAGAGCACTTACAAACAGTATACCGCTTTTTCTAGGGGAAATCAATATGTTTTCTCAAAGAAAGAGAGGTATATTTTTATGGAAAAAATGAAAGACATTGCAAAACAGCCGCCTATTGAATGGGGCGGGCAGATTGTTATTACTACGGCGCAGTTGGCTCAGGCATACGGAACAACTAAAAAGAATGTTTCAAATAACTGAACATCGATTAAGCCCCCAGCAGAGCTCTTAACTTGACCCACAATTATAACATATATTTTCGATAAGCAAGTAATGAGCAAAGAACCTCTAAGCCCTGACAAATAGAACGTGCCCCGGGCATACCATCGCTCGGAGCACCTTTTATTCCACTCAGAATCCCTAAATCATAAATCGCCTCTTTCAGTGTATATGTTTCAGGAATTTCTTTTGTTTTTCTTGCACAGCAGTATAATATTTTCCATTCTTCTTTATCAAACACAATTTCACTCGAGATTTCCGGACATTTTTTTCCTAAATAAGTCAAATTTAGTATCTGCAGTGCGATAACCGAATATAGTAATGTTAAAAATTTTAATCTCTCATATTCCCTCGCCTGATTTTTCTCTATTTTGCATCCACTTTTTAAGATGAAATGAAAACGTTCTATTTTCCATCTGTGTGCATAACATTGTATCAGCTTTTCTATATCTTTTTCGTTTTTTACTCTTACCGTTGTTAGCAGAAACCATTCGGTTCCTTTTTTTCCGGATTCATGTACATAAATTGCTGTTAGTACAAGTTTTTCTCGTATATGTTTTTCTGTTCTCCTTTTTGGACAGTGAACCACAACCTCTTTATAATGATAATCCATTTTTACATTTCTGGCTGGAATGTGTTCTTTGGGATTCCTGCCCATCCTGACAACCATGCTTCCAGCCACAGGAGACTGGCGGAGTTCATGAAAAATCTTTTTTCCGTCATCCACCATGCGGTTTTGCACTAGCCGAATCAGAAAATTTTCTCCCAAATCTGCAGCGTTCGAAAAAAATTCATAAAAATCTCCTTCACGG
>CAJTCR010000082.1 GCA_910574915.1 Eubacteriaceae bacterium
CAATCGATCAGTAAAATATCTTTTTTCTCTTTTTCCATAATAATTATTTCCTTTCAGAGTTTGGAAATAATTATACACGAATGTGTAAAGATTGTCTTTGACTAAATTCAATATAACAGAAAATTTGAAACTTGGGAATACATAAAAGCTTGCGTTTACCGTGGGAAGTGGCAGCCGATCTGTTACAGATCACCACCTTAAAAGAACACGCACCGGCAGGTTATGAATGGGAAGCCGTCGCACAAATGCATCTGCTTTGGGGAAAGCTGTGGCGCACGGGCATGTTAACGCCCGCACCGGACAGGCAAACAGCAACGCAGGGCGACCTTGCTAAGCTATTATTCCAAATATTTTGCCGAAAGCTATGGATGTACCCCGCGGGAATACCGCAAACGAAATACTGCCTGTAGAAACACTTGATATTTTCCATATCCGTTATAAAATAATTTAAATTTTTTCTCTTGAAATATTGTGTAAAATTGTGTATAATATAAAAATAAGGAGAATGAAAATGAATCCACGAAATATAGCGATCAAAGATCTGAATAACAGCGGATACTCCTTCAAACGAAGCGGCGGAAATCATGATATCTACTACAATTCCGAAACGAAATATGCCATACCGCTAAAACGCGGGCACTTTGATGAAGATGATCTTCGCTACATACGCAAGGAAATCAAGCAGTGCCAAAAGCAATGAATGATTTTTTTGACCAAAAGGAGGATGACCTATGAATTATATGTACACTGCAACATTTATACCAAACGAGGATGAAACCAAATATTATTGCAAGGTTCCAGATCTTCCTGGATGCATTACAACCGGAAACAGTCTGAACGATGCTATCGAAATGATTACCGATGCCGCCAGCGGTTGGCTTGTTGTTGCTGAAGATGAAGGAAATGAAATTCCAGCCGCTACTCCACAGCATAAATTGGATATTCCTGAAAATGCAGTCTGCTCTATTATACGCATTGATACTTTCGTATACCGTGCAGCAACCGATACAAGATCTGTTCGTAAAAATGTTTCTCTTCCTGCATGGATGGCTGCACTGGCAGAAAAACGGGGCGTAAACTGTTCTCAGGTACTTCAAGACGGGCTTATGCAATTATTTCATGCCAGCCATGCAAGATAAACCAGGAAAATAACTATATCAGACTTGTTTAAGCAACATTTCTCAAGAGCAGCCAGGAGAGAGCGTGCCAATCCTCTCTCCCGGCATCCCTTCCCATAAAAAAGCAAACACAATCAACACCTATAATCTACATTTCCTCCAACCGTCTTGTTCTTTTTTGCTTTTTCTCTTGTTTTTGCAATCAGCTTCTGTGAATTTTTCTGCCTTTGCACCCGCATTTTTTTACTCATCTCAAGGCTTTTGTCATTTCTTACATAGGAACAGGCACGGTATTTGCCGTCTGCGTCAATATAGCTGTGCCGAAATACAAGCGTGCGCCCGGTAGCTTTATAAAGCCCGTCCAGCCATTTTGTCAAAAACTCCACACCTTGTATCATTTCTTTTGTCGCCTGTTCCTGTTCTGGGTCATGCTGCATTTTATTTAACAGCCCCGGATGGATCGTCAGCGTCTTTCCTGTCCTGGTTTTTGGAAAAGAATCCCCGATCCGCACTTCCACACTTGGCGCAAGCTTTGCCAATTCACGCGCATATTCTGACATACGCTGCCTTTTGGAAACAAGCTGCCTGCTTCCTGTGATGTCCCGCGCAGCATAACTGTTTACTGATCCTGTCATTTCTATTGCCATTGTCTTCTCCTCCCTGATTTTATATTTCGAAATCCTTTTCTGTCTGTTTCACGCCTACATCAGCTTCACGAAACGCAGCCTCCAGTCCAGCCTGCTTTCATATGGAATCCGTACGGTACGCAGGTTTTGCGTATTTTCATAACAGCAGGAATAGCCATAGCCCGCAATGCCCGGAAGCTTGTAGAATCCTCCGAAAACGAGAATAATCTCTCCGTCTGTATATCGTCCCTGCAAAAAGCGTTGAAACGCTTCCCCGTCGACATACACATAGCGGTCGTCAAAAGAAATCATCTGGCGCAGTCTGCTGCTGTCTGCCTGGTCGTTTTGCTGTCTGCCGCTTTGTGCAGATTCGGGTGCGTATGCAAGAATTCTTGCATTCTGCTTCTTTGGATGGTACTCATAGACAAGAATGCTGTCACTGTTTTCATACCTGCCATAAGAATGCTGCTGGATCAGGGCTGCGCTACAGGCTGCAAGGAAAAGTACAGATAAAACCGTACCTGCTGCCGCCGTCTTTTTATACGGTTTGTACTGTGTGATTGTTAAAAGCCTGCGGCGGATCTTCTGGTATCCCTTTTTTTCGGCAAAGGCAGCAGACAGCTTAGACGTTTCGCATTCTTCCTGCAATAACCTCATGCTTTTTAACAGTAGCTGTCCATACGCATATGCGCTTCCGCTGCTTTTTTGAATGGTCGCATAGTCACATGCATCTTCTAAGTCTTCTCTGTATAATCTTGTACTGACAAAAAGCAGCGGATTTATCCATAGCAGCGCACGCTGAATATCCCACAAGGCATAAAACAGCAAATGGCAGAGCCGGATATGCATTTTTTCATGCAGCAGGATCGTCTGGATTTCTGCGTTGCTGTACGTCTGCAAAATCACCTTTGGCATTACGATCACCGGCTTTAGTATCCCTGCCGCAAACGGTGTCACAGGCAGCCTCGCGACATGGACAACCGTACCGTCCACCACTGTTTTGTCCATGCAAAGCGCCAGCTTTTTCAGCTTTTTTCGTTTTTGGCAAAGCAAGAAAAACGATACCCATACACCGCCCAAATACAGCCAGCACAGCCACACATGCCTTGTAAAAATACTGTTCCACCACGTAAACAGCAGCACTCCGATTCTGTTTTCATAGTAAAATTTCATCCTGCCTGCAAACAGTGCCGGAAAACACAGGCTCCACAATGCCGCTTTCAAAAAAATGCAGTTTTTAAACAGCGTCCTGCGCAGCAGCAGCACGGCTGCGGTTATCACAAAAGAAGCCATCGCACACCGAATCAGTTGTATCACATAGTAAATAGCGCAAAGGTTGAAAAGTGACCCTAAGTGGCTTAAAAATTCCGGTACGGTCATGTTTTGTCACGATCCTTTTTCTGCAAAATATTCCAAAGCTCCTGATACTGCTCCTCAGTCAGCCTGGTACTTTCGAGAAGCGCTGCCATTGCATTTGTATTACTGCCTGCAAAATAGCTGTCGACAAACTTACGGCTTTTTTCCTTCTGGCATTCTTCTTTTGATTTCTTAGCAAAATAGTGATATACCCTTGCATCCTTTTCATCGACCGTATAGCTTATCATCCCCTTCTGCCACAGACGGTTTAACAATACCCTAACCATACGCGGAGACATACTGGTTGTATCCTGCATCTTTTGAATCACTTCCTTTGCCGTCATAGAGGCATCGCCTGCCCAGAGCACTTCCATCACCAGCCATTCGCTCTGGCTCGGCGTCGTTTCCTTTTCCACTCTATTTCCCCCTCTCTCTTTCCTTATATATCGGATCGAATCCAAAATTTGTTAATGTTTGTTCCTAATCTATTCTAAAAAATAAAGTGCCACTTTGTTTCCCCGCCACTTGAAAGTTTTGTACCTTTTTGCTATAATGCAAAGAAAAAAGCTGATTTGCCGCCGGGTAACGCTGATTCCCATTCCGTTAGGCCATTACAGTACCGCTTCAAGCGCTGTATCGAAGGAATGGCGAAGCAGCTTTTTTTATGAATTTTCATACATTTATCATACTTTTCAGAAAACTAAGGAGGATGCTATGTTTCGCGAAATGAGAAGAAAAAAACAAATGCTGTCCAAAGAAGAATGCACCAGGATTTTAAAGCAGGGCACCAGTGGTGTGCTTGCCGTATTGGGAGATCAGGATTATCCGTATGCGGTGCCACTCAGCTATGTCTATGCCGATGAAAAACTGTATTTTCACAGTGCTGTAAGCGGGCACAAGCTGGATGCTGTAAGAGCGCATGAAAAAGCTTCTTTTTGCGTGATTGCAAAAGATCAGGTCGTACCGGAGGAATACACCACCTATTATCAGAGCGTGATTGCTTTTGGCACCATTCGTCTGCTGTCCGATGAAGCGGAAAAAATGGCTGCCATCGAAAAGCTCGCGTTAAAATATTCGCCGCAAGAATCCGCACAAAGACAGGCAGAAGAAATCAAACGTTTTTTTCCTGCGCTTTGTATGATGGAGCTTACGATCACGCATCTTACCGGAAAGCAGGCAAAAGAGCTATGAAACATACGGACTGTTTTCGGGAATTTGCGGCATATGCCTGTTTTAATGTGCTTGGGATGCTTGGCTTATCCTGCTATATACTGGCAGACACGTATTTTATCGCAAACGGGCTTGGCGAGGACGGGCTTACCGCTTTAAATCTTGCGATTCCGGTTTACAGCTTTATTCACGGGTGCGGGCTGATGGCGGGCATTGGCGCAGGCACACGCTATTCGATTTTAAAAAGCCTTTGCAGCCACGCACAGGCAGACCGCGTGTTTACGACCGCCTGCTGCATAGCCGCGTCACTCGCCTGCGTATTTGTCTGTGCCGGGCTCTTTTTTACGGACGGCATTGCAGCCGCGTTAGGCGCGGACGCGTCTGTGTTCGCGATGACAAAGACGTATATCAGGATGATTTTGCTGTTTTCGCCTGCTTTTTTGTTGAATAACCTGCTGCTTTGCTTTGTGCGCAACGACGGTGCGCCGCAGTTGTCCATGCGCGCAATGCTGGGCGGCAGCCTGTCCAATGTCGTTTTGGACTATCTATTTATTTTTCCGCTCCATATGGGGATATTCGGCGCGGTGCTTGCTACCTGTCTGGCTCCGGTGATCAGCCTTTCGCTGCTTATGGTACATTTTTTAAAAAAGCGCAATACATTTCATTTCTGCGTCTGCCGCCCAGATGCCGCGCGCACGGCAAGCATCCTTGCAAGCGGCATTCCCTCGCTTGTTACCGAGGTGTCTTCCGGCATTGTGATGATCGCGTTTAACGCGATGATCTTAAAACTGCGCGGCAATACCGGCGTAGCGGCATACGGGGTAATCGCCAACCTTTCCCTTGTCGTCATAGCAATTTACAACGGAATTGCGCAGGGGATTCAGCCTGTTTTCAGCAGGCACTACGGCGCGGGTGAACAAACCCTTGTCCGCGCAGTGCTGCGCTATGCGCTTGTCACAATGCTTTTTCTTTCTGTAATGCTCTATGCCGGCACTTATTTTGGCGCGCCGCAGATTGTGGCATTATTTAACAAGGAGCACAGCGGGCAGCTTGCCAAGATCGCAGAAGAAGGCTTAAAGCTGTATTTTACCGCGTGCCCGTTTGTCGGATATAACCTGATTCTATCGGCTTATTTTACAGCCGTTGCCCGCCCGCTGCCTGCCAACCTGATCTCACTTCTGCGCGGCTTTGTCCTGATTCTGCCGCTGGCATTTTTATTTTCCAGCCTGTTTCAGATGACAGGCATCTGGTGCGCGTTTCCGGTAACCGAGCTGCTCGTTGCGGTTGCAGGCGGAATTTTTTATTTATGCAAGAACAAATCGTAACCTATCTGCCGTGGCATCCATTATGGCGGTGCCTCCTCTCCTGTGAGGCTTCCCCGTCACCATCGGCACTGCCGCCGGATGCCGCGTCTTGGCCACTTTTGTCGGTACTGTCCTCAGACACTGCCCCATCCTCCGGCTCCGGCAAGGCACTTTCGCTGTGATGTCCGCTTCCATGCTCATGTGCGAGGATTCTGCCGTGGATCTGCGCCATGCTCATGTTTTTGCACTCGTCTACCGTAACGCTGTCGTCATACTGTACAAGCTGCAAATATGCGGAATATTTGCCGACAGACAGCCCGTTGCCGTGAGCGCTTGAAGCGGTGTCCAAATCTACGCTGACGCTGCGGCATCCATGCCCGATATGGCTGCTGCACTGGTCTATGCCTGCTTTTAAGCTGTGCTCCTTGCTGCTGTCCGCCGCGACGGTCAGCACGAGCTCTTCCCCCGGATTTAAGTACTGCCGCAGCACGTCGCTGTCTGCGATTTGCTCAATCGCCTGGATATATTTTTTTCCTCTCAGGGACATGCCCTTTAGCAGCTCTTCGCCCTGCTTATTGTATGCAGTCGCAGATACGACACGGTCTAACTTGTTAAGCGCCAGCTCCACTGACGGATTGACATCGATGCTGACATAGGAAACCGGAGCTAAAAACCACGAATAGCCGTTCATACCCAAAAGCAGGACAACAACCATGCAGGCGGCGGCAAGGGCTGCCTGTACCGGATGGCGAAAACGCCGCACATTTTTCTGACGCTTGTCTGACAAATACCGCATCGTCGATTCCTTAAGCCCAGCATCCGCGGTCACATGTTCAAATGCATCGTAGATCTTATTCGCCAATTCCTTCACCTCCCAGTTCCTTTTTCAGCATTCCCCGCCCCCTGGACAGCAGCGAATACACGGTGTTTTCTTTTTTTCCAAGTATCTGCCCGATCTCGTTTGCGGTATATCCTTCGTAATAATGCAGGTAAATCACATCTTTATACCGCTTTGGCAGCGCCAGTACGGCTTCCAGCACATCCTGGTGGTCTCTTGGGATCTCCGCTTCCAGCTCCATGACCGCCTGCATCGGGACTGTATTGCGCCTGAAAAAGCTTTTCAGAAAATCCTTGCAGTCATTGATCGCCACACGCAAAAGCCAAGCCTTTTCGTGCTCCGCATCGTGGAACACGCCGTCATGCAGCATATATTTTAAAAACACATTTTGAAAAACGTCTTCGGTATCTGCCTGGTTCTTTAAATGATAAAAGCAAACGCGCCGAATCGTGTCCGCGTATGTTGTAACCGCGCGGTTTACTTCCTCTTCACTCCGCATGTAGCCCTCCCCTGCTTTGTTCCTCCCAAAGCTGCCAAAACCTGAAAAACGCAAGCCCGGTACTGTTGAGCGTGTTTGAAAAATCATTACCGCGATCTGTACTTCACAGAAAGCATTTTTCAAACACGCTCTAATAAAAACAGTTCCGGGTTTGCGAGCATCTAAATTGCATTTTCTTTCTTTAATGAATACGATTGAAAGAACAAAATCCTTGCATCGATTTTTATTTTTTTGAGTTTATATTAATTATACATACCCCATCAGGCTTGGCAGCCACAAGGAAATCTGCGGAATGTACGTAACAAGCAGCAGTACCGCAAAAATCGCCGCGAAATAAATTAAAAGCTGGCGGATCACCGTCTCGATTTTGACCCCGCCGACTTTGACGCCGACAAACAGCGTCGTACCAACCGGAGGCGTAATCGTGCCGATACACAGGTTAAAGATCATCATAATGCCAAAATGTACCGTATTCATGCCAAGCTCCTGGCATACCGGAAGGAAGATCGGCGTAAAAATCAGGCACGCAGGCGTCATATCCATAAACGTACCGACAACGAGCAGGATCACGTTAATCATAAGCAGGATCACATACCGGTTGTTGCTGATCGATAAAAGGCCGCTCGATACAAGCGCCGGGATATTTGTAAACGCCATTACCCAGGACATAATCGAAGATACTCCAATTAAAAATATAATAATGCCTGTCATCTCCGCGCTGTCTTTTAAAATCTGCGGCAGGTCTTTGACTTTAATGGACTTATAGCCAAACAGCGACAGCAAAAGGCTGTACACTACCGCCACTACCGAGCCTTCCGTAGCGGTAAAGATGCCCTTGATAATACCGCCGATTACAATAATAATCAGCAGCAGGCAAGGAAGCGCCTGTAGGAAAATATTCCATTTTTCTTTCGCTGTAAACGTTGTGGAGCTGCGGTACCCTCTCTTTTTTGCGATGCAGAAAATCACGATCATGCAGGCAAGCCCCCAGAGGATGCCCGGGATATAGCCAGCCATAAAAAGCGCTGCAACCGAAGTTCCGCCGCTGACGAGCGAAAAGGTAATCATAACGTTGCTTGGAGGAATCAAAAGCCCGGTCGGAGCCGTCGCTACGTTAGCCGCTGCGGAAAAGTTTGGGTCATAGCCCTCTTCCTTTTCGATCGGCCCGATAATCGAGCCCATTGCAGAAGCAGCCGCCGTACCGGAACCAGAGATCGCGCCAAAGAGCATGTTTGCCAGTACGTTTGTCTGCGCAAGCGCGCCAGGCGTGCGCCCGGTAACGACTTTCGCCAGGTTAATCAGGCGCACCGCGATGCCGCCTTTGTTCATTAGGTTGCCTGCCAGAATAAAAAATGGGATCGCCAAAAGGCTGAATACCGAAATGCCTGAAAAAATCCTTTGTGCCCCGGTCAGTACGGCAACGCCGGTATCCATAATCGGCAGGATCGCACATACCGACGAGATGCCGAGCGCTACGGCAATCGGAACGCCTGCCACCAGAAGCACAACCAGTACTACTAGTATAATCAAGCCGCAAATAAGTGCAGTGTTCATATGTTTATCCTTTCTATATAAAATTTGGGTTTAACCTTCTGCCAGTTTCTTGTCCGCGCCAGTGATCAGGTCAATCATATTTAAAACCGCATAAAACGCGATCAGTACGCCGGAAATCGGAATAATCGTATAAACCACGCCCATCGGAATGCCAAGCGACGCGGTAGACTGCGTCATCGTAAGCTTTGTAATCGTCACGCCGCCATAGATCATAACGCTTGCAGCAAGAACGAGGATCAGTATTTCACCGAAAATGCTAAGTACCTTCTGTCCGCCAGGGCTTACCTTGTCCGCCATAAATCCCATGCGCATATGATCGCGCTTGCCAAATACATAAGCGCTGGACAGCAGTGCCATCCACGTAAAGCTGTAAGTCAAAAGCTCCTCGGACACCGTACTCGGGCTTTTGAAAATAAACCGCGTCACGATCTGGTACGTCCCGATTACAACCATTGCCGCAAAGATCACGGCACATGCGCTGCTTAATATCCTATCAATTCCTTTGCGGATCTTATGCAATGCTTCCATTTACTCTCCCTCCTGTGCATATTTTTCATTCACCTGCTGGATATGGTCGTACAAGTCTCTGATATGCTCATTTTCTTCTAACATATCCTCCTGTACGGTAGCGACTTTGTCTTTAAATGTCTGCACATCCACGTCGATAAACTCCACGCCCATCTGGTCGCGCGCTATCGCCTTCGCCTCCTCGACCTGCTGGTCCCAGGAAATCATCTCTTCTTCGGTAGACAAAAGCGCGGCGTCGCGGAAAATCGTAAACTCCTCTTCGCTCAGCCCTTCCAAAAACTTGAGGTTTCCAATCAGCATGTCAGGCACCATTTGGTGCATATTGTAGGAATAGTATTTTGCCACTTCCCCATGCTTGTTGTTCGTAAGCGCCAGCTCGTTATTTTCCGCACCGTCAATGACGCCCTGCTGGATCGCCGTATACACCTCGCCAAAGCTCATCGGAGAAGCCGCCGCGCCAAACGCGTTTGCCATATTGACGCTTGCCGGGCTTTGCTGCACGCGCATTTTAAGCCCTTTTAAATCGTCCGGCGTATGGATCGGCTTTTTTGCGTAAAAGCTCCTTGTCCCCGCGTTGTACCAGGTCAGCACGCGAAACCCCGCTTCGTTCGTCGACTCATAGACCGCTTCCATATAATCCGTATCGTTCATAACCTCATGGTACGCCTCTTCCGAGGTAAACAGATACGGCATACTAAACACCTCGTAGACATCCGCAAAGTTTTCCAGGTTTGCCGTACCTGCCACGACAAAGTCTATCGCCCCGGTCTGCGTCAGCTCAATCGCCTTTTGCGCACCGCCGAGCAGCTCGTTTGGATAGATCTGGATCTCATATTTATCCCCCAGGCGTTCTTCGATATATTCCTTAAACTTTAACAGCCCCAAATGCTCAGGATGCGTCTCAGACTGGGCATGGGAAATTCTTACAATCCGCTTGCCGTTATTTAAGGAGCCGCAGCCCACAAGCCCGAAAGCGCCTGTCAGTACGATCCCCGTACTGAGCAGCGCCGCGCATACTCTTTTCAATCCTTTCATATTCTGTTCCCTTTCTTTCCTGTTTTTACAGCGTTACGCCCTGCTTAAAGATTGCCATATCGTGAAAGCCAGCCTTTTCGCTGCATACCTTCTCCCCGGACGCCACCGAAAGCACATAGTCAAACAGCTTTTTTGCCGTCTGATCCAGCAATGCGTCCTCGGCAAGCACGCCGGCGTTAAAATCGATCCAGTTCTTTTTCCTGCCTGCAAGCGCACTGTTGCTGGAAATCTTGACCGTCGGCACCGGAGAGGCAAACGGCGTCCCGCGCCCGGTCGTAAACAGGACAATCTGCGCACCGCTTGCCGCCAGCGCCGTAGAAGCTACCAGGTCGTTTCCTGGTGCGGAAAGCAGGTTTAACCCCGCCTGGCTTACGCGCTCTCCATAAGCAAGGACGCCTTTCACAGGCGCGCTGCCTGACTTTTGCGTACACCCCAGCGATTTATCCTCCAGCGTTGAGATGCCTCCTTTTTTATTGCCGGGAGACGGATTTTCATAGATCGTCTGATGGTTGTCTTTAAAATACTGCTTAAAATCGTTGATTAAAGACACCGTCTGCGCAAACAGCTCCTTAGAAGCGCAGCGGTTCATTAAAAGTGTCTCCGCCCCGAACATCTCCGGTACTTCGGTTAAAATCGTCGTCCCGCCGCTGTCAATCATAAAATCGGAAAACCTGCCTACAAGCGGATTTGCCGTAATGCCGGAAAATCCGTCGCTGCCGCCGCATTTCATGCCGATTACCAGCTTCGATACGCTTATTTTCTCCCGCGTAAAGCAAGCCGCATAATCAATCAGCCCGTCAAGAAGCCTGGCGCCTTCTTCCATTTCGTCTTCGCATTCCTGACAGACTAAAAATTTTACCCGTTCCTCGTCATATTCCCCAATATAACGTTTTAATTCCCCAATATTACTGTTCTCACAGCCAAGCCCAAGCACCAGGACCCCTCCTGCGTTTGGATGCCGTATCAGGTCTGCGAGTATCGTGCGCGTATGCTCCTGGTCATCCCCCATCTGGGAACAGCCATATGGATGCGGAAACGCAATGACCTCATCGACCGTCCCCCGGATCTTTGCATTTGCCCGTTTCGCCATCTCCTGCGCAATGCTGTTGACACATCCGACTGTCGGTACAATCCAGATCTCGTTTCGTACCCCAGCCGATCCGTCTTTTCTTAAAAAACCGTTAAAAAATTCTTGCTTTGCAGGCGCCTGCCTGCTTTTTTCCGGCACCGGCTCGTACGTATATTCCAGCAGGTCGCCGAGTGCCGTTTTGATATTGTGGACATGCACCCACGCCCCGGCTTTGATTTCCTCTTTGGCATTGCCGATACGAAAACCGTACTTGATGACCTCTCCGCCCGCAGGAATCGTCTGCACAGCCATCTTATGTCCGGCAGGAATCGTTTCCGCCGCGGTAACGAACCGCTGCTGCCCTTCGTCTGCTGCCGCAAGCGCGATCGTTTCCCCGGCGGCGATCTCCCGGATCGCGACAATTACGTTATCCCTTTCATGGATCTTTAAAAAATCTTTCATACCACCTTCTCCATAGCCTTTCTCATTCCAAGTGCGCGGATCTGCTTCAAATAAGAAGCCACGGCATCCTCCACGCCTTCAAGCGCGCTTAAGTCCTGTCCCCAGAAGTCCTGGTTTGACAGCGCCGCGTGCACATAAGCTTCCGTTTCCCCCGTACTGTTTTGCGCGAAAAATTCCAGCACTGCCGCATCGTCCAAAATCTGGTACTCTTCACCGTCCCGGTTTCCAATCAGCGCCTTGTCGCGAATCTCACTGCCCGTATAAAACGCAAGCAGCGCCGCAAGCGAAAACGTCAGATGCGCTGGCAGCTTCTTTTCCTGCTCCAGATATCCAAGAAAACTCGGCAGGCACCTTGCGCGCCACTTCGAAACCGAATTTAAAGAAATCGCAAGCAGGGAATGCTTTACATACGGATTGTGAAACCTTGTAATCACATCCTGCGCAAACGCTTCCAGCTCTTCCTTCGGCAAATCCAGTGTCGGGATGACTTCGTCAAAAATCGTCGCTTTCATAAAGTTTAAAATCAGCGTATCCTGCATGGATTCCAGTACAATATCATTGCCGCACAAATAAGACGCCAGTACAAAAGAAGTATGCGCACCGTTTAAAATCCTGACCTTTCGCTGCTTATACGGCTTTTGGTTGTCTGTAAAAATCACCGGAAGCCCCGCGTCAGGCAGCGGAAGCTCTGCGCGGATATCCTTTTTGCTTTCAATCACCCACAGCGCAAACGGCTCTCCAGTTACAATCAGGTCATCCTGGTAGCCAAACTCTGCGCAAAGCGCCTCCGCCTCGTCCTTTGGATATCCTGTCACAATGCGGTCTACCAGGGTGGAAGCAAATACACATGCCTGATCCAGCCACTGCACAAACGCTTCTTCCAGCTTCCAAAGCACCGCAAATTTTTTTACACATGCTTCCAAATGCACGCCGTTGTCATCAATCAGCTCTACCGGCAGCATTACAAGCCCTTTGTCTGTATCTCCTTGAAAATGCTGATACCGTTCATACAAAAATTTTGTCAGCTTTCCAGGAAACGTCTTTGGCGGATTCATCTCTATCCGGTCGGTATCATCATAGACAATCCCCGCCTCGGTTGTATTCGATACGATAAAACGAAGCGTATCAAGCTTTGCAAAATCTGCATATGTTTCGTATTGTTCGTACGCGTCCACGACATCCGTAACACTCGTTATGATCCGGCTGATCTTTTTTGGCTCGCCGTCTACGATCCCTCGAAGCTGCACCGTATACTGGCTCTCCTGCGCACGAAAACGGTCCAGGCTTCCGAATGTAATCGGTTTTACAAGCACGATATCTCCGTCGAATTTTCCCTGTTCATTTGCAATGTCGATCATATAATCTACAAATGCGCGTAAAAAATTCCCTTCCCCAAATTGCAGTACTTTGACTGGACGTTCTTTTTTGCCAGTCTTTGCTTTGTTTAACAACTCCATAGCTGCTCCTCCTGTTTGTGTTCTGACTATTAGCATTCCCTGTTCTGTCCATCAGATACTTTGTAAGCGCTTACATCCATATTTTTACATGTTTTTCGAAAATAGTCAATGGTAAAACTTACTCAATTATCGGTAAATTATCTAGTAAAAACCACCAAAAAATTATTTTTTTATATTTTCTGCCAGTTGACAAAAAATAATCCTCGCTTTTCTTCGATTTTTCATGTATAATCTGCCTTTTATTATGAAAGAGCTTTCATCACACTGTACAAACCCTCCCCTATTGCAAGACACAAAAATTATCTTTAAAATGTAAGGCACGACAAAATTATTTACAAAAGATAAACGGAGGAATTGTTATGATGACAACGCCGATCAGAACCATAGCGGAAATCGAACAGATGAAATCCTACTTTTTATCCCGCAGCCATTACCGGGATTATACGCTGTTCGTAACCGGCATTAACACTGCCCTGCGGATCGGAGACCTGCTCCACCTAAGATGGATAGACATTTACGACTCTGCCAAAAATGTATACCGCAGGCATATCAGGATTATGGAACAAAAAACGCACAAGCACACAGAAATCGCGCTGAATGAAAGCTGCATCAAATCGTTTAAGCTGCTGCGGCAGCACAGCCCCTTTCTCTATGAAACCGAATATATTTTCTGCCATAATAACAACCACTTTGTGCCGATCTCCAGAAACCGCGCTTATCACATTATTAAGCAGGCAGCTTTGGAAACCCATATTGAAGGCAATATTAGCTGCCATTCCCTGCGCAAGACATTCGGCTACCATGCCTGGAAAAAAGGCACGCCAAGCGCCCTAATTATGAATATCTACAACCATTCCAGCATCGAGATCACCAAACGATATCTATCGATCTCACAGGATGATAAGGACGATTTGTACTATTCGATGAATTTGTAGCGCCAAAAATACTTCTTATGGTCACTTACAGGTTTCTTGAAAGCATTCTGGTATGTTTTTTGATTTAATGATAATCATTAAATAATTATTGAAAAATGTGAAAAAATATGTTATCATTTGTTCAGGGAGGTGATTGTAATGAATCTTATTCAAAAACTCGCAAATGAACGATTTGCAAAACTAGCCGCCTGGCTGATGGAAATAGCCTGTTATTTCGTCATCTGTTTCTATATCCTGTGTACAGCCTTAAGCTTTGCCGGACGCCAGTCCTTCTTTTTGCATACGAAAACGGGAACTTTTGAACATGCGATTTATGGGGAAGAAGACCACAATACCCATTTCCGCAATATAACTGTCCACATGAGCGACAATATTCACGTGTGGACAAATGACAAGGACGAGATTGACCTTGCCATCCAGATCGGGCTTTCTCTTATGTACGCGCTACAGACCGTACCGCTAATTTTGGCTCTCTGGTTTTTGAGCCGCGTATGCTCCAATATCCAAAAAAAGCAGATTTTTACGGAGCAAAACGCTTGCTATCTGCTTTATTATGGGCTGATTCAGTTTTCAGTAGCTGTTTTTGTTCCATTTATAAAGCTGCTGATTTGCTGGCTTACCAACCTTGCAGCCGACAGCCGGATCGCAATATCCACAGGACAAAACCTGTTCGGAATGCTTCTTCCATCCATTACCTTTCTGGTAGCCGCTTATATTATTCATTACGGAGTACAATTACAAGATGAGGCGGATCATACATTATGATTATTATTCGACTTGACCGGGTGCTGGCAGACAGAAAAATGCGGCTGAATGATCTGGCAGCACAGGTCGGTATTTCCAATGTCAACCTTTCCTATTTAAAAACAGGAAAAGTAAAAGCCATCAGGTTTCGTACATTAAATGCGATCTGCAAGGTTTTGAAGTGCCAGCCGGGAGATATTCTGGAATATGTGGAAGACGAAGAGGAACTTTAAGCACCATCCAGGCTCCATGCTGCAAGCGCTGTATTAGATTTTTTCAGCTCACCACCTGCCTGCAACTGCCGCGTACAACCATCGAATGCGGGACAATGATTTTCGTCGCCAGCAGGTTCGGGTTTTCCATATGGTTAATAAGCTGCGAAGCCGCCTCAATGCCAAGCTGGTGGGAATTGACATCGATCGATGTAAGCTGCGGCGAGGTCATCCTTGCAAACAGCGAATTGTTAAACGAAACAACAGACAAATCGCCCGGAATCGAAAGCCCCTGGCGGATGCACGCCTGCTCTAAGGCGACCGCCAAAATATCGTCACTGGCAACAACCGCCGTCGGACGGTCTTTGCGCCCAAGCAGCTTTTCGAACTTCTCATTTTCCTCCATAGAAAAGCTGCCAACTTCCAGGCAGTAGTCTGGATTTAACGGCAGCCCGTGCGCAAGCAGCGCCTGCTGATAGCCTTCCCTGCGTTCCGCCGAAAAATACATCGCATATTCGCTGCCGACATAGGCAATCCTGCGGTGTCCCAAACGATACAGGTATTCGGTCGCTTCCCGCCCTGCAAGCAGGTTGTCATTGTCGATATAGACCGTCTGGTTGGCGTGCTGCTTCGCCTTGCCGATCAGCACATAGAGCAGCCCCTCGCTGTACAGGTAATTAATAATCGCATCGTCCTGCCTGGAATACAGTACGATAAATCCGCCCATCCGCTCATCCTTTGCCAGTGTGCGGACTGCCTGCAAAATCTCCTTATCGTCTTTTCCGGTCACAACCGCACTGATATATTCCCTGCCGTTGCAATACTGGCTGATCCCACGGATCGCTTCTAAATAAAACGCATTTTCATATACATCCTTGGAAGACGGCGGAAGAATAATGCTGATAAGCTGCGGAGGCTGCTCGATGGCTGCTGCCTGAACATTCGGCTCGTATCCAAGCTCCGCCATTGCACGCCGGACTTTTTCTTTTGTCTCTCTGCTGATAGAAGAATGGTCTTTGCAGGTTCTTGACACCGTAGACGGTGATACGCCTGCCCTTGCTGCGACATCTTTGATTGTAACTGACATAAATTGCACCTCTTTTTCTTCGGAACTGCCACAGTTGATTTTCCTTGCTTTTATTATAAATAGAAATCTGGAAAAGTCAATGATTACCTGTGGCTATTTCGTCATTTTAAATAAAATCCCGGCACAATATGTATGCAATATGTATAAATTTTTGTAAATTTTGAAAAACCGATTGCGTTTCCTGCCGAAATGAGGTACATTTACTCTATAACCTGAGTTTTGCAGATGATTGAGTAAAAAAAGCTCTGGACTCCTTATAAATACTGGAGTTTGGAGCTTTTTTTAAATGCATAGAGTTGTTGTATTTTTTCGCTTTTTTGAGTTTATAAAAATTTTATATTTTT
>CAJTCR010000083.1 GCA_910574915.1 Eubacteriaceae bacterium
TGCATCCATAATCTTAAAAAAACGTGATTTCAAACGCTGATCAACAAATTTTGCATCTACAAATTCCGTTTCCCAATTCGTATATTCTACCGTCATATGGATCACCTCTTTTTCTTTAGTATAGCATAGAAACAATAGGATATCCACATAAACTTGTGGGTCAAGTTAAGAGCAGGCAGCGGTGAAGCGGCAGGCGGAACAGAAACGCCAGGAGCATCTGCGGCGGGAACGGGAGGCAAAGAAACAGCAATCCTTTTATGACCGCTTCCCGGATTCGGACGACCGCTTTTATTTTATCGCCGGTTACACCTCCGGCGGCGCACCCTATGGCGTAACATGGGAAGAAATGGGGCTTTCCCCCTGAGAACTCCCCAAAGAAGAATCATAACAACCATCCACACACCCGGAGCAGGACGCACCTGTTCCGGGCTTTTATTTTGCGAAAAAGGAGGGAAACATGGCGAATAAGCTACAATATGTGTCGCAGCTTGCAGACCAGACCGCCAAAGCGGTCACAAGGAACGCCCACGGCTGGAAAAGCTATCTTACCACTGCATCGCGGCTCTATAAATACTCGTTTGATGAACAGCTTTTAATCTACGCCCAGCGCCCGGACGCCACCGCCTGCGCCAGCATGGAACTGTGGAATGAGGATATGCGCCGCTGGGTCAAGGCCGGCTCCAAGGGCATTGCGCTCATCAATAAGGACGGCATCCGCCCGCGCCTGACCTATGTTTTCGATGTGGCGGACACCCGCCCGGTGCGGGGCGCGAGGATGCCCTATCTGTGGGAACTGAAAGACGAACACCACGCCGCCGTCCTGGATACGCTCGTGAAGCGGTACGGAGAAACGGAAAGCCAGGACATCGGGCAGGCGCTGATGGAGCAGGCAAAACACGCGGTAGAGGAAGTGTACCCCGAACTTCTGGCCGACCTTGCCTACGACACCCAGGGCAGTCTTTTGGAGGAACTGGACGACCTTAACCTGGAAGTGCGTTTCCGCAACCTCCTGACGGCCAGCGTCCAGTACACGCTTCTCACCCGCTGCGGCCTAAACGCCGCCGACTATCTGGACGATGAAGATTTTGACGGCATCAGTGAATTTTCCACCCCCGCCGTCCTCCACCACTTAGGCAGCGCCGCCAGCGAAGTGTCCATGAATATGCTGCTGGAAGTGAAAAAGGGCATCCGGCAGGCAGAGAAAGAAAAAGCGCAGAACCGTCAAAAAAACAGGGAAAAAACCCTTGCAAAAGAGCCGGTGATCGGTTATACTAAAGGCAAGGAAGAATTTAGCACGTTAAAGCATGAAAGCGAAGAAAGGAGCATAGAAAATGGCAGAACTGGCATACAAGAAGATGGGCGATTACCAGATTCCCGACCTGATGATGGACGGGGAGGACGGGATGGAGGAAATGCCGCTGGGCAAGTACGGACGGATGCGGCAGACCTTTCTCCAGGAACGGCACAAGGGACGGTACACCTCGATGCTTCTGACCGGGCGGCTGGAAGCCCACCTGCGGGAGATCGACCAGCAGGCACAGGAGCAGGTAGACCGGATCGTGGCGGACTTAAAGAAACAGAACCACGTGGACGAAGCGATGAAAGCCCGCGACCAGATGGGATGGGTGCAGGCGGTCAACAGCTTCACCGCACAGGCGGAGGAAATGGTACTGAACGAGATCGTTTACAAGTAAATCAGGAAAACCAGCAGGCGGCGGGCGAACAGCCCGCCGTTTCTGCGTCTGCAAAGCCGGCATTTACACAGTTTTCCCTGTTCCCTACCGTGGAACAGCAGATTGAAACCATTGCCCATGTGCAGAAAACCGAGCAGGAACTCCGCCCCGCCGCTGCCGCCGGAAAAGTGACGGATGCCGTCATCGGGCGCGCCCTCACCAGCGGCAGCAATGAGCGAAACAGTATTTTGCGTATTGTGGCCTTTTTCCAGAAAGACCCGCCGGAACAGCTTGCCGCCGATTTTCTGCAAAAGGAATACCGCACCGGCGGCAAAGGGCTTAACATTGCGGGGCATGAGTATTCTTTGTGGTTCAGTCAAAGCGGCATCCACATCGCGCCGGGACGTTCTGCCGGGGGAGGTTCCCTTGTCACATGGAAGCAGGCGGCGGCACAGATTGGCCAGCTTCTGAAAGACGGCCAGTTTGCCAGCCAGGACAACATCGACGCGGCGCGGGACAACGAGTTTCGGGAACTGTCCGAAAAGCTGTGGTATCTGCGCCAGAATTTCAGCGACGAAGCAAGGGAAAAGGGCTTACTGCCCACCATTGACGCGCTGTACGGCGTTTTCCCGGACAGCACGGAAAAGATTGCCGCACTCTTAAAAGACCCGTCAGAACGCGCCAAAATCGCGCAGGAGGTAAAGCAGCTTGCAAACGCCCATCAGCGGAACCCGGAACTGTTACGGTTCCGCCAGCAGATACCGCCCCATGATTTATATACCCGCCTGACCGATATGGATAAGCCGGTGACGGCATTTCAGGCGGCAGCGGGTTTTTCCCCTGCCCGTGGCGCATTTGTCACCGAGGATGAAATCACCCGCCAGCTCACCGGCGGCTCCGGCGTTTCCGAGGGCAAGTTCCGCATCTACTCCTACTTTATGCAGGGCCATGACGCCGCCGAGTGCATTGCCTTTCTGAAAAATGAATACGGCATCGGCGGGCATGGCTACATTGGATTTGACGAATGGCACGACGGCAAAGGAATCAAGCTGTCCCGCGCTGACGATTTTTCCGAGGGCAATTATGATACGGTCATGCTGAACTGGAAACAGATACACAAGCGGATTGCAGGACTAATCAAAGAAGATCGGTATCTGAACCGCAGGGAAAAGGCATATCTGCCGGAATATGAAAAAATGCGGCTTGCCAGGAGCCTGTATGTGTTCCAATACTACGACCCCAACGATGCCAGCAAAACAATCCCCCGCGACTGGGATATTGACGCGGCAAAAAAGGTATTCCGCCCGCTGTTAGACGACCCAGAACAATGCGCGGCGCACTATGAAAAAATGGTGAAAGCCCTGGCAATGGTATCCCCGGACGAGCGCGCCTATTCCCTGATGGAGCCGGCACTCCAAAAAATGGGCGAATACCTGCGGGGCGAATACTCCTTATTCACCCCTCTGCCCGATGCCGTCTTGCAGGAGGAACGCCAGAAAAAGCAGGAGCAAAAACAGAAAGAAAAGGAAAGCGCCGGCAAGCATACGGAAGAACCCGCCGGCAGTCTTGCAGCGGCGGCAAAAGCCCTCTCCCGCAAGAAAAAGCCCGCCCCGCAAGAGGACAAAGAGGGCCAGCAGCTTACCCTGGATATGTTCGGGCTTTTGTCTGACCCCGCCACACCATCCACGCCGGAAATGGAACAGCCGCAGGCAGAGCCAGCCGCACCGGAAACAGCCGCAGCCGCCGAGCCGGATGTACCCGAAGCTACTGCAAACGCGGAGCCGGATATACCCGAAGCTGCCGTGAACACGGAACCGGAAAACCCTGCCGCCCGGTATGACCTGGGCTATGGACACATGGGCAACGGCCTGACGGTCTGGAACCGTTTGGAAGAAGTACACGGCGACTATAAAACTCTTGCCCATATCTATTCCGACCGCAGTATAGTCTTTTTCGACACGAAATTGCCGGAAGAAATCAACGAGAGAATCAGGGAAATCGCCGCCACCAGCGAAATGACCGTTTCCGCGACCCAGGACACGCCGGTATTTTCCACGCCGCCCCAGGAGCCGGAACGGGTGCAGGATATGGAGCAGGCCAGAGAACCAGAACCAGAGCCGGAAAAGGCGCAGGACGCGCCCGTTTCGGACAATTCGGAGCCGGAAACCGCAGGCATGTCATACATTTAATTTTGATACAAAGCATAGCAGCAGAAAACCCCGGTATTATAGGGGTTTTCTGCTGCTATTTTGGTTTTTGGAGCATGTTAAGTATTAACCCAGGTGTGGCTGTAAGGCTATTTTGGTGAAATTTGTGATGATCGAATAGTATGCAAGTTTACACGATGCACCAATGATGCACCAAAAGCATAAACGTATTTTTAGCTTTTTGCACCAGGCTTGCACCAACATGAGATTTTTGGTAATACCAAGAAACGGCAGCATCTAACTACTACCGTTTCTTGGTGTTGTTTTATTCTACTTTATGCTCCGTTATGTTACTTTTCGTGTATTTTGGTGCTATGGTTGGGCGGTTCCGCTAATTGCTTAATATTTCCTTAGTCATGCGTTAAAAGTTCTAGTAGTAAATGCGCTCCAGCTCGCATACCATGCTTAATATACTCGTGGCTAATATCAAAGATAGCGTCTAATAAGCCTGCGGCGTGTTTTTCCATAATAAAGGCTGTCTCTGTGTCATTTGTGCTAGTCTTGCCTATCCGCATAATGGTTTTGGTGTAGCTAAGTAGTTCCGCCATGATTGCGCTCTCATTCCGGTTTATAAACTCTGGGCAGATTTTAAAAGTATCCGTGATAGCGGTATCTATAATGTGGTCTAAGCTGACCGCATCATAGAAATTGGTGTTTAATTTGGACATAATTTTTGTGTTCTCCCTTCTATGATTGATCTTTATAACGCTGCTATGGTAGCTCTGGTAGAAGAAAAACACAAGTCAAATTATGCCAGGATTTCTGCACAAAATTATGTAATCTGCACAGTAAGCCTCGCTTAGCAGAAAGAATAGAAACGTAAGGATTCTATTCTAATCATATTCTTTAAATAACACAAAAGGCTGGTACCACAGGCTTTTGTGGTTACGCTTTAACGCCTCGAACCGTCTGCCGAAACGTTTATGTATATTTAGAATAGCTCTACAGAAAAATAAGCAGCGTCAAGCTCGTCCTGGGTAATGCCGAGGTAACGGCGGGTGATTGTATAACTACTGTGATTATAGATTTCCATAATAATGGCAGGCGGAACCTTCTGGCTGGTACAGGCGTGGTATCCCCAGGTCTTTCTGAGGCTATGGCAGGAGATTTTACCAGCTATGCCTAAGGTAACTACTGCTGCATGGATAATCCGCCAAGCCTGGACGCGGGAGATCGCCTTATCAATTTTACGGTTGCTAGAAAAGATAAACGCGCCTTTTCTATGCGGGAGGCAGGCGCGCAGGGCTGCGATTGCCTGATGATTTAAGGCTATGGTGCGGGTTTTTCCGGTCTTCTTTTCTGTTACCGTTATGTGTGTATAGATCTCGTCTTTTTCTACGTTATATACGTCTGACCATTTGAGGGCAAGCAGGTCGCTGATTCTTAGAACTGTACATGCGCCCAGAACGATTAACGCATAATTGCGCAGTTTGCCACGCTTTAAAAAGTAATCTGCAAGCTGCCGTAACTGTTTCTTATTCCTGATTGGTTCTGTTGTTGCCATAATAATAATGAATCCCCCTTGTCTTATGATAAGCATTAGTATAGCTTATTATAAGGTTGGAGGACGTTGTAACATTTTAATGATTCTGATACCTTAGTCTAGCATTTCTTGTGCGTAGTTTCAAGTGGTTTTAGCATTTCTGGTACAGAAAATTTTCCAGCATGGTTATTTTGTTGCTGGTAAAGATTACATGTGCAAGATTCTCTAGTCATTTGGTATGGTACCCGCGAGCGTAATGTAACAATTTCATTATTATGTTACATCTTGTTATTTTTATTAGAAATAGTATCTGTTTCTAATAAAAACCACTGGCAAAAGCCAAGAAATGGAGGGAGAAAATGAAAACTATTCTTGAGACAACCTGGACATGTGATTATTGTGGCAATCCTAATTTCCACTCTGACATCGTCTGCAGACACTGTGGTGCAGCAAAACCATCTCGCTATCAGAAAATAGTGAGAGGGTGCAAAGCGAGGTTAATTGTGTTTAAACGTACGTTTTAGTCTAAGGAGGGTTATTAGCCATCGGATAATAGGAATAGCTAAGTTCAATTTTTAAGTATCTATAACAGACTAATTCATTTGTGTAACCTGGTCATGACTAAACCGAGTTGCTAAAACCCGTAAACTATGAAAACCAATAAGAAACGAGGAACAGAATGGACGAAAAAATTAAATATCTGGAAGAGATTGTACTGATAGGTATAACATTTGAAAATATAGAAAGAATGGTTCAAGATCAGTCGTCTAGGAAAGGAGATAATTATGGGGTTTTTTGGATGTGATTATTTAGAAACTGAGGGTGGCATATTTACAGAATACCGGTGTAAATATTCCCGCCAAAGCTTAGATACAAGAACCGTACAGGATATTTGCATGACAAACAGGCATATGGATTGTGCGGACTATCAGAATGCATCAAGATGCTTCATTACTACAGCGGTCTGCCTATCCTTGGGTAAGCCAGATAACTGCGAGGAACTGTCCGTAATGAGATCGTTCCGGGATGATTGGCTGCGTAATCAGCCTGATGGCGAAAGCCTAGTTGCGGATTATTACAGCACTGCACCAGGCATTGTTAAACAGATTGACCAGGAGGCAGATAGAAAAAACATTTACAAGACGATCTATGAAGATTACATTCTTCCATGCATTAATCATGCTAAAGCAAAAGATTACGCAGAAAGCAAAACAATTTACATCAGTATGGTTAATTCATTGAAGGAAAGATACAGCTAATGGATTTGGATGGAGGAGAAAATGGCTAAAGCATATTATTTTGATTACATAGGAGCTCCAGATGCATTTAAAAACGGGACAGTGGAAGCAAACACCGTAGGTGGCATGTTTTTAGATTGTGTTTATAAAACGCTGGTAGAGTATGGCATAAAAATTAACTTGCATAGTAAATATAAGGACTATAAGTATAGTAATGATGATAGATACAAGGGACTTATTTTATTGGAGGACGAGTTATATCCTATAGACATCTCGCTAAAAACAAACAATAGGTTGATTGTAGATTTTAAGAAAGATCCGTTAATTTTGGAAAATAGTAACGATGAGATAATAGAGGATATCAGGAAAAAAGCCGAAGCAGCACATCTAATAACTAATACGAAAGCGATTGGGACAGACAGTGAAAATTCCAATAACTCGCGATCCGGCGGCTGTTATGTTGCTACTGCTGTTTACGGGTCATATGACTGTCCGGAGGTATGGACGCTGCGAAGATTCCGTGATTTGTACCTGTCTCAAAGTTGGCATGGACGGGCTTTCATTAAGGCTTATTATACAATCAGCCCGGCTCTGGTAAGAATTTTTGGAGAAACAGAGTGGTTTAGACATTTCTGGAAAAATAAACTAGATAAGATGATTATCGCATTAAAGCAACGTGGTTTTGACGATAGCCCTTATAATGATTAGAATGGATTTGTTGATTTGGTTTTACCATATAGCCTATAAAAATCAATCATTTATAGCTGTAAAGAAGAAGTATTTTGGGGCATTATCTTGCCCTGTCTCGGAGTTTAGTATAACCTGTTGCGCCTTCTACACTTATTTCAACAAGGTTAGGTAACTTTGACTATAAAAACCAAAAATTCTGGAACATTTAGAACAAACGAGACTCTAGAAAGAACATTCAAAATAATCAAAGTACTGATTTACTAAAAGCGGTAGTACAATTCACTGATCGTGTACATCTAATAATGGCTTTGAGTGTAATAAAATATTCCCAAAGCCATTTATTATAATTATTAAAATTATACTGCAAAGTATACGTCATTTTCGCTTACGTATTCTATACTGCATTAATTTTATCGTTAGAACTATAGAAATAATCAAAAATGTAAAGGCGGCTATAGTCCAAATATATAGTGATCTCCTAAGCCTTTTTTCTTCATCAGGATCTTGGCAATAAGGTAACTGCACGGCAACTGCAGCAGAATCCTGAATGACAGTTTGGCCAACGGTTGCACGTCCCCATGTATGTAAGATAAATTTACCACAGGTAAAATCATCATCGACTACCTTGACAGTAAAACGTACAAGCGCATTAGAATCAGCGGCATAATTTCCAATTAGTACACCATTGTCTATGATGCTATTACCATCAAACACAAAACCGTTGTTTTTAACATCATATAACTTCGTGGTGCCAGGAATGGCTCTCAGATTAGATGGTAAATCTGCATCAATGATAACATTGTTTTGGGTTGTATCTCCAGTATTCCGGTATTCTATTTGATACTCAACTTTATCTCCTTCCTGAGCATCAACCTCTTTCTTCCAAGATTTGTCTGTGTCGCCAACCAGACGGACTTTTGTGGTGACAGCATAACTGCGGTCAAAGTAAGCTTTGACACGAATAGTAACAATAGAATCATACTCGAAACAGCCAGGAATCTCGCCATTCAGACTGTCATAGCCTAGCAGAACTCCTTTTTTGTTGGTGACGATTTCATCGCTCAATTTGGCGCCACCGTTTTTTCCAACACCCTTATTGTCGATAAGAGCAGAACCTCCAACGTATTCTAGGTGAAACAGGTTGTCACTTCTAAACTCGACTTCATCCCAATATTCAGTTGGGGTAGCATTGGACGAATCTAAAAAACCAACTACCTGAACGTTTTTGGATGAATAATTTGGAATTTTAATATAGGCGCGTACATCTTTGGCTATTGCTTGACGACCCAGAGGGCTGTTATTGTGGGCGAATAGGCGGATGACGTATTCGCCACCATCTTCAACTTCGATCGAACCAGCTTGCCATTTATAGTTTGTGTCATTGTCATTATATTTACAAGCAGCCACGAAATATTTTTCGTTGCCATCTTCACCTTGTCCAAGTCCAGTATTATCGCTGATAGAGTTAAAGGTGATTTTATCACCTAAAGAACCAGCGTCAATCTGAGCTTTTGTGTAGTTCGGACGACCTTGACCACCAGCAGTATTGTCACCCCAAGCTGAAATCGTTATTGGCGCATATGAAACACCACACATTAAAACTACAAAAACAATTGTCATATACAAGAAAAATTTTAGTCTTTTACTCACGCCTATCCCCCTAAGAGTTTTCAGAATACTTTCAACTAATATAATTGGAAAATTTTTATATTTGTTATTTACTCATTAAAACCAACATCAATACCTCTAACATATTTGCTTGATGGATACTCATCAGATATTGTGGTAGTATTGTTTTTTTCCTGCAAAATAAACACTACTTTAATAGCAGATATACTAAATAGTAAAACTGTAAGTATTGTGAAAGTTTGTAATTTCTTTTTGCGCTTTTTGCGATAAAGCATTTTAGGTATCTTGGGTTGATATGAGTTATTTTTGGGGACATATTTACCATAGCCTGCGAGATCTTCTACATATTTGTTCGGAGCCGTTATGTTATCAATTTTAGTAACCAATTCACTCACTAGCTCTTGTTCATCTTGTTTCAGATCTTCCATCAACTGTTCTTCCTCTGATGGGCGAAGATTATTAAAATTAATTTTACGAAAGGGTTTTTTACAACGTGTTTCGTAATATTCACTTTCGCGTAAATATTGAAATAAACGCCGCTCATATTTATCACTTCCGCCCAAATCATAATTAACCATTAGTGCAAAAGATGCTAGCATAATTTCGGCATCTAACGAATCTCCGAAAGTTTCTCTTATACATTTAAGCAACCAGGTTGCTACCCATTCAGAGTATGGTGATTCTCCTTCATGGCATAATGCTGCGTATATCTCGTGGCTAAATTCATCATGATAGGAGGCAGTTTGTGTCTTTGCTATGTATTTTGCGATTTCGTCCTCAGGTTCAGGTGGAACAGGTGAGTCTAATTTGTCAGCATCAATATCTACCTTAACAGGAGCGGATAAATCTGGCTTATTTATATTAAGCTCTTGCAAATTTGGGTCTTGTTGCTGGATGGTTGTATCTCTTCGCTGGCTTTGAGGGGATAAACTATTATAATTACATTGAGCAGATTTTATTTTATCCTTTTTTAGTAATCGCGGTACTTCTTTCGCAAGATTAAGTTTTCCTTCATTTTCAGATCTTTCCATCTCATTTAGTAATCGTTTAATTAACCTGTCAAATATTATATCTTCGATATCAGACATAGAGCCATCTATATCTTTCCATCCTATCTTAATACGTTCATCATTTTCATGAATCTCGCTTATAAGTTTCTTTCGTCGTTCTTTAACAGATAGCAGCTTGTATTCTTCTGGAATTCCATAAATAGCTTTTAATATTATACTATCTTTTTCATCACTCACATATTTCTGAATAATATAGCTAACATATTCTTCACAAAACAACTGATATTCAGTGTCGCCTTTATTTTCATCTAAATAATCGTTTCCCTCAAGGAGTTCTACAAGATCACGCATCGTTTTTTTATTTCTGCGAATTTTAATCAATAAATCTTTAAGCTCATTCTCTTTGCTATTTTTACACATAAAACACCTCAAAATATTGTTAAAATATGTCAAATAGTTGCTGCTTTACAATATACAATAAATTTATGCGTTTGAAAAGTAAAAAATTATATATTCCACTCATAGTACACTTAAATTCTAAATACATAGAAAGGAAGTTAAAAATATTAAGAATGGCTAAACCCCAGCTTAACTGGGGTTTTCTTCGACAAAAGGCTATTATGTATAACTTTTTGCACAACACGCTACTAAAATCCTACATATTCGGTGACATACATTATTTGGTTATCTTCATGAAAGATTCCATCACTTTTCTTGTATGGATTCTTGAGCTTGATTTCCTTTCTAAATCGTATGTATCCCAGGTCTTCCTCAATTTCCGTAATGTACTTACTTTTTTCAATATACTCAATACTTACCTTATAAAATGGCTTAAATCCAAGGCGTGTTTGCGGAGCTATAAAAGTGAGTTGAAGATTTTTAGCTTCAGTGATCCACAAAAATCCATTTTCCTTTAAATTCGAATTTCTGTAATACAGTTCAACCCCGCCAACAAAGACATCAAATGCTGTCAATTTCCAGTCAGGACGATTGCCGCGCATGATTTCTGGAAAGTTGTCACAAAAATCACTTTTATTTTTTGATAAAAATAAATCCGAATCAGCTATTTTTATCAATTCTTCAATATTGCTGTACGAACGGCCCCCTTTTGAACATGTCACAGACATCTTGATAGAGGAACAATTATCACTAAAACAATCATCCCATTCAACATTCCCTCCTATTACTCTATAGCCTCTACCAATAAGATTCTTTGTATAGCGTTCTACTGTCATATCTTTACCTCCTCCTTTACTTTTGAAAAAATTATTTGATTATTGCAGTGTCACTGTATTTACTATTTTTGCATAATTCGCAAAAGGAAAATTGTAAATAGCAGTGAATCCTACAATAATCAATAAAGAAGTAAGGTAAAAATATAATCCATATTAAAATACAATATAGTAGAGATGAGTCTACTTTTTAAATTGTATCATAGATATCATAAACCGTCAATTATAATTTAATTATGCATGAATTCTACAAACTAATCTTCATTAAATATACGAATCTTTTTTATTCTTTTTTCGTAGAAATTGATCTTTTTTTCTCTAAAACAGCATTAATAAATAATTTGTTGTATTGTATTCATGAAAAGAGCTAATTAATCTTAGCTACCCCCAGAAAGGAGGCCAACATATAGTTTTCATCAGGGGATATTTACTACTTACAGAAAGCCCTATGCTTTCTAATCACTTATCATTCTGGAGTAACTATCCGGAATAACCACTACAAACAGAACACTGCGCCTTGATCAAGCATGCAAAGGCAAAGGAACTCAATAAACCCACAAAAATCATTTGTAACTTACGTTACGGTTTGGTTTTTCAGGTTTAGAAGTGCCTCGGCTTTTTGCGTGCTTATTTTTAGGCTTTTTTCTGGCACTTCTGGAGGATTCTTGGTGCCTTATACGGGTACAGCCTTATCTCATAGTTTCTTTGCCTTCCTGCTTGTTTCGGGCAGAAAGGACGAAGAAATTATGAGAAAACTAACATTTAACGAACTACTTCATAAAATTAACTCGCATGCATCTAAGCTTCCAAAAACACCCACCGCAAAATACCTGCGGGAAAATGCTGGCACACCACTTTTGCAAACAGAGGACGGGATCATAACAGTTTATAGTAATGGCTATGCCATTTATAAAAATGAACGGCAGACAGTACTCTGGATCGCTGATTATGTGAGCTTTACATACCACTTTGTATCTGGAAATAAAGAAGTAGCACAGGCTTGTGCCATAAACATGGAGGTTTTAGGAGGGCAGCCTTGGGACATGGTTTTAACCCTTGCCGGAGAAGAACAGCTCCGGCGGAACCTTCTAAACAGCCCTGCGGACAGAACTGGGACAAGGATCAGCTTTCATGATAATGATGATAAAAATACGGATGGGATAAAGATGTTTGTTGCTGCTTCGCCTGATCCACTCGCTACACTTTTATACCAAGAAACCATACAAGAACAACTTGAGAAGCTTACAGATATCCAGAAAACTGTATTTACAGCCTATCACGTTCTCGAGTATTCCCAAAAAGAAATAGCCATGCGCCTTGGCATTGCCCAGCAAACTGTCAGCCGCCACCTCAAGGCCGCAGAACGGAAGCTCAGAAAATAATTATATTTTTTTCATGAGCAGGGTGTCAAACCGTGTTTGTCCTGACAATAAGTAAGAGGGGCTTTTACCTCTTACTTACCTGTTTAACCGCCGTCATTTAGAAATGGAGGTGTAAGAAAAATGTGACAGCAGCTTTATAGAATTTAGAGGATATACTTAACAATCAGCAACCGTTATGCATGGACGGTTGCTGCCAGCCAAAGAAAGCGAGGAAACCTTATGGAAAACAACTTATATGACCCAAACACAATGCACGAAGAAGTAGAACATTACACCGGCGAGGTTATTCAAACACCCGTCGTCAAACAGTATGGGATCGGAGCCTGGCTTGCAGGCTATACCACCACAGAACTCAGGCGTGCAGCTTTATTGGACGCAGAAAAAGAGCGCTGCCGGGCATACCTCACCGCTACCGCCCTGCAGCACGCCGCTATCCTGTCCGGCGTGGAGGCCAGCCTAGCCAAAGCCAATCCGGGGGCTTCCAGCCGTTTTAAGGAAATCACGGACGCATATTGCAGCAAAGCGGTAGAAAGGATTAAAAACGCATGACAGAAATAGGAATGGCAATTATTGCTGTATTAATACTAATTGGACTGGCTGTACTTATCTGCTCGGTGGCAGACCTTATAGATTACTGCGCCAAAAGAAAACGTACTATTAAGTATTACATTAGAAAACAGGAAGGGCTTTATGATGATTTTGAGGAAGCATATCAAGCGATGATAAGGCTCAGCGAGCCAAACCATCATACTGGCAAGAAGCGAAAATAAACGCTGTGGGGTATATCGTCCATTGTTTTCGTCAGGGTGATGTAAATTTTACAACACCGGGAAATGTTGCACCTTAATTGACAGCCTGTACGGTTTCATGGGATAGGCAAATGCCTATCCCACCCCTGTAAACAGGGTGGTCGTCATACCACATAATATTCTCCCTAAAATGTCGCACAGCTTTTAAAGTTTATTCCCCTTAAACTTTCTTCTCGGTTTTGTGCGTAGTTTAATCAGACAAAAGCAAGGCACGCTAAGCTGGGAACTTAACAGTAACAGCTAAGGTAGCTAAATAGCGTACCTCATTCAATATGAATCGCAGAAAGGAAGATAAAATGCAACAAAACGAAGAAATACTGCCCGCATCAACCGAACAACCCGCACAGAAAAGATACCAAACACTGCTCATTGACCCACCCTGGAATACGTACCAAACAGGCGTTCGAGGAGCTGTGAGACATTATGATCTTATGGACTTGAAGCAGATAGAAGGTTTACCAGTAGCGAGCCTTGCAAGTGATAACGCACACTGCTGGCTCTGGGTAACGAACAACACCCTTAGACCTGGTTTTGACATTATGGACGCTTGGGGATTTCCGGTAAAATCCGTCTTCACCTGGATAAAACTGCGCATGGGACTCGGAAACTATCTGCGTAATTGCACAGAGCATCTACTGCTGGGCGTGCGTGGCAAATGTCCCGTTTTATGTAAGAACCAGATCAATTTTGGAGTGTTCCCAGTTCAAGACCACAGCCATAAACCAGAAGAAGCCCATAAAATTATTGAGCGGGTATCGCCAGGGCCATATTTAGAAATGTTCGCAAGAAGAAGGCCTAAGAACCCAGACTGGGATGTATGGGGCAATGAGATCGACTCTGACATTGTGATCCCAGGTTATCCAGTCCCGCACTACAGCCATAAAGTGGCTGCATGCGATGGCAGGACTACCCGCAGCAATCAACCAAACACAGAAGAACCACCAGGCAAAGGAGCGTGAGATGTTTTGAAGAAATTTATTAGTAAACTAGTCGAATATGCTTTTATGCTGTTTCTCTCCNCTATTTGACTAAAGTATCCGTATGCTTGCTTTATGGCATTCTGCCAATACTCTTGCGTATTTTGGGGATTATCCTTCTCTCACTTATCGTCTACCGCATTGTGAAACACAAACGTGATAATGGGGAGTGGTAGGACTAAGCGAACGTAAGACCTTAGCGAGCCAATAATGGCGCAAAAACTCAGAAAAAGCCCAGCATATTAGCCAAAACATGCATTATGTGTCATAATAGCAGACTTTTTTGTGGTTTTTCTAACAGGAGTTTCCTTTACATTCCGTTAAATATGTCCAAAATCCGTTTCTCCAAAGCCACAAAAGTATTAGACAATAAAAGGAACCTCTCTGCATTCGTTATGACATGCAGAGAGGGTACATCAACCATTTGGTTTATAAGAAAGGAATAAAGCCTATGGGAAGACAAATAGAGAATCCCTGTTTCCAGGAGCTGGCCTGGCACCGCCCGTTTCGCATGGAAACGGTGATGGAAGTATTCACCCAGCTTGCTGCCTCCAGCCTGCATAGCCCTATGATCTTTGAAGCAAGAAGCTTGGGCGGCAAAATGCATTACCTGATAGGAACAAAGCAGGAAGAAACCAGTAAAGTGATGGCGGCATTCCAGGCACATGGGAAGGTTCGTTTCCATCCAGTATCATGTGCCGCACGCACACCCGTAAACACAGCTTGTAAACTTCGGATTACACACCCGACGCTGAGCCTTAGCACTGACACTACGCTCTCCGCTATCCGGGCAGGGCTTGCGGCAATGGCAGGAAGCAGCACAGAGATGGTTTTGCAGATCGTGCTGAGAAACACTTCCGCGCCTGCCCCTGTCCCGAAAGACCTGCCCGACCCCACGGCTTCCTGGCTCGCTGTAATTCTTGGAAACGTGGACACGGCTACTACAGAAACCAGAAATAACGTAAAAGAAAAAGCCGGGCAACATAACTTCTGCTGTACGGTTCGGATCGGAAGCGTAGGGCAAGATTCGGCAAAACTCCGCAGTGTCATAACTGCACTCAAGCTTCTGGAATCTGTCGGAGTAAGGATATTTACTGATCCTGAGCACCCAGATAAGCTAAACCACTTTCATATCCCCTGGCATTATCCACTTAAGCTATCCATAAAAGAACTCGTAAGCTTCCTGCTACTTCCTATTGGTGAAGAGGAGCTTCCCGGTACGCCTGGCTTGCATCCCAAACGGACACTTCCGCCCGCCTGGTATAAAAGCCCGACCGGAAAAGCCACTGGCCGGAGTTTTGCCTTGAGC
>CAJTCR010000084.1 GCA_910574915.1 Eubacteriaceae bacterium
GGCACTTAGGAATGAGCAACACAACGATAGGAAGGAGAAAACTCACATGACAAATACCAAGACGAACCGGGAGACGGTTCACCAGACCCCTCGGGCGGAAGAACTTCCCGCAGAAAGCCGGAAAACCCCCGACTTCTCGAAGTTTAACAGAAACGATTCTTATAAGATCCCTTCGATAGATACTGGGAAGGATCGTACAGGGGCGGATAAGGAGAGCCGGAAACGCTTATCTAAAAACCAATTAGCCCATCTTGATACAAGGCTAAGCGGCCGGGATAAAGACATCCTTTTCTCCATCCAAAGCTACCGCTACCTCATGAGCAGGCAGATCCAGAGGCTGCTGTTTACGGATGCCGCCACCCCATCTGCGGCCCTTAGGGCTACGAACCGCAACCTCAAAAAGCTAAAGGAGCTGGGGCTGATAACCAGCCTTTCCCGGCGGATTGGCGGGGTCAGGTCAGGATCAGGCTCCTATACCTGGCACCTCACCCATGCGGGCGAACGGCTGCTGAGGCTGCATGGGGAAACCAGAAGCAGTAGTACTCAGTTTGATCCAAGCCCCTATTTTCTGGCCCACACCCTAGCGGTCGCAGAGACCGCCATCCAGCTTACAGAAATCAGCCGGAAAAGCCAACTGGAGCTAAAGTCCCTCCAAGCAGAACCAGAATGCTGGCGGAGTTACAGCGAATATGGCACGCTTGTTTCCCTCAAGCCAGACCTTTATGCTATTACGATTTCCGGCGAATACGAAGACCGTTATTTCCTGGAAGTTGACCTTAGCACGGAATCTATAGCGAGAATCATAGAAAAGTGCGAGCGCTACCATAAATATTATTTAAGCGGCATAGAACAGGAGATAACAGGCGTTTTCCCACTCACTGTCTGGATTGTCCCAACCGAGAATAGAAAGAACAAACTCATAGAAAGCCTTAAATCCGCCTTTGATAAACGCCCCAAACTCTTTGCTGTAATCACTACAAATGAGCTGGAACACCTGATCTGTGACGGTGGGGACAACCGTATGCTCTGCTAACAAGTAAACCCAGGATCAATAGAAAGGAGAAGCCCATGCAGGAACAACACAAACAGTTCATTAAAATTAGACGCATAAATGGCGAACCTTATAGCAAGATTGCCAGGGAGCTTGATTTGTCTATCAATACCGTCAAATCCTTCTGCCGCCGCAGTAACATCCAGTATGAACCTTTACGGCAAAATAACTTGCAAATACAATCAGAAACTACGCCAGTGGCTTCTCGGTGCAAAAATTGTGGTGCTGCCCTCCCGGATACCAGAAACCCTCGAAAGCTCTTTTGCTCTGACCACTGCCGTTATACCTGGTGGAACCATGCCCGCAGGCAGAAAGCCTATCCTTGCACCTGCCAGCACTGTGGGCAAAAGTTCCCAAGCCTTGGCAACCAAACCCGGAAATATTGCAGCCGGGAGTGCGCCTATTTCGCCAGGAACCAGCAAAACGTACCGTAAAGAAGGTTTTGCCGTTCTGCTGCCAGTGAATGGCGGGCATATATAAGAAACACGCTATAAAACCAAACCTCTATGCCGCAGGCTCCCACAACTGGTAACCTGCGGCACCACGGCTGAGCCAGCAGCCCGAATAGAAACTACTTATACAAAAGAAAGGAGGCAACGAAAGAAAGACCCGACTAGCACTTCGGTGATAAGAACAGGCAAATAGCTTATCCCAATCATTTGCCCTTCGTACTGACGAAAAACAAAGAGGCATCAAAAAGCTATAAAAAGTTCCTCTCACCGCATACAACCAACAAGGAGGACAAGCATGACAGACAGGATCAAACAGCAGATGGAAGCAATCAGGAAAAGCGGCGAAACCAATATGATGAATCTGGGGCGCGTACAACGGATTGCAAACCGGGAACATTACTATGAACTGGTGATATGCATCGAAGAACATGCATCCGAATACTTCGATTCCCTCATGAACGGATATGACAGTTCGCTTTAGCAGAAAGGAGACAACTATGACTATTTACCATTACCACAAGACCGGAAAAGACAAGAAACGCCTGATTAATGCGGTTTCCAGTATCTTGCAGGCGCCAGCCACCTATCTTGGCGCGCCTAGCTTTCACTACCAGGTAGGCGGCTATACCATTGATAAAGATGGCACATTATCGGTTCCAGAAGAAACGGCGGAAGACGAGGCCAGAAACTTACTCCTAAGTCTCAAGATACAAGGTTTTCTGCCAGTGGAAGACCTGGCAGGGTTCGAAGCAGAACAAACCGCAGCTACAGAAACACCGGTTGAGACAAGCGTGGCGGAAGCAAACGCAGAACCACCAGCAGAAACGAATAATACCGAACACTCCGAAGAAAACCCAATGCCAAATACCAGTGTCACGGATTTTACGCCAGACACCAACCTTCTGGATGCTATGCCCGCCATCCGTACAGTAAAATCAGAACATACACTCGCCATAGAAATCCCAAAAACAACCCTCTCCGAGCAAGCGTTTTTAAACCTCCAAAAAATCGTGGCCAGCAAAGCCCCGCTCCTTAAGCTTGCCCTTGGTACAGATACCCTGGACATCCAGTTTACAGAAGACAAGATTCGTTTCCCGTGGTTTACGCTTAGGGGAATTGACGGCGAAGTGGATGCATACGCTAAGCTGATTGATGCACTTATCAAGATGGCAATCCGGCAAAAACGGGTAACAGCAAAGGAACAGCCTATAGAAAACGCCAAGTTCTCCATGCGCTTATTCCTCATCCGTTTGGGATTTATTGGCGATGCGTATAAAACTGCGAGGAAGATCTTAACAAGTAACCTCACGGGTAACAGCAGTTGGAAAGCTGGTAAACCACCAGCAAAGGCGCAGACAAATCTGGCACCTACAGAAAGCACGAAAGCACCAAGCACCTTAAAATCAGACAACGAGAATAAAACGGAACCTGTAAACACAAGCGTAGCACCTTAACCGGAGCTAAGGCTCCCCACCCTGCGTAGCTAAGCGATGGCTATGCAGGGTGATCCCCTCACAAAATCGAAACTTCAGCCTTGCAATTTATGGCAAGTTGAGTGATAGATAGAGTAGGTACAAAAATGGAGGATTAAAATGCCAAGCATTACGAAAATACAACCGAAAGACACCCGCCCCGTGAAAAGAAAACGGGTAGCGGCTTATGCCAGGGTATCCGGCGGCAAAGAAGCACAGCTACATTCCTTGTCTTCCCAGATTAGCTATTATAACAGCTATATTGGAAGCCGGGGTGACTGGGAGCTTGCCGGGATCTATGCCGATGAAGCCCTGACGGGTACAAAAGAAAACCGCCCCAGGTTCCAGGAAATGCTGGATGACTGCCAGAACGGTAAAATCGACCTTATCCTCACCAAATCCCTCACCCGGTTTGCGAGAAACACTGTAACGCTGCTTTCTACGGTGCGTGGCCTGAAAGCCCTGGGGATTGACGTCTATTTTGAGAAAGAAAACATCCACAGCCTCAGCATGGACGGGGAGCTGATGTTAACACTTTTAGCATCCTTTGCCCAGGAAGAAAGCCGTTCCACCTCAGAAAACCAGAAGTGGCGCATTCGAAAGAAATTTGAGCAGGGGCTTGCCGTTACCGGGTATATGCTCGGCTACCGCCTAAAAAATGGCGTACTGGTTGTGGTTCCAGAAGAAGCGGAAATTGTCCGGCAAATATTTACAGACTTTCTTTCTGGAATGGGCAGAAGCGCGATTGCTAAAAAACTTATACGCCTTCAAGTGCCGACACGTTCCGGTGCCATGTGGAGCAAAAGCACCGTGGACGGCATCTTACAAAATGAAGCTTATGCCGGTAACCTGCTGCTCCAGAAAACCTATAAGCTTGACCATATCAGCAAGAAGAAAATGCCAAACCACGGCGAGCTGCCCAAGTATTACATAGAAAACAGCCACGAAGCCATCATCAGTAAAACAGTTTTTGATGCAGTACAAGAAGAAATCAAACGCCGGGCAGAAGCATATGGCGCAGCCTGTACTTGTCCCGGGGAATACCTGTTTACAGGGCTCATCCGCTGCACGCTCTGCGGCAGGCACTATGTCAGGAAGCTGGCGCCGTCCAGTAAAAAGGGGCATAAAAAGACCGTCTGGATCTGCCCTACCTTTACTGACTATGGAAAAGAGTTTTGCCCGTCGCAAAAAATCCCCGAAGATATTTTGAAGAGAACTACCGCAGAAGTGTTAGGTTTACCGATTGATTTTGACCGGGAAATGTTAATGGCACATATGAAAGAAATCCAGGTGCCAGGGCATAACCGCTTGGCCTATGTACACCATGACGGGCGTGCAAAAGAAGCCGCCTGGCAGCATAAATCCCGCCGGGAAAGCTGGACAGAAGAAATGAAACAACACGCCCGCGAAAGGGCCCTGAAATTAGCGGAAGAAAGGAGAAGAAAATGCCAGACAAAATAAGAAAGATCCACAAAATAGAAAGTATTCGCAGTTTGCAGGCGCAAGCCACAGAAACACAGGCGATGAAGAAACGGGTAGCAGCATATGCCAGAGTCTCAACCGATTCCGAGGAACAGTCTGGCAGCTATGCAGCCCAGGTAGAATTTTACACCCGCTATATCACCGATAATCCCGACTGGGAGTTCGTTTCTGTATACGCGGACGAAGGCATGAGTGGCACCAATACCAGAAAACGCGAGGGTTTTAACCGGATGGTTGCGGATGCAATGGACGGCAAAATCGACCTCATTTTAACGAAATCGATCAGCCGTTTTGCCAGGAATACCGTAGACACTTTAACCACAGTGAGAAAGCTCAAAGAAAAAGGCATCGAGGTTTATTTTGAGAAAGAAAACATCCGCACGCTGGACGCCAAAGGTGAAGTCATGATCACCATCATGTCCTCCCTCGCCCAGGAAGAAAGCCGCTCCATTAGCGAGAACGTCCGCTGGGGCAAACGCAGGAGCATGGAAGAAGGCAGGTTCTCACTCTGTTACAAACACTTCCTGGGATACGAGAAAGGTGAAGATGGTCTCCCGAAAATCGTAGAAAGGGAAGCCGGGATCGTCCGGGAAATCTATCAACGGTTCCTCGACGGCAAGAACGCTTCGGAGATTGCGGCTTTCCTTACCAATCAGGGCATCCCGACACCCAAAGGCAAAGCCAAATGGAGCCCGGCAACCGTTATGGGCATCCTGCAAAACGAAAAATATAAAGGCGACGCATTGCTGCAAAAGACGTATACGCCGGATTTTCTTACCAAAAAACAGAAAAAGAATCACGGCGAAGTCGCACAGTACTATATCAAAAATTCCCACCCGGCAATCATTGCCCCGGATACGTTTGAGCTGGTACAGCAGGAAATCCAGCGCCGCCGCCCAAACCGCCGTAAACTCTACAAAAGCAGTATTTTTGCCACCAAGGTTGTCTGCGGGGATTGCGGCAGCTTTTACGGGCGTAAAGTGTGGCACAGCAACAGCGAAAAATACAGAAAACAGGTCTGGCGCTGCAACCACAAATACGATGCGGCAAACGATACTATATGTAAAACCCCAAACCTCACCGAAGATGAGATGAAGGCTGCATTTGTAAGAGCCGTGAGCCTCTATCTTGCAGAAAAACCAAAGCATATTGCCCGGCTAGAACAACTGATCCCTATACTTTCTGATACCAAAAAGCTGGAACAGCAGGCAGAAGCCTCAAAAAGCCGACATGAGACGCTGCTTGATAATTTACGGGCGTTTATGGCAGAAAACACCCGCATTATCCAAGACCAGGCTACCTATAACCAGAAATATGCGGAAATGGAGGCAGAATGCATTGCCGCGGAAAAAGCCACCAAGCTCTTTAAACACCAGGTTTTAGAACAACTAGCAAGAAAAGAACAAGCCCACCGCTCGCTGCTGCTCTTAAAACGTTTACGTGAGAGTCCTGTTTGTTTTGAGGAAGAACTCTGGAACGGATTAGTGGACACAGTTACCGTTACCAGAAATAAGCAGCTCATCTTCCGCTTCCGGGATAAAGCAGAAGTCACGGTGGATCTTCCAGAAAAGGCAGAAGAACCCGAAGAATAAACGAATTGGCACCTTATACACATTACACAAAGAATATAGCACCTCAAAAGCCCGCAACCACGGTTGCGGGCTTTTATCTGGAAAGAAACAAAAGTATAGTAGTCCCAAAAAGGCGGAAGAAATAAAGCAAAAACTAATAAAACAAGCCGGTCATCATAAAAAACACTAATTAACACAGCCATTTAATAGCCCCGGATTTAGCATAATTATAGAAATAGCAATAGTTATCCCAATCCATCCATAAAACGCCCCAGAATGCCTAAAATACGGCAAATAGGGCATGGTTTGGAGGGTAAAGTACGTATTGTCTGGTGTATGTAGGTATATAAATCACAAGAAACTGCGGATAGCTGAGATTGTACTCGCCATCCGCAGTTTTTGATTATGGTTGATGGAAATAATGAGATAATAAAAAAGTCTGAAAAATATAGAGTTGTGCCAAAAACACGCCTTGCTACCCAAAACCACGTAAAACGTGTAATGTCTAAAAGAATCGTGTATAAAACGTGTAACAGGTTGGTGCGGATATGCATTTTGTATCATTCGTATAATCATGACACAGTTCATTATAGTTTTTGGATGCATATACGGATCCTTGATCCGAATGCAGGACCATTTTATATTCCGGATATTGTTTCTTAAGCTCTATAAGGTCGTTCAAACCGCTGATATACGTCATGCGGTCTCCGCGCTTTGCTGACAGTGAATGGCTCAGTATTTCGTTGTTCCACAGATCCATGTATAATGTCAGCTCATAATATACGCCCTTTAACCGGAATGCTGTCATATCACTCACAATGCACTGCATCGGCCCATCAATTTTCAGCCCCGCCAGGATAAGGTTCGGATACACTTTTCGCGGTTCGCCCGGTTTTTTATACCGGTAATGCTTTGACTTGCTTTTTATGCCTGCAATTTTACAACATTTATGTGCATACGCATTTGAAATGTTAAGTCCTGTGTCCAGCCTTATTTTCGCGCTCAGCCACCGGTATCCATGTGACGGGTATTTCAGATGGTATTCCCGGAACAGAATGACATTGTCGGCAAGAGCCTTTGTTTTCGGGGCCGGATCGCAGAGACGTTTCTTCCAATAGTAAAAACTGCTCCTTCGGATACCCATGGATTCACATAAAAGTCTGACAGGAAATTCGCCGGATAATTCCAGTATTATTTCATATTCCAGTTGTCGAAGATTGTGACGGTCTTCGCTGCACCATCCCCTTTCACTTCGTATCCTTTTTTTAACCGCGCCTCACTGATCCTTGATTTTACCAATTCCTTAATCAGTTCATCCTTTGTCATGGATTCATATTCAGACAGATCTGGTTCAGAAGAGTGCATACTGATTTGTACAGTGCTTTCTTCTTTTTGTATTCTGTTTTTTGGCGGAAGGCCGTTTACGTCCCTGTACAGCCGCATATAATCCCTGGCTGTTCCCTCGCTGATACTGTATTTTATGGCTGCGTCAGTTTTACTCATTTCATTGTTATAAATCTGTTTTCCAATGTCCAGCCGTTCTTGTCTTGTGTAACTCATTTGGTAAACCTCCTGTTCATTTAGTGGGGGAACAATGTTTATGCACTATATAGACAGTGTTAAATCTTAGCATATATCCTGTCCAAAATCTACCCCCTCCGTGTCCAGTTTTAGTATACCACTTCAGCTTGGCATAGCCTTTCTCCAGAAGATGGGTAAGCTGGTAACGCTTTTTGTTATGCACCACCAGTTCTAAGGAATTGGCAGTCTCTTTCTGCTTTTTCACAGCCCACCCTTTTTTGTACTGCCCCGTCCGAACCGGGGCGTTGGCTTTCACTTCCGATTTCACCGTGTTCCCGGCTTTGGTGACGCAGTCCTTCATCACGTCCGTGGCAAGCCCGGCATACTCAATCAGGCCGTCCATGACCGCCTCCGCCATCTGCTCGATGGATACTTTTCTTTCTGACATTCCTACCTCTTTTCCAAAGGGAGAATTTATTCAGCCTCCCCTCTTTTCCAAAGCCGCCCGCAGCTTTATGGTTTTATTCTGGTATTTCACATTGTCGATAAATGTGATGTTATACACCTGTCCCCGGAAAACAATGCGGAAATGCTCCGTGTCTATTTCTTTTACCTCAGAGCAGTACCGTATGAGGAAGAACACTTCCTTCTCCGCATTTAGCTGCGCCGCCTCCCAATACTCCTTCCCGGAAAGGTTGTTCACATAGGCGTGGCAGATGTAGTAATCCTCCCACGAAAGAATGTGGTTTCCGGCTTTGTCATTGCCCGCCATGCTTTTCTGTATGGTGATCTTATCCTTCCATTCTCCCAAAGCCATCAGAACACCTCTTTCCGTATGCCGAATAAAAGGGAGCGCAGCATCCCCACCAGCTCCCCGTGGTCTGCCTGTTCCCGGTGTTCATACAGATAAGCGGCGGCATACAGGACGGCAATCCGCGCCATAGGGAGATGCGCTTCCAGTTCTGCTATCTCCATCCGTGCCACATCCGCACACAGGCTTTCCCCGGTCTCGATCAATCCCGAAATAAAGGAATCTTCATCACTGCTGTCCACCCTGAGATACTGCTTTGTTTCCTCCAATGTCAGGACTGCCATCCATGCCGCCTCCCCTCTTATGATGCAGACTTTTTCACGGTCAGGGTCTTTACCGCTTCGGCAAGGATCAGCTTGCCATCCACACGCTGTGAGGCGAGGAATCCCACCTGCCCGGTGGCCGCAAACAGTTCATTCAGACGTTTGAAGGAGCGTCCCTGCCTGTCGGCAATCCAGTAATAGGAAAAGTCACCAAATGCCATCACCTTACTGCCCGCCGCCACTTCCGGCACATAGGAGGAAGTGTGGTAAGGGCGGTTTAAGATCATGTCCGGCACCCCCGCCTGCACGGAAGGCTGCCAGATATAGTTGCCGTTGTTATCTTTCAGTTTCCGCAGGGCTTTCACGGTTGTATCATTCAACAGCCACACCGCCTTTTTACGGTAAGGCGCTTTCAGGGAATAGAATAAATCCATTACATCATCGAAAGTGATGTTGGCGGTTGCCGTGGTCACGCCATCGGAAGCGCCGCCTGTGGCATTTAAAATACCCGTGGGCTTGCCCTTTCCGTCCCCAATGAAAAAGGCTTCCTCCTCCTTGGTGCCGATCCTGCGCCCGAACTCTCTGGAGATGTAAGCCTCCAAGTTGAATACATTGTCATTTAACAGTTCATCCGATACCTTGATCATGGTCGCCACCTTAAATGCGCCGATGGAGACCTGCCCAAAAGAATCATCCGATTCCGGGTATGCCCCTTCCTCGTCAATCCATGATGCCTCGCCTTTGGACGCCACCACGGGGATTTTCCTGTCGCCGCTGGAAGTCTGGATGACGGTGGCAAGGCTGCGGAAACAGTTTTCTTCCTCCAATGCTTCCACCAGCGTATGCTCGAACTCGTCCGGCACAAGGTAGCCGCCCTCGGAATCCGTGCCCACCTGCAGGGCATTCTCCACATCGAAGAAGTTCTTCCGGCGCATGGCGTTCCAGAACGTCCTCCTGTAATTGTCAGTTGCCCTGCCCGTCTTTTCCTCCCCGTCCGGGTGGTTGTTGGGCTTGTTGGTGATTGGCTCGGAAGTGGGTTTATTCAGTTCCGCGTCAATGGCTGCCTGCCGCTCCAGGCGCTCGATCTCCTTCCCCAGATCGACTACTTCCTTTTCCATCTTCTCATAGGCGGCGGTGTCCTCTGCGGAAAGCAGCCCGTCCTCGCCGCGCTTGCTGTCGAGGAACTTCTTCGCCGCCTCCCATGCCTTTGCCCGTTTTTCCCTCAGTTCTAAAATCTTGCTCATAAACATTTCCCTCCATAAATTTAATGTGTTAATAGATTCAATCTCTTTTCTAACTGCTCTATGGGTATCTTCGCCTCCGGCTTTTTCGGAATCAGCTTGGTCAGCAGGGAATTGGTCACCGCTGTGCGGGAAAACATCAGCCCTTCTGCATCTTCTTCTGTATCTTCCTTCCCATGCAGGATGCCGTCCGCAAAGCCAAGCTCCACGGCCTTCTTCGCATTGAACCACGACTCCGCATCCATAAGGTGGGATATCTTCTTACGGTCCATCCCGGTCTTGATCTCGTAGGCGTTCATGATGCCCTCTTTCACTTCCTCCAGCATCTCCCCCGCTTTCTGCATTTCTTTGGAATCACCTATCGCCACGGTAATGGGATTGTGGATCATCATCATTGCCACCGGGGACATCAGCACCGTGGTACCCGCCATAGCGATGACGGAGGCTGCGGAAGCCGCCAGCGCGTCCACCTTCACGGTCACATCGCCCTTGTATTCCATGAGCATGTTGTAGATTTGTGCCGCGGCGTACACATCGCCGCCCGGTGAATTGATCCACACGGTGATGTTGCCGCTCCCGGCATTCAGCTCCTTTGCGAACAGGGCGGGCGTCACTTCATCCCCGTACCATGTCTCATCCGAAATCTCACCGTTCAGCACGAGGGTGCGCTCTTCCTCCCCGCCCGCATCGTTTTTGATCCAGTTCCAGAACTTTCTTTTCATTCCTGCTGACCTCGCTTTCTGCATAGAAAAAAACAGGCAGAACATACCGCCTGTTTCTATATCTTTATTCCTCCTGCACCTGATTTTCCTGCTCCCCCGGTGCTTTTCCGAAAAGCCCTGCGTCTTTGAGTTTGCATAGGTTCCCGTTAATGAGGTAGAGGTTGCCGCCTTCCTCCTCCGGGATAAGGTTCATGTTCTCCATTTCCCTTATATCATTACTGGAGAGCCACCCGTTCTGCCGCCCCACCGCATAGCCGCTCATCCGGCTCTGGTAGTCGCCCCGGAGCAGGCCGTCCACGTTCATCTTCACGAAGTATTCTTTTTTCTCCTGCGGGAGAAATAACGCCCTCTGTATGGACTGCTCCCACCGGATCACCCACGGGTCTAAAGTATATTTCACGAATTCCAAGGACTGCTGCTCGATATTGCTAAAGCTGCTCTTGTCAAGGTCGCCCACCATGTGTGGCGGGATGCGGTACAGCCGCGCGATCTCGTCTATCTGAAATTTCCGCGTTTCCAAGAACTGTGCTTCCTCCGGGGGAATCCCGATCTGCTGGTACTTCATGCCCTCCTCCAAAACGGCGACCTTCCCGGCGTTCTTGGAGCCGCCGTAGACGGAATGCCAGCTCTCCCTTACCTTCGCCGGGTCTTTCAGCACACCCGGATGCTCCAGCACACCGCCCGGTGTCGCCCCGTTCTCGAAAAAGGACGCACCGTATTCCTCGCAGGCAAGCGTCATTCCCACCGCATTCTTTGCCATAGCGATGGGCGAATACCCCACCAGCCCGTCAAATCCAAGCCCCGGTATATGCAGCACATCCTCCGGCTTTAAGCGCACCCTGCCATATTCGGAAAAGTTGGGGTTCTCATCCGTGTTGCGGGTATAGGTGTAGAAAAGCCGTCCATGTTCGTCACGGTCAACCTCCATCTTATCCGGGAGCAATGGATACAAAGACAATACCCTGCCGCTCCCGTCCCGGATGACCTGTGCGTAGGCATTGCCCCAAATGAGAAGGTGGCTCATCAGCGTCTCCCGGAACACGAAGGAAGTCATCTCCGGGTTCGGCTCGTCATGAAGTAAATAATAGAGCGGATGGTCATATACACGCTCCTTCCCCGTTTCCGTATAGCGGTACACATGGATTGGCAGCGATGCCACCGCCTCCGCCAGTATCCGCACACAGGAATAGACCGCCGTGGTCTGCATGGCGGTACGCTCATTTACATTTTTCCCGCTGGTGCTTCTCCCAAAGAAAAAGGAATAAGCCGAACCGCCGTAGCTGTCCTTTGGCTTATCCCTCGCGCCCCTCATTCCAAAAATGGATGGTAGTTTCATAGGCACCTCCTTAAAAATATGCAAAAAGAAAGCACCTCCAAATGAGATGCCATTTCTTTATCAGATTACGCCATAGTTATAATTCATAATCGTTTTTTATCTTCTATACGAACACCCATCACACGGCGTATACTTTAGTTTATCAAAAAACATGCTTGATTGAGTTTTCATTTTTCGATCAAATTCATCCCTTAAACGATTCATAAGATTGCCGTCAAACCTAGGTCCTTTAGTTATAGTCATTGAATCAATTACATATTCAGGTACATCAATAGCAACAGCTTTATAATGGACGTCCTGTCCTAAATCAGCTCTTAAACGAACCTCTTTTTCATAAGACCATGCATCATCCTTGATATAACCAATCAATGACAAATCATCTACCAATTTAAATATATAATTCGTGGCACTGCCGCAAGTAATATTTTCAATCTCATCATTCGTTCCCTGATTAGAATACGCCACTCTTGTAACTGAAATCTTAGCTTGATCTAAGTAAACAAATGTACCTCTGTCTACCTCTTTTGTCCTCGGGTTTGCGCTATATACCACATTAATCTCTCTTACCCACTGTTTAAACACTTTTACAGGTATTGATACCATAACACCATCTTTCCAAGGTTGTGCATACATACTCCACATCGCAATACTTTCTTTTTGCTCTGCCATAAAGCTTGAAAAGAAAATATTGTCCTTTGTATCAAGGCCTCGTTGAAGTTCCAATCCATCATTCATATTTTGAGGACTTCCCAAGTACCAATACCTATTAGAAATAATGTTAAGAACTGCATTCAGATTAGTATACTAGCACAGTGACGATGTGTTTTTAAGTCTATCATTGGTATTACAAAGATAACTAATCCTGAATTATTCATGAGCATATAAAAATGCTCGATACTACAAATCCTTGAACCAGTTACCTTGAAATCAATCGATTTATCCACAAAAATGGGTAGACTATCCCCTTGAAATCCGATTGAGTTATTTTGAACTGGCAAGGTACGTTAATAGTTGCTATTCCAACTGTACAGTCAGCTGCTGGATATTCTCCAGCGTCCTATAGAACTCCTTTTTATAAGGACAGCTACTGCATAGTTTGAATGTTATATATCTTGCTGAACGGACTGCTCTTGCAGCAATCTTTATCAGCTTTAAACGAATGGTATCCACCTGTTGTTTTCGCATATTTGCAGGGAGTGCCAGTCGCCTAAACCAATTGAATAAGTTGTAGGCAAGCATATGAAGTCTCATGCGGTTGGCATTTACTACTTTGGAATGACTGCTGACAGCAGCAAAGTCAAATCCACCTTTGCCCTCTTTTATGAAATTTTCCATCTTTCCACGCCCACAGTAAAACTGGATGACCTGATAAGGTTCCATATCCATGTTTGTAACAATAAAGGTGTACATATGCGTCAGCTGACCGTATGGTTTTTCAATCTTGAAAACCACGCGCCTTGGATAATCCCAGGAGCCGGCCTGATACAGAAATTCACCATAAGTTACAGCATAGCTGATCTGGTCCTCTTTGGTTGCTTTGTATAAAGCTTCATCTTTATCCGAAGCAAGAGCCACGAGTAAAGAATTCTGTTTTAAGCGGATGGCATAGGAACAGCCATTCATCTCACAGGTTTTATAAAGTTTGGGAGATGAGAATCCACTGTCACCACGAAGGTATGTTTTGATGCCTCTTTCCAGATATTCCTGAAAAAGGGGTTCCATAAATTTATCTGCATCATTGCTGCAGTGGAGTGTTCCATCACGAAGTTCTGCCTTCAGCAGATCTCCGTTCAAACCATCATAGCAAAGCAAAGGATGATACCCGTGTGCCTGATAATGAAAGTTGAAGCCTTCCCCCTCCTGATTGCCATAGGTGCCAAATAAAGTACTGTCCAGATCCAGAAGCATATGCTCCGGACACTTTATGGAATAGATGATATCCCTAAAGCTTTTATCAATGTCATCAAACTGCAGGAGTGTATCTTCATCCATACGGTTGAAAAATCTTGATAGTGTTGGCTGTGAAGCCAGACTGTTCTTTTCAAGAATGGCATTGAAAACAGGATCAAGGGTCAGTTCATCAGCACAGTCATCCTCGAAATAAGCTGAGATAATCTGATAAATCATCTGCATCAGGTTTTCATCGTCTTTGTGGAAACGGACTGATGTATCATTGGTTTTAAATTTCTTTTTGATCAGTTTGGTGAAGCCGATCTTTGCAGCGAATTCTTTTATCAGGAGAAGTCCTGCATCGGAGGATAAATCGCCTCCGTCAAAATTTATTTTAATCTGTCTATTGCTTTTCAGTGTGAAGGTGTTTAAAATATCCATAGAGAGACCCTTTCTGCGGTATTTATTTGGATTGGACACCTAAATTTTACCACATATTTGGTCTCTTTTTCTATTCACTTATTAGATGAAATGCAATAAGCAGCTTAAATACAGTAACTATGTGGCTTCCAGCCACTTTCACGGCACAGCTGTGAATAATTCAGGCTAATTAATTCATTTGCATTTTTTATCTTTTTAAAATCTGTAACATATACATTTGTTTGATACATGGGAATATTTTGCTCCACTCCATATCTTACTTGCCGTCCGGTCCCAATATTAACAATCTGACCTTTATCAAGAAGCTCTTTTAAACTTCTGCTAACAGCAACTTCTGAACAATTTGAAATGTATGCAATTTCTCTTCTGGATAATGGATTACTGCTTTCTTTAATCAATTCTAAAATAGCATTTGTTAGTTTCATTTTATCCTCTTGAGTCTTTTGTTTTTTATCTCTCAATGTCCACCTACATATTTTACATCATATCACAAAAAAGTACTTTTTAAAAGGACAAAATTCCCCTCTCATCATATACGCTGCCTGTACTTCCTTCATTCCGAATCGCACGGTCTAATCCCATAATCGTAGCGACTGCGCCGTCTATCTTCTCCGTGGATTTCTCCTTGTCCGGCTTGATGTTCCCCGCCGGGTCGGTACGGACGAAGATATTATCCATCATCCACCGCAGCACTGGGTGTCCCCCCATATGCACTAACTTTACGAAAAACATAGAAGTTGCTGTCGGACGGTTTTTCGTTTTTCAATAAATGACATTTCAATTAATTCCAAAATATCAAAGGTTACCGTCTGGATATTTGGCAGTATCATCATAAAAATTATAAAGGACACCAGCTTCGTCTCCCTCCATACACTCCGATTGGCTGCGGATGTTCCAAGAGGGGGAAAAATCAACATCCCCAAGATATTTTTCAGTCAGAAGCGACAGCAG
>CAJTCR010000085.1 GCA_910574915.1 Eubacteriaceae bacterium
AAAAAATATTTTAGCAGAAGGATTACGGCAAATAGCATAAGATAATAAAATATAAATAGGGACGGTGCAGCCCGAATTAACGCCTGTGGAGATAGTAGGTTGCGAGGTCGATGAAGCAGGAAGCCCATTGGCTTTAGACAATGGGTAGTTCACATAAAATGAAAAGATATAATAGACTTTTTTATCTGATTATGATACAGTTAAAATATAAAAAATTCATAATTGGGAGGTGGTTTATATGCCAAGTGCGGCAGATATTATTAGGGATTCTATAAATGAATTTTCAAGATTACAAAATTGGATGTTATCTGTAAAATCAAAGAATGATATGGAAACTTATAATTCAATGCATGACAGATATATCGAATTAAAAGTTACATTGTCAAGTTTAGGTGTCAATCTTACGGAATTAGACAAAATTAAGGAATAATTTGTAATTAAAACAGCCAGACGAAAATTAGTAATATACAATTTACGTCTGGCAAAATAAAAATACAAAAAGAATATTGACAAAAAACATAAAATACTCTACTCTGAATATAATAAAAATATTATAGTTTGGAGGTAAACAAAAATGAAAGTATCCAGCCCAAATAAACCAGTACAAACAATAACTAATAAGATAAAACGTGAACAAATATTATTCACTCATAAATTGCAGCGCCCAGAAGGTGTATGGAATAACAATCAGAAATCATTACTTATTGATTCACTTCTTAGAGGATATTTAATAAATCCTACATATACCGTTCTTGAAAACGGTAAGCAGTATGTAATTGATGGTGTACAGCGTCTTTACAGCGTTTATACATTTATTAATGATGGTTACAAGTTATCTAAAAATTTGGAACCAATTATTATTGATGATGAAACACATGAAATTGCGGGTAAAAAATATTCAAAATTAGACGAAAAAGTACGTGATGAATTATGTTCTGCACAACTACAGGTATGTGAAATTTCTGATTATACTGACAAAGATGTAAGAGAAATGTTCCGCAGACTTAATTCAGGAAAACCTTTAAACACAGCTCAAAAAATGACTCCAGATATGTCAGATGAATTAAGTGATGCTGTATTAAATATTATTTCTCATCCATTTTTTAAAAAGGTGCTTACTCCTGCACAACTCAAGAGTTCTGTTGATTTATCCATTGCAATGGAAATTTTAATGTTGAGTGAAATAAGCAATGAATATGATTTTGGTTCTTTTAGAAGAGATGATCGCGAAAAATTTATCCAATATTATAATGATAAAGTTAATGTAGAAAAAATTGAGATAATCAGACAGGGATTGGATAAACTTGATAAATCATTTGACGAAAAAATTAAAATAAATAAAACGACAATTTCTTTCATTTGTTATGGTGCTTATCGCATCATAAAAGACAACAAATCTTTCGAAAAATTTATGGAGTCAGTTAATAATTTCCTGGCGAATTATGATTCTAATGATGAATATAAGACATTTACACAGCAAGGAACATCTTCTGCTGAAAGTGTAAAAGGCAGACTAGAATACTGGCGAAATATTATTAGAGAATTGTAATTAATTTTGCCATCAATTATTAAATATAATAAAGTAATTAATGAAATTACATAAATTTTGCTTATTGTTATGTAATATTCTCTTTCACTAAAAACACTTGGCTTAACTGCTGGGTGTTTTTTAGAATGTATGTTTGCATAGAATTTTCTTTAGAAATATAGTATAATTAAATATTATATAACTATAAGGAGAAAATTATGAAGGAGACAAATCAAAAGAATACTAAAGTAGACACTAAAAAGCAAGAACATCTTGCGGTTTTTTCTAAGCAGGCGCAAACGGGTGCAAATATAGAACCACCTATAAAACCTAAAGAAACAAAAAAAGAATGAGGTGAAAAATATAGACTGGATACCTGAATTAATAAACCAAATACCAAATGTTATTTCTCATATTGTTTATGGATATGCATTTTTATCAGCTTTTTACTGGTCTTCATTTAAAGATAATAAAGATTTCAATAACCTTATCATTAAAAGTATAACCATTAATTATATGCTTGTAACTATATATAATATGGTTATAGAAAAGTACGAAATAACTTTTAAACTAGATTATTCTAAAATTATATCATTTTTTATAATAAGTGCTTTATTAGGAATAATTATAGGACAAATTATAACACATCGATGGTTTAATATATTTTTAAACAAAATTCATATAGGACGTACAACGAATGAAAATATATGGGATGATATAATCAAGCCACATACATGGGTTCGTGTTTTTATGAAAGATGGAAGTTCTTATTTAGGACAATATAGATACGGAGAGCCGTTTAAAAGTGAACCTATTATTGCTCTTATTAATTATCAGAAATTAGATAAAGATTCAGATGTTGTTATTGATTATTCTCAAAATAAAAATGAATTAATTTTATTAAATACTAAGGATTTTGAAAAAATAGAAATAACATATTCTGAAAAAATTAAGCTAATGGATAAAATATGGTACTGGATTACTGAAAATACATAAAATTCAAAATAAAAGAGTGTTTTCATGAAATAATATGAGTTTAATTAAAAAATGTTTAGTACATATTATGTATCAAATACTTTTTATTTAAACTCATATTAAGAACCAATAACTACGATATATGCAATTCATCTAATACTTCCTGAATAGCTATATAAATTTTAGAAGCTTTAAGTTGTATATCTTCATTTATAATTTCACATTCAGCTATATCTTTGTATCTTGATTGAAGATATTTTATTCGTTTATGTTTGCTTTTAATATCCATTTTGAATTCTAATGAATCTTGAGTATTTTTAATGGATTCAAGATAAAAATATAATACACAATCTCCATTCTTTGTCTGTTTTAAATAATTCAGAGCATATGTTTGCATTTGATTAGCAATAAGCCATGCCAATGAACCGTTTGGATGTGTTTTAAACAGTTCTTGCCTTCCGCTTATAATTTCTTCCCACAAATCAGATGATAAATGATACTCGTTTTTACTAGTAAACTTTCTTTCAATATTTGAATAATATTCAGCACTATTACCAGATGATGTTTCTGCTATATCTAATGAAAAATTATCTTTCTTACTACTTAGCCAAAATTTAATTTCACTCTTCATTTTTACATCTAAATTGTTTTCATCCTCATAAAATAATCGATACATAAGAAGTTCTAATTCTCCGCTGTTAATTTTTGGATGATCTTTTGGATATTTTAAATCAAATTTTACCACTTCTTCTTTTTCGTTTGTAGAAGACTGTTTGTTCTCTTCTTCTTTTTCGTTTGTAGAAGACTGTTTGTTCTCTTCTTCTTTTTCGTTTGTAGAAGACTGTTTTGTAGTAGAGAAGAGCACTGTGAGATTTATATTATCATTCATTTTTTTAATTAATGTATTTATAGGTTCAAATCTTAACACACATAAGAGAACAATTATACAAAAAATTGAAATTAAATCTGTTAATGTATTTTTCCGTTTTTTATAAAGTTTTTTCTCTCGCTCTACTCTTTTTAAACACCTTTCTTCTAAACAACCTATATCATCACTTGAATCATTTTTATCTTTTAATTGAGAAATTTTTAAAAACATTTTATTAGAATTATTTTTTATTTCACCATTAATTTGATAAAGTTTTACCATATTTATTAAAGCTATCACAGCCCAAATAAGCAAAATAATTAAATAAGTTGCACTTGACACATTAAATAAAGTCACTCCCAAAAGAGAGAATAGTGGACTAATAATAGAAACAATTCTTAATAACCATTTGTTTTTCCACATAACAATCTCCTGTTAATTTTCTGCAAATTTAATAATTATAGCAAAAATATTGTATTATTATTATTGTAAAAGCACTATGAACATAATAGATTATATATCGGACTAATAAAGCAAAACAAAAATAGGATGATTTACCAATTTTTGTTTTGTATTTCATACAATAAGATATTATTTGTACAAACCTGTAATTGGACTAAAACATTATTTATGTATAATATATACAAAAATAGTATGACATTCAAAACAATCAACGATGATTAAGGTAAGATGTTTTGAATAAATATTTTTAAGAAAGGACTTATAAAAATGAATAATCAAAACATTACAAATAAAGAAACTGCTGATCAGAACGAACAGCAGTTAAATAAATTACATGAGATACTTTTTGAATTATGCGTATTAAATAAAAATCTGAAAAATATATCTGACACTCTGTTATATATAAGTCAATATGGTATTATTACTAAGTAATGATTAGTTATTTTCTAACCATTCAAAACCTTTAAATGTAATGTCTATTATCTCAGCAGTAGCCCATACAGAGGATCTTAAATAATTACTAAAGACAAGTCCCTCATTTATACAACGAACAATCGCACATGCTACCTCTTCCATTTTATTTTCATCATTGTTCGATAAATCTTTTACAATCGATGTTATGAGAATTGGAGTCATTTGACCAGTATCAAAATCAAATGTTTGTTTTTCGATAACATAGTTTATTACATCTTTTATAATATTTTTGTTGAGTTTCATTAGTTTTTCTCCTTTTTGCTTATCTGATATTTGGTTTTAATATACTAAATATCTAATAAAGTGTATAGATCAAAACCTATGTTTTGTTAAATTTATAAAATTATTTAGAAATCACTTCCACACTAATTCCAATGCTGCTTGCTATTTCTGCTTAAACTAAACAGCCCAAAAAATGCTAATAAGAACTGCTTTTTGCATTTTTCTATAATACAGCAACAGCTAAACATTTTCATATTATATTACAAGAAGAACTTTTATTTTTATATTGTCAATTATAGTAGAATCTGGTAGAATACATGGTAGAAATATAACTTAGTGGATGGGATGGTGAATAAAATGACACGTAACAATGCATTAATAACTAATTCTATGCTTGCTTTGTATGTAAGTAAACAAAATAAAACATATCTACAAATGATTGAGCCTTTTATACTTTATTCAATACCAAACTCAATAAATAAAAAAATAGATATAGAAAAAGTTAGACAAAAAGTTTCTAAAGAATTTGGTTTAAATATTAACTATAAAGTTGTTGAACGAGTTCTACTTAATTTATCAAAAGTCAAGAAAAATAGAAAAATAACAAGTAAAAAAGATAATAATAAGTTTTATTTCTATGTTTCAAAATCTATAGACAATTCAGAGTTTGATAAAAATAGGCAATTAATGAAAGAGCTTGTTTCAGAAGTTGTAAATTTATTTAAGAATTTTTATAATGAAAATAATTTCGGTAAAATAAACGATAAACAAGCAGAAGATATGCTCATTAACTATTTGAATGAATATAATTTTAAAACTTATAAGAATATAGATATCATAGAAAAGATTCAATTAGAAGAATCCATAAGTTCTAATAATTACAAAGTAGCAAAATTTATTTTTAATGTATATAAAAATGATAAATTTAATTTTAATAAAATATTAACAATGCAAGAAGGTTATTTTGCTTTAAAAGCATTATATAATTTTTTTGAATCAAATAGTACTGATGATAATGTAAATAATACATTAAACGATTCCTATATAATAATGGATACTATGTTATTGATAGATGCTTTCAAATGGGATACAGATTATAAAGCTAGATCAATGGAAGAATTACTCAAACTTATTATCGAAAACGGAGGTAAACTATGTACATTTGATTTCTATGTAGAAGAATTATGTGGTATTTTGCATCGTTATATTAATGATTATGATTCTCGCATTTTTTTAGATTTGGATTATTTTAGAAAAAATAATATAGATTCATCAAAAATTGTAGAAGAAGAATATAAATTAGAAAAAATGCTTAATGGTAAAAAATCATTAGAGCCAATTAAAGGTGTAACTATTGAAATATTCTATTTTGATTCTTATGAAAAAAATCTTTCAGAGACTAAACAGAAAATTTTTAAAGATAATATTGAAAGAGAAATAAAATTTAATATAAAATACGCAAATAATATTTCTTTAGATAACGATTGTAATTCAATACAAATTGCATTGTATGAAAGAACAAATAATAGAAAAGACTTTATTTTTATGTCATCAAATAATCATTTGATTTCAGTTGCAAAGAATATAACCGATACAAAAAATAAAAATGCATTTTATACAGATATAGATTTAGCTTCTATGATTTGGTTAAGCAATTACAACTCAAACACTAATCTAAGTGAATGTACACTTTTGCAAAATGCTTATGCTGCGTTACTACCTTCAAAAGAATTTCTTAAAGAAGTTGTGAATCATATAGAAAAAAATATGAACTCAACAGATGAACAATTAAAAAAAGAAGCCTTACTTCTAAGATATGATAAAGATTTATTAACTCGTATATCGAAAGTATATCAAAATGATCAAAAAAACTTAAAGATGAAAACACATGAAGATTTGATGAATCAATTACGCAGAGAAATTACTAATGAATTATCCTTAGATATTGAATCAAAAGTAAGAAATGAACATAAAATCGAGAATAAGAAATTAAAAGAAAAAGAATACAAAAATTTACAGATGAAAAAATCAATAAATAATAAAGAAAAAGAAATTATAAAAAAGGAAAAAAAAGTACGAAAAGAATTAAAATATTTAGAAGAAATACAAAATACTATTGATGAACGAGATAAAGAAATTGAATCAATTCAAATTCAAATAAAGGAATTACTAGAGATAGAAAAAAGTAAGTGTAAAAAATACTCATTGTTTTTTGAAAAACTAATTAAAACAACTTTTATTTTATTGTGTGGTATAGTACTTTTTTTGTGTTTAAGAGCCTGGCTTGATGTAACTTTAAAAAACATAATTCCAAATAATTTAATTAATAACATTGTACAAATATCTAATTTATTAGCATTTATTTTCACTTTAATTTCTATAATACCAATTTACTTGGGTTATATAAAGAAAATATCTATAAAAACAGAAGAATTTATATATCAATTTTTGTGTAATCATTCAAAAATTTTAAGACACAAAAACGATTGAGCCATGAGTATTTAAATATGAAAAAATATAATAATAGTATTGACACAAAATGATAGATTATGTATAATATATTTTATAGAAGATAAGCCGTTGCTGATTGATTATATTAATCATAAAGCATGAAATGCCTATCTTTGTTTAGAAGAGAGATTTTTCTATGAATCGTACAGACTTATTTTGACCAGTTTGTATTAGTATTCAAAAACACAGGAGCAGGTGGTGTACAACATCTGCTCTTTTAATTTGTTACACAAAATAGAGCCTTACATTTAATATAAGACTCTTTTTTTGTGTATATGATTATGCACACATATAATATTTTTTTGAAAGGATGTGGTTATTATGAACTAATACAGTTATTCCATTATTCTATTTCCAGTATATAATGAAGCCATTTTCTTAAATATTCCATTTTTTATTTGAGTACTTACACTCATCCAATTATCAATGGAATTAATAATACGTTTTAAATCTTTTTTTATTTTATCATCTGGACGTTGTATGAGTTTCTGATAAGATATCAGAAAATTAATAGTATCGATTTTAGCAATCGATCCATCTTTTAATCTTCGTATAAATAATTGATTTTCCTGCCCATCGTATAAAAATTCGCAATAGAGTCCAAACATCATATTTACCGTATAATCTATGATAGATATTATATTAGATTGTATGTTTTGTATATGTGCGATTCTTATAATATCATCAGTGCCGTATGTATAATTGTCAATCATAATGCAATAGCATCCAAGATATTTAATTAAATCATGTAATGTTATCTGAAAATGTATTTGATGTGTATATCCATTTTTATTAAAAATAACCTCAATGCTTTCATTATCATATTTTCCATATATAAAATATGGTGATCGATTACAACGAATAATTAATTGCAAATAATCTATTATGATTGATTCTGAATATATATGCTTTATCGTATCATATGTATACACTCCATCATTTTGAGCAATAGTATCTAATAAATCTATTTTGTTATGCTCTAACATCCAATCGATTTCTTTTCTCCTACAAATAAATGGATGCCTGATATTATCTTGAACAAAATTATTTGCATTATATTTTAACTCCCAATACACTCTCCACTCGACCAGAATTTGTTCCAGATACGTAGTTGGTGAATCATTATATAGATTTTTCATCTTAGATATTGATTCCTGCATTCCATAATACAAATTATATGGTAATAAAATTGGTAATAATGAGAAATATCTATCAGCAACATTAATAAACTGGTAGGCATACTGGGAAAACTCATACAAACTTATACTTGCTCTATTCATAAAAGATCTCTGAGTTCTATCTTCAAACATAAGTCCTTCCTGTATATTAAAATCTTTTGGTTTAGGGAATCTGTCTATGCATATTGAACCAACATTTAGAATTACTTGATTTTTATTATTTCTGACATAGAATACATATTTATTATTATCTCTATGGCAAAGATTACAATGTGCATGTTGAGTCGGATCGTAACTATACCCTATCGTTACCCATTCTTCAATGACAGATTCTTTTAGTGCTTCTCTATCATTCACAAGCACATTTATTGCTGTTTCGTCTAACTGCGGGATTTGACTTATTGAATCAACCTTTTTACCTTGAAAATTACTGATTACTTCATATAAATTTCCATAAAGTTTAGTATTTTTAACTGCTTCGCTATTTTTAAACAGTGTTACTTCATGTGTTGTTAAGAAATAATTATGCATGACTGTTCCTTAAATGTATTTTACAAATTAATATCATTGATATATACTTTATCATTATTAATATCATAACATGCAAAGATATTAATATCATTTCCGATATTCATAGTATGTAAAAGTTCTTTTAATTTAGACATCTTTACATAATCTCTATGGCAGTAGAATATTTGCCAATAGGCAAATGTTTTTCGTAATGACATTGTGCTAAAATCAAAATTTAAGTTTAATTCTTCTTGGATAGTTCTATATTTTTTATTTACTGCTTCACTTGTAATCGGTTTATAAGGTTTGCTTCTGCTTTCAAATACATAACCATCAGTTTTAATTGAATTATATTTTCCTATGAAATAATATAATATATTTTTACAGCTCGTATTTAAGTAAAATTTATAATCACAATATGTAATATAATCATTTACAGACATATTTTTGCAATTTAGAATATCTGACCATTTTAAGCATAAAAGTTCATCTGATTTATAACAGGTGTTTATTCCAAGAATAAAATATAAAAGATGCTTATCCCATTCTAAAGCACGATTACTTTTTAATCCAGATGATAAAAAATATTTTTTGATTCTTTTTATATCCTGTATTTCTTTTATTGAACTTGATTTAACATGCATTTTTTCTTATTGACCAAAATTATTATGCAATATTCAAAATAGTAATAACGATACCAATTATACTAATAACGAAATAAAACATAAGAATATTTTTAATTGTGACCAAATTACTATTCATTATTTTTATACTTTTATTTACATTACTTATTTCTGATAACAAAGCAGCATTATCAACATTTGCCGCATTTCTTTCAACTATTGATCTTTGTGCTCTATTAACTGATGCAATTTTTTCTTCTTTTGTTTTAGCATCCCATTCGTCTTTGGTAATATGGGTATTAATCATGATAGAATTACATTTAGGGCATTGGTTTACTTTGTTTGTATCACCTCCTATGCTTGCCAAGAAGTGACATTTTGAACATTGATAAATATATTTATCTCCTAGGTACATTGTTTCTATCATTAATATATTCTCCTGCTTTTATATTAGATTGGTGGTGAAAATATTTTTAAAGAAAATATACTATTAAAAAATGTCAGTCATTTTGACTTACAAAACCTATCTGACGTTTCGGAACTTCTGGCTCAGGTTTCGGAACAACGGTCAAAAGAAAATTCAGTTGTGAAATATGTTGGATCAGCTCCAATGGCTTGTCTGAACTGTCCTTTCCTCCAAACCTCACCAAATTGTAACCAATGTAACCGATGGAATCAACGAGAATAGTGGTTGTTTGGTCGAATTGTACAATAGATATAGCTACATCTTCTTCATCAGGAAGGTTCGATTGGTAATTAAGTATTTCTTGATGTAGATTTTCAGCAATAATCTGCGCTGTACTTCCCTCTTGAATTGTAGCTGCATTTATCATTTTTTGTTTGCTGATATTAGATTTCTGAATTGCATTAAGTGCAGTTAATGTTATTTGCAATGGCAATTCTATATTTTGTATATTATTATTTGTTTTCTCAGAAGACATGAAACACTCCTATCTTTTGTTTGAACCGTCCCTAAAATAATTTTTAATTGCTGACAATAACATTATTCTATCATAGATAAATTTATTATAATATACAAAACATACGTTTTGTTAAAATCTTATATAACAAATGACGTTTATTAATACCGCTCAAATGTATTATTAAAATAGTCATACTAGAATGTAAGTTCTGTATAGTAATTAAGTATCCATTGTAGTATACTATTTTTATTGGATTAACAATAAACGATGGAGAAAATATATGAAATACTCTTTTTTTAATCTAGCTTGTGATGTACTAAAACAAACAGATAAACCTATGTCAATACAAGAAATATGGGAAATGGCAAAAGAATTGAAATTGGTTGACAAATTATCTTCTTCTGGCAAAACTCCAGTTAATACATTATCAGCCATTATATCTGTAAATGCAAAACGTAATGAAAACCGCACATTTAAAAAGGTAAGCGATAAACCATCAAGATATATTCTTGAAAATAGAGTTTCGCATATAGTTAGTGATAATATACAGACAATACCAATCATAAACAAGCCTAAAAAATCACTACAAAAGAAATTTAAAGAAAGAGATTTACATATCATCCTATCAAGTTATGTAAGAGCTAATGAACATTTTGGATGTCTAACAAAAACCATTTATCATGAAGTATCTAAAAAACGAAAAAATGGCATTAACAAATGGTTGCATCCTGATATAGTATGAGTACATTTTCCATTTGAGTCTTATACGGAAAACACATTAAAATTATTTGATGGGTTAAAAGTAAACCCATATAAATTATACTCTTTTGAAATGAAAAGGGAGTTGAATTTTTCTAATTTGAGAGAATGTTATTTCCAAGCTGTGTCTAATTCAAGTTGGGCACACGAAGGTTATCTAGTTGCGTTGGATTTTTTAGACGATACAGATTTATTGGATGAAATCCGCAGACTAAATAATGCATTTGGTATTGGTGTTATCCGTTTGAACATGAAGCATTTTATGCAAAGTGAAATACTATTTTCTGCTAAAGAACGAGATTCTTTAGATTGGGAAACAGTAAACCGTTTGGTGGCTGAAAATCCAGATTTTAGGGATTTTTTTAGATGATCTAATAGAAGATATTACTGTTGGAAAGATAAAAAGTTCATATGATAATACCTTCTCCAATGAAGAAGATGCACAAGAATATTTTGATAAATTACTAAAAAATAGTAAAGAGTCTTGATAAAAATATCAGACTCTTTTTTGTACGACTATGTGTATATCATAATAGGATACTGTTTAAACCTCTTCTGCATATTGTAAAATAATTAGAAATCTGAGCTACAACTATTACAGTGCCATTGTTTAGTATTCCTACTCATACTAAAAATTCCAAAGAAAGCTGTATGCACTGCCTTTGAGGTTGTTGTGATTTTCTTTGTATTTGTTGAGTTACAATATGGACATTTAATAGTTGGAGATGATTCTGGTACTTTTTCCATTAAATTATCATAATAATCATTTTCATCTTTTTCAGATTGTAGTCTACTATTAAATAAATTGTTATCGTATTCTTTACTATTAACTACGTATTTCATACGCATTTGTTGTTCCCATTTTTCTAAGGAGCCTTCTAGCATTATCGTAGTCCAGTCATCTTCTGTACAATGACAATTTATCATTTTTGTTCCGCAATCAGGACATTTTTCTTTACCTGCTATAATTTTACCACACTTGGGGCATATATTCATTCCTGTAGAAGATGGTTCGTTTTTTGCTATTTCATCTATTGGATAGCCGCACTTTGGACAATTTTTTGCTTTATCTGAAACTTCACTCTGACATTCTGGACATTTTATTAAAGCCATTTTATTCCTCCAACTATTGTAATAGGATAATATTATTTTTGTCGTATTATATTAAAAAAACAAACGAAGTATAATAATGTATATTCCAGACCATATGTTCTGTATTGTAAAATGCTTACGATTTTGATATTATTATTTTAGTCTATTACAAAAGTTTGGAGATGACATATGAAAAAATTTTTAGATAATAAAATTGTTAAAATATTTAATACATATATTAATCCACTTTTAATTGGTGGTATTTTTTCTGCAATGGGGAATTGGAATTATGAAAATGATCTTTGGTTTAAACAAAAACTCGCTTCTTTGATTGCACTTTTTCTACTATATGCTTTTACTTCATATAAATATAGTAAGCTAGATAAAGAAAAAGATTCTGAAATAAAAGATTTAAAAAATTTACTTGATGAAAGAGACCACGAAATAGAAAACATTAAAAATCAATATATTGCTAAATTACAATCTTCAGAAGAAGAAACAAAAAATTATGATAAAGGAATGAGAGAATTGGCTGCTCTATTTGCTGATTCTCATAGTAGTATAAATCTATTATCTAAACAAATATTAAAGGGAAATCGAACCTTGGCTGTATGGAACTTTAAGAAAGTTGCTACAGGTATTTGTAATGGTATTTACACTCTTTTATGTGAGATTTGCAAACCATATGACGACTTTACTGTTAATATAATGCTCTCTGATATTTCTGCAACTGGTTCTAAAAGAAATATTACAATGATCGCACATAAGGGAAAATATGAAAAATATCCAGGTAAATTTGAAGAAAAATTACTTTTAAGTAAAAATAAAACATTTTATGCGGTTAAAACATATCTCAATAAGGATACTAAAATCAAAATATTAACCACAAAAGAAGAGGTTAATGAAAATTTTGTTTATATAGACGAAGATCACCCAGATTACAGTCAATATGTTGGCATACCTATTGTTTGTTCTGGTAATAAAATCGTTTGTTTATTACAAATTTGTTCCTTTGGGAATAATAAAATAGCTAATAATAAAACAGAAATATTAGACATTATCACAAAATATATCAATCCTTTCACACACTATGCGTTATTAGCATATAAGATTGAAAAAGGTTTTATAAGTAGCTTTTCAATATTAGAAAAATTGGAGGAAGAAAAAAAAGATGCTGAAAAAAATAACAAGCAAGCAAATTAATAAGATTTTACCAGAAAAATCAAAAGAAGATGCTATTGCGCAAAGTGAACAGTATAGAATGGAATATGAGCAGAGTAGAAAACAAATTGACGAATTTATAACAGAATTGGAACAGCTAAAAACCAGTTTTGGAGAAGCAGAAAAGAATGAATAATAATTTCAATTAGAGAAGTAATAAAAGACCATATAATATTTTTATTACTTCTCTAATTTATTTAATCTTAAAACCGACTACCACAGTTCCCACACTTATACGTCTTCCCTGCATCATCAACAGCCCCTACCACACCGAACGTAGCAGTTTTTACTGCACGTGTGGTAAGGGTGATCTTGTTTATGTTTGTAGAACCACAGATAGGGCATTTTGGTATGTTGTTTATTTTGTCTAAGGATTTTTGCGTCATTTGTTTTAGTTTGGCTTCCTGCTCTGCTTTGAGTTTATAATTCTCATCAACTTTGATGTAAATTATATAGCAGTTTTATTATTTATATTTTGGATAATATTTATTAAATGATATCAAAAACTATATAAACTAAAAAAGATAATAATAATTGTAAATTTTTGATGCATATTGTCGAATAATAAAGTATAATACTATTATTGGTATTTTTACCAAAATAAAATATTCGGAGCATAATCTATGGAAGAGTACATTTTCTTTATTGATGAAACATTAAAGACATCAAAAAACCCATACTTTTGTATGAGTGGCATATGTGTAAAGCGAAATTATTATGAAGATATAATAACGCAAGAAATCAATTCATTAAAAAAGCGCCATTTTAATTCTACAGATGTTGTATTTCATTATAGTGAAATGAATAACAAAAAGGGTATTTATAATATCTTTAGCGATAGCACAATACGGCAAAATTTTTGGAATGATTTTGTTACTACAATAAAAAATTTAGAATTTACTGCTATTGGTGTTTATTTTGATCAAAGCAAAATGAGCAATCTATATAAAAGTAAAACTGTAAAATGTTACAATATCGCTTTTGTTGAATTATTAAAAAATTATATGCATTATTTAAAAAATATAAACGGAATTGGTTCAATCTGCATTGAGTCGAGATCTTTAAATGAAAATGCAGAATTGCAACATATTTATTACAGTTTCATCCAAAATGGTTCTGTTTATTTTTCTCAGCAGGATTTTGATAGACACTTATCTTCTGTTGGTTTTGTAGTTAAAGGTGATAATTGTATCGGGCTACAAATAGCAGATGTCCTACCTTCCGCATTATTGCGAAAAGTAAATGGAACAAAAGATTTTTATAATATTGGGGAAATGTACCATAAAAAACTATATTGCTATAATACAGATGAACAGGATGTGTTAGGTTTAAGAAATATCTTATAATACTCTTGACACTTTTAAGATATAATAGTATAATGATATTGTTCTAAGAAATAGCGTAGTCTACGGTCTTAGGATGGATTGGCATGATCTATCTAGTATAGTAATCATTTCAATTAAATATCATCAATAGTAGCGGGTGTTTAGCATAGTCTATTCACTCGCTTTTAGTTAATATTCAAATACTACTAGATATATCAATATTTAAGACTCTACCTATGGGTAGGGTCTTTTGTTATTTTATATACAAACAGCAACCTCTAACGTAAACGGTAGATAGTGCGTACCTATACAAAACTGGAGCAAACCTGTAAGATAGAAACAGATTTGCTCCAGTCTTATTTCAATTCATTCTTACCAGTCTTCCGGCAGTTCTCCGGCAGGCTTGGTGACCAGGGGAGCAGGTCATCC
>CAJTCR010000086.1 GCA_910574915.1 Eubacteriaceae bacterium
ATAAAGAAACTATCTTTTCACATGATTTTTTAGAGTTGTCTAAAAACGCTTTTATTGAAAAACGTAAAAAAAACCGACAGCAACTTTGTCAATTCAGCTAAAGTTGGTGCGAATGGGGCATCGGCCCCACCGCAGGTCTATGAGGAAGAAAACCTGTTTTATAAAATCAATCACCGGCTTGTCCGCCTATATGAAGTTATGCGAGAAAATCGAGAATGTGTAGCGAAAGAGCGGGCTGATTTGCAGGAATTGATTTCTGACATCTCCCATCAGGTGAAAACGCCGATTGCAAATCTTCAAATGGTAAACGCCACTTTGCTTGAACAGCCTGTGACAGAAGAAAAGCGTCAGGAATTTTTGCAGGCATCCAGCGGCCAGCTTGAAAAACTGGACTTTCTTATGCAGGCCATGATAAAGACCTCACGGCTGGAAACCGGCGTGATCTCGCTGGACAGAAAGACGCAGCCGATTTATAATACCTTGGCGTCGGCGCTGGGCGGTATTCTGTTGAACGCTGAAAAGAAAAACATTCATGTCAACGTAGATTGTCCATCCGATATACTGCTGGCCCATGATAAGAAATGGACAAGTGAGGCCCTGTTTAACATTTTGGATAATGCTGTGAAGTACACACCAACGGGCGGCACTATTCAGGTGTCCGTCCAAAGCTGGGAGCTGTATGTGAAAATTGACATTACAGACAGCGGCAAGGGCATCGCGGAGAACAGACAGGGGATGATCTTCAAACGCTTCTATCGTGAGGAAGAAGTACACGATGTTGAGGGCATTGGCATAGGATTGTACCTTGCCCGCGAGATCATCACCATGCAGGGCGGCTATATCAAAGTAACTTCAGCAGTAGGCAGCGGCTCTACATTTTCTGTATTTCTTCCTCGCGGATCATAATTTGTAATCCGATCAGGATTGGGGGGGAGTTTGAACATGATTGAAACAGAAAGCCTTATTCTAGATAAAGCAAAGTTTTCGGATTGGACGGAAATGTACCACAATGTCTGGTCACAGCCGGAAAGCGCGAGATATATGGAGTGGACGATTACCACAAGCGAAGAAGCCGCTAAAATAAGAATCACGAAAACCATCGCATTTCAGAAGGAGCATGACACTTATTTGGTTTATGAAAAAACAAGCGGTAAGGCGATTGGGTTTGCGGGTGTAGAGAAAATCGAACCTTTCATATATCAGGAGGCCGGAATATGTTTGGGGCCGAACTATGTGGGGAAAGGATTTGGTAGGCAGATTCTTCAAGGTCTGATTCAATATTGCAGGGAGAAATTTGACGCAAAAGAGTTTATCTATTCAGCGAGGGATGAAAACACAGCTTCTAACCGATTGGCAAAGTCATTCGGCTTTTCACTGATTTCTTCGGCAGCTAAAACAGACAGCAAAGACGGCCATCAATACAATCTTTTGCGATATAGTTTGAAACTATAAGTTTGGGTGGTTATTTTGCATCAAAAACCTTATTTGCTTTCAAGTGTGGCCATTAAAAAAGGAGAATACCAAAATGTCAGAATTACACAACATTCCACTCATTTACAAAGCAGGCGCGTACAGCCTCGCCGGTTTCAGCAGAGACATTGACGATGACGACGCAATTTCCTTTGACTATGACGCGCAATATCAAATGCTCACCTATGACATTCCTGTCGGGGAGGACTGGCGTGGGATGACGCTGTATAACGTGTCGGAGGACGACCTCATCCGGACGCTCCGCGCCGTCTATGGCAAAGATGGAGCACTCCAGAACGTCACCGCTATATTGGGCGGCCATGAGACGCTCTTGTACATCCGCTATGAAAACAAGGAGCACGCCAGACAGGAGATTCGGAGCTTTGCTGTTCGGAACGCGGACGCCATTATTGAACAGATCCGGCAATGTACGGATGTTGTGGCAAGGCTTTTCATCGAGTATTATTGCGACTCCGATAACATGGATTACCATGCCGTGATTGGCACAGCGGATCAGGTGGAAGCAGTAAGGCAGAAATACCATGACGAGGATTCCTGCGACTGTGCCGGCAACTATCCGTCTGAAAACATCGAAGGCGATAACAGGATGCTGATTACAATGGTGCGCTGTGCTCCAGATCATCCAGGCGAGAATTTCCGATATGCAGAGGAGATCATGTCAAAATATATTGAGGAACACGCCTTGTCAGCGATAAACAGGACGGTGGATTTCAAGTATATCTGCGCGGAATATGATTAAGAAAAAAACTGCGGCTTGTGACATTTCTGTGACAATTGGCTGTTATGATAGCGGAAGCACAGGCAATTTTGAATTTGTATAGAGGCGCTGTCATTCAACAATATGAATAATTTGAAGGAAGGGACTATGATGAGCGAGAAGCGGTATCAGATTTCCCCCATCGAACTGGTTCAGTGGGCGGAACCGCTGTTCGGCTTTGGAGAGGGGAAAGCAACAGGATTTTCCGAGAAGACGATTGCCGCCTATGAGACGGCGGCAGGGATACGCCTCCCTGCCGCCCTGCGGGACTATTATCGCGCCTGCGGCAAGGCCAGTCTGAACTGCGCCCTGCATGAGATATTCATCCCGGACAAAAAGGCCAAGCGCTTTCAGAAGCGCCTGACCTTCTCCTACGATCATATCGACGAGGACCTGGAAACGTTCAGCCAGCCGGGCGAAGAGGACTACCCGGAGCTGGCAAAGATACGCGCCCTGCCCCGGGAGAAGTGGGGCGAGGTCACGGGCAACTATCTGCTGTTCTGGTGCGAAAATCAGGGCTGCTGGTACGCGGGCATCAAAGCGGAGGATTTGACCCAGCCCAACCCGGCGGTATACTACAACGACCAGGACGATATATACAGCTGGGCTCCATTTTCCAATTCCATCCAGTCCTTCCTCCTGGACATCATGCTTCTAAATCTGGAGCCAAGGGCCCAGCCGGATGAGATCGAGGACCCTGTCGAAATCCAAAAGGTCCTGTCCGCAGGCGGCGTAGACTTCCGGCGGCTGTGTGAGCCCTACCCCTTCCCCGGCGGGCGCTTCTGCCACACCTGCCTGGATACCGAGACCAATACGCTGTATGTTTACGGCGAGGAGGCGGAGGGCCGTCCCGCCTATTTGAAGGTATTCAAGCCGGACGAGGAAGAATAGACAGCTTCCAGTTTGTAGATTTTTGTAGATTAAAGTAGAAAACAGCATGGAACGGATGAAACGTGGGGCAGGATTTTATAACTCCTGCCCCACGTTTTCAAAAGCAGAATAGCTGCGGCAAAACCTCTGAAGCCACCATATATATGAAAAAGTTTTGGGAATGTCACAAACTTGTGACAGTTCAGGGGTAAAAAACCAGCGGCCCGTGACATTTCTGTGAGAATTGGCTGTTATAAAAGTGACCGCGCAGACAGGTTCATATTTGGAAAGGAATAGAATTATGGGACAATATAAAAACGAATGGGGAGAAATATCACAAATAATAGATGAACACGTCAATTTAATGATGGGGAGGTATCTTGAAACAGGGTGTGTATTCAAGTGTATTTCAGCACACATCGGATTCTTTCCATATGCACAATGTCTTGGGAAAGTGCTGATGGACAAAGACTGGAACAGGTTGAATAACCTTATTTACCAAGAAAATTGTTTCAGAAGTTTGTGTTCTTTGATGTGTGGAGATACTCATTATTGGGCTTTTCTTGAAATGCTGGAAGCGCTTGCTGTGGGAAATATGAAAACACTGGATTTGCTTGTTCCCCAAAAAACAGAACCAGTAAACCATATTTTCCCTGTATACAGGCCTGCCACCGATTTGCTGATCGGACTTTGGCGCAAAGACAATAGCGTTTTAGATTATGCCGTTCCGAGGGCAAAAAAATTTGTATGCGGAAAGAGGCCGCAATGGGAACGGGCGACAATCGCTTACTTACTTGCAATGTATGATAAAAACCCAAAAGAAGCGGGAGTGCAATTAGGACTTTTGTGTAAAGGAGTTATGCGGGCAGATTTTGATGTTGATACAGATAAAACACTTTTTGTACCTGCACACGGATTATATCAGCTTGCCGCTTGTTTATGGGACAAAGAACTGTTTCAACAGTTACCCATGCCAGATCATAAAATTTTTTCCAAAGAGTACGCTGTTTGGAGAAATACACAAAAGGTACATCCTGAGTTATTTGCAAAATATCCTGAAACAATGATTAACAACGTTTTAGTAAATCCTGAAATTGAAATGTTAGAACCGAATAAGTAATGTTTTTGAAATGTCACAGGATTGTGACATTTCAAGGGTAAAAAATCAGTGGCCTGTGACATTTCTGTGAGAATTGGCTGTTATGATAGCGGCATCACAGAAAGGATGGTGCAACCCATGAGCATTTTGCAAACAACTGACCTTAAAAAATACTACGGAACGGAGCCGAACATCACAAAGGCGCTGGACGGCGTGACCCTCTCCATTGAGCAGGGGGAATTTGTCGCCATTGTGGGGACCTCCGGCAGCGGCAAGTCCACTCTGCTGAACATGATGGGCGGTCTGGACGTGCCCACCTCCGGCAGCGTTCAGATCAAGGGCAAGGAGCTGTCCGAGCTGAACGATGAGCAGCTTACCATCTTCCGCAGGCGCAACATCGGCTTTATCTTCCAGAACTACAACCTTGTCCCTGTCCTGAATGTCTATGAAAACATTGTCCTGCCCGTGGAGCTGGACGGCGATACAGTGGACGAAAAATTCATGGATGAGGTGGTGCGCCTGCTGGCCCTGGGGGACAAGCTGAACAATATGCCCAACAACCTGTCCGGCGGACAGCAGCAGCGCGTCGCTATCGCCCGCGCCCTCGTTTCCAAGCCCGCCATCGTTCTGGCAGACGAACCGACCGGCAATCTGGACAGCCGGACGAGCAGCGATGTGCTGGGACTTTTGAAAGCGACCAGCAGCAAATTCCATCAGACGCTGGTGATGATTACCCACAACAACGAGATCGCCCAGCTTGCCGACCGTATTATCCGCATTGAGGACGGCAGGATTTTTGAGTAAAGGGGGCGCAGACAATGAATGATATTTTATTCGGCAACAACAATGGTGCGGTCATCAAAAAGCTGTCGGGCCGCTATTTTAAGGCCAGCAAAAGCAGGAACATCATTGCGATTATCGCAATCGTTCTGACAACCATACTCTTTACCACGATCTTCACCCTTGGGTCTGGCCTGATGGACACCGTTCACGATCAGAATATCCGCAAGGCTGGTGGTGATGGGCAGGCGGTCTTAAATTATATCAGCGATGAAGTTTACAACGATATAGCGGGAAGCTCCCTGATTGACCGTATCGCCTATACAAAAGCGGTGTCCTACCGGCTGCAAAATCCGGGCCTGGAGCGTTGGCGCTCTGACCTGTGGTATATGGACGACACCGCATTGGAATTTGCCCGCTACACGCCCACAACAGGCCGCCGGCCCGAAGCGGAACATGAGATCATCGCGGACACAAAGACGCTGGACGCCCTGGGTGTACCGGCGCAGATCGGGGAAACCGTTTCTCTGACCTATGAAGTAAAGGGAAAGCTATATACCACCGATTTTACCCTCTGCGGCTTTTGGGAAACGGACAGCTTGAGCAACATCGGGAGGCTGGTCGTGTCGAAAGCCTTTGTGGACGCCCATTCGGATATTTTGACCTATACCTATCCCGTGGACAATGATTATTCCGGCGTTGTCTCCGCCTATGTGATGTTCAGAGGGAACGGCGACATAGAAGCCCAGCTCCACCAGCTTCTTTCCGAAACCGGCTATACCTGTGACACGATGGGCGGCAGCAAGGAGAACGGCAATTATGTGATTGCCCGTGTCAGTCCGGCCTATCAGAGCGGCGCGTTAATGGGCAATCCCGCCATGCTGATTTCCGGTCTTGTTGGCGTCGCGTTGATTGTCGTAACAGGGTATTTGATTATCTACAACATTTTCCAGATTTCTGTCATTCAGGATATTCAGTCCTATGGACAGCTGAAAACGCTGGGGACAACCAAACGGCAGATCAAGCGTCTAATCAACCGGCAGGCGCTCCGCCTTTCCTGGATTGGTATTCCCATCGGCCTGCTGATTGGATTTTTGATTGGCCGGGCCTTGGTTCCGTTCCTGATGAACGGAACGAGTTATACCGCAGACGCCGGTGTTAAAGTAACAATAAATCCTCTGATTTTCATCGGTTCCGCCGCTTTCGCCCTTTTTACTGTCTTTGTCAGCGTCCGCAAGCCTGCTAAAATTGCGGGTACAGTCTCCGCAATCGAGGCCATCCGCTACACGGAAAATGATACGGCAGCGTTTGGAAAGCGCAGGGCCAAGGACAAAAAATCGACCCACGGCGCGAAGCTCCATTTTATGGCGCTGGCCAACCTGGGCCGCAACTGCAAGCGTACTGTGCTGGTGATCGTGTCCATGACATTGAGTTTGGTGCTGTTCAACACGGTATTCACCCTGTCCAGCGGCTTTGATATTGACAAGTATATTGCAAAATTTATGGATACGGACTTTGTAATTTCCAACGCAGAGTTTTTCCAGTACCAGGTTGAAAAAGGCGAACATGATCTGTCCGATACCTTCATTGAGGCCGTCAGACAAAACAGCAGTTTTGAGGACGGCGGCAGGCTCTATTCCTCCTGGATGCTGGAAGAACCGTTTTCAACGGAACACAATGCTTTTTTCAGCTATAACAAAGATCTGAACGGAAATCCTTTTGTAAGACTGTATGGCGCGGACGATTTTCTGTTGAATGGCATGGAAGTCATAGAGGGAACCATTGACCTGGAAAAGCTGAAAACGGGAGAGTATATTCTTCTGAGCGTGGAGTGCAACGACGATGGAACGATCATAGAGAACCCCAATATCAGCGTGGGGGATACAGTACGGATCAACCATCTGAAAGCGGAGGAACTTTCCACCACCATTACAGATAGCTATGACTTTATCATCATGGCAAAGGTTCGGGCCAACGAGAACACGGCCACCACCCGCAACACAGGTGAAGCCCGGTTCTATCTCCCGACAGAAATTTTCCTGCCGCTGTGCGAGAACCCCCATCTGGTCAATTTCCCCTTTGATGTGAAAGCGGGAACGGAAGCGGAAATGGCAGAGTTTTTGAACAGCTATATCGACAGTGTGGAGCCAAGTATGGATTTTGAATCCAAGGCGACCTATACCAGCTCCTTTGACGACCTCACTTCCCTTATCATCACCATCGGCGGAGCGTTAAGCATCATCATCGGCATTATCGGTATCGCAAACTTTGTCAACTCCATTCTGACGAGTGTTATCACCCGCAAAAAGGAATTTGCCATGCTGCAAAGCATCGGCATGACCGGCAAGCAGCTAAAGCGTATGCTCTCCTTTGAGGGGCTGTATTATGCTGTGGGAACGATCATCACATCGGTTGTCCTTGGAGTGTTGTTTTCTGTGGTAGTCGTGCAAGGTATTTCCAGCGGGATTTGGTTCTTCACTTATCAATTTGTCATGTGGCCCATGCTGGTGATCTATCCATTTCTTATCCTCCTGACCGTGGCAATACCGGCGCTTTTGTACCGGCAAATTGCTAAAGTCAGCATCATAGAGCGGCTGCGGCAAAATTGAGATTTTATCCATGAAAACAGGTTGCGGAACTGATATACTGTAAAATCAATTAAAACGGGAAACGGAGAACGCAGACAAAGCGCTCTCCGTTTCCCTTAAATTTCATTGTCTGGAAAAATCAACACTGTTTTATAGCCTCTTTGCGGCTCACCGAGAATTTCCACTGTACCATGATGCGCCTCAACAATTTGACGGACCAACAGAACACCTAAACCGTGTCTTAGCTTTAATCTTTCATCTGTGCTTTCCAAATGATTTGTTGTCGCTCTTAATTTGTCCAGCTTCTCAGCGGACACGCCAATGCCGTTGTCCGATACCGTTATGACCGTATTGTTTCCGTTCCACGCTACGGAAACAGAAATCACGCACCCTTTTGGATTATGAATGACGCTGTTCTGAATCAAATTGTACAGCGCACGTTTCAGCAGGGCCTCGTCCCCCATGATGGACGCTGTTTCGCTCTCTTGGCTGGAATCAAACACAATTTGATACCGCGCCTCTAACCCGCCGTCCAAAAACTCACAGACGACTTGCCGTACCAGCTCCACGAAATAGACCTTCTCCATCCGAAGGGGCTGCATGGAATACTCCAGCCTGGACGTGAGGTTCAAATCGGAGATCAGGCTCCGCAGCTTCTCCCCCTGCCTGCGGATATGGGACGCCTGTTCACGGGCGGAGGCCGGGAGGGTTTGGTCATCCTCCAATTGCCCGGCAAAACCCAAAATTACCGAGAGGGGTGTCCGCACGTCATGGGAGATACCGCTGATCCAGTCGGCGCGGGCGCTGTCCTTTTTGGCAATAAAAGCCCCCGCCCTGTTGAGCTGCCGGTTGATCTCCGCCAATTCGCCTCTCTCCGGGAGGCTAACCGACTGGCCGGAGGAAACCGTTTCGATCCCCCGCAAAATGGGCGTGACCGCCTTTTCAACGTGCCGGGTGTTCTTCCAAATCAGCAGGACCACCACAATGATATTGGTCAGAAAGACGGCAGCCAGCCCGACAAGCAGTTTTCTCGCATAGCTCTCACTGACAGAAAAGTAATACTTCGCCTGACTGCCTTTTTCGCCGCCCACTACCAATAGCCCCTGGGGATGCTCCTGCACATAGACCGGATAATCCCCCAAATACCACCGGCTGAATTTTGCCACGTCCGCTGCCGTGTACCGCCGGGGCAATTCCTCCGGCAGTCTGCTCTGAAAAATGACCGTTCCTATATCGTCCAAAACCATGGCCCAGGCGTGATGTTCTTCCAACATTTCGGCCAGCTCCCCAGCCGCCGTCAAATGTCCTGTTCCGTCCAGAGTAATCCTGTCACAGATTTCGCTCATGGAGAGGTCCGGTGTCTCCGAGGTCTGCCAGGCCCAGATCAGCACAGAGAAAAACAGGACAACATTGAGTAGCAGGAACAGCACGATGATGCCCACCATAGATAAAAAGTATTTCCGAAAGAAGCGTTCCACAGGTTTCATTTCTCCGGCTCCTTTACCACCAGCTTATATCCCAGGCCCTTCACCGTCAGGAGCGACACGGGCTTTGACGGATTTTCCTCGATCTTCTCCCGCAGGTGCCGGATGTGGGTCATCAGCGTTGTCTCATAGCCCTGCCAGATTTCTCCGCACAGCGTTTGACAGAGAACGCCGATGGTGACGATCCGGCCCGCATTCTCCGCCAGCTTTTCAAAAATGCTGTACTCCTTCGCGGTCAGTGGCGTCCGCTGGCCTTCTCTGATAACCTCCGCCTGGTCTAAATCCACCTCAGCCGCATTCAGTGTAACAATCCGCTCTTTTTCAGGATAAGCCCGTTTCAAAATCGCCTGGACCCGCAACAGCAATTCCTTCGGCAGAAAAGGCTTGACCAGATAATCATCCGCCCCCAGTTCAAACCCGGCAAAGCGGTCCTCGGCTTCCCCCTTGGCCGTGAGCATAAGAACGGGAACTTTACTGACAGCCCGAATCTCCTGGAGCAGTTCAAACCCGTCCATGTCCGGCATCATCACATCCAGAATGATAATGCCGGGGATTTTTTTCGCCATCAGCGCCAACGCATCCTCCCCGGAGGCCACCGTTGTAACCTGCGTATACCCGGCGCTCTCAAAAATGGAGCGGATCATCGTTCGTAAATCTTTTTCATCGTCTACGACAAGAATTTCTCTATCCAGCATATTAGTCCCTCCCGTCCAGCTCATTATAGCGCAGAAACTAAAAATTGTATATGCCGTCAGCGCAATCTCAAGGTTATCTCAAGGTTCCCTCAATGATAGCTCAAGGATGGTGTTGTATACTGACCCCGCAAAGGAGGTAATCGCTATGAGCGAAATAGTCATTGAAACGAAACAACTGACCAAACAGTACGGGACACAAAAGAGCGTAGCGGAGCTGAACATCCATGTTCAGCGGGGCCGCATCTACGGTCTGCTGGGCCGGAACGGAGCCGGAAAGACCACCACTATGAAAATGCTGCTGGGCCTGACCCAGCCCACTTCCGGGAACGTGACCATCTGGGGGAAGTCTTTGATGGGTAACGAGAAGAAACTGCTGCCCCGCATCGGCAGTCTGATCGAGTCCCCCGGCTTTTATCCCAATCTGACCGCAACGGAGAATCTCCGTATCTTCGCCGCTTTGCGGGGGTTGAAAAATCAGAGCGCCATCAAAAGCGCCCTGGAGCTGGTGGGCCTGCCGTATCGGGATAAGAAGCTCTTTTCCCAATACTCCCTGGGCATGAAACAGCGTCTGGCCATTGCCCTGGCTGTGATGCACGACCCGGAGCTGCTGATTTTGGACGAGCCCATCAACGGCCTGGACCCCATCGGCATCGCGGAGGTGCGCTCCTTCATCCGGGCGTTGTGTGACGAACGGGGCAAGAGCATCCTGATCTCCAGCCACATCCTCTCCGAGGTGGCCCTGCTGGCGGACGACATCGGCATCATCGACCACGGTGTGCTGCTGGAGGAGGAGAGCCTTTCGGACCTGGAGGCCAAGAGCGAACGGTATATCCGCTTCACCATCTCCGACACGGAACGGGCGGCGGAGGTCTTGAACGGCGTTTTCCACGAAAATCAGTTTGCCGTACAGGACGGCCATCATCTGCGGCTGGATTCTGCCAAGGTCCCCGTATCAAAGATCGTCTCTGCCTTTGTGCAGCATGGCCTGGAGGTATCGGAGGCCGCAATCGTGGAGGAAAGCCTGGAGGATTACTTCAAGCGGGTGACTGGGGGTGAGGGGATTGCTTAAACTGATTTCCTGTGAGCTTCAGAAGCTAAAACGGAAGAAGTTCATTCCTTTTGTAATCCTCTCTGCGTTCATGTTCCCGCTCCCGCTGGCACTGATGATGTTGACGCCCCGCATGATGGAGCGGTACGACACGAAAGCCGAGCTTTTTGACGACTTTTACCAGTTTGTCCTGGGCTATGGGGTGGAACTGCTTTTGCCCTGTATCATCGGTGTCATAGCCGCTATGCTGTTCTTTATGGAACGGGACAATGACACCTTCAAAAACCTGCGGACCATCCCGGTGACCAGTACCCAGATGATTTTCGCTAAAATTATCGCTCTGTTTCTGTTCGGGCTGATCTTCTGCCTGTCCACAGCCGCCGTCACCATTGTCTGCGGGAGCCTGATTGCCGAGGTCGGCGGGCTGGGCTACAAGCTATGGCTGTCGGTGGAGATGGGGATTTTCATTACGGCTGGCACCCTGCCGCTGGTGGTGCTGGTGGTCTTTTTCAGCAAGACCTATATCTTCTCCGTCCTGCTGTGCATCTTTTACAGTGTATTAAGCCTGACCGCCGAAAGCAGCTTCGGTGTCCTGCCGAAGTTTCTGTGCTGGCTGATGCCGATTCCCCTCACAAACCTCTGGTGCGCGGGGGATATGGTTCGGCATGGTGCCAAAGGCGGCTTGGGGGAACTGGAATACCTGATTCCCTCAACAATGCAGACCGTCTTGATTTTGGGCGCAATGGCTGTCCTGTCCATTCTGCTCATTGACCGGCTGTATAAAAAGAGAGGGGGAGATTGAGATGCTGGTACTGCTGAAAACCGAGTTTTGGAAGCTGAAACGGTATCACATGGTCTGGGCAGGGGTTTTCCTGATGCTGCTGTCCGTCCTGCTTACGGTTTTCTCCACCACCGCCCAGGATGGAAGTGTATGGACCTTCTCCTTTTTCGTGGAGCAGGTCCTGAAGAACAACATCACAACAATTTTCCCCATGTGCATTGCCTTGATTACCGGATATATCATCAGTCGGGAAGGGACGGACGACACGCTGAAAAACATTCTGACGGTCCCCCTGTCCTTTCCCGCTCTGCTGGCGGGCAAGCTGGCTGTCTGCGGGCTGCTCTCCTTGTTCCTAGGGATCGTCAGCACCGTGTTCACTGTGACGGCATCCTTCCTTTTGGGCTTCCCCGGCGGAGATTTTCCGGCAGTCATGCAGGCCGGGTTGCAGATCACGTTCAACTGTCTGTTCCTCTATATCGCGGTTCTGCCAATCATCGCCATCGCCGCCCGGATTCCAAACGGGCACTTGATTGGAGCGGTGATAGCCTTTGTCTACGGCTACGGCGGGATGTTTGCGGCGGGGAGCATGACCTTGGCGAATTTGTATCCCGTGACCGCAAGCATGGGGCTGATTGGATACCGCAGCTATGATGCGGCCGTCCATTGGAATCCGCTGCTTTGTATGTTCAGTTTGCTGGCCGCTCTGCTGATTGCCGCCGCTTTTGTTGCGACAGCGAAAAAAGGCGCAGCTCCAAAGACGGCAAAAAAGCCCAAACGGGTCATCACAAAAAAAGGTTGGTAAGGGGGTCAAACAACATGAAGAAAAAATTGAAAATCATAATAGGCGTCGTTGCTGTCCTGCTCATTGGTCTGGTCGGCTTTTGCGCATGGTTCCTCTCCGGCTCCGGCAGCGCCGAGTATTACGCCCAGATCGACAACACCAAGGTGGAACAGGTGGATTCTAACGGAGGTGTCGTCAACTTCAAAGGCAACCTGCCCTATTCCTACACGCTGCTGTCCTATGACGAAAATGGGAGCGAGAAGGAGATCACTTTTGGAACATCCAGAGAACTGCGGGATGGGGCCTTTATCCGTCTGACCGTCATGCCGGTCTGGGGCGTCCTAGATTGGAGCGAGGTACAGTATGGCGAGCTTCCGGCAGCAGTACAGAATCACTATTCTGCTCCATCAGATGATTCCGGGAATTGAGCCATTCAACTACAAGGAGCAATGTAGAATGAAGAAAACATTAGAACAGGCGGCGTTATTGGCTGTGCTGCTGGTACTTGCAGGCTGTGCTGGAAATGAACCGGCGGAGCCTAAGTGGGAAGAACACCTTTACCGCACAGTGGTTTATAACAGCGGAGAAGATGAAAGCGATGCAAAATATTTGGAAATCGCACAGCGCAGCCAGAAACTATTGTCTCTGCTGGAGGAAAAAACAGGTGCGTTTGTCATGGACGCATACAATGATCAGACGGTGGATGATGAGGGTACGCCCCTATATACCATGAATACGCCAGAAGTCCCAATCGAAATCGCTCCCGCTGGAATGTCTATACAGGTGAGCCGGGAATATTTCAAGTGGAATCCTATTGAAACAGAAGATGGTTTGGAATTGGAAAAACAGCTTGTACTGGATGATTTGACACTGAATCTGTTAGTGCCGAACCAGTACCGTGATATGGAACAGGAGATATTGGCTGCCTGGAGGAAATACTTTTATTTTGAAAAAGTGGAAGCCGAGAACAATTACAATGAAATGGCCGGTAGAGAAGAACGTCTGGACATCACAGAAGATCAACTGACTGTAAATATAATATTTGTAAAGGATGGACAGCGGTACTTTACTTATCGGAGTGACTGTGCATCTGCTGACGGAAGCTGGATCACCGATCCTCTGGTACAGATTTATACCGGGAATATTCACTGCAACTATGCTCACAGCTTTCTGACGCAGTGGACATATATTCCTTCGGAAGCAGGTTCGCCAGAAAGGGCTTACGAAGAAATTGCCCCCTATATTTGGGAATGTGGCGCTCAAGAGAGTTTGAAGGAAGTACGTCCTCTGCGGAATTAGTAAGATGAACCAGCGATTTGAGGGCAAAATAATGATAGTGCTATTTGTTGCACCATTTAATAAATCAAAATGACATCGTAGCGGGTACACAAAAACAAGTTGGCAAAAATATTATGCATTTGAAAAGCCGAAGGAATTTTCCTCCGACTTTTCAAATGTCACTGCTTTGTGACATTTCTGCTTGTTATTTTGCCGAAACATGGTGATGCGGTGACGTTTCTGTGATATTTGCAGTTTAGAATAGAAGTCAATAAAGCCAAGTCTGCCACATTGGGAATTATAGGAACAGAAAGGTATATCAGGCACAACTAATCTGGCAGATAGAACTTTAACCTTATTCGGCTGTTTTATGCTCGACTTCTTTTTCATGTCGGCTAAGCATCTGCTCTGCCATGCAATCTAAGGTTTTCAGCAGAAACACCCTTTCATCTTCCGTGCAGACCGCGAACTTGCACAGTAGCTGCTTTGTCTGCTGTTCCAATAGCGGCATATCCGGGTAGAACAAAACATCGGCCGATAATCCAAGCCGGTAGATTACATCAGCAAGGACTTCAATAGATGCATTGACCCGCCCCTTTTCTATGTTTTGGATATGTCGGAGTCCTCTGCCGGTCTGCTGGGCAAGCTGCTGTTGTGTCAGGTGTTCTTCATTCCGCCTGCCGCTGACTATTGCCCCTATGTGCTGTAAGATATTTTTACGCATTTTTAATCATCTCTACTATATTCTATCGTGCGTGTCTGTTTCTATAAATTCCCTAATAGAACGCACGAATATATACTTATAATGCGTTTTGCAAAAAATCGTTCTGACTGTGTAGCCAATAAAAAAACGGCTTTTCACATCAGGGCTTACTTTTCATGCCATCTGTGTCTATCCGTAGAAAGGGACAGGTTATGGATGGTTTTGTTTTTAGATATGCGGTGGGAATATCGTCAAAAAAAGCGAGGCTCATTTCTCGCCGCTCCAGCATCTTTTAACCGCATTATCAGACGTATCTAAGTATGTCAATCAAACATTGAATACCACTGCGATCGGGTAGGAGGCTACCCATTAGTTGAGTAGCCGACCTCCCACACCACTGTACGTACCGTTCGGTATACAGCGGTTCAATAGTTTTCACGATACTTTTAGATAATAGTCAAGCATGGAGATATAGCCCAGCTTGGCTATTATTTTATTGGTAAGGGCAACGCTTAATATCTGTGCTGT
>CAJTCR010000087.1 GCA_910574915.1 Eubacteriaceae bacterium
ATTCCACTTCTCGGAATATCAGTTAGAAAGGCCGTAGCCTTTCCGTCACTTTTACCTCTTTGCAGGAAAATCCCACGTAGAGTTTATATGCGACAACGTGTCGCTGCACTGTCAAACGGGGCTAAACGTGCGCCGCAGCTAATTAAGATGCTTTTCGCTGTCTTGCCCGCCGCCAGTTTGTATTTTTTATACTGCTTTACTGCAAAATGCTCCGGCTCTCTTTCCTCCAGCTCATCGAACATCAAATCAACGGGATTTTTAAATTCCTCGTCATCCTCCCTTGCTTCGCTGGCATTTATCATGTCAAGCAGAGTAGTGAAATTCTGTTCTTCCTCCACGCACTCATACCAGATGTACCCGATCAGTGCGGTGTAATAGAGCTTTTCGGCTTTCACCCAAAAATCTTCGCCGGATTGCTGCCCCTCCCCTTTGGTGTTTAAAATGATTGTGTTTACGAGTTTCAAAATGTCCTTCTCGCTCCGGATATAAACGAGAGGGTTGTAGTGCATGGACTTTTTAAAGTTAATGGTATTCAGCACTTTCACCCGGTAATTGTTCTTTAAGAGCATTTTTCCGCACTCCACTAACACTGTCCCCTTCGGCATTAGTCAATAGGGAAAAAGAAAAAATGTATCTTTTTTCAATCGGTTACACTGTCCTTGTCGTTCTCAATAAGCCGCACTACCTTGTCCGTAAAGGTTTCCCGGCTCGTTTCGCTGAAATGGATATGAATGTCAAAGGTGGTATTCCCTATCCGCTTCACAAGGTCGGGCTTCGCGTCCAGAGGGGCGGCGGTGCGGCTGGTCTTGCTGGTGTCATTGTTCATAGGCTCTCCTTTCCGTTCATCAATCCTTTTAACCGTTCCATTTTCCCCTGTGCCGTGGATTTTCTGATATTCTCCCCGGTGAAGAATACCGGGCAGCACATTTCAAGCAGACGGTCATAAATCCGGGCATGGGCGGTGTCCTCCGGGTGCTGCAATTCCTCCAGCGTGAGGTTTGTTGTGACAATCAGCGGCTTCCGGCTTCGGTATCGGCTGTCAACCACGTTGTAAACCTGTTCAAGCCCGTATTCCGTGCCGCGCTCCATGCCGAAATCGTCAAGGATAAGCAGAGGGAAGCGGCAAAGGCGGTCTATGTATTCGTTCCTGCCTTTGTAGCTGGCGGCAAGGTCGTTGAGTATCAAGGCAAAATTCGTCATGCACACGGAAATCTCACGCTCCATAAGGGCGTTGGCGATACACCCGGCAAAATAGCTCTTGCCTGTGCCTACCTTGCCCCATAGCAGATAGCCGATATTTTCCGCTTTCATTTCCTCCCAGTTCGCCGCATAGAATAAAGCCTTATCCATTTGGGGGCATTTGCCGTTGTCGTTCTCAAAAGTCCACTGGCGCATGGCGGTGTTGGAAAAGCCCCGGCGTTTTAATTCCTCCACGGTGTCACGGTGCTTGCGTTCCCGGTCGGCGGCTTCCTGCTTTTCCCGGCGTTTGCGCTGGCAGTCACATTCTTTGGGGTGGCGGTCACGCCCGAAAAGCCTCTTTCCCTCGGTGAAATAGGCTTCTTTGGGCTGGCGGCAGCTCCCGCAGTATAAAAGCCCGTCCTCGCCTGTGTAGTCCTCCGGCTCTGTTTCTGTGGCAAGCCGGAAATTAGCGTTGTCATAATCGCTCATAAAATCGTCCTCCTTGTTCATGGTCTTTTCCACGCCCTGTTTACAGGGCGTTGTATCTCCGCTGTCAAAGGCTATCGCCCTCCTTGTAGGAATAATCGGGGATTCCCTTTTTCTCCGTTTCCTTTCGGTCACGCCCCGCCCACATACGGATAGCGGCGGCATGGTTGGCGTACTCTTTCCCGATAGCAGCCATGTACTCGCTCAATTCCTCAATGAACCGTTCCAGCCTGTCCGGGTATTCCCCTTTCAGTTCCGCATACTCGGATTCAGAGAGGAAAAGATTTTTATATCTGCCATAGGGTGCGGGCTGCTCCCCACTCACTCCCATTCGTTGGCTCTCTTTTAGTTTGTTTATATTTATTTGATTAGGGTAAAGTTTTCTTGATGTCATAGGTAAAGTTTCCTTTAGGTCTGATGTACAGTTTTCTTTATGACTGACATCAAGATTTCTTTGTGTCATAGGTAAAGAAACCTTTACTACTTCCGGCACTTTCACATAAAGGCGGTTCGGCGCGGAAAATCCCCGGCGTTCCCTCTCCAAAAGCCCGGCAGCGTCCAGCTCATTCAGTGCGCTTTGTATCGTCATGGTGCTTTTATCCAATATTTCTGCTATCTCTGTGATGGGATAGACAATGTACGTCCTGCCCTCGCTGTCCTGCCAGCCGTTCTTCTGTGAGAGGGCAGAACGGTCAAGGAGCAGCGCATAAAGGAGCTTCGCCGTTTGTGGCAAGTCCATTTTCAGCAGGAAACGGGGGTAGCGGAAAAACGGCGGCATTATTGTTTCAGTTGTGATGTATTCAGCTATGGTCTTCACCTCCTGTCTGTGGCTTCTGTTACGCATTTAAAACGGCTTTTCCGGGGGTAAAGGATAAATGTACCGCATACCCGTTGAGCAGTAGCCGGAAAGCCTTTATTTATGGGCTTCGTTCATATCCTAAATGCGTAGAAATGTGGTATCTTTTCCGCTGTCGCTTGGCTTCTTTCCGGCGGCGTATCCTTACGGCGCAATCGGGGCAGTATTTCCCCCGGTTCGATTTGGGGAGAAACTGACCGCCGCACTCGGTACAGCGTTTCAATTCTGCCCGGTGTAAAAGGGCGGCTTCCAGCTTCCAGTCAAGGGGAAGCACGGCAGAGATAAACCAGCGGCAGAGAAGCGAATAACTGATACTCTGGACGCATACACAAGGCTCTCCATTATCCAGCGCAATACAGTTGCCGTTATCGTAGTTGCAGCACTCATGCACAAGCCGACACGCCGCCCGGTGCTGGCGGTAGTCCATGTATGGGCGTTTACCGTTCATTATCCCGCCCCTTTCCGCGCTCCGGCTCGCGGCGTAGGATTTGCTCAATGTTGCCCTTGACGGTCTGCAATTCCTTTGTTTTCTCCCTCTTTTCCCGGTACTCGTTGTAAAGGCTGTTCTTCTCCCTCATAAGCTGCTCAATCTCCGCTTGTAAGGTCTTGGACGCTGGCAGCTTGGAGATTCCCTGTGCCTTAAAATACCGGGTGGCAGCTTCGGCTATCATAAAATCGCTTTCGTGCTGCTCCCGGTAGTTCTTACGGGCTTTCTCTGTTTTCTGTGCTTTCAGCCCGTCACGGGCGGGCTTGGTCTTGATGTACGCCAATAGCTGTTTCTGCAAGTCCTTTTTCTCATGCAGGGTGCCTTCCACGGCTTTCAGTTCGGCATGGACGCTCGATAGTTCCGCGCTGGCGGCGGCAAGGGCGGCTTCCAGTTCTTCCGGGGAAGAAAAGCCGGATTCCTCGTAAATACTCATGGTCGCCGCCATTTGCTTCAGATTGTGCAAAGTCGCCCACTTCTCGTAACCTTTCCCCTTGCCCTCGGCTCTCTTGGCGGCTATGTCTACCATGCGTTGTACTCCGTCATTCTTCGGGGCGTTTATGGCGGCTTTATTACGTTGTAAGCGGTCTTTTATGCTCCGGGGGTATTCCTCTTTGGGTAGGGGCTTTTCGGCGGCTCTGGCGGCGTTCTGTGCGTTCTGCTCCAACAATGCAAGTACAGCGGCACGGTCAAAATCATCACCCAGCTTCCGGGCGGTGATTGGCTTCGTCCTGTCCGGCATGAGATAACTCAACCTCCCCCGACTCTCCTTGACAGTCACGCCCTGTTGTAACAGCTTCCCGGAGAAATCCTCAAAAGAGATAGCAGAGGACAGGGCGGCGCGGATCGTGCGCCGCAGCTTCTCCTTGTCCGTTTCAAATTTCGTAAGTTTGGGCGGCTCTCCTGTGGCGGCAAGGGAAGCATTTTCTTTATCCAGTGCGGCTTGTCCTTTCCGCTTCGCCCAATACTCACGCTCGGTGACACGGTTCTTGCTCCCATTGAGTAAGTCAATCTGATAGAGGTTTTCCCGGTGGCACATCTCCATGACTTCCGCTTTGAAATATTCCATAGCTGCGTCCGTACAGCGGTGCTTGCAGCCCTCCCTTGTGTCCGCTGGTCTTTCCATGTAGGGAAGCAGCGGCACTTCCGCAATCCGTAGAGAATTGATTACGATATGCACATGAATGTTGCCGCTGTGGTTATGCCCGTCCGGGTGGGTGCATACAAGGGCTTGGTGTCCGGGGAAATGTTCTTTACAAAACTGCTCGCCCAACTCCTGCGCCCGGTCTACGGATAGCCCATTGTCGGTAGCGTCACGGGGGTCAAAACTGATAATATAATGGTGGCTCTTTACGTCCTCCCGCTTCTGGTTCTTGCCGTATTTCAGATTGGAGCGCATACACGCTATGGCAAAATCTTCCCCGCCGCAATTAAGGGAAGATATGCGGTAATCATCACGGGGGAGAAGCCGCCCACTTTTATCAAGAGTGGGCTTCATGGTAAATTCGTCATGCTCAAAAGTTAGGTACTGCTCGGCTGCTCCATAGTCGGCATTTTTAGAGCTGATATGTTTGAATGTTGCCAACGGCTTCACCTACTTTCTGCAAGACTTCAAACTTCAAGGCGGCAAGCTCCGCTGTGGCGGCTCGTACCTCTTGGGAGAGGGCGTTATAGGGTACGCCGTACTCGTTCAGACAGCGGGCAATCTGATTCAAGTTGCCGCCGATTTTCCCGTACTCGGCTGTGAGTTTCCCAACGGCAGAGAGCAATTCATCATTGACCGGAGAAACGGTGATAACCGGGCGTATGCTTGACTTGGTAAGGGCTTGCCGGATAAACTCGGCTTGGCTCATTTTGCAGAGGGTGACACGCTCGGCAAACTCGGCGTATTCTTCCTCGGTCAAGCGTGTCTTGATTACCCGGCGGCGGTGGGGCGTGTTGTATTTTCTCATGGCTGTGAACCTCCTTTCGTGGGTGGATTTTTTCAAGCGGCGCAAGCCGCAAAAGGCGGGCTTGGGGTGGCAACCCCAACAAGATTCCCGCAGGACAAAATGAGCGGTTAGCGAAATTTGGTACTGTGGTAGAATCTTGCTCTTAGAAAGTGACGGATTCCGCTGTGCTGGCTTCTGCCGTTTTCTCCCGGCTTGCGTGGCGTGGATTGCGCCAACTCTGCGGCGGTATTTTCTCCCGCTGTAAAGCCGGGAAAAGCAAAATGGGCGTAAAAAAACAGGAAACCTTATTCCCCGATTTCCTGTTTCGTATCTTCGCCAATAGCGGCGGTTATCCTGTTGTTATTCCCCGGAAACAAACTTGTAGCCTATCCCTAAAATGGTCTTTATGTAAGTGGGATTCCTGTTGTCCGGCTCTATCTTTTTCCGTAGATTGCATATCACATTTGTAACGCTTGACTGGCAGCTTTCGCTCCCCATGCTCCACACGGCTTCAAAGATTTGCGCCTTTGTGAATACCCGCCCCGGACTGGCGGCAAGGTAGCAGAGTGCGCCGTATTCTAAACGGGTAAGGGAAACGTCAATCCCGTTTTTCAGTACCCGGCGTTGGTGTAGTCTGATTTCCAGTCCGGGGAAAACCAACGCGGGGGAGTGGGGCGGCTGTATGGCTTCCAGAGGTATCATATCCGCAAGGGCGGCTATGGCTTTCTCAACCGCTTTTTCTTCGGTGTCGCTGAATGTAAGCATGACTATCTTCCCGACAAATACCACCTCCCGTTATGCTGTCCTTTTCAGTCAAAACGGAACTGGAACAGGGCGGTGATAAGCCGCTGTTTTATGCTGTCCTCGGTGTCTGTGTTGACGTGCCCGTTTTCAAGGGCGGCAAGCCGGATTCTCCTGCTGTAATACCGCAAAACTTCCTCCACGGCTTCCGGCTCTCCGCTGGTCGCCCGGACAATGGTTTCATACGGAATGAGTTTAGGATTCCCCACGCAAAAGCACCTCCATTTCCTCCTGCAACATCTGCAAGGCACTGTGGATATAATGCCATGCCGTACTCTTACAATGCCCGTATAAATCCCCGATTTCCTGCTGTGTGTAATTCCCGAAAAAGTATAGGTAGATGATTTCCCTCTTTTTCTCCGGCAAAGATAACAGGGCTGCAGCAAGCTCGCCATTGGTGAGTATGATTGTCTGACCGCAGATTGTAACGGGGTATTGTTCGTAGGGTGATTTGAGAGCTTCGTCTGATGTGCTTAGAGGGTAGAACTTTTCTTCTGTGAGGTATTCAAAGGATATTTCTCTTTGCCGCCGCCTGTTCCTGTCGCGCCATGCGTTGATAGCGGCATAGCGTATGACGACTTTGCAAAAGCCATTGAAAGAATACATGATGTGTTCCTTGTATGCTTCTGTGCAATCCATAGAAATTTCCCCCTTTCTCCCACATGGGGCGGTACTGGGTTTACAGTTGCATTTATAAATCAAAGGGACGATAGCATTTTAGGCTGTCGCCCCTTGACCGTTAAGATTGATTTTGCCATTATCATTTACGGTTAAAATATTCATACAAATCATTTACACAATAAAACACATGATTAGGATTTTCTTTTTCCAAAATATCGGCATTAGAGGATTCCTGCCATGCCGCCGAAAAGCAAATCACGCCTACCTCTTGGCAGTCTTTTATATCTTGAACCGTATCTCCTATATAGCAAAATTTCTCTTTGGAAATAGAATACTTTTTCAAGAGATATTCCATATTCTCTTTTTTGTTCGGGGATATTTCCGAACCATATAATATTTCATCAAATATTTCTGACAAGCCCAATTTTTCTAAAGTAATTGTACAGCTTTTTTCTCCTTTCCCCGTAATCAATGCCACGGTAATATTTTTCTTTTTCAAAAAGGCAATCAGTTTCAATATTCCGGGAAATACACTTGTAACCTCATTGTGCAGCGATTCATATTGACAATAAAAATCCTCAATCGCTGATTCCCATTTCTGACCGACAATAGCCTTTACCATACCGATTTCATTAAGCCCAAACGTATGCAGGATTTCCTCTCTGCTAAGTTCATGGTCTGTATAGGGAGATACGCTATTGCGAAATGCCGTTATACACATTGGAATAGTATCGGCTATTGTTCCGTCCATATCAAAAGCAACTATTTTAAACATTACATATTTTCTCCGTTAATCTTCCGTATTACATGACAGGGGTTGCCTACTGCCAATGAATTTTTCGGTATATCCTTTGTGACAACGCTTCCAGCTCCTATAACAGAACCGTCACCTATTGTTACACCTGGAAGGACAATAACACCTCCCCCTAACCAACAGCCATTCCCAATTTTTATTGGCATTGCATAGGTATGCCGGACTAACTGACCTGTTTCGGGATTCTGAACATATCTTTCCGCTAACTCAACAGGGTGTGTTGCTGTATAAAGCTGTACATTTGAAGCAATCAGCACATTATCACCAATGATAATTTCATTGCAATCTACGAAAGTACAATTCATGTTAACTGATACATTATTTCCCATGAAAATGTTTCGTCCATAATCGCATATAAATGGTGATGCAACAGATACTTTTGTGCCAATCTTTCCACATAACTCCTTTAGAATTTTTTCTTTTTCCTCTTTCTGTTCATATGCAAGGGCATTGTATTCTTGCAACAATTTTCTTGCATGGCTTTTAAAGTCCAGAAAGATTTTGTCATGACAGTTATAATCTTCTCCCGCCATACATTTTTCCAATTCGGTCATAATGTCACCTCCGTGTTTCATGGTAGAAAAAAACCTGTTACAAAGCAAGTAACAGGCTGTTTCCTTATATTCTTTTTGCAAGTGCTTCAATAACAAAAATGACTGGAACCTGTGTCGTTCCGTTATATCCCCCGTTAATCCGTTTCGTGTTTAAGTTATAAGAGAAATTCCAGTCCGACAATTTTGCCAAAGTTGAGAGTGGGGAATTAGTTATGCTTAACACGCAGCATTTCTTTTTCTTAAACTGGTTAATTGCTTCAATCAGTCTTTCGGTTTCACCGCTTTCTGAAAAAGCAATAACGACTGTGTTCTTCCAGCGAAAAGAATCTATCGGATAAAGCGCATCTTCAAGCCCTACGGCAAAATGCCCCATATTGGAAAAATATCTTGCTCCGTATTTTGCTAATGTTCCCGATGAACCCATTCCGATAAAGATTATCAAATCAGCTTTTCTAAGAACGTCAATCGCAAACAATAATTTTTCCTCAAAGGCACTTGAATTTGCCCTTGTAAAAAAATCCGAAAGTTCCTGCAAATCTTCCATAGGCGGGCAGGTAGCCTGCAAGGTTATCTCTTTTTTCAGAGCTTCCTTAAATTCAGAATACCCGTCAAAATTGTTTTTATTGCAAAAGCGCAATATAGTAGACGTAGATACTTGGAGTTCTTTTGCCAGCTCTCTAATGGTCATGTATTGTATTTTATCAATATCAGAAACGATATATTTGTAAATACGAATATCCGTTTCGTTGTACTTTTGTATTTCTTCATACGAAAACATACTGTATTTCCTCCAAACGTATTTAGATGCCTTGATTATATACTGATTTTGTACGCTTTACAACTACTGGATATATACAGGAATGAATGATAGGGATTCCGTAGTAGTCGGCATTGTGCGTAATGTGTATAACTGGCTGTCTTTTGGAATTGTGGGTAACTCTGTTTGCAGGACGTGGGAAAGCTGCACTTTAGCTTTTCCATGTGCTGTGAACAGGGTTATCCATGATTCCATAGCCTGTTATGCACATTTCCACAATGCTCCTTTTGTTCCTCCCGGTGCGGGGCTGCCCCCGCTAACTGACTTTCTTTTTCGGCTGGTCGCTTTTCTTTCCCTCCCGCCTTGCCCTCTGCTGGTCGGCTTTCTTCCGGCGGTATGCCGCAAGCCGTTCCGTTTCCTCCGGCATGAGGTCTGCCCCGGTCTTTTCAATCGCCATAAGCTCCTTTATGGATTTCTGCTTGGGCGGCTTCTCCGGCTCGCTGACTTTTCGTTTCTCCCGCCATTCCTTTTGCCACTCCCGGTTATGTGCAAGCCGCTTTTCCTCGGCTTCCTGTTCCTCCGGGGTGAGAAGTCCCGCCTTTTTCCTTGCGGTAAATTCCCTTTTCTCTGCCTTGCGCTTCTCATACCGCGCCTTTGCAAGCTCCTTTGACCGGGCTTCCTTTGCCGCCTGTTCCTCACGCTGGCGGCGTTGTTCCTCTACCTCTGCCGGGGTGACGATATATTCCGGCACTTCAAAAGCCCCGATAAAGTTCAGATAAATGTCTATCCGCTGGCGGCGGTCATTTCCCCGCCCCTCGCCCTCATGCACCACCACTTTCTCGATAAACTCGTTGAGCATGGGCGTTGTAAGTTCGGAGAAATCCGTGTAGCGTTTCACAAGCTGGATAAACTGGTCTGTTTTCAGCCTGTCGGCGTTCCAGTTCTCAATCTGCCTTTGCCATTCCGCTATGGACGTTTCCAGCCCGGTCTGTTCCTCGTCATACTCGGCAAGAAGCCGGGTAAAATGCTTGTCGGGTATCTTGCCCGTGGCGTTGCCCTCGTACAGCTTTTTCACAAGCCCGTCAAGCTCCTTGTGCCGCTTCTGTGCCTTGCTGATTTTCTGCTTGCACTCCTTGACGGTCTTTTCTTGGTTCTGGTCGGACGCTTCCCGGACGCGCTCTGTAAACTCCTTTTCATTGTGCCGCACATACCAGCTCACGCGCTGGATAACGGCAAGAATGGCGGCTTCTATCTTCGCCGTGGGGATATAGTGCATGGTGCAGTCATGGGTAAGCTGGCGGTAGCCGGAGCAGACAAAAGCGTCCTCAATCCATTTCCCTTGCACAAGGTTATAGCGGTGTGTCAACTTTGAGCCGCAGTCGGCGCAGTAGAGAAGCCCGGTCAAGCGATTAGGGGCGTTCTGCCGCTTCGGGGCGCGGCGCACGGTTTCCCGTATCTTCTGTACGGTCTGCCACGTTTCCCCGTCCACAATGGCGGGGATTGCGCCCTCAAAAACGTGCTGTTCCTCCGGCGCGGTCTTTCGGGTGCTTTTGGTCTTATAGTTCTCGCATACGGTTTTACCCAATACCTTGCGCCCTGTGTATTCCGGGCGTTTCAGTATGTAGCCGATAGTGGTCGCTGACCATGCGTAGGGGTCGGCGTATTTTGCCGCCCGGACTGGCTCGCCTGTCCGCTTCCAATGCTCGGACGGGATAGGGATTTTCTCGGCGCGGAGTGCCTTTGCTATGCTGGCTATGGTTTCCCCGGCAAGGACGCTCTGGAAGATACGGCGCACAACGGCGGCGGCTTCCTCGTCAATTATCCATTCGCCTTTTTCCTCTCTGGAAGCGCGGTAGCCATAGCAGACACTCCCGGAACAGCGCAAGCCCTTTTCCATTCTTGACTTGAAAACGGTCTTGATTTTGCGGCTGGTGTCGGCAACGTACCACTCGTTTATCACGTCACGGAAAATCGACATAATATCAAAGCCTTTGGCAGTGTCAAGGTTGTCATTGGCGGCGATAAAACGCACATGGTATTCATCAAAGGTGCGCTTCAAAAGCCCCACTTCAACCACGTCACGCCCGATTCGGCTCTGGTCTTTGATGATAACCGTTGCCACGTTCCCCGCCCGGATTTCGTCTAGCATAGCGTCCAGCCCCGGACGCTTGAACGTAGTCCCCCGGATTCCGTCGTCCGTAAAATGCCGGATATTGGTAAAACCGTTCTTTCTTGCGTAGTCCTCTAAAATCCGCTTTTGGTTCTCGATAGATACGCTTTCCCCGGCTCGCTCGTCGTCATGGGATAATCTTTCGTAAAGGGCTGTGAGTTTGTCTTTCTCTGTCTGTTTCTTCATAGTGTGTAACCTCCTTTTTTGAGAATGCCTACTTCTCTCAACCCTTATTGTAGTTATCCGTTCGGATCAGTGACAACATACGATGAGTGCATCTGCATCAGGTTCGGTTTTACGAAAAACCTCGTCTTGCCCGAACCAGAACCGCCGATAACAAGGATATTTTTATTCCTCGCATACTTCGGCTGTTTTGGTCTGCCGGACATCATCAGCCTTTCCGTTTCTGTGAGTAACACGTTGTTCTCAAATACCGGATCGACATAAGGCTCAATGTCTTTCGCTGTCCCCCATGAAGCGTTTTGTCAAGTGCTTTTTTGAGTTATTGACGCAAAACTTTTCAGCGCGGCGGGAAACGGGCAGGAAAAGGGGCGCAAAACGCGCCTGTGAACGGTTAGAAGCCGTTTTCGTGGGTAGGTAGTATAAAACCCTTACCCTGTGGATTTTCGCGTCTGCAACGCCTTAAAAATCAAGCCTTTTCAAGCTCTATTGCGTAACACTCCATTCTGTTCTTTGGGAGAGGTCGGGGACGCGGGGGCAGAGCCACCGCAAAACCTAACGACTGCCGCCGCAGTAGTGCAGACGGTTTTGCCGTTAGAATGGAGCAGACGAAAACGGGGGCAGGATTTTTTTATCCTGTTCCCCGTTTTCGGCGGCGAAATGACAACGGCAAAAATCCAGACGGTCAAGGGTTTAAGAGTGGAGATTTTTTCGCGCTCTTTGCGAAAAAATACTACTCGTCCCTTGACGGTCTGGATAGTCGGAACGGACGTAGAACGGGGGATTGCTTTTCGTAATTGGGTATGGTATAATTTCTCCTAGTACAAACCGATAAATCGGGATTTGGAGGGGCTTGTTATGACAGAAACGATAGGTGTTGCGATTGGAATAGGTGTACTTGCACTTGTTTTTATATATCTTGGTTGCTTGATGTGGAAAAAGGAAAAAATCACTTTGCTTCATAGTTATCATTATGACAAAGTGTCTCCAAGTGATAAAAAGGTTTTTTGTAAAATATCAGGTTGGGGTGTTATTTTTATTGGAATTGGTCTTTTGGCGACTGCTATAATAATCGGTATAACAGATTCGGCATTAAGTTTTATCGCTTTTTCATTGGGATTTGTTGTGGGATTGGCGTTGCTGATTTATGCAGGAGCAAAATATAACCGCTAATAGAGAAGAAACTTCCAGTTTAAAAAATGAGTAGAACAAGGAGAGTTGAAAATAAATATGTCAGAATTAACATCTATGATGAATATTGGTAACGAAATGGAAAAAAAGCTAATATCTGTTGGTATTGAATCTTCCGAGAAACTAATTGAGGTAGGTGCAAAAGACGCATTTCTTAGGTTAAAGCAGAAATATCCAAATGTTTGTCTGGTACATTTATATACGTTAGAGGGGGCGATTCATGATACAGAATATAACAGGCTTTCCGAAGATACAAAAAAAGAATTGAAAGAATTTAGTGATTTTTTGAAAAAGTAACAGCAACGTAAATTCCAGTTTATCGGTCTAATAAAAATCCAAAACAGGGCGGCGGGGCAGAAGCGTTGACTATCCCGCCGCCCTTTATTTTATCGCTCCATATCCTGTTTTCTGCGGGGTTGCTGTTCCCGCTGCTCCTGCCGTAAGATACTGTAAACGCTCTTTCTGATTTTCTCCGCTTCTTTCACTTCCTCTTTCAATACAAGATACCGCTGATTAAGCGTTTTTCTCTCGGCGGTCAGCTTGGTGTATTCTTCTTTCCATGTCTTTGTCGGGATTGTGGTCTTGCCGTTCATCACGCCTTTGAGATAATTTTTCGCCGTTGTGAATAGGATTTGCTCGGCTTCGGTCAGCGGCTTCTTTCCCTTACACTTGAAATAAATGTCGGCTTGCTCTAAGTGCTTTTTCAGAGTGGCAAGCCGCCGTTCAACGGGTTTCAGTTTCCCTTGAATATCCAGTTGTTCCCCTATCATGGACTTGAATTTTTCATCAAGCCCCGCCATATCCATGATGTTATTGGTTTGCAGGAAATTCAGCATTTTTGCCGCGTCTTTGAGGTTATACAGCGATTGTGAATATCCCGCTTTCCCCGCCTGTGCCTTGCGTGACAGTATGCCTTGGATATAGTCGGCAAGGGTGGGCGGCTCGGTGTTCTCCTGTTCCTCTTTCAACCAGTCTTGCAGTTTGGAAATACGCGCCTTTAACTGCCGCAAACGCTTATTTGTCACTTCGATTTCGCGGTTGAGGTCGCCGCGCCCGGTGCGGATGCCGCGCTTTTCCATAGCAGACGCGGCAACGCCTAAATGGACGGTGGGGATTTGGTCTATTCCCTGCCGTTCATAACTGCGGTGGTCTACGCGCTCCGCGTGTCCGTTCTGCTCCAACGCCTGATTGCAAAGCCTCGCCCATGCCGCCCTCCATTCCTCCGCTTTGGTCTGCTCGTTCCAGTCAGTAGCGGGAATGGACTTGCATTTGTACTGCCGCTTTTTCGGGTCATAGATTTTATTCCCGTCCCTGTCAAGAATGTACTCCTTTTTCTGCTTCGCTCCCCATGCACCGCGCTCGTCAAAAGGGCGCATAGTCAGCATGATATGGGCGTGGGGATTGCCGCCGCCCGTATCATGTATGGCAAAATCGGCGCACATTCCCGCCGCCACAAAATGCCGTTTCACATACTCGCGGACAAGGGAAATGCTTTGCTCCCTCGTCAGTTCGCGGGGCAGGGCAATTTCAATCTCCCGCGCAAGCTGGGCGTTTTTCGCTTTCTCGATTTTTTCCACTTCGTTCCACAAAACCGCCCTGTCTGAAAAAGCGGCGGGGGCATGGTCGGGGAGTAAAATCTCGGTGTGGACTACGCCGCCCTTGTGGGTGTAGTCGTGGGTCATTCCGTCAAACTGGTTTTTGATTTTCTCCCCCGCCCGGTAAGCGGCGGCGGCAACAGCGGACTTGCCCTTGCCGCGGGATATGACTTTGATACTGCAATGATAGATTGCCACGCGCCGCGCTCCTTTCTGCGGGCAACTCCCGCCGTTTTCTTTTGTGCCGGCAGGCACAAAACGCCGTCTGCAAGACCGCACATACCACAATTCATTGTGGTATATAAGTGCGCCCTTGCTTTTAAGCAAGGGTAGGGGCATAAGCCCGTTACCCTTGCAAGCCGCCCCCGTTCATACTCCCGCCTGCGCCGCCCTCGCGGGCTGTATGGGCGGTTTGGGCGGTGGGTGGCGTGGTTACCCTGTGCCGCCGTTTCTGCGCCCTGTGCGGGGGCTGTGGGGGCGTTCTGGGCGGTCAGTCCGTCCAGTATGCGGCGGGCGTGGTCGGTCATTACAGTCTTTTCAAGAAAGGTCTTGAATTGTTCCTCTGTCAGCGGTATCGTGTCGGGGACAAGGCTTTCAAAAAGCCCCATGCGGCGGCATAGGCGTTTCGTTCTGTCCCTGCGCTCCTGCGCCTTTTGCTCCTGCACAAGCTGTCTGCGCCTGTTTTCAAGCTGTCGGATTTCTTCCTCAATGCTCGTGATTTTTTCGGCTTTGGTCTTTGCCATGCGTCAATCGCTCCTTTCGATTTTTGTATGGAATGGATAGGATAGGAATGGATTTTTACAGACAATCGGCTTCCCGTTTTATTCCTGCTTATCGGCAAGTATCATTTTCAGCAGCTTGTCGCGGAATGTTTCTGTGCCGCTGTGGTTGAAAAACAACTCCGCAACAATGGTCTGCCCGTCCCTGTGTGTCGTGATGATACCGTCGGGCTTTCGGGGTGGGGCGAGCGTTTCTTTCTTTTCTGTCAATTCTGTCAATGGGTCGCTCCTTTCTGTGGGCGATCGGGTAGGAGGCTACCCATTAGTTGAGTAGCCGACCTCCCACACCACTGTACGTACCGTTCGGTATACAGCGGTTCAATAGTTTTCACGATACTTTTAGATAATAGTCAAGCATGGAGATATAGCCCAGCTTGGCTATTATTTTATTGGTAAGGGCAACGCTTAATATCTGTGCTGT
>CAJTCR010000088.1 GCA_910574915.1 Eubacteriaceae bacterium
ATGCAAAAAGTCTGAATATTTATACATAAAAAAAGGAATCTTCCCGAAATCTGTCCCTATTTCTATATCTATTAAAAATCCGGTAATCTTTACTCTTTTTCACATCTAAAAGCGAAATCTCTGTAAAGTACAATCTTTTGTGGGAGGGGGGTATCAGAAGGGACGCCAGAGGAAGGGGCATAGGGCTGGCTTGCTGTTCCTTTTCCAAAATGTAAGGAGCCCTAAGCATTCTGCTGGTACGCTGTGGCTGTGTCCGGTCGCGGCACCTAGTTCGCTGCCCGCTGGCAGCTAAAGGTGCCGCTTGGCTGCGCCCCTGGTTATTTTGCAGAATGCAAAGGGCTCCTAACATTTTTCCAACGTCTCAGCAAGCCAGCCCTATGCCCCTTCCTCCGGCTGTCTCTTCCTGGTGTTTCTTAAAAAACAACATATGGCAAAGTATTTCCTCATAGTAGCAGAATGCTGTCACAGTTATACGGCTGCACGCTGTGGGGTATCTTTTTGTAACACACACGAAAACCAGCCTGGAGATGGGAGTGGCTCGCTCTGGCGGCGGCTTTGGAAGAATGGTTAGAAGCCCTTAGTATTCTGCTGGGAAAACAAGGGGCGCAGCCAAGCGGCACCTTTAGCTGCCAGCAGGCAGCGAACTAGGTGCCGCGACCGGACACAGCCACAGCGCAGCAGCAGAATACTTAGGGCTTCTTACCATTCTGGAACGGACGCAGACAGAGCGAGCCACTCCCATCTCCAGGCGTTCCCGTGTCACAAAAACCCCCACCCACCTCATTCTTTCATTTTATCAAGCTCCGAAAGATTCACTCCCGCAACCATCAACAATGCTTTTAAAGAAATATAATCTTCCTTTAAATTCGCATAAGTTTCAACCGCATTTTCTTTTTTCGCCAGCATCATATTTTTTTGCACCTTTACAAAATCCTCGATTGCCTTTTGTGTAATTTCCAGACCATTTGGCATATCAAGCACCCCTTCCTTTTCTTCTACATCACAATTTTTCGAATATCATTGAACATAATCACAACCATAAGCACCATCAAAAGCATTAAAAATACGAGGTTCACTGCCCCTTCCTTATTCGGGTCAAGACGCCTGCCCCTGACTGCCTCTACTACTAAAAAGACAAGCCTGCCTCCGTCTAATGCCGGGATTGGCAGCAGGTTCATAATGCCGAGGTTTGCCGAGAGCAGAATGCAGATATTGAGCATATTTAAAAAGACCATAAACACGCCGCTTGATTTGACCTCGGTATACGTATCCCCGATGGTCTTTACGATACCGACTGGGCCTGACATATCGTTAATGCCTACATGCCCGGTAAAAAGCTGTCCCAGGCTTTCGATCGTAGAACAGATCCAGTATTTGACCTCGTATACACTGTAGCGCAGCGTATCCGCCAGGTTTCCTTTGGCACGTGCTGTCGTGCCGTAAAAGCCGAACAAATAGCGCCCGCTTTCTTCCTCGTATTTTGGTACCAGGACAGTCGTGTGCTTTTCACTACCGCGTTTATACGTTACTTCCACCGGTTCGTTTGCGTGGAAGTATGTATACACAGATACTTCCCGGTACAAATGAATCGTCTTGTTTCCAAGCTTTACGATCTCGTCGCCTGCCTGCATCCCTGCCTGCGCAGCCGGATAGCCGTCGATGACGTCCGAAAGCACCGGGCGGTCAAACCCGACGCTTGCCACAAGGATCAGCGAAAACGCGATTGCCATAATAAAATTAAAAATCGGGCCTGCCGCTACAATCGAAGCGCGCTGCAACACGGACTTGTTGTTAAAGCTCCTAGAGTCGTCGCTTGCTTCGTCCTCGCCTTCCATCATGCAGGCACCTCCAAACGGCAGCAGCTTAAGGGAATACTTCGTCTCCCCCTTCGTAAAGCCGATCACCGTCGGCCCAAGTCCCAGGCAAAATTCGTTTACCTTAACGTCATTATGCTTTGCCAGCAGAAAATGCCCCAATTCGTGAAACAAAATAATCACACTGAAAATAACCAATGCCAAAACAATATTCAATTTACCACCTGCTTTCTATCCATTCATAAACAACGTGCTCTGTTTCCAGGATCTGTGTAAGATCCGGCTGTTCGATATATGCACAGTGTAGCATACATTCGTGAATGATCTGTGTAATTTCCAAAAAACTTATGCTGCGGGATAAAAATTTTGCAACCGCACGCTCGTTGGCTGCGTTAAAAACTGCCGGCAGGTTGCCGCCGCGCCGCGCCGCCTCGTACGCCAGCTTAAGCCCGTCAAACGTCTCAAGATCGGGCTGTTCAAACGTCAGGCAGCCAAGCTTGTAAAAATCCAGCCTTTGCCCGGACAGCGGCATACGCTTCGGGTAATACAGCGCATACTGGATCGGCAGACGCATATCCGGCGTGCCAAGCTGCGCGATAATGCTGCCGTCTTCATACTCTACCATCGAATGGATCACCGACTGCGGCTGCACAACGACCTGGATATCAGATAGCTGCGTGCCAAACAGCCATTTTGCTTCCATCACTTCCAGCCCTTTATTGACCATTGTCGCTGAGTCGATGGTGATTTTCTTCCCCATGCTCCAGTTTGGATGCTTTAGCGCGTCCTCCACCTGCATCTTTGCAAGCTGCGCTTTTGTCTTTCCGCGAAACGGCCCGCCGGAGGCGGTCAGCAGTATTTTATGAATGCGGTTTCCCACTTCCCCGTTTAGCGACTGAAAAATCGCGCTGTGCTCGCTGTCTACCGGGAGAATGGACACGCCGTACTCCTTTGCCAGCGGCATAATCAGATGCCCGGCAGTCACAAGCGTTTCCTTGTTTGCCAGCGCAATCTGCTTTTTCGCTCGGATTGCAGCCACCGTCGGGCGCAGTCCGATCATTCCGACGATAGCTGTTACAAGCATCTCTGCCTGCGGGAACACGGCAACCTCGATCATCCCGTCCATGCCGCTTACAATGCGCACAGATAAGTCGCTTACTTTTGTGCGCAGCTTTTTTGCATCCTCTTCCTCCCAGACCGCCGCAAGCACCGGCGCAAATTCGCGGATCTGGCGTTCCAGCAAGTCGATATTTTTTCCTGCGGCAAGCGCCCAGACTTTGATATCCTTTTGTTCCCTAACGATTGCAAGCGTCTGCGTCCCGATCGAACCTGTCGAGCCAAGAATCGCTATATTTTTCATGATTTCTCACCTTCCCAGCCTTCCGCCTAGAGCAAATATTTTGCCAGATAGCAAATCACAGGTGCCGTAAAGATCACACTGTCAAACCGGTCTAAAATACCGCCGTGCCCAGGTATCAGCTTTCCGTAATCTTTGATCTCATAGTTTCTTTTAATCGCAGATGCCGCCAAGTCGCCGATCATGGAGATCACTCCCCCGACCGTGCTGATTGCCGCCAAAACTACGATCTGTACATTCGTAATGCCCATCTGTTCCCGAAACGCCAGCGCATACAGTGCCGTTAGCAAAAAAGTGCCTGCAATGCCGCCGAACGCGCCTTCCACAGACTTTTTCGGCGAAAGCACCGGCGACATCTTATGCTTCCCAAACCGGACGCCGACACAGTACGCACACGTATCGCACCCCCAGGAGCATAAAAAGATCAGCCAGACCAGATACGCACCCTGTTCCATCATACGCACCTGGTATACGCCCGAAAGCATGACAGCCACATAGAACACGCCAAAAAACGCTGCCGTGATCTGCGACGCATGATATTTGGGATACGCCAGCACATAGACCGACAAAAGCACGACTAACAGTGCAATGATAAATACCATCGTATCAGGGATCAGTTGCAGCGAAAGATCCAGATAATACAGCACCGCCGCCGCGTATCCTACAAACGCTGCCGCTGTCCGCTCGATTTTGCAGACGCGGTACAGCTCATACATCCCAATCAGCGAGATCACACAGGAGGCGGCAAGCAGCACCTGATCGCCAGTAATAATCAAAAAAAGCGCTGCCACAACCAGTATCATTCCGCTGATCAACCTTGTTTTAAACATCCCTACGCCAACCCTCCATATCTGCGTTCCCTGTTTTGATACGCTTCTACCGCTTTTTTCAGCTCTTCTTCGTCGAAATCCGGCCACGGCGTATCGGTAAAATAAAACTCACTGTACGCAAGCTGCCAGAGCAGATAGTTGGAAAGACGCTGCTCCCCGCTTGTACGGATCAAAAGGTCAGGGTCAGGCAGGTCTGCCGTATCCAGATAGCCGGAAAAGACCTCCTCTGTCACCTCGTCCTTGGAAAGCCTGCCTGCTTCGATCTCGCCATACATCTTTTTCATCGCGCGCATCATCTCGTCTCTGCTGCCGTAATTTAACGCAATCTGAAAGTGAAAGCCGTCATACTGGCTGGATACCGTCTCCAGCTCCCGAATCTGCTCCTGTAGCTTTGGTGTCAGGCGGGAAATATCGCCAAGCACCCGTACCCGCATATTATTTTTCTTTGCTGTTTTTAAGCAGGTCTTCATATAACTTCCGAGCAGGCGCATTAATTCATCTACCTCCGCCTGCGGGCGGCTCCAGTTTTCCGTTGAAAACGCATAGACTGTAAGATATTTTATGCCCATGTGCCCTGCGCAATCACATATTTTTTCTACATTTTTCGCGCCTGCTTTATGCCCGTAATTACGCGGCATTCCTTTGCTCCTTGCCCATCTTCCATTTCCATCCAATATAATTGCGACGTGCTGTGGTATTTTCCTTTCCATACTCCGACTCTCCATAAAAAGAAGGGAACATCGCCGCGGCTATGTTCCCCGATTATCGCTAAACAGTCATAATTTCTTTCGTCTTATCTTCAACCGCTTTGTCAATGTCAGCAATAAATTTGTCCGTCATTTTCTGAACCTTTCCTTCCAGCTCTTTGATCTCGTCTTCGGAAACGTCCTCTTTTTTGCCCAGCTTTTTAAACGTATCATTTGCGTCACGCCGGATATTGCGGACTGCGACCTTTGCCGCCTCCCCTTTTTTCTTAATGTCTTTTGCCAGATCTTTACGCCGCTCTTCGGTCAGCTCTGGAAAAACAAGCCGGATGGATTTGCCGTCATTGGTCGGGTTGATCCCCAGATCGGAGGTCAGGATCACCTTTTCGATCTCTTTTACCATAGAAGGCTCCCACGGCTGGATCTGAATCATCCGCGGTTCCGGTACATTTACATTTGCTACCTGCTGGATCGGCGTCGGCGTGCCATAATAATCGACACGCAGCTTATCCAATACGTGCGGATTTGCTCGCCCGGCACGGATACTGCCGAACTCTTCCTGCAAATTGCGCATCGTTTTCTGCATCTTATCGTCATACTGAACTAACCTGTCGTCCATACTGCTCTTTCCTCCGTCCTTATACGGTGATGACCGTTCCATTGAAATTGCCGCTTATCGCTTTTACTATACTGTCTGGCTGATTCAGGCTGAATACATACATCGGCAGTTTATGCTCCATGCACATAATCGAAGCCGTCAGGTCTACGACAGCCAGCTTTTTATCGATCACTTCCTCTATCGAAAGCGTATCATACCGGACTGCATTCGGATTCAGCTTTGGATCGCTGTCATACACACCGTCCACCGCCTTCGCGAGCAGCATCCCGTCTGCTTCGATTTCCACTGCGCGCAAAACTGCCGCCGTATCTGTGGAAAAATACGGATGTCCGGTTCCGCCGGCAAAAAAGACGACCATATGATGGTCAAAATATTTGTTCGCGCGGTCTTTGGAAAACAGCTTCGTAAACGAGCCGCAGGAAAACGGCGTCAGTACATTGGTCTTCATTCCCTGTGAACGGAAAATCTCGGACACATAAATGCAGTTCATCACCGTTGCGAGCATCCCGATCTGGTCTGCCTTTGTACGGTCAATCGAATCGCTCGTCCGCCCGCGCCAGAAATTGCCGCCGCCGATTACGATCCCAACCTCGATCCCGTCATCGACCAGCTTTTTTACCTGTTTTGCCACATTACATACGGTCGCTTCGTCAAATCCTGCCTTTTTTTCTCCGGCTAACGCTTCCCCGCTTAATTTCAACAGAACTCTCTTCATATATTTGCCTTTCTTATTCTCTCCAAACAGGCTGCTTCCTGATTATTTGCCCTTCTTATTCTCTCCAAACAGGCTGTCCACATCAATATCCGCATAGCACTGCGAACAAAAGCCCTCAATCACTGCTCCATTGTTGATCTGTACAGACCGGGACTTGATATTGCCGACAATTACCGCGGATGTATCTACGACAACCGGGCCCTGCACATCAATATCGCCTTTTACAGCGCCTGCAATCACTGCCGAGGTAGCTGCGATATTGCCCACGACTACGGAGCCAAGGCCGATCTTTACCGTACCTGTGCTCATAATTTCCCCTTCGATTTTTGCTGCGTCTGAAAAGACTTCCGAAGATGAGCTGTTTCCTTTAATCGTACCGGTAACCTCTAGTTTGCCGTTGCACTGCACATTCCCTTCTACACGGCCGCTGATGCTGAATGACCCTGTAGTAGAAAGATTTCCTTTGATTGTCGTCCCTGTGGTAATAATGGATACTTCGTCCGTAACCTCCAGTGAGTCCGCAGAAAGGTCGTCTTCCATTGTGACTGCTGTCATCTCCTTTGTCAATTCCTCGTTCATTGGTATTTCCTCCTTCATTGTTGTACTTGGTTTCTTATAATCAAAATTTTGCGTAGATTGCACCTTTTTCTCTGCCGGCTGCGGCTGTGGTACAGGCTGCGGCATTTTCGGCTGTGTACGCTGCGGTTTTTCTTCGGCTTCCCGAAGCAGCGCATCAAAATCAAACGGAAGGTCGTCTTTATCCTTCGGCTTTGGCTCTTCCTTTTTCTCAGGCTCTAAAATAGTGTCAAAACGGCTGATTGCCGCCTGGATGGACTCTTCTTTTTGCGCTGCCCTGGATGGCTGCGACTTTGGCTGCTCTTTTGGCTGCTCTTTTGCCACTGGCTGCGGCTTTGGCTGCTCCTTTGCCACTGGCTTGACCGGCTTAGCCGGTTTGACCGGATCTTTTGCCTGCTCTAATACCGGTTCCTCTGGCTGGATCTGCACATGCTTTACCGGATCTTTTGCATCTACATGTTCCAAAAGGCCGTCCAGCTTTGACAGTTCCGATTCAATGTCAAGATCCCCGTCCAGAGTATTTACCATCATCTCTGAAGAATCGTCCATCTCCTCTTCCATCTCAAAATCTTCCCCCGGCAGCAGCTCGTTGACTGCCAGTGACAGATCATCCTTGAAATCCTTAAAAAAACTCATTTCTTACCTCCATTTATCCGTATGTAGTCAGTCTTCCACACTTTCTGCCGAAACATGCTGGACAAGCGATGTATTTTCATCAATCGGCAAAATTTCCGCATCCATCTCCAGCAGCTTTTTAATAATTACCGGCAGCGCCTTGACCGTCTTTGTCTTATTTTCCGCATCATGCAGAAGAACCACTGACGTATGATACTTTACAACGTCTTTCATTACGTTGTCAACCATCTCTTTCGCTGTATAAGATTGCCCAGACGCATCCCCGCATTCCACGTTCCAGTCAAAATAGGTGATTTCTCTCTTATTTAAAACGCGGATGAACTCTTTCATATCCAGCTTGCTTACCTGATTGCTGCTGCCTCCCGGAAAGCGGTACAGCCTGCATGTAATGCCTGCCGCATCAAAAATCCGGCTTTGAATCTGTTCCAAATCCTGTTCAAAAAGATCGACCGATGAATAGATCTCGTCGTATTTATGGCTATAAGAATGCATTCCGATCGTATGCCCGCGCTTTGCAATCTCCCGATAGAGCTCTAAAGAAGCCTCGTCTTGCCTGCCTGTCAGAAAAAACGTCGCTTTTACATTGTAACGGTCCAGGATCTTTAATATTTTTTTCGTATTCTTACTTGGCCCGTCGTCAAAGGTCAGATAGATTTTGCGTTCTTTTTGTGCTTTTTGAACGGTGTCTTTTTTCTCTGCCTTTTCATTGTCCTTTTGTTCGCTCCCGCCTGTGTCCGTGCCTTGCGCCGCTTTCTTAACATTTACCGAAAGCACGGTTTTGTCAGTGCTGCCAAGCGTTACTTCTCCTGTTACGGATTCATATTTTTTGCCCGTATTCGGCATATGGTTTTCCTGCTGGTCTACCTGCTGGCTGCGGATCGTATTTTCTGTAATAATATCGATCTGTTCCTGAAGAGAATGGACCTTTGCGATCAAAGTAACTGAAATCAGCATCAGTGCCAGCATCCACGTAATCAACAGCCACAGCAGCCCTGTCTTCATACGCTTGACCCTTTTTTTGCGTTCAAGGCGGTCGTTCAACCCTTCATTTTTATCACTCATCCAATTACCCCAGCCCCCTGGTCATTATTATCCAAATCATTGTATCATATTTGCTTCCTGATGAATACGATTTTTTTGCGTTGTATTGTTGTTTTTTTAGGATATACTGCGGTATTTTTTCTGATTTTTTTTTGATTTATATATTATTTTCGAATTTTAATGCAATTTATCTGTCAATTTTAGCAAAACTGCTTCCAAAGCTGTCCTGCCTGTAACGCAACAACAGTATAGCACTGTTTGCGCCGCCTGTCATTATGAAATATTTTCTTGTATCCAGCAAAAACTGCCTGGAAAGGTTCGGTTACGTCCCATTTCCAGACAGCTTTTTTTGATTTTTAAATCATCGTATCTACCTCGATGCCTTTGATGTCTTCTGCAACCAGCTTCATCTTTGTCATCATATCCGCTACTTCCTGCTTCACTTCGTTTTTTATCCCGTCCATCTTAAGGATTGATTCGGTCAGAGGATCGGTAGAAAGCACTTCCGTCTCACTCTCACGATGCTGCTCTTTTTCTGCTTTCTCTGGATTCGCAAGTGCTTCCATCTCTTCTGCGCGTTCTTTCGCTGCTTCGATTTTTTCCTGCTCCTGCTTTTCTTCTTCTTTGCGCTCTTCTGCTTCTTCGATCTCTTCTTCGAACTTCTCGTCGATATGGTCGACTGCTTCTTCACTTAACATGCCAATAATTTCTTTGCTGCCGTCTTCGAGTATCTGGTCTGCTTCTTTCGATGCTTTTACCATCGGGTCTTTTTTCAAACGCAGCAGCGACATCGCACGGATAGTCGCGTTTTCTTCCAGCCAGCCTTTTTTCGCTTCTTTTAGCTGTGCTTTATACGGCGTCTTATATAAGCTGACCTCCAACGCACGTTTCTGGTAATCGGTATAGCCTTTTTCCGTAAGCTGCCCGGCGCGTTCTAATTCTTCCCCGGTCATTTTAAGCCGCTCGTCCTTGTCCTGATACCGTTCTAACAGTTCAAAATCCTTTTGTTCCTGGCTGTCAGGCTCCACACCGTATTCTTCGCGCAGCTTGCCGATCCTTTCATCCACCTCGCGGATGCCTTTTCTTGCCTCGCTGATCTGGCTTTCATAATAAGACATCTTGCCTTCACGCTCTAAGAAATCATTGTCTAACTTGCGCTCGCTGGCAAACGTGTCGCCTACGACCTTAAACGCCTGTTTGCGCACCATCGCCCGCTTTTGCTCGATCGGGTCAAAAGAACCGCTCAGCATAGACGCAGGGCCCGCATTCACACTGCGCGCCGTCCTGCCAAATAAGTCTGTTTGCGGCGTACGCCCGGCATTCATTCCTGTAAAAATATTCATGTTCACCCTCATGGAGTCACTTCCTTTCTGCCCGCGCCTTTTTAAATAGAAAAGTCAAAGCTCTGCCCGTATTGGAGTTCCTGCGGCGTACGCACGCTGTCGCTTCTTTGCATAAAAATCGTGTCGTTGATCTTTTGCAGCAGCTCTTCGATCGAAGATGCGGTTACAATGACTGTGTTTTCATCTTCTTTCATCGATGCCTTTTTCTCATCCTCTGCCTTTTGCGTACGTTTGTCTTCTGCGCGCTTTTTCTCCTCCGCCTTTTTGTCTTTCTTCTTTGCTTCTGCCTTTTCCTGCGCCTTTTTCGTGATCCTGTCCTTCTGGTTTGCAAGCGACTTGTCGATCACTGCGAAAAAGGAAGTCATGCCGTCTTTTACTTCCATGCCAAAGCCTTTGATCTGTCCTGCATTTGCACTCTTTTGAATGCTGTTTGCAAGCTGCGGCATCTTTGTCGCAGAGGCGCTGATAATGCCTTCGTACTGCTTTCTGTACTGTTCATCCTCTGCCATACGCTCGATCTTTTCCTCATCGATCAAAACTACCATGCGGTTTGGATTTGCAAACCTACCTGCATTCGCCTGCGCCTGCTGCTTCATATCGCTGCTGACAAGAATAAAATCCATATTGGAATATTTTTTTCTGAGCTGATCATAATACTTTTGCGCTTTTTCACTCAGTTTTGGCTCGCCGATCGTCCTGCCGTTTGTGACCGTGGTCTTTTTGACATTGGAGCTGTCCGCAGACTGGCTTTCTTTAGCCGCCTTCGCATCCTGCGTCGTCCTGCCATAATTTGCCGCAGCAGTATACCCGGACGCCGCAAGTGCTTCTGTCGTTGTAATTGGGTTCATAATGCTTCCTCCTTGAAATGTTATTTAATTCCTTTTATATATAAGGCAGCCGAAGAATGTGCCTGCCATATATGTCAATTATGACAAATGCAGCGAAGAATGGTCCAGTCTGTTATCCCCAAAAATCATACTTGTTGGCAATCTGTGACATGATATTGCCCTTCTGGTCATATTGGCTTGTAGCGCTCTCAATGTTCGCATTTGCGTTGCTTGCAACCCTGTCCGCAACGAAGGATGTCTTTGATGCCGCTTTTGCAATCGCGTTTTGGATATCTTCTATAGAAGATGCCTGTAGCTTTTCCCTGTCTACCGAAAGCATCCCGTCTTCACCGATCGTAATGCCGACCGCCGCAAGCTCTTTTTGATACTCGCCTACAGCGCCTTGTAGCTGCTCGCAGTAGTATTTATCCAGTACACCGGTCTGCTTTTTCAAGCTGGCAAGTGTGGAATTAAAAGAATCTACAAAGCTTTCGACTGCCTCATAAGCTTGCGATGGATCTTCGCTGTCTTTGAATTTATCCCAAAACGACTTTTCTCCGGTCTCGGCAAGCTGGTCTGCCTGTTTTTTCAGCGCCGATGCTGCTTTTTCCAGCTTCTTGTAATTGGATACCGAAGCAGAAGACGTCTTGTCGTCTTTCTTTAACGCGTCTAACAGCGAATTTTGACTGGATGACGAATCGTTGTTGACATAGTCCAAAAGACTGGTTTGGTTAATTGGGATTCCTGTCCTTTTTGCTGTTTCATTCAGCATTTGCGTTGTAATTCTCATAAATATTACCTCCTGATTTTTGCTGTGGGACCCTGCACCGCATTTTATTTTGTTACTGTAACAAAGTTCTTCGTATATTATATCGGCAAAACTATGAGAACTTAACAGAAAATGTCACGAATAGTCGCCGGAACCAAATAAAGAAAAAAATACTGGAATCCTTTTTAAAATATGTTAGAATAGAAATAATAGTATTTTTTAAAGGAGTGTAATCGATATGAGAAAAAGGTTTCATAAAAAATACCATACTATGAAACAAAAAATCATCTTTTATGTGATGGCAGTCGCAATCAACCTTGCCGTCGTAATCTCGCTGATTATGTCGATCGGCAACGTCCGGTCTACCAATGCCACGTTATTGGACAATATGCAGACGACGGCGCGCATTGCCTCCCAGAGCATCAGCTCGAATCTGCATCTTTTAACCGAACGCATTTACAACCTTTCCAGGGAAACGGTATTTACAGACGCCTCGTCCTCCGATAAAGACAGGCAGTTATGCATTACAAATGCAAAGCTGCAAATCGAGTTTGTCTGGCTGAGCGCTTACGACCAAAATGGAGCGAAGCTGTTTGGCGATGACCTGGCGCCTTCTTCCATTGCAGGCGAAAAATATTTTACGCACCTGACACAGACCGGCAATACCGTAATCAGCGATCCGTTTGAAACAGACGGCGTATTGCAGCTTTGTGTCGGCATCCCTTATGCGATCGACGGCGAGACAGCCGGATACCTTGTCGGAAGCTATAAATACGATATTTTAAACGACGTGCTAAGTATGCTGGTCGTCGGCAGCACCGGAAGTGCCTGCATCGTCAATGAAGAAGGCGTGATCGTAGGCGACCGCGATACTAGCCTGATCCGCAGCAAAAACAATATTTATGACGATTGCGCGTCTGCTGCGGCGGAACATGTATATGGACACATCCTCTCTTACCAGACCGGCGCAGACCTGATCCCGTTTCGAGGCAAGAAAAGCTATGTAGGCTATGCGCCGATCCCAGGCACCAACTGGGCGCTTATGATCCACGCGCCTCAAATCGAATTTATGGATACGGTCATCTACTCGATCGCGCTTACAATCTGTCTGTCCATCCTGCTGCTTGGCATCGCCGCTGTATGGATTACGGTAGCGTCACAGCGCATATCCGTATCGTTAAAGTCTGCGACCAGCCGCTTGCAGCAGCTTGCCATCGGAAACCTGACCGACGAGGTCGTGCCGTCCATCTGCAACGATGAGACTTCCATTTTAACAGACGCTTTGGCAAAGACCATTACCGGGCTGAACGTATACATACAAAATATCCGCGCCTGCCTGGGCGCGCTTGCCGACGGAGACTATACGGTCGCGATCCCGGACAGCTTTGACGGAGATTTTTCTTCGATCCAGGATTCCTTAAACCATATATCCGAATCGCTGAACCGCTCCATGAACCGCATGAACCAGTCCTCGGAAGAAGTAAACGAAAATTCCGTGGAAGTGTCAAACTATGCCAGGCTGTTGCAAGATGCTTCCTCCCAGCAGGCTGCGCTGCTGCACCAGCTAGAAGAAAGCACCGCATCCATTACGTCCGCGATCGGAAAAAACAAAGAACAGGTCTTACAAATGGAAGCCTGTTCCGAAAACGCGGGAGAAAAGACAGAAATCGGCGGCAAGTCCATGCAGAGCCTGCTGACACTGATGACAGAGATCCAAGGCTCGGTAGAAGAGATTTCAAAGATCAGCAAGCTGATTAACGATATTTCCTTCCAGACAAACCTGCTTTCCTTAAACGCTTCCATAGAAGCAGCCAGAGCAGGCGAGGCAGGCAAAGGCTTTGCCGTTGTTGCCGCGCAGATCAGCCAGCTTTCCGCCAAGACTTCCGAAGCGTTGCAGCAGACGGATACTATTATCGAGCAGTCCGCAGATATGATCCAAAAGGGTGTAAAAGCCGCCAATGAGACAGCAAAAGCCTTCCACGAGATCCAGATCGTGGCACAGCAGTACCGTGAAATCTCTGTCCAGCTTTCCGACACCGCGGAAGAACAGACGACTGCCGTATCGTGCGTGACCGGTCAGTTAGACTCGATCCGCAGGATTGCGGACGAAAACCACAGACTGGCGCAAGAGACGGCAAAAATGGCAGCATGTTCCCTGGAGCAGTCCGAAAGCCTGCGCCAGTTTGTATCCAGGGTCAAATTAAAACCGTTATAAGTCACAAAAAAGAATAAGAAAAGGAGATATTTCGAATGACCACGAAAAAAACAACATGGATGCTTCCCATCCTTATTGTGCTGGGCGCATGGCTGCTGTGCGGCTGCGGCAGCTCCGCAAAATTAAAGGACGGCTTTTATACCGCTCAGATGTCTGATTATTCCCACGGCTGGAAAGAATATTTGTGCATTATGGTCAAAGACGACAATATTGTATACGCCGAGTTTAACGCCAAAAATCCAAGCGGCTATATTAAAGCATGGGACAACGCCTATATGGAAAATATGGCTGCGGTAGAAACCACCTACCCAAACGATTATACGAGAAAATACGTCGCACAGCTTATTAAAGTGCAGGGTAGCGACGGGTTAGATACAGTAAGCGGCGCTACCCACTCTGGAAACAACTTTGTAAAACTTGCCGCCGCAGTGATCGGACAGGCAGAAAAAGGCGACCCCGATATTGTAACCGTGCAAAGCGAATCTGAATAGGATCGGGTAGGAGGCTACCCATTAGTTGAGTAGCCGACCTCCCACACCACTGTACGTACCGTTCGGTATACAGCGGTTCAATAGTTTTCACGATACTTTTAGATAATAGTCAAGCATGGAGATATAGCCCAGCTTGGCTATTATTTTATTGGTAAGGGCAACGCTTAATATCTGTGCTGT
>CAJTCR010000089.1 GCA_910574915.1 Eubacteriaceae bacterium
TTTCCACATAGGTGGTTTTATTAAAGTTACACTTTTTTACATCAACTACTTTAAAAAAAACTTTTTTAACATTTTTCATTTTACCTATTGACATTTCTTAGCTGGACTTTCAAAAATTCTATAAACTCTCTCGTAATCAAGCACCCAGCGGAATTCTGCCCCCTTTCGGGTGGGGCAAATCTTGAACCCCTGTCCGTCCTCATTACAAGTCCGGCATTCGCTTCTTCCGCAATCCTATACCCACATTCCCAACGGCTTCCCTTACGGTCGGCTTGCCCATATGGGCAGGAATACGGGCTTGACACGTTCCACTTAACCAACAATTATTTGATAGTTTAGGTTCCGCCTTCTACTCCGGCAGTCATAATGTCCGTGTATTCCCACCTTGGAAAGGAATATCCGACTGCACACCTTTTGGTTCAAGCCTGTCAGCTGCTTTGGCTTGTTCAGCCTTAACGAAGCTTACGGCGGTTCAGTTAATTAACCATGCTATCAGAAAGCCTGCACCCTAACCGCATTGCAGCTCGCAGTTTCATCCGCCCCTCACGGTTTGGATTCCAAGTAGGGTTACGTTTATATCCGCTTCCGAACAGTGCCATTACTGGCAGAGCCGGGGATAACGGCTTCATCCAACGGAATGGATGGTTTGGTCGGCATTGCCGCCAAACAGTTAAATTAAGCGACTTCGTGTCGCACCCATAGGTATGCATCGAAGGTACCATTTGTTACATACCGATATACGTGGACTTTTGCGTTCTGGTTGCCCCTGCGCTCGATACGTCCCTTTCTTTGGGTCAGGTCAGTCGGTCATTTTTTGCGGACAGTTCAATACATACTTGTCTGTCCCTTGTCCTGCTCCTGCGTCTGCTCTCGTTTGATTTCTCCCTCTGCACCTTTTTCGCACATATCGGACAATATTTTGAGATAGCAGAGCCAGGGACATATTCAACGCCGCACACCGTACAGTGTTTAGCGGGCAACGCCGTCCACCGTTTTGTGGGTGTGATATGTAATTCACCGACAAAGCCGATGAATTTATAGTAAATCTTGATTTCCTGCCTAACCGTCCCGTCCGCTGACTTTTCACGCTCCGAAACAAATATCTTGTCTATCAGTGCATTTACTACTGTTGCGTCCAGTTCCTTTAATCCTTGATAGTTGCGGATAAGAGAGAGGAAGTCACGGATTCCTTGCGATTTCTCATAACTTTCGTTGAGCGTTTCTGTCACTTCCCTTAACCGTGCTTCGATTTCAAGCTGTTCTTTCTGGTATTTCCCCGACATCATCTCGAAATTCCGCTCGGTGATACGCTCCATGACCTTATCCTCATAGAGAGAGGAAAACAGCCTGTCAAGCTCCGCAAGGCGTTTGTTCAGCTTCTTTTGTTCTTTCTCCATTGCCTTCGCTTTGCTCTGGTCTGTTTCCGTAAGCCGCTTCTCAATCGCCCGCAACGCCCGCTCGTCATTCACCGCCATATCCGCAAAACGGTTGATGTCGGCAAGCACGGCGTTGAATAAGTCCCTCGCTTCAATGGAGTGTGCGGTACACATGACGTTGCCGTATCTGGCGTAATTATTACAGGAATATTGTACGCAGTCAATGACATCTGGGCGTTTCCTCCTGTTGGCGTTCATCGCCCGCAACGCATAGCCGCAGTCTGCACATTTGATTACGCCTGCAAAGATATTCTCAAATCCCCCTGCGTTCTGTTCCCGCCTGCGGCTCGTCATAAGCTGTTGGACGGTATCAAATTCCTCCTGCGTGACTATCTCCTCATGGGTGTCGGGTATCACTTCCCATTCTTCGGGCAGCTTAGAAGGGCGTTTCTTGCTTTTCATGTTGGCGGCAATCCGCTTATAGCCTGCAAGGTTTCCCGCATAGACAGGGCTTCTTAAAATGCCCCTCACGCTGTTCTCGCTCCAGATATAACGGTTTTCCTCGTTATCCTCAAAGTACCGCTCATAGCCTGCCGCCCCCTGCTCCGCCGCATAAGCGGCAGGTCGTAAGACGTGCTGTTTATTGATGTGCTTGCGGATTTTGGCGATTCCGTTTCCCGCAAGTGCAAGGTCAAATATCTCTCTTACAACGTGCGCACCTTATCATCTATCAGCAGATGGTTGTGGTCGGCAGGGTCTTTGATATACCCATAGGGTGCATATGTCCCCATGAATTTCCCCTGCTGAAACCTCGCCCGATATGCCGATTTTATCTTGACCGACACATCGGCTGAATACATTTCGTTTAGGATGTTGCGGAATGGGGTGATGTCCATCGCCGATTTATTGAGCGTGTCCACGCCGTCATTGACCGCTATATACCGCACATTATTTTCTGGGAAAAAGACTTCCAGATACAGCCCGCAGTCAAGATAGTTCCTCCCTAACCTTGATAAATCTTTCGTAATCACGCAGTTTATCAGCCCGTTTTCAATGTCCTTAATCATGTTCTGAAAACTCGGTCTTTGGAAATTCGTACCAGAATAACCGTCGTCTATGTAAACGCTGTCTTTGATACAATTTGATTTTGCCTTTGTACTTTTTGATTTTGCCCTATACCTTTTGATTTTGCCTGCACTTTTTGATTTTGCCCCTATACCTTTTGATTTTGCTTATACTTTTTGATTTTGCCCCGTAGGAAAATCAAATTGTATAAAATTGTAGAAAGCCTGCGGCATCCCGTCAGCCGCAGGCTCCTTTTACGCTTTTATCTCCATCCCGTTCTTGAAAGTGAAGCGGATGTCCTCTCTGCTGTACACCGTGGCGTACTCCACAAGACTGTACCAGTCATCCTCTTTAAATTTCGTGAGCGGGCCGTCCATCTGCTCCAGGCAGGAAACGAACCGCCCGATTTTCTCCCGCTTTGCCTGCCGCTCAGTGATGGCGCTGCCGACTTCCTCCAGCCGAGCCTTTGCCCCGTTGAACCGCTCCGCCAGCCCGTCATACTTTTTCTGATACTCCGTCTGGTCAAGGGCGACGCGGGCATTCTCCGCCACGCACTGTTCGATCAGCTCCGCCACCACGTTCATCTCCTCCTGCAGCCGCAGGCGCTCCGCCTCCAACCCCGCGGTGCCAAAAAGCGTGTCTTTTATGGAGTCGTAATCCTCCCGCACACCGTCCTTTTCTGCAAAGATGGCATTGGCCGCTTTCAGGAAAAGCTGTTTGATGGTTTCCTCGTCAAGGTGGGGCGTGCCGCATTTCTCCCCGCCGTCAAATTTGTGGTTGCACTGCCAGATGGTCTTCCGGTACTTGCTGTTGGAATGCCACACTTTCGAGCCGTACCAGCCCCCGCAGTCCGCGCATTTTATCCGGCCGGAGAATACACCCGTGCTGCTCGCCCGGTTCTTCCCGGAATGCCTGGCCGCCATCTGGTGCTGCGCCTCCTCGAACACAGAGGGGCTGATGATGGCCTGGTGGTTGTTCTCCACATAATACTGCGGCACTTCGCCCTCGTTCACTTTCTTCTGTTTGGTGAGGAAGTCCACCGTGTACACTTTCTGCAGGAGCGCGTCGCCTTTGTACTTTTCATTCGTGAGGATGCTCTTGACCGTGCTGGATGACCAGACCTCCTTTCCTCCGGGCGAAGGGATGCCTTCCGCCATCAGCAGCTTTGCGATTGCGTGGGGCGAGCGCCCCTGCAGGAAAAGGCCGTAAATCCTGCGGACGGTCTCCGCCTGTTCCTCATTGATGACAAGGTTCCCGTCCTCTCCCCGGTCGTATCCTAAGAACCGCTTGAACGGCACCGTCACTTTGCCGTCCGCGAACCGCTTCCTCTGCCCCCAGGTGCAGTTCTCCGAGATGCTCCTGCTCTCCTCCTGCGCCAGCGAGGACATGATGGTCAGCAGCAGCTCGCCCTTGCCGTCGAACGTCCAGATGTTCTCTTTCTCGAAGTAGCACTCCACCCTGTTCTCCTTCAGCTTCCGGATGGTCGTGAGGCTGTCCACCGTGTTCCTTGCGAAGCGGGAGACGCTCTTGGTGATGATGAGGTCGATGGCGCCGGAAAGCGCGTCCTCCACCATTTTGTTGAATCCGTCGCGCTTTTTCGTGTTGCAGCCGGTTATCCCTTCGTCAGCTCCTGTCAAGCACGGACTAAAAATATTTTGTAAATAAATTATGAGTTTTATCTAAACTTATCACATTTTGTCTAATCTTCTGTATTTCCAGCCCCATCTCCCATACTGATGTCAAGAAGCAGCTTTTCCATTTCGTCACGGTAGTTCCAGACTATGTTAATCTTTCTGCCCGGATAGACTATGATTTCCTGCAGCACATCCGCAACAATCTCCGCAGTCAGTTTTTCTACTTCCGTATACTTTGTAAAACTGTCCACAAACCTGTTTTCCAGTTTTCCATCTGCACCGGCATTCTGCAGTTCTGCTTCCAGTTCCTGTATTTTAGAATAAATGGCGTCCCGTTTTTCTGATGCTGCATTTTTTTCTTTCAGGTACTCTGCCTTATCCATCTCACCAAAAACAGTCTTTTCATAAATCTCCCTGATATGGTTTTCGAGAACCCTGCCGGATTCCTGCATCTTCGAAATGGCTTTCCGGATGCTCCCTGCATCCTGTTTTTTCAGGCGGCGCTTTTCTTCCCATATGCGGCTGGCGTTCACGGCATAAAGCGCCTGCATGCGGAGCTGCTTAAGGACGGCATCCGCCAGGTCTTTCTCCGGCACCCGTTCCACCGGGCAGGCATATGCATCCGTCACGCGCAGCGTATGGCAGGAATAATACGGCTTTTTCTTTCCTGTCCGGGCCATAGTGTGGCCGCATACCCCGCACCGGACTTTTTTGCGGAAAGGACTGCATCCCGGCCTGCACGGGTGCTCTGCGTACCTCCGCATCTGTGCCTGCGCGCGGTCAAATTCCTCACGCGTTACAATCCCGTCATGGGTATTGTCCACAGCAATCCATTTATCCCGGTCATTTTTAACTGTATGGGCATTTCCTATTTCATCACGGATTCTCTTCCCAAAAATATTCATGCCCGTATATCGTTCATCACGCAGTATCAGCCCCACGGTGTCCCGCATCCAGAAATTATCCTCATGGATGCCGTGCCATTTACGCGTGCAGCCCGCCATGCGTTTCTGCTGCATGGGCGTCGGCACATGTTCAAGATTTAGTGTCCGGGCAATCTGCTCCGTGTTCCGCCCGTCTGCTGCCATGTGGAAAATCCTCTGCACCGTCTCCGCCGTTTCCGGGTCAATGACCAGATGGTTTTTCCTTTCCCTGTCTTTCAGATACCCGTATGGGGCAAAAGGGGAAAGGAACTCCCCTTTTTCTGCTTTCATCTTTTTTGCACTCCGCACCTTGCGGGAAATGTCACGGCTGTAGATATCGTAAAGAAGCGTCTTAAAAGATGTCTCCAGGCTGTCAGCATCCATCGGGCGTATGCTGTCAAAACCGTCATTGACTGCTATAAAGCGTATCCCAAGGAACGGGAACACACGCGAAATGTAATTCCCCACTTCCAGGTAATTACGCCCGAAACGCGAAAGATCCTTTACCACAATACACTGGATCTTCCCCTGCCTGGCCTGTTCCAGCATTTCCCTGACGGCAGGACGGGTAAAATTTTTTCCGCTCCATCCGTCATCACAGAATTCAATGATGTCTGCGCCGTCAAATTCCGGCATTCGGCTGATAAATTCAGTTAAGAGGTCCCGCTGGTTTACTATGCTGTCCGACTCTGTTTTTGCAGCCTGCCCCGTATCCGCATCTTCATCGGAAATGCGCAGGTACCTCGCAACCGTCATCCTGCTGCCCTGTTTCCGCAGCGCTTTCCCGGAAGACGCATATAATGTCCCCACGCCGGTCATAACGCCACCCCCTTTTCCGATTCCAGAAAGTCTGCGAGCATCCGGTATTCGTCCTGCCACCGGAGCCTGACCGTAATGCTGTTGTCTGCACTGACTTCCACGCGCGATATGAGTGCATGGGCCATCTCCTCCGTGATCCCCGTCTCACTGCTGAAAGGGGCGCAGGCTTCCAACCACAGGTTTTGCTCCATCCGCGCGGCACGTTCTTTTTTCTTTTCCTCTATGATTTCCAGCGCCTTTTCCGCCTGTTCTATCCGCACACGGTATTCCCGGCGCATCTGCATATACTCATGTTCTGTCAGCGCCCTGTCCACGGCATATACCGGATACAGCCCGTCATAAAGCATCTGCGCTCTTTTCAGTTCCTGTGCGGCTGCGGCAGCTTCCCGCTCCAGTGCTGCATCTGCATCCGCCTGTCCTGCGGATGCACGGATATTTTTTATTTCGCCTGACATTTCCCCGGCCTGTTCAATCTGGATTTTCAGCGTGTCCCACAGGATTTCCAGAAGGCTGTCCTCCGGCATATATTTTTTCGGACATGCCCCCGGGTCTTCTGCATGTTTCGGGCACATATAAAAATATGTTTTCTTTTTCCCACTGCAGGTAACTGATTTATACCGCGTCAGCCTCCGCCCGCAATCTGCGCAGTAAACCAGTTTTTTCAGGATGCCCGGCGTATGTCCGAGCGCATCATATTTCCCTAAGCGTTCCTGATAGGCTGCCCTCTGTTCCTCCGCCATTTTCTGCACGGCGCTGAACACACTTTCATCCACGACCGGCTCATGGGTATTGTACACAACCGTCCATTCCGTTTCAGGAAGCACCCGCTGCTTCTTCCCCTCATAAAAAGATTCATATTTGCGCCCCTGGACCATATGGCCGATGTAGACTTTATTGGAAAGCATCTGCTTTACCACGTTCATCTGCCATACAACATCCGCATAGCGGGCGCATTTCGTGTCCCCTTTCAGGTAATGGTAACGGGACGGGGCCGGTATCCCCCGGCCGTTAAGTTCCCTTGCGATCTTCCGGTAGCTCATGCCCTGGCTGCGCATATGGAAAATTTCCCGCACTACCGGCGCCGTTTCTGCATCCGGCTCGATCCGGTGCGGGTCATCCGCGCATTTCTTATAACCGTATGCCGCCCAGGAACCAATAAATTCGCCCCTGCGCTGCCTGACGGCAAGTGCAGTCCCTGTCTTTCTGGAAATATCCCTGCTGTACACCTCATTAATTATATTTTTCAGCGGCACGATATAGCCGTCACCGGTGCGTTCCGCAGTCAGGGTGTCAAAACTGTCGGCAAGGGCCACGAAACGTACATCCAGAAACGGGAATATGCGCTCAAGGTAATTCCCCGTCTCACGGTAGTTGCGCCCAAACCTTGATAAATCCTTTACAACGATGCAATCTATCTTTCCGGCCCTTACATCCTGCATGAGCTTTTCAAAGCCCGGACGGTCAAAATTAACGCCTGTCTGCCCGTTATCACAGTACATGCCGCAAAACTCCATATCTGCCTGGTTTTCTATGTAATCCTCAATAAGCCCCTTCTGGCTTTCTATCGTGTCCGCGCCCGGTTTCCCGCTGTCCTCCACAGAAAGGCGGGCATAGCCGCCCGCGCGGTAAATGCGCTGCTTTGCTGCCCCGGCTTCCAGTGTTTCCGGCGGGTTCAGGTGGTTTGCTTTCCTTTTTGTCCTTGCCATTTCAGACAGCCTCCTTCCCAGGCTGCTGTCCGGCTGCATCCCTGCCGGAAACACATGCCATATCCCGGCCTGATGCGCCTGCACTGCCGGCAGAAGCCGTACCCTGGCCTTCCGTATCTGTCCCGGTTCTGGAAACCGCCCCCTGTTCCAGTATGCCGGCAAGCCACCGGAACTCATCCTGCCAGTTATATTTATTCTCCACGCGTTTATCCCTGTAAATATAAATCCTGTCTATCAGCGACACCACGATCACACGGTCAAGCGCCGTGATATTCCGGTATTTTTTAAACTGCTCCATCCAGCCGCACCCATGCACAGTGTTTTCCAGTACATGGCACATTTCTTCACGTACCGCTTCTGCCTGTGTTTCTGCCTCCGACCGGAGCGCGGCATAATTTTTCTTCATTTCCCGGTACTCCTGCCGGCTGATCATTCCGTCCATCAGGCTTTCATAAAGGGACAGCAGCAGGCGCTGGTACCTGTCCGCCTCCGCCTGTTTCCTGTCCAGGCGTTCCTGCAGCTTCACGGCGCCTGCTTTCTGCAGCTGCACAGATTCCGCCATTTCCATCAGTTCAGAAAGGCTTATCACGTCATGGATCTGTTTCTTCAGGGATTCCAGCACGATCTCCTCAAGAACGCTGTCCCGGATGCTGTGCGTATAGCAGGTTTTTTCATTCTTATGCGCGGCACAAACATAATAAACATATTTCTTCCCGCCCGCCGGGACTGTCTTCCTGACCATGGCGGCGCCGCATTCCCCGCAGGCAGCCATCCCTGAAAACAGCTCCACCGCGCTGCTGCCAGGGCTTGTGCGCGTGTCCAGGGCAAGCACTTTCTGGACAGCCGCAAAGTCTTCCGGTGTAACCACTGCTTCATGCGCACCCTCTGTAACAGACCATTCCCCGCGCGGCCTTGCCACGCGCCGCTTCACCTTATAGCTTGGCGTAGTGTTCCTGCCCTGTTCCAGTACGCCCGTATAAACAGGATTTTTTAATATGCGCAAAATGGCTGTCGCATGCCACAGGGAACGGGCATTGATGCGAAATGGCGTGTTGAACCGCATCCCCTGCTGCTTTTTGTATTCCACCGGCGGCAGTATGCCGTCCTTATTCAGCCGGTCTGCAATGTCCGCAGCGCTGACGCCTTCCAGTTTCCACCGGAAAATATCACGCACCACGTCTGCAGCAAAACCGTCCACCGCAAGACGGTGCCTGTCATCCGGATCTTTCCTGTACCCATAGACGGCAAAAGAACCGATAAAATCACCGCGTTTCCGTTTGATCTCAAGCTGGCTGCGGATCTTAATGGAGCTGTCACGGCAGTATGCCTCGTTTATTAAGTTTTTAAATGGGATGATCAGTTCATCTGACTCCGGATTGCTGTTCAGGCTGTCGTAATTGTCATTGACCGCGATAAAGCGTATGCCAAGGAATGGGAATATCTTCTCAATATATTCCCCCGCGTCCAGGTAGTTCCTGCCAAAACGTGACAGATCCTTTACCACGATGCAGTCTATCTTCCCTGCCTTTACATCAGCCATCATTGCCTGGAAAGCCGGGCGCTCAAAGCTGGAGCCGGAGAATCCGTCGTCCACCCGCATGCCGCACTCTAAAAGCTCCGGATGACGGCTAAAATAATCGCGGATCAGGTCTTTCTGCCCCGTAACGCTGTTGCTCTCTTCCCGGTCGCCGTCCTCTGACGACCAGACGAATAGACGCAGAGGAAAACGCCGAGAAAAACAGGGAAAATGCCCGATTATCTGTCAAAACTCCGACAAAAAATGTAGAAAAAGTGGCCTACTCTGGCACACACCACAAAAAAACCGAATATCGAAACCACAAGCCGCGCAGTAACTGACGAACAATCAGCTACTGTGCGGCTTTTTTGTTTATAGATAACTCTGCCCTGGTGACGTAGATCGCCGGGGCTTTTTTCATTTAGACAGGAGGCTTTGAAAATGCCGGAAACTTTGAATCTGAATTACTACTACGGGAATGAAGCCGACCAGTACAGCTTCTACCGCATCCCGAAAATCCTTTTGACCGACCGCCGCTACAAGGGCGTATCGCTGGAAGCAAAGGTGCTGTATGGCCTGCTGCTTGACCGCATGGGGCTGTCTGCCCGCAATGGCTGGCTGGACGATAACGGGCGCGTGTTCCTCTACTTCACCCAGGAGGAAGTCATGACCATGCTGGACTGCGGCAAGGACAAGGCGACGAAGCTGTTCCGCGAATTGGAGGGCATCGGCCTTGTGGAACGGAAAAAGCAGGGCCAGGGACACCCCGCCCGGATTTACGTTAAGAACTTCATTCTGGAACCGGAACCCGCCGCACCGGTTCAGACTGCGGAAAACCAGCCGTCAAGACCGCTTGACAGTGCCGCAGTCAAGACTGCTGAAAAACCGCAGTCTGCACGACGGAAAACCAGCGGTCAAGAGTGCGGAATTTCCGCCCCTAATAATACTGATATAAATAAAACTGAAAAAAGCGATACTGATCTATTCTATCCATCACACCCCCTGCCCCCTCAGCGGTTTCTTCTCCTGCTGGTAAACGCACTCCGCGCAGGATGGGATTGGATGAGATGGAAAGCTACCGCGAACTGATTTTAGAAAATATTGACTATGACATTCTTCTGGAACGGAACCCCTACGACAAGGACTTGCTGGACGGCTATGTGGAGTTAATGCTTGAAATCTGCTGCTCCACACGGGAATCTGTCCGTATCTGCGGGCAGGAAGTACCCACCGAGGTTATCAAAAGCCGGTTCCTGAAGCTGAACAGCGAACATATTGGCTACGTCATGGACAGCCTGAAAAGCAATACTGCCAAAATTGGCAATATCAAAGCATACACGCTGGCAGCACTCTACAACGCCCCCGTCACGATGGGGCAGTATTACACATCCCTTGTCTGGATAATGACAAGGCCGGCCTGAAAGGTATCGAACGGCTCACGCAGGAAATCCAGAATGATGCAGAACTTTCCGGGCGCATAAAGCTAGTTTACCCCAACCCACCGAAGCAGGGCAAGGACTACAACGAGTTTCTCTGTACCCATATTAAGGCGGCGCGGACAGAACAGCGTCAAAGGGACGGGGCGCGGTGAAGCACAAAAAAATCAGGGCTTTGCCGTGAAGTCCTGATTTTTATGATTTGTTTCCTGATGGAAATGTAGAATTTAGTAAATCTCCGGCTCGCACACCGAGTGCATCTGCGATGTTATATAGCACTTCAATGGAGAACGGGCGAACAATGTTCGGTGCTTCAATGGAACTTAAATGAGAACGACTGATTTTTGCTTTTTCCGCTAATTGCTCTTGGGACATTCCCCGCATTTTTCTAAGGCTGGCAATCGTCAAACCAAGTTCAATAAATCGGTCACGATTGCAAAACTCAACTTCCTTACTCATCCGCTACCCTCCTCATTTCCTATATATCTATTATAATTTTTCTCCGCTCGTTTTTCTGTCTTTATTGTTGAGCTATTGACTAATATTTTGAGCAAATATATAATAGAAAATGCGTATGCACTTCAGAAAGGAGAAGTCCGTGGCTATATCCAATATTTTACCGCGAAAGATTATGAAAAACCGCACCCGGCAACAGTCAATGGCAGAACGCCACGACTACGACCAGAAAGAAGAAAAGACGGACGGCGGCGAACTGGTGTCCTCCTATATGTGCAGCCCGGAAACCGCCGCCGAAGAATTTGAAATCAGTAAAAAGCTGTACACCCAGCTTACCGGGCGCAGCCAGTCAGAAAAGCACGATATTATCATGTACCGCATTATCCAGTCATTCAAGCCTGGTGAGATCAGCCCGGAGGACGCACACAAACTCGGCTGCGAACTGGCGATGAAGTTTACCGGCGGGCAGCATCAGTTTGTAGTGGCCACCCACACGGATAAGCGGCACATCCATACGCACATTGAATTTAACAGCACCAACCTAAACTGTGACGCCAAGTTTCAGAACGTGAAAAACTCCGCTTTTATCCTGCGGCGCATGAATGATGAACTATGCCGCGCCTATGGCCTTTCGGTGATTGAGAACCCGAAGAAAAAGGCCAAGTCCCAAAAGGAAATGGCGGCTGCACAGTACGGAATCAGCCACAAGAAGCAGTTACAGCAGGCTATTGACCGAGTGCTGCCAGAGTGCAATAATTATGATGAATTTCTCGCAAAGATGCGGGCTGAGGGATATGAGGTCGTGGACGGCAAAAATCCCGGCTTCCGTCTGCCCGGATGGGAGCGCCCTACAAGGGTGAACCGGCTGGGCGACGATTATACCAAGACCACCCTACGCGCCAGAATGACCGGCCAACGTGGGCGTTCTGCATCAGGAAAAACAGCGCCGAAGCGAACCGGCAGAAAGGTCAATCTGCTGATTGACATTCAGGCGAAACTTGCCGCCGGAAAGGGCGCTGGCTATGAGCGCTGGGCGAAAATTTTTAATTTGAAAGAAGCTGCGAAAACGTTGAATTTTCTGATTGAAAACAATCTGGCCGATTATGACGAACTGGCGCTTAGGGCAGAGCAGGCCGAGGACGGTTTCAATGCCGCTTCACAGAAAATCAAGCAGTTGGAAGCACGGATGGCTGGCGTAGCACAGCTAAAAACGCATATCATCCAGTATTCCAAAACAAGGGAGGTCTACGCAGTTTATAAGAAATCCCGTCACAAGAAAGAATTTCTTACGGAGCATGGCTCGGAGATTGCCCAGCATGAAGCCGCAAAGAAAGCCTTTGACGCTCTGGACGGCAAGCCTATCCCCAAAGTGGCGCAGCTTTCAGCAGAATATGCCGCGCTGCTGGAAGAAAAACGGGAACAGTACGAACAGTACAAGGCACTGCGGCAGGATATGATTACTTACCAGACCGCACTCCGCAACGTGGATCAGATTTTAGGATTGGAACCGCCGGAGCAGACACAGGAAAAAGAACAGCCCAAACCGGAACGGTGACGCAAAAGTGCCGCCCCATTCCAACCGGGACGGCACTAATTTTTTTGTGTATCTTCATCGGGGATATACTCCGCGATGTCCTCTAAACCGCAATGTAAAGCGGCACATAATTTGTTTAAGGTTTTCGTTTCCATATTTTCATTTGCCCGCAGCCGCCGGATGGTTTTACTGTCGATACCGCACTTCTCTCTTAGCTGGTAGGTTGACACGCCCCGCGCCTGCATAACCGTCCACAATTTATCGAACACTATCATGGATGCACCCCCTTTTTGACATCTATTAGTATGGGGTTATAATCTTTTTTATTAAGGGGATATAGCCCCCATGTTCATATTGGACGGCTCAATTTGTTTCGCTGCCAAGGGAGCATTTTTTCAAATACAAGAAAGGTTGTGACACTATGGTTTATACAGACGAAGTAAGAAAAAAGCTGGACGCGATTTTGAAAGCGTTTGGAGAATACATTGATGGACAGAACTATTTTGATATAGTCTACTCAAAGAAAATCGGCTATGTTTGGATTTTGGCTGAATGTCCCGGCGATGCCGGCGCAGTGCTGCTGGATACGCCAGAGAAAATGCTTGACCAACTGTTTAACGAGATTATCAATGATGTAGTCAATGCAGATGAAAACAAGACGCATATCCCTAACTCCCTCACCCTTTCCGAGTGGGAGGAAAACGAAGTCCGCCGCCGGATCACCGCACTGCTGGAGCCACTTACCGAGGACAAATACTACTATCTGCAATTCATGGACAGATACCTGAAAGCCTATCAGAAAAACAACGGATATATCGGGGAGCCGGACGAACTTTGAATTGCAAAATTGAATTGAGTTTTTTAAGTATCAACCAATAGACTATAAAATACGAAAGGGGAACAGGAATGGAACTGAACTATTTTAAGGACAGGCTTTTTGATTTACTGAATGACAGTGAGGGGATGGGGATTGCCGACCTGAACACAGACGAGCGGAACGGACTGCTCAGTGTCATGACTGAGGACGGGAATGTATTTGAAATCGTGTGCCGGCAGGCAGCGGGAAAGGGGGACGGATGGATGACCGCAAGTTGACTGTATGTTATGGGCGTGGCAATTATAAACAGACTCCGCCGCAGATTGTTTTACAAGGCAAATGGCTGGAACAGACCGGCTTTTCTGCCGGGGACAAAATCACCGTGAAATGCCAGCAGGGGCAGCTTACCATTGCAAAGGACGGAACAAGGAAAGGTTCAAAAATTTCCTGACGGCGCAAAATGCGCCGCCCCTCTCCTGCGCGGATGTGCAGGAGCAAGCGACCGCAGGGAGCGCAAAGCCACGCCGAAAGGCGTGTTCGACCGGACGCGCAAGCGGTAGGTCTGGGGCTTGGGGGAACCCCAACAAGCGAGCCGGAATATCCCAAAAGGATATTCCGGCTCATTGCTTGCCTACGTTATCGGAACATTCCTATAAACGTGGTTATAGGAACAAAATTTTTATCGGAACAAGTTACAAGAATCCTTGAAAATACAAGGATACAGCGGTAAAAAGTTCCGATAAAAATTCAACTATGCCAGGAAAT
>CAJTCR010000090.1 GCA_910574915.1 Eubacteriaceae bacterium
CTGTTTTTTTGATTCTATGATACAGAAAATATATTTTTTGTACGATTGACTCAAAAGGCATTCTTCTTTTTATCCCTATTCTTTAAAAATCTATAATTGAATAAATATAAATACTAAAAGCGAAATCTCTGGAAGGATTGTTTCCTGATTGACAATCTGCAATGGGAGTGTTATTATGTTATACAAGTTAGCATAAGAAAAAGCGATGACGGAAACAAGTAGCATAGTAATCGCAGACAGAGAGAGCATTGTTTGGTGGAAGATGCTTATGTGGATCATATGTGAAAACCATTCTTGAGCTGTAATACTGAAAGTAGAGGTAAGTATTGCCGTATACCTGCGTTAAAGGTTAGGGTTTGATAGAATCTGAAGTGAAAAATTAAGGTGGAACCGTGCAATAGGCACCCTTAAAGGTACATGATACGTATCTTTAAGAGTGCCTTTCTTGTGTTAATCAAAAACTGTATTAGGAAACTATCGTAAGAAAGGAAATGAGAAAATGAAGATTAAAATGAAAGATGGTTCCATCCAGGAAGCTGGCTTTGACGAGAAATTAGGCAAGGATGCATTCAGGCATACGACGGCGCATATTTTAGCGCAGGCGGTAAAAAGACGATACCCAAATACCAAATGTGCCATAGGTCCTGCTGTTGCAGATGGGTTTTATTATGATTTCGAGTTTGACTTTCCTTTTTCAGAGGAAAATTTTGCTGAAATTGAAGCAGAGATGAGAAACATCGTGAAAGAAAATTTGCAGCTCAGGCAATTTGTGACAGACCGTAAAAAAGCAGTGCAGGCTATGGAAGAAAGAGCGGAGACATATAAAGTAGAAATGCTCAACGAGCTGCCGAAAGATGAGGAAATCAGCTTTTACCAGCAGGGAGAATATTTGGAAATGTGTGCTGGGCCGCATGTGGCATATACAAGTGCAATCAAGGCGTTTAAGCTGTTGTCTGTCGCGGGTGCATACTGGCACGGTGATGAAAAAAATAAAATGCTTACCAGAATTTACGGTACATCATTTCCAAGCCAGGATCTGCTGGAAGCGTATTTAAACCGGCTGGAAGAGGCAAAAAAGAGAGATCATAGAAAATTAGGAAAAGAATTAGGATTATTTGCACTGTTTGAAGAAGGGCAGGGGTTTCCGTTTTTTCTTCCAAAGGGACTGCTGTTGAAAAATTTGCTGATCGACTATTGGAGAAAGCTGCACGCAAAAGAAGGGTATGTGGAAATATCTACGCCGATTCTGTTAAACCGCCAGCTTTGGGAAAGATCAGGACATTGGGAGCATTATAGGGATCAGATGTATACAGCTTCGATTGACGGGGCGGATTATGCCATAAAACCAATGAGCTGTCCGGGCAGTATGCTTGTATATAAGATGGAGCCACGCTCTTATCGGGAACTTCCTATGCGGATCAGTGAGCTTGGAATTATACACAGAAACGAGAAATCAGGTACGCTGCATGGACTTATGCGCGTTCGCTGCTGTACACAGGATGATGCCCATATTTTTATGACGCCAGAGCAGATGCAGGATGAAATCAAAGGTGTTGCCCGTCTGATCGACGAGGTGTATGTGAATTTTGGTTTTAAATATTATGTAGAGTTGTCCACAAGGCCGGAAAATTCCATCGGAAGTGAGGAAGACTGGGAAATGGCAACAGATGGTTTGAAACATGCGCTGGATGACCTGAATCTTCCGTATGCTGTAAACGAGGGGGATGGAGCGTTTTATGGCCCAAAGATTGATTTCCACTTACAGGATTCTATAGGAAGGACATGGCAGTGCGGGACGATTCAGTTGGATTTTCAACTGCCGCAGCGTTTTGAGGCAGAGTATATCGGGGAGGACGGAAAGAAACATCGTCCGATACTGATACACAGAGTGGTGTTTGGTTCCATTGAAAGGTTTACAGGTATTTTGATTGAACATTTTGCTGGAAAATTTCCATTGTGGCTTTCACCCGTGCAGGTAAAGGTACTATCGATCTCAGATAAATACCTGGATGCCGCGAATGAAGCCGCAAAGACTTTGAAAAAAGAAGGATTCCGCTGCGAAGTGGATGGCAGGGCTGAAAAAATAGGATGTAAAATAAGAACGGCACAACTGGAACGAGTTCCCTACATGCTTATTATCGGCGAAAAGGAAGTGCGCACGGACAGCGTTTCGGTCAGAAGCAGAGACGACGGAGATTTGGGAAATATGGCAATCGGTGAATTTCTGGCAGCCATGCGCTGCGTGAATTGCAAATGATTCCTTAAAAAGTGCGAATGATGCTGTTTTACTTTTCAGCAGCCTCCTTAAAATGGTAATATGGCAGTATCTTAAATATTTTCAAGGAGGCATACTTATGTACCGAAGCACTTGCAGGAAGAAACGCCTGCTAAAACGATTTCTTGCTACGGCGCTGTCTGCTGTGATGCTGTGTACGGCGCTGCCTTTGACACCGCATACAGCAAAAGCGGCAGCATCTTATGTCAGCTTAAGGACCCGTTTTAAGACGCTGCAAACCGGGCAGAGCAGCCGGATGACGCTGAAAAACAACAAAATTGGGTGGAAAATTACGAAGGTAGCAACGGCTGACCGCACGATTGCGATGGTATACGGCAGGACAGAGGACGGATTTATGATTAAGGGCAAATCCGTCGGAAGGACGACTGTTCGGGCAAGGCTTAAGACGACATCTAGGAAAAAACACACGAGCAAGCTTGTCAGGTGCCGGGTCAATGTGACCGCGCCAAAGGAGCAGGACCAGTTGCAGACGCAGGCAACCGTGTCCTCACAGGAAGAGCTTTTGGCGGCGCTGGCGCAAAAAAGCATCCGCACACTTACGATTCAGACGCCAAAATCCGGGAAACTGACAATTCCAAAGGGGATGTATACCAATGTGGCGCTGACCGTGGATGCGCCTGTGGCGGATATTGAAAACTATGGGGTGTTCCAGTCGGTGACGATCCAGTCCATCAAGCCGGATACATGGACAGAACGTGCCGTCGGCAATACGCTGCGTGTACTGGCACAGGCGGCAAGAATTGTAGTGGAGAAAGGGGCGCGGCTAAAGTCAGTGCTGTTTGCGAAAGCAGAGGCGAAGGTGAAGCTGGAAGTAAACGGTGCCGTCGATCAGGTAACGGTCAGTGAAAAGACAGAACTTGAGATCAGCGGATCGCCGGAAAACGTACCAGAAGTCTCGATTGAAGAATCTGCTTCTGGTACGGAGCTCGTATCAAAGGTGCCTGTAAACGTAACGCTGAATGCGTCCGCAGACATTACGTTTCAAAAGGGCGCGGAGAAGAGCACGGTAATATGCAGATCAAAGGCAGTCTTAAACTTGATGAACGAGACGACGGCGTCAATTAAAGTTACAAAACCGGATGGTTCGGTGGAAATGGTTTCCAGCCGGGTTCCGATTTATCAGTTCAGCCATGAGTATTCGGAAAGTACGCCGACGGTAACTACGCCGACGGTAACTACTAGGCCGGCAATCACGCCGACAGGCCCGGCTGTATCGGGTCCGGGAAATGCTTCTGGGGACGAAGGCACGCAGGAAGGTGAAAAGCCGAGTTTTTCGATGGACAGATGGGAAATGGCCGAGTTTCTCCCTAAAGTTATAAAGGCGCAGACAGCATATGCGGTCTCAAAGCAGGCGGTCAAGCTTCAAGGTGATTTTACAGTCGTAACTGCTTCCGGTATTGTGTCATTTCAGTTGCGGGAAGACCCGCAGGCTTTGCCGGAAGGTGTTTATGTGGAGTGGAGCGGCGAAGGGCTGAGCAATAACGGCGCCGGAGGCTGGGAAAGGCTTGAAGGAGACAGTCCTGTATTTACATTAGAAGAGTATACATATGTGAATAAAGGCACCTGGCTAACGGGAGAAGAGAGTTATATAGGGCCTGTCATCCAACTGCGGTTCCAAAGCGATATTATGGATGTGCGGATGAGCCCAATCGAGGTTATTCTGCCGTCAGTTGACACGAATTATGTGTTTTTATTGAAAGAGGGTGAGATGTATTCTTACAGGTATACTTATATGAAAATAAAACCGCTGCCATTAACGGAGGCAGAGTGGCTTTTTGGGGGCAGATGGGCTATGACGCCTCATGCTATGCAAATGATCGAAGTGATAGAATTTCAGCAGCATGAACCGATCGAGTAATAGATATAGAGCGGTGCGTTCCGATTATGGAACTGCACCGCTCTTTTTATTGATGAAACATCTTACCGGTTTTGCCCTGAATCGCATCCCTGGATTTTTCAAGCAGCGTAATCAGTGCTGTGCGTCCAGGCTTGGAAGCGGCGAAGTCTACGGCTGCTTCTACTTTCGGAAGCATGGAGCCGGCGGCAAAATTCGACGGAGACGTCCGCAAGCCAGGTTTCGTCCGGTTTGCCGAAGTTTAACGCTACTTTTTCCACGGAGGTTAAAATAATCAAGTAGTCCGCGTTTAATTCCTTAGCGAGCAGGCAGCTTGCAAAATCCTTGTCGATCACCGCGCTGGCGCCTTTTAGGTGGTTGCCCTGCCTGGTGACCGGAATCCCGCCGCCGCAGGCAATGACGAGGTTGCCGGAGTTGACCATCGTGCGGATTGTGCTGATTTCCACGATCTCGACTGGCTTTGGGGAAGCGACGACACGGCGGTAGCCTCTGCCGGAATCTTCTTTCATGACATAGTCAAAGTTTTCCTCCATCATCTTTGCCTGTTTTGCAGTTACAAATTTGCCGATCGGCTTGGAAGGTGCCTGAAATGCCGGGTCGTTTTCATCCACACGCACCTGTGTGATCATCGTAGCGACAGGAATGTCGAAAATGCCGCGGTTTAACAGCTCCTCGCGCAGTGCGTTTTGCAGGTCATAGCCGATATAAGCCTGGCTCATTGCGACGCAGACAGAGAGCGGGGTGTTTGGCTGCTGCACATCCTCATGAGTCAGGGCGATCATAGCATTGTTGACCATCCCGACCTGCGGGCCGTTGCCGTGCGCAACGACGACCTCACAGCCTTCTTCAATCAGGTCTACGATTGCTTTTGCCGTAATCTTAACAGCAGCCATCTGCTCTGGAAGGGTATTTCCGAGCGCATATCCACAGGATCAGCGAATTTTGCAAGGAAGATCATAGCGGCGATAATATATGGCTTAAAGCTTGCTTCCTTATATAATGGATTGCGGTAGCGGTCGAATACGGAAGCGTCTACTTCGCCTTCTTCACAGCTTACGCCTGTAATGTCCGCCGGCAGGCAGTGCATGTAAAGTGCTTTGCCGTCTTTGGTCGTCTTCATCAGCTTTTCGGTACAAGCCCAGTCTTTGTGCTGTGCGTTCTGTGCGAGCAGCTCTTTTTCCAGTGCTTTGATGCCTTCGGTATCGCCGTTTCCATACAGCTCGGTACGTTTTTCCATAGCGGCAAACGGAGCCCAGCTCTTTGGATATACGATATCCGCGTCTTTGAATGCTTCTGCCATATTGTTGGTCTTTGTAAAGGTACCGCCGGATTTTTTTGCGTTCTCGGCAGCGACTGCTTCTACTTCAGGGAATACTTCGTAGCCTTCTGGATGTGCAAGCACAACGTCCATGCCGAAACGGCTCATTAACCCGATAATGCCCTGCGGAACGGACAGCGGTTTGCCGTAAGACGGAGAGTATGCCCATGTCATAGCGATTTTTTTGCCTTTGAGGTTTTCCACGCCGCCAAATTCATGGATAATATGCAGCATATCTGCCATTGCCTGTGTCGGGTGGTCGATATCGCACTGCAAGTTTACAAGCGTTGGTTTCTGCTCTAAGATGCCGTCTTTGTTGCCTTGTGTCACAGCGTTTACGACTTCATGCATATAGGCATTGCCTTTTCCGATATACATATCGTCGCGGATACCGATGACGTCAGCCATAAAGGAAATCATATTGGCAGTTTCGCGTACGGTTTCGCCGTGCGCTACCTGGGATTTTCCTTCGTCTAAGTCCTGAACTTCCAAGCCGAGCAGGTTGCAGGCGGAAGCGAAAGAGAAGCGTGTGCGTGTGGAGTTGTCGCGGAATAAGGAGATGCCCAGGCCGCTTTCAAACACTTTGGTGGAAATATTGTTTTCACGCATAAAACGCAGTGCGTCTGCTACGGTAAATACGGCTTCGATTTCATCATCGGTCTTTTCCCAGGTCAGAAAAAAGTCGCCGTTGTACATTTCTTTAAAATTTAATGCATTTAATTTGTCGATATAGTCCTGTAATGTTTTCATAGTTCCCATAATAAAAATCCTCCTGAATTTGTATTTATTTAAAATATTCTGCTGGCAGTGCTGCGTATACGGCTGCACATGTGACAAGGTCTTGTTTCCATGTTTTTTCGTTTGGTGCATGTGCCTGTGCTTCTGCGCCCGGGCCAAAGCCGATGCATGGGATGCCGTTTCTGCCCATAATGGAAACGCCGTTTGTAGAGAATGTCCACTTGTCGGTCAGCGGACGGGACTGGCGCATGGAAAGCGTATCTGGCGCACCGATACGCTGCTCGCCGTACAGCCCCTTGTAGGCAGATTCCAAAGACTGCGTTACCTTGTGGTCTTTTGGAATCGCCCAGGTAGGGAAGTAGCATTCGATCTCATAGACGCAGCCGGTATAGGACGGGCGGTCGTAGTTGTACATGGATACCTTGACGTCGTCGCCATATTTCTTTACGCTTGGAAGGGCACGTATTTCATCCAGGCAGCTTTCCCATGACTCGCCAAAGGTCATGCGGCGGTCTAAGGAGATCGAGCAGGAGTCTGCAACCGCGCAGCGGCTTGGGGAGGTGTAGAAAATCTGGGATACGGTTACGGTACCGCGTCCTAAAAATCTTGCTTCTTCCCAGTCTTTGTTGTATTTTTCATCGAGCATTTTTACAAGCCCTTTGATCTCGGTGCCGTCGTCGGCGTCGTTTTCATTTAAAGCACGGATGTCCTGCAAAATATCCGCCATTTTGTAAATCGCGTTATCGCCGCGTTCTGGTGCGGAGCCGTGGCAGGATACGCCGCGCACGTCCACACGGATTTCCATACGGCCTCTTTGTCCGCGGTAAATGCCGCCGTCTGTCGGTTCGGTCGATACGACAAATTCCGGGCGGACTTTGTCTTCGTTAATAATGTACTGCCAGCACAGCCCGTCGCAGTCTTCTTCCTGTACCGTGCCGACAACCATAATCTTGCAGCCGTCAGGAATCAGCCGATCACGTTGCCCTGCGGGTAATTTTAAATCGGAACGCACTGCCGTTTATTACCGGTACGATCTGTGCCCACGGGTGCCAAAGCCACTGCACACGCAACTTTTTGAGACGCCGGTGCAGATCCGTGATACGAAGCTGCTCTGTGCGACAAAGGCGTTTGACCATGTGCTTGCATCGGTTGCACCGCAGGCAGACAGCGGCAAAAAGGCAGCGATCGGCGGCGGGCCGTCCGGTATGGCAGCGGCATATTATCTGGCAAGGCTGGGCGTTCAGACGACGATCTATGAAAAGCGTGACCGGCTGGGCGGCATTGTCAGCGCGGTGATCCCGGACTTCCGTATCGATGACAGTCAGATTGCGAAGGATGCAGCGCTGCTTAAGCAGCTAGGCGTAGAGGTTTTATGCGGAAAAGAAGCGCCGCCGGTTGCAGAGCTTACGCAGTCGTATGATGCTGTGATCCTTGCGGTAGGCGCGTACAAGCTTACCGCCGGACAAAACGGTATATGCCTGCGGATGAACACGAGCTGCTGCTTGCACTGGAGGATGGTGTGGAGTTTAAGGAGCTGTTAGCTCCGGTAAGGCTGGAAGACGGTATGCTTGTCTGTAACCAGATGGCGCTTGGCGAGCCGGATGCATCCGGCAGGGCAGGCGTTGTCCCGAACGGAAAGACTAAAAAGGTGCCTGCGGATACGGTTATTGCGGCAGTCGGCGAAAAGGTGCCGACAGACTTTTACGAAAGCTGCGGCATTCATGTAGACAGCAAAGGACGCGCCCTTGTGAGCGAACATCTGGAGACAAATCTGCCAGGCGTCTATGTGATCGGCGACGGGCTGTACGGGCCGTCACTTGTAGTCAAAGGTATGGCGCAGGCGATCAAAGCCGCGGAAAATATTGCGGGCAAGCCGATTGCGCCGGATAAAAACGAACCGGTATCCAAAGAAGCCATTCGTGCAAGAAAGGGCATTTTAAAAGAACCAGGCAGCGAACCGGAAGCAGACAGGTGCCTTGGCTGTTCCACCGTCTGCGAAAACTGCGTAGACGTCTGTCCAAACCGCGCCAACATCGCAGTGCAGGTACCAGGAATGGACATGGCACAGATCATCCATGTAGACGATATGTGCAACGAGTGCGGCAACTGCAAGAGCTTCTGCCCATATGCAAGCGCACCTTATCAGGATAAGTTTACGCTGTTCGCAGACGAAGCGGCTATGGCGGACAGCAAAAATGAGGGCTTTACTGTGCTTGATAAGGAGGCGCTTAAATGCAGGGTGCGTTATCTGGGAGAGGAGTTTGTCTGGGAGAAAGGACAGCAGGATGGAAGGTTGTTTGAAGGGCTGCAAAGGCTGATTGAGGCGGTTGTGGTTGATTATGGGTATTTGATGTAAGAGATTAAGGGGGGTGTTGGAAGGGGGACGCTGGAGGAAGGGGAACGGGACTGGCTTTTGGTGCCTTTTCCAAAATGTAAGGAGCCCTAAGCAGCCTGCTGCTACGCTGTGGCTGTGGACGGTCGCGGCACCTAGTTCGCTGCCTGCTGGCAGCTAAAGGTGCCGCTTGGCTGCGCCCCTGGTTTGTTTTGCAGGATGCTAAGGGCTCCTAAACATTTTTCCAACGGCACCAAAAGCCAGTCCCGTTCCCCTTCCTCCGGCTGTCTCTTCGGGGTGATGCTGGCTGTCTCTTTTTGGGGTGATGTTGGCTGTCTCTTTTTGGGGTGATGCTGGCTGTCTCTTTTGGGGGTGATGCTGGCTGTCTCTTTTGGGGGTGATGCTGGCTGTCTCTTTTTGGGGTGATGCTGGCTGTCTCTTTTGGGGGGTGATGTTGGCTGACACTTGTGGGAGAAGCTGGTTGTTTTTCTGGAGGAGGGTTTTAATGGTGCAGGGGTGTGGGTTTTTGCTGCATTTGAGAAAAATTGATATTGGAGTGTGCCGATTTTGTCTCCGGGCTGGTTTTAGCATGTGTGACAAGAAAAAAGTACGCAAAACTCAACTTCTGTTGTTGCCATCACCTTGTTTTTAGAAAAACACCTTGCGAATAGGATGTATTTATTTGGCACTTGGAGAAAACAGCTTGAGGAAGGGGTGCAGGGCTGGGTTTTGGAGCCGTTGGAAAAATGCTTAGGAGCCCTTGGCATCCTGCAAAACACCCCAGGGGCGCAGCCAAGCGGCACCTTTAGCTGCCAGCAGGCAGCGAACTAGGTGCCGCGACCGGACACAGCCACAGCGTAGCAGCAGGATGGTTAGGGCTCCTTGCATTTTGGAAAAGGCACCAAAACCCAGCCCTGCACCCCTTCCTCAAGCGTCCCTCCCCCCCCCAAAAAAAACGACTAACTATTTAATTTCAACTCACTTAAATACCGATAAATCGTAGCACTCGAACAGGAAAATTGTTCCGCGACAAAGGTAATAGCGCCTTTAAGCTGAAACAGCCCCTGCTTATGGAGCTTTTCGATAATATCCTTTTTTTCCTGCTGGTTCAGACGGTCGGCGGGCGTAGGCAGCGCGACCGTAGCGTCTGCGAATATTTTCTGCATCAAAGACGGGATATCCATTGAGAAATTTTCGGTAATCGGTTCTGGCTCTGCCTCTGTATGGGCAGGTTCTGCCTGGACAGGATGTATGCCAAGCGCAGACTTTTGAAACAGCGGGTGTGCGGTAATATATTCTTTTGGATGGATAACAGAAAGCAGGACGTCCTGCATCTGCAAATAGCGGCTGTCATCGAAGTTGATGCATAATAGCCCGACCGGATTTCCCTGCGCATCCTTAATAAACATAGTAGAAGAGCGCAGCCCATTGCCATTGTCGGCAATGCCTTTGTAATTGCACAGAAAATCATCTGTTTCGTAAGCTTTATCGATTAACATTTTTAAAGAAGCATTTGTAAGTGGGCTGCCGATGCTGCGTCCGCTGATATGGCTGTTGGCGATAGCGACAATTTCATTATGGTCGGGATTAAGATCATGGAGGACAATCTCATAATCCGGCCCAAGCGTTTTTCCAAGAAACTGGACAATAACAGAGTACTGCTGTAACATTTCAGGTGTCATGATCATCTTCCTTTCTTTCTCGAATTATTTTATTATCGCACGCAGATATGGAAATTTCAACCAGTTCTTGAAAAAATGTGGCGGCAATCCCATTTGCTTTCAACAATAGGCAGTTTACAGTGTGGAAATAGAATGCGCTTGTTGAAATTGAAGTAATTGCGTTAAAGCCGTGACGGATATCAACAGGAAAGGATGCAAAAGGATGCGGGCAGATGCAGTTACGTCAGGACGGCTGTCGTTACGCAGCAGGGCAAAAAGCTGGCGGAGCTGTTTGCGGCTTATGAACAGCAGGTAAGCAAAGCTGCGCAGGAGCTGTTCGGGCAATTTTTTTGAAGGCTGCATGTTTATCAGCCGCCAAAGGAAGGAGAAAAAACATGAAGCTGATTCGTACAGAGGATGCAGCAGGACAGGTTCTCTGTCACGACATTACGCAGATTATCCGGGGTGTAAAAAAAGACGCGGTATTTCGCAAGGGGCACGTGATTACGCCAGAAGACATCCCGGTGCTGTTAAGCGTAGGCAAGGAGCATATTTATATATGGGAAAATGATGACTCGATGCTGCATGAAAACGATGCGGCACTCGTATTGTACGACCTGTGCAAAAACGAGCACATGCTTTCGTCAGAAATTAAAGAAGGGAAAATAGAGCTGATTGCGCAGTGCGACGGGCTGTTTCAGGCAGACCGTAAGAAGCTGCGGCAGATCAATGCCCTTGGCGAGATGATGATCGCCTGCCGACACGGTGGTTTTCCTGTGCACGCAGGCGATAAGCTGGCAGGAATGCGTGTGATCCCGCTTGTAATAGAAAAAGAAAAGATGCAGCGTGCAAAAGAAATCGGAGGGACAGAACCGATTTTTGCCTTAAAGCCGTTTTTAACAGAGACAGCGGGAATTGTAACGACCGGAAGCGAGGTATACTATGGCAGGATTAGGGATACGTTTACGCCGGTAATTATAGAAAAGCTAAGCGAATACGGCATAACCGTAATCGGACAGGAGTTAAGCGACGACGATTCGAAAAAAACAGCGGCGGCAATCGAAAAGCTGCTTTATATGGGCGCCGAGGCGATTGTCTGCACAGGAGGCATGAGCGTAGACCCGGATGACAAAACACCGGCAGCCATCCGAAGTGTGACGGACACCGTCGTTACTTATGGCGCACCCGTACTGCCCGGCGCGATGTTTCTGCTTGCCTATACAAAAACAGGCATCCCGGTTATGGGACTGCCCGGATGTGTGATGTATGCAAAGAGAACGATCTTTGACCTTGTGCTGCCAAGAGTTGCCGCGGGAGAGCGGCTAAAGCGGCAGGACTTTGTACGAATGGGCGAAGGCGGGCTGTGCTTATCCTGCCTGGAATGTACGTTTCCAAACTGCGGGTTTGGGAAATAAAGGAAAGGAGTGGAAGCAGCATGCAGGAATATTATAAGACACTCCGGCATCTGGACATGGACAGCAAGCATATTGCCGCTGCCGTGACCGAAGGAGCATTTGCAGGAAGCAGGCTTTTGCTGGCAGGCGGGACAATCCTATGGGAATCTGCCGTACTAGATCACACACTGCAGCAGCCCGCGCAAGCTCTGCCAGAATATGAAGCATTGAAAAAGGAGCTTGCGGCGCAATTTTGGAAGCTGCCGGGCTGCGGGATTTACCAGTCATGTTCTGGCAGTGTCTATTGCGAGGCGCTAGGCAGGGAAAAAAAGCTTGTGATCTGCGGCGGCGGACACGTATCGATTCCACTGCTTCGGATTTGCCGCATGATGGGATATCCTGTGACCGTACTGGAAGACCGTCCGAAATTCGCAGGCAACGCATAGCAGGCAGGGGCTTGCGAGGTTTACTGTGAGCCGTTTGCTGAAGGCTTGCAAAAATACAGGGAGATACCGACACGTTCTTTGTAATCGTCACAAGAGGGCACCGCTATGACCAGGAATGCCTGCTGCAAATCGCGCAGAAAAAATCTGCTTATATCGGAATGATCGGCAGCAGGCGGCGTGCGGCAGCCGTAAAGGAAGCAGTTATAAAGCAGGGTGCAGATCCTGCCGTGATTGCAAAAGTATATACGCCGGTCGGGCTTGCAATCGGTGCAAAGACGCCGGAAGAGATCGCGGTTGCGATTGCTGCACAGATTATCCAGGTAAAAAATCAAAAGACAGGCGGCAGCTTGCCGGCACAGGTTGCAGAAGCAGAAGATGCTAAAAATGCAGATACCGGTGCAAATCTGCCTGTGATGCAGGATACAGATACCGGTGCAAATCTGCCTGTGATACAGGATGCAGATACCGTTCCGATTCCTGTAAACATTATAGATGCGGTGTTGGACGAGGCATATCAGGGAGAGCCGAAAGTGCTGGCAACGATTATCCGGCGCAAAGGATCTGCGCCGCAGGAAGCAGGTGCAAAAATGCTTGTGCTTTCGGACGGAAACTGTATCGGGACAATCGGCGGCGGGTGTGCAGAATCGGAGATACAAAAAAAGGCACTGCTGATGATGCGGGAAGGGAAGAAAAAGCTGGAGCTGTGCTGTGCGGATCTGACGGGGGATGCTGCTGAAGAGGAAGGGATGGTGTGTGGCGGGAGGATTGATGTGATGCTGGAATGGATTGAATGAATGGGGGGAAAAGAGGGGACGCCGGAGGAAGGGGCGCGGGGCTGGCTTCCGGTGACTTTTTCAAAATGTAAGGAGCCCTAAGCAGCCTGCTGCTGCGTTGTGGCTGTGGACGGTCGCGACACCTTGTCCGCTTCCGGCTGTCTGCCGGAAGCCATCGGTGCCGCTTGGCTTGCGCCCCTGGTTTGTTTTGCAGGCTGCTAAGGGCTCCTAAACATTTTGCCAACGTCACCGGAAGCCAGCCCCGTGCCCCATCCTCCGGCTGATTCTTCCACGTGTTAGGTAAATGATGCATATAGTAAGTTATTTTCACAAAGAAAAAAGGCACTGTCAGGAATACAATACGCTCCATACAGTGTTTTTAACTTGTACCACATGTGAAAGACAGCCGGGAGGAGGAATTGGCATGGTTTGGGAGCGGCTTTGGAAGAATGGTAAGAAGCTTTTTGCAACTTGCCAACGTCACCGGAAGCCAGCCCCACGCCCCATCCTCCGGCTGATTCTTCCACGTGTTAGGTAAATGATGCATATAGTAAGTTATTTTCACAAAGAAAAAAGGCGCTGTCAGGAATACAATACGCTCCATACAGTGTTTTTA
>CAJTCR010000091.1 GCA_910574915.1 Eubacteriaceae bacterium
TGCATCCATAATCTTAAAAAAACGTGATTTCAAACGCTGATCAACAAATTTTGCATCTACAAATTCCGTTTCCCAATTCGTATATTCTACCGTCATATGGATCACCTCTTTTTCTTTAGTATAGCATAGAAACAATAGGATATCCACATAAACTTGTGGGTCAAGTTAAGCCTGTTAAACGGGTGGAAATCCCCAAACCCAATGGAAAAACAAGACCGTTGGGTATTCCGACAATCGTTGACCGCATCGTACAGCAATGTATTTTACAGGTGCTTGAACCAATCTGTGAAGCAAAGTTCCATGAGCGTTCCAACGGCTTCCGCCCAAACCGCTCTACGAGACACGCCATAGCACAATGCTGTCGGCTCACGCAGATACAGCGCCTTCATTATGCGGTGGACATTGACATTCAAGGCTTCTTTGACAATGTAAACCACGGGAAGCTGATAAGGCAGATGTGGGAAATGGGTATCCGGGATAAAAAGCTGCTGTGTATAGTCAAGCAGATGTTAAAGGCACAGGTGGTGCTTCCAGACGGAACGAGGACAACTCCGACCAAAGGAACGCCGCAGGGCGGCATTTTGCCGCCACTGCTCTCCAACATAGTGCTGAATGAGCTTGACTGGTGGGTGACTTCCCAGTGGGAGGAAATGCCTACCCATTACGAGTACAAAACCCGGCAGAACGCCCACGGTACGGATATGAAAAGTCACACCTACCGGGCGCCCAGGCGGAGCAAACTCAAAGAAATGTACATCGTGAGGTACGCTGACGACTTCAAAACCTTCTGCCGGAGCAGGCAGGACGCTGAAAGAGCATTTGAAGCTATAAGGCTATGGTTAAAAGACCGGCTCGGGCTGGAAATCAGCCTGGAAAAGTCTAAAGCCACCAATCTAAAACAGCGGTACTCGGAGTTTTTGGGATTCAAGATGAAAGCCTGTCCCAAAGGGAAAAAATATGTGGTCTGTTCACACATGAGCGATAAAGCCATAAAGCAGGCAAAGGGAAAAATATCTGCCGCTATCCGGGCGATACAGGATCCGGCAGATGACCGGGCGCAGTACACTGCCATTCAGCAATACAATTCCGTGGTTGCCAGACTGCATAACTATTACCGTCTGGCAACACACATCAGCGTAGATTTTCCAAAGCTGTCCTATCCATAAAAATCTTGGTATCAATACCGATACGATGATATGGCTCATGCAAAACCCTGTGTTGGACAAAACGTTTGAGTTTGCAGACAACCTGATTTCTCTGTTTGCGGCTCAATATGGGAGGTGCGCCATAACTGGCGTTGGTCTTATGCCTTATGACATTCGCTGTCACCATAAAGTACCGCTTGAAAACGGCGGGACAGATGAATACATCAATCTTGCGCTTGTAACCGAAGCAGTACATATCTTAATCCATGCCACCTTGGAAGAAACAATACAGAAGTACCTAAAGGAACTCCAACTGAACAAAAAACAACTGGAAAAACTGAACAAACTGCGAAAACTGGCGGGAACGCCTGTAATCGCATAACAAATCTTTTAATGCTGTAACGAAGTGTGTAAGTTATGTTTAAAACGAACAATTTCTAAATTCGATGGGGTGCCGTGAAATCGTATGCCGACAGGCGGCGGGGAAGGAGGACGGATGGAGGACGCAAATTGACCGTATGCTATGGACGTGGCAATTACATGCAGGCTCCGCCGCAGATTCTTTTACAGGGTAAGTGGCTGGAACAGGCCGGATTCTCCGCAGGGGACAAAATCACCGTGAAATGCCAGCAGGGGCAGCCAATCATCACAAAAGACGGAACAAGGGTAGATTCAAGGGAATAATATTTCTCACGGTTAAATGAATTTTTTGTAGAGATTATTCCCTCTGGAAAATGATTGCGGTATAATGGAGCCATCAACAAATCAAAATTGTTAAGGATAATTATGCGAGGAGGTATTTTGATGACAGAGCAGGATAAAGAAATAGCTATTCAAACAGTAAAAGACATTCTTCATATTCTTCACGAAAAAAGATATGAGGATTTGCCATCCTGTGTGGATGAAATGGAGTGGGACGATACAGAGGAAATCCGGGAGTGCATTCAGGGTACATTGGACATGAACGATTTTGATGCGTTTGATGAATGTGGCGTTCCCTGCAATTTCCACCCTCAATATGAGTACCATCATGAAGTGGAGTTTTATGAGCGCCCCGAAGGCTTTGATGCAGAGTATGACCTTACCTCTGGTGGAGAGATGGTTGATTTGCGTTTGCAGCTCGGATTTTTATACTTAGAAGGCAGAGTAAAACGTATCTTTTACACGATTGACCCAATGTGACAATGAAAGATGTTATCGCAACTTCCAGTTGTGCGCCCAGCAAAGGGCAATTAACCTAACAGGTGCAAATCCTGTCTGCGAAGGTCTAGCCAACCAGCAGTAGCGAGTCTTGCGTGGCAGTCAGTAATGGCTGGTGCGAAGCGTAGACAGTGAGCAAGTAGGACTGCAATGCGATTGAGCCTCGAAATGTTGAAGTTCAGAGGGCTGACGTCTTAACTGGTGCGGAAAGCAATATCGGGCAGTTCGTATAAGGCGAGAACTGTCCAGCACTGCGGGGTCAAAGAGCCAGTCATGCGTGACATTGTGGTTAATTGTCAACTGGGGAGAGCCTGCTGCTTCTTGGAAACAAGTACGTTTTATCAACTAGAAGATGGAGATAAGCGGATGGGTGGCAGGCAGTGGGATAGTCTCATAGTACCATGGAAGCCGGGTAATGCTGGTGGAGGGAAGGGGGCTGCATAGTAACGGTCTTTCTGAGGACACATCAACCGTGCTCAGGAACGGAGGTATTGATGGGAACAAAATTAGAAAGGATAGCAGCAATATTGGCGACAACGCCGAAGCCAGAGTTCACTTCTCTGTACCATCTGATAAATGCTGAAATGCTCATGCAGTGCCATAAGGAACTGGATGGGAAGAAGGCAGTAGGGATTGACAGGGTGACAAAAGCAGAGTATGAAGAACACCTGGAAGAGAACATCACAAATCTGGTGGAGCGGTTAAAGAACAAGGCATACAAGCCACTGCCGTCGCTAAGGGTGTATATACCGAAAAGCAGCGGGAAGATGAGACCGCTGGGGATTGCCTCTTACGAGGACAAGATTGTGCAGCTTGCGGTAAAGAAAATACTGGAAGCGATTTATGAACCGAGATTCTTTAACTGTATGTATAGGTTCAGACCAAACAGAGGATGCCATGATGCGATAAAGGAAGTCCACCGTCAACTACAGAACGAATGGATTAACTATGTGGTGGACGCAGACATCAGGGGATTCTTTGACCACATGAGCCATGAATGGCTTATGAAGTTTCTGGGGCTGTATATTAAGGACAGAAATCTTCTGTGGCTGATAAACAAATATCTGAAAGCCGGAGTGGTAACAGAAGGTGTCTATGAAGCAGGCGAGGAAGGTTCAGCGCAGGGAAATATCATCAGCCCGATTCTGGCAAATATCTATATGCACAATGTATTAACGCTGTGGTACAAATTTGTAGTGCTGAAAGAGACAGAAGGGAAGTGCTTCCTGGCTGTGTATGAAGATGATTTTATTGCGGGATTCCAGCACAAGTCAGACGCAGAGAGATATTATGCCGCACTGAAGGAAAGGCTGGGGAAATTCAATCTTGAGCTGGAGGAGAGTAAGAGCCGACTGATTGAGTTTGGAAGGTACGCGGACAGCAACAGCAGACGCAGATATGGAAAGAAGCCGGAGACATTTGATTTTCTGGGTTTTACTTTCTACTGTGGGAAAGGCAGGAAGAGCGGAAATTTCTGTGTGAAGCTGAAAACAAGCAGAAAGAAATATGCACAGAAACTAAAAGCCACGAAGGAATGGCTGTATGCCAATAACGACCTGCCCGTGAAGGAACTGATAGAAAAGCTGAATAAGAAGCTGGTAGGGCACTACAGGTATTATGGTGTCTCCTATAATAGCAAGAAGCTGGGTTCTTTTCTGCATTTCACCCAAAGATATCTGTGTAAAGCACTGAACAGACGAAGCCAGAAGAAAAGCTATACATGGGATGGGTTTGCTGATATGTTAAAAGTTTATCCCTTAGCAAAATCAAAGATTTATGTGAGGTTATTCTAAAAGTGAATGTTACTATGAGGAGCCGTGTGCGTGAAAGGCGCACGCACGGATCTGTGAGGGGCTTGCGGCGTGAGCCGCTTGTCTACTCGACTGCAGATGAATTTCTTGAACTTTCCTTATTTTTCAAGGATTTTCTAGCCTCATACAGTGAATTACTATGTATTTTCCCTTGCTTTTGCCCTTATGGGCTATTCACAAGGGCAGATTTCAATGATATTACAATCAAAAAATGTAAAATAGGTTGTTTTCTAGCTATTATTTGCATATAATATAGGTGGAAGTGAGGTGCATATAAAATGACAATAGATACAAACACAATGATTTCAATTACAGATGCAAATCAAAATTTTTCTAAAGTAGCTAAAGTAGTTGACGAACATGGAACGGCGGTTATTCTGAAAAATAATGTACCTAGATATTTGGTCATTGATTTCAGTAGAGCGGAAAAAGAAAAAGTTGCCAGTAATGAAGATGTATTTGCAATATCTGAACGGTTAATAAAACAGAATATGGAAGCATATGAGGTTCTTGCAAAATGATTATTTTAAGCAAAGAGCAGGTGCAAAAACTTCATGCAAGTTTAATAAAAGCCACTGGAGGAAGTGACGGTATTCGTGATGAAGGAATGCTGGATTTGGCGTTAAATAATCCGTTTCAGTCATTTGGCGGAAAAGAGCTTTATCCAAGCATTCAGGCAAAGGCGGCACGGCTTTGTTTTGGATTGGTAAAGAACCATGCAATGTTGGATGGAAACAAAAGACTTGGCACGCATGTTATGTTGGTTTTTCTTGCACTAAATGGATATGAATTGTCTTACAGCCAAAAGGAGTTATGTGATGTGATTCTTGCGTTGTCATCTGGTGATATTGGTGAAAAGGAACTCTTACAATGGATTATTGAACATCAGCAATAGGCTTTCAGCGTTTGAGAGCGAAATACACCAATTGCACAAACTGTATTTATGCAATTGGGATTTCGTCCTTGCAGGAAAACAAGTGTGTAGCATGGAACATAGACTGGTATAGCATAAAAAAATCAGGAACAAATTTACCTGAAGAAATTTGGAAGTGGGAGATGCGATATAATTTTGAAAGTTGTAGTTTTTGATTTGGGCGGAACATTAATGCAGTATGTAGGAATGCCTCACTCATGGGAGGATTTTTATTATAAGGGATTTGAAGAAATTATACGAAAATTTAGGTATCCTATTTCACAAGAAGTTGTTGAAAAATCGTTTCAAATACTAAAAGAATTTAATCCGAGAATTCATTATAGGGAGGTTGAGTATTCAGCGGAATATATTTTTACAAAAATATTGGAACATTGGCATATGGATATTCCTATTCAATGTTGTATAGAAACTTTTTGGAGTGGATTACGATTGAAAGCGGAAATATATCCAGAGGCAATTAATGTGTTACAAAAACTTAAAGAAAAAGGATATACAATAGCGGCATTGACAGATTTACCCAGTGCAATGCCTGATGAAATTTTCAGAAGGGACATCTCAGAACTTTTGGGCTATTTTGATTACTACGTTTCATCTACTGTTGCAGGATATAGGAAGCCGAACTGTAAAGGCATGCAAATGATTTCTGAAAAATTTGCCTTTCCCATCACAAAGCTGATTTTTATTGGAGATGAAGAAAAAGACAGAAGAACGGCAATTAATGCTAATTGCAAATTTATTTGGATACAACGTGTAGAGAAGAATATAGAAAGTATTGATAATTTAAATCAATTATTACAAGTGTTGGAATGAAAAAATGTTTCCCTCATTTTTTCCCTTATCAGGGTTCGTAATGCCCTATGGGAAGATATAATATAAGGGAAACAATAAGGGAAAGCTCACCTGCGATAAACTTAGTGTTTTCAAGGGTTAGTGGTAATTTTAATAACAGAATATAAAAGCTAATGTTTTCCTTAAAAGTCATCAAATCACAATTCCCGTTTGTCGAACTGATAACCCATCAAAAAACTAAATATTCCGCCGCCCACCGGCGGCACATCCAAGCAGGAAACTGAAAAAGTTATCCTGCTTTTTCTTTTGCCCAATCCGGGAGAAAGGAGGGCGCACACTTGCTATGCCCGCACTGTAAAATCACAATCATCAAGCGGGGCAACAATGAATCCGCTGTTTCTGCCGCCGCCTACCAGAGCGGCGAGAAGCTGTTTTCTGAATACGACCAAGAGCAGAAATACTATCCCTACAAGAACGAAGTCACCCACAAAGAAATCATGCTCCCGCCCCATGTGCTGCCGGAGTATGCAGACCGCAACATCCTATGGAACTCTGCCGAAGCGCAGGAAAAACAATGGAACTCCCAGCTTGCCCGGAGGTTTGTGCTTGCCATCCCAAGGGAACTCCCGCCGGGACAGTACGCCGACCTTATCCGTGACTACTGCCGGAGTTTTTTGTTTCCAAAGGCATGATTTGCACTGGTCAACAAAAATTGGACACTTAAATTGTATTTTTTGACATACAATCTATAAGTATTATACAGTTGCATATGTTTCTCTGTACTGTTTGGGCGTTAAATACCCCAGTGAGTATGCAGGCCGTTCCTCGTTGAAGAACTTTATATATGCTTCCATCTCTTCCTGGACATTTTCGCCTTGCAGATGAAAATCTGTAAACAGTTCTGGCTTTATCCGTCCATTGGTCGACTCCATGGCTGCATTGCCTGTCGGCGTTCCGGCGCGTGTCATAGAGTGTATGATACCGCATGTTCCCGGCATGTCATACATTTAATTTTGATACAAAGCATAACAGCAGAAAACCCCGGTATTCTAGGGGTTTTCTGCTGTTATTTTGGTTTTTGGAGTATGTTGAGTATTAACCTAGGTGTGGCTATAAGGCTATTTTGGTGAAATTTGTGATGATCGAATAGTATGCAAGTTTACACGATGCACCAATGATGCACCAAAAGCATAAACGTATTTTAGCTTTTTGCACCAGGCTTGCACCAACATGAGATTTTTGGTCATACCAAGAAACGGCAGCATCTAACTACTGCCGTTTCTTAGTGTTGTTTTATTCTACTTTATGCTCCGTTATGTTACTTTTCGCGTATTTTAGTGCTATGGTTGGGCGGTTCTGCTAATTGCTTAATTTTTTTCCTTAGTCATGCGCTAAAAGTTCTAGTAGTAAATGCGCTCCAGCCCGCATACCATGCTTAATATACTCATGGCTAATATCAAAGATAGCGTCTAATAAGCCTGCGGCGTGTTTTTCCATAATAAAGGCTGTCTCTGTGTCATTTGTGTTAGCCTTGCCTATCCGCATAATGGTTTTGGTGTAGCTAAGTAGTTCCGCCATAATTGCGCCCTCATTCCGGTTTATAAACTCCGGGCAGATTTTAAAGGTATCCGTGATAGCGGTATCTATAATGTGGTCTAAGCTGACCGCATCATAGAAATTGGTGTTTAATTTGGACATAATTTTTGTGTTCTCCCTTCTATGATTGATCTTTATAACGCTGCTATGTTAGCTCTGGTAGAAGAAAAACACAAGTCAAATTCTGCCGGGATTTCTGCCCAAAATTATGTAATCTGCACAGTAAGTTTCGCTTAGCAGAAAGAATAGAAACGTAAGGATTCTGTTCTAATCATATTCTTTAAATAACACAAAAGGCTGGTACTACAGGCTTTTGTGGTTACGCTTTATCGACTCGAACCGTCTGCCGAAACGTTTATGTATATTTAGAATAGCTCTACGGAAAAATAAGCAGCGTCAAGCTCGTCCTGGGTAATGCCGAGGTAACGGCGGGTGATTGTATAACTACTGTGATTATAGATTTCCATAATAATGGCAGGCGGAACCTTCTGGCTGGTACAGGCATGGTATCCCCAGGTCTTTCTGAGGCTATGGCAGGAGATTTTACCAGCTATGCCTAAAGTAACTACTGCGGCATGGATAATCCGCCAAGCCTGGACGCGGGAGATCGCCTTATCAATTTTGCGGTTGCTGGAAAAGATAAACGCGCCTTTTCTATGCGGGAGACAGGCACGCAGGGCTGCGATTGCCTGATGATTTAAGGCTATGGTACGGGTTTTTCCGGTCTTCTTTTCTGTTACCGTTATGTGCGTATAGATCTCATCTTTTTCTGCGTTATACACGTCCGACCATTTGAGGGCAAGCAGGTCACTGATCCTTAGTACCGTACATGCGCCCAGTACGATTAACGCATAATTGCGCAGTTTGCCACGCTTTAAAAAGTAATCTGCAAGCTGCCGTAACTGTTTCTTATTCCTAATTGGTTCTGTGGTTGCCATAATAATAATGAATCCCCCTTGTCTTATAATAAGCATTAGTATAGCTTATTATAAGGCCGGAGGACGTTGTAACATTTTAATGATTCTGATACTTTAGTCTAGCATTTCTTGTGCGTAGTTTCAAGTGGTTTTAGCATTTCTGGTACAGAAAATTTTCCAACATGGTTATTTTGCTGCTGGTAAAGATCACGTGTACAAGATTCTCTATTTATTTAGTATGGTATCCGCGAGCGTAATGTAACAATTTCATTATTATGTTACATCTTGTTATTTTTATTAGAAACAGGCACTGTTTCTAATAAAAACCACTGGCAAAAGCCGAGAAATGGAGGGAGAAATGAGAAAGGGATTGAATCAACTTTTTGCTGCATTTGCTATAACCACACTCTGTGTTACATCAGTGAATTTGGCACCTATATCTGCGGCCCAGGCTGCAAGTCCTGTAATTAAGTTAAACTATGCGAAAAAGTCCATGAATGTAGGAGACAAGCTAACTTTAAAAGCTACAATTACGAAAAAGACTCTAAAAAGTAAAAAGCTGGTTTGGAAAAGCAATAAGGCGTCCATAGCTTCTATAACACAAAAAGGTGTGATAAAGGCAAAGAAAGAAGGTGTAGCTAAAATCACGGTGACAATTAAAGGGACTGAGCATAAAGCGTCCTGTTCGATAAATGTTCAAGATACGAAAAAGGCAGATGAGGAAATATTGTTTACCGTAGAAACTTACGTTCGTCTCGCCAACGACACCGACAAAACCTGGAAGGAATCAGTTGACGCCAAGATCGGTGATCGCGTAGAATTCCAAATAAACTACAAGAACACTAGCACCGGTTATCAAAATAACGTTATCATTGATGATCAGTTACCAGCTAATTTACGTTATGTTCCTGGCTCAACCAGAATCATGAACGCATCATTTCCACAAGGCGCAACCATCAATGAAGATGATGTTACTAAGACCGGAATCTATATTGGTAACTACGGTGCAGGCTCTAATGCTCTAATCCGGTTCTATGCGGATGTAGTGGACGATAATTTTACCTGTGGTAGATTCACTTTGCGTAACTGGGGACGAGCTACTGTTGGTCAAACTGTCATTCAGGATTCTGCGGATATTATTGTACAATTACCTGATTGTCCAGATTCGGTGGTTGAACCAGAAAAATTAGTCACTACAGATGATAGAAGCTAATATGAGGACTTCGAAATGACTAAAAGAATTATATTAGGTGCATTTGTGACTATATCATACATATTTTTATCCTTACAATGCGTTCTCGCCTGGGGTCCGGAACGACCAACTTACACGATGGAAAACCCAGCAGACCACGTGACTTTTAACTCGATTACGAATAATTCCGCAATCGGAGATGAACGCGAGTTCGTGCGAATTGTAGATAAAGCGGCTGGCGGTAAATATGTTACCGAAATGGAAATTGAGGCTAATAAGGACTACGAAGTGTATATTTATTATCATAATAACGCTTCAAGGACTTTGAATGATAAAGCGCATAATTATAAGGGTGTAGCGTATAATACGAAGCTAGCGACTGACTTTCCTTCAAAATTAGCTGCTGGGGAACGCGGACAGGTTTATGCGTCTATTTCTTCACCGACAGCTACACCGGAAAAGGTTTGGGATGAGGCTTTTATCACTGCCAAAGAAGATATGACTTTACATTATGTAACTGGATCGGCAAAGATTCATAACTCTTGGGATACGAATGGTGCAATTGTACCAACGTATATGTTTAGTCCGGAAGGTACCTATCTTGGCATGAATGAACTTAATGGTATGATCTTTGGTTGTGGAGAATTTTCTGGACATATTATTTATACGATTAGGACTAAAATCGCAAATGACGATGTGAAAGAAAAAGGGGTAGATAATCAGGAGAATACATTGCCTGATCAAGAAACAACAAAGAAAACGGCAGAAACAGATGCACAAACAGATATACAGACAGATGACCCTAAGAAATCAATCCGTCCTGTCATTTTAATTTGTGCTGGGATAGGCATAACAGTAGTCATTGTAAAAGCCTTAAGCAGCCGCCGCAAATGAGAAAGCTAAGCATGATATGCTAATTTACGAAACTAAATATTAAGAAAAGAGAGGTAATCATTTATGAACAGAATGAATAAAATGATTCGGAATCTGGCAGGCTTGTTAGCTATTGCATTGATAGCTGCATCAAGTGCCATACCAGCAGAAGCTAGTAACAAGGTAAAAGCCAAATATGGCATCGACGGTTATACCATTGCTAATCTGCCAGAAAAAGCCACCTTGAATGCTCTTGTAGACTCTGCGCATAAAGTTGATGCGCGTGCTTTTCTGTCTTTATATCAACATGACAGTAAATACCTTGAATTTGAAGGCGATAAAGACCAGGCCGGGAATACTGTCACACTGCAAGCTGGCAAACGCTATCATATAATGGCGGATTGTATTAATTACGGGAAGGAGGATGCAAAGAGTGTGCATTTTTCGTTAAAACTGCCACAGCAGATAAAAGCAGGCGGCACAAGTAAGATGACCGCAAAGTTTACAGCTTCTAACACAACACAGCGTAACATCAAAAATACAATCAAGCTCACTTCTGATAAAGCGATAAAAATTGTACCTGTTAAAAAATCCTTGGAAGTATGGCCAGCAGCAAAGGAAGGCACTGGATCGGTTGAAACGTATAGTATTAATCTTGCCAACATGTTATCAGGCCAAGGAGTAAAGGTTGGCTCAGAGAAAAATGATGGCATTTTGTATGGTTATCAGGAATATGGGCTAAAATCACCAGAACAAGCAGTTGGAATATGCGTATCGCTTGATTTTGACGTGGTTGCTGCTAAATAAAATGATACAGACATGGTTTGTTTGATATGATATTACATATATAGCTTATGCTTTCTTAGAGCTGATTTTACCCACGCAGCAAGCCAAGAAAACTATATCTTGCAAAAAACTAAGCTCGTTACCAAAAAATCCTGCACCCTATACATGGTAAACTAAATCAACTATGCACCTTTAACAATCTAATGGAGTGGTAGAAACGTTATGGTACATAGCTGGTTTTCAGTTCTCTGATTTTAAGAAGGAGGAATAACTTATGCAGAAAACTAAAAATCTTTCCTGGCGCTTCAGACGTCAGGTCGCCTTTGTACTGGCGCTAATTATGTGCTTTTCGCTGAACTTAATACGGGATGTCCAAACAACTCATGCAGCCTTTCCGGATGTAAACGGTATCGAAGCTTATCGATATACCAGCTTGCCGAGGCAGGCTAGCATGAATTCCTGCTGGATCAATAATTACAAAAAGAGTAATGATTACCGTTATTTTATGTCAATTACGTCAGAGTATGACAACAAACAGTATCATGGCTCTTGGCTAAACCTGCAGCCAGGCGTGCGCTACAAAGGCAAGGTTATGTGCTATAACTTTGGTGCCGAGGACGCGAAAAATGTGCGCCTAAGTTTAACCATGCCTGATGAAGTTGAGCCAGAACCGTTATTGAACTATGAATGGAAGATAACGGCAGCTGTAACCTGCTCAAACGCTAATCAGAAGAAGGTTGAGAATTATATAGCAGCTGGCCCAACTATACCAAATGGCACAGTTAAAATTGTGCCGGTCAAAAACTCTGTGAAATATCGCACGGTAAACAATAAAACCGGCAAACGCACTAATAAGTATGTTGTGTTAAAGGATAGTGAAGTTTTTTCAGAGAAGGGTGCTAAAGTTGGTTCTCTGACCAATGACGGAGTAATATTCGGCCGTAATCATAAAAGCAGCAACAGTGCCAAAAAGACTATCTTGGGAGAATATGGAGTTACGGTAGAATTTGAGTTCGATGTGGTGTCTGCTGATTCGAGCAAGCAGACTAAGCCAAAAAGTCTCAAAGCAGTAAATACGCCAACGCCAATTAGCCCATACACCGGAAAAACCTACAACTTTGATCAGGAAGAAGCCATGTGGGTGGAGAAGACTGTTTTTAAGCCAGATGGTACGCCGTTTAAACATTATGATGATAATCCAGAAAAAATGCAGGAGGTAAAAATTAGTAAAGAGGGCACGTACTATTGTGAATTCTACTTTGAATCATTCACGGAATTAAAAGACGTTTTCCTGCACATAATAGATCATTCTGGCTTTTATAAAGCTGGCGAACAGTCCGATAATAGAATTTTCAATGTCAATTCTATAGCGAGCAGCAATAAAACCAAAAAAGAATTCAGAAACACAGAACAGCATGGAGGCGCGTATGTTAACGTTTGGTTCACTAAAGACATGCACGTGGATTACGGTGAAACCTCAACCTTGACTACCGAGGATGGTAAAGTCTATGAATTCCCAACAGCTTTTTGTTTTGATTATAGTGGCAGCCGTGGTAATGTTGAACAAGCTTATTATCCACTGAGGATAGGTGCAGACATGGACGGTTTTATGCGTGAAGGCGAAAAATTCACTATCACCGTGCCAATTGTTTGCGTATTTCCTGAAAACTACGTCGAGAAAGAATATGAAGGGGAAGGTTGAAAAACATTCTCTAAATTGATTAATCAGTCCACTCCAAAAGATATCCCTGGCAGGCAAACTGCCGGGGATATTTTAATGAAAGATGTTGTTAATTCTGTTAAGGTTGTGGTAAAATTAAGCCCTCGCATATGGAGGGCTTTTAAAGTTGCATTGTAAACGGTAGATAGTGCGTACCTATACAAAACTGGAGCAAACCTGTAAGATAGAAACAGATTTGCTCCAGTCTTATTTCAATTCATTCTTACCAGTCTTCCGGCAGTTCTCCGGCAGGCTTGGTGACCAGGGGAGCAGGTCATCC